>JAFWJS010000035.1 GCA_017511535.1 Eubacterium sp. | reverse complement strand
GCTTCGTTGTGCTGCGCGATCTCTTCGTTCTTCCTGTTCGTCTCTTCCACCGCTGCTTCGTACTCTTCGTCCACTGCCTTGTTGTAGGCCTCTGCCGACGCATTGTACTCGTCTACCTTTGCGTTGTACTCTTCGATGGCGGCGTTGTCTTCATAGCTCTCCGCGACCGGCGTCTCCGGTGCTTCAGGTACTGTCTCTGTTCCCGCGAATGCAGCTGCCGGTGTGATCATCATCGTTGTGATCATTCCCGCCGCGATCATCTTTCTGAGCATTTCTTTCATGTTCATGTTCTTCATCGTTTTTCTCCTCTCACTTTTCGTGTTCTGTTTCTGGTTTGTCGTTCATCCTTTCGACGATTTTATGATACGGGAATTACCGTCACAAAACGCGTCACAAAATGCGGCTCCCAGTTGCAAAACCGTCACACAAATCGTCACAGAATGCACATACAAGCGGTTTTTACGCAGAAAACGATGATTTTTATCAAAAAAATACCCGCCCCGGCTGCTGCCGAAGCGGGTACTTTCTATATCTTCTGTCATGTACTTTCTACATATTATCTTATATACCTAATCGCGGTGTATAGCCTCTTTCCTCTGTTTGAAGAAGCGGTCAAGAACATCGTCTGCGATCTCCGACTTCTTCTCACGGCCCATCAGCATCTCTACCATATCTACCGGGTCAGCGCCTTCGGAAACTATCTTGTCGAGCGCACGCGTGATAGGCATCTCTACGCTGTACTTATCTGCAAGCTCCAAAGCGGCAGGAAGCGCATTCAGTCCTTCTACTACCTGTCCTATCTCCTTCACCGCTTCATCTACAGGTTTACCCTGACCGATCAGGATACCGCATCTGTTGTTGCGGCTGTGCATACTTGTCGCGGTAACGATCAGGTCACCGATCCCGGCAAGTCCGCTGAACGTCTGCTCCATACAGCCCATCTTCATCCCGAGTCTCGTGATCTCGGCCATTCCTCTCGTGATAAGAGCAGCCTTGGCGTTATCACCGCACCCGATGCCGACCGCTATGCCGCAGGCCAGAGCGATGACATTCTTCAGCGCGCCGCAGAGCTCCACGCCGAGAACGTCAGCGTTAGTATACACACGCATACATGTGTTGAAGAAAACATCCTGCACGATCTCAGCCGCTTTCATATCTTCGCAGGCTGATACGATCGTCGTCGGCATGTCCAGCGCTATCTCTTCCGCGTGAGTCGGTCCGGAGAGCGCTACCGCTTTGACGTTTCCGTGCTTCCCGTCTTTATTGATCTCATCTGTTATGATCTGTGACATCGTGAACAGCGTTTCCTTCTCCACGCCTTTACCGACGTCTGCGATTATCTGCCCGTCAGGTATGTAATCTCTGGCTTTTGCCACTGTCTGTCTGATAAAAACAGACGGTATGGCGAACATCAGCACATCCTTGTCTTTACACACTTCACTTATGTCAAGCGTATATCTGATGCCCTCCGGGATCTCCATCCCCGGAAGATTATGATGCTTGTGCGTCGTGCTGCACTCTTCGATCTCACTTTCGACCGCAGACCAGACCAGCACATCATGTCCGCTGTTATATAACATTCTGGCAAGCGACATTCCGATCGTGCCGCAGCCAAGTACTCCTATCTTCGCCATTTCGTTCCCCTTTCCGGCCGTATTCTTTCTGACATGCGGAGACCGTTCCGCTTTCTCCTATATTATACGGTCGATCACAGCACTTTACAACAATATAAGTTGGCAGGCCTCACAGCCTTATGCCTATATCCACATTCCTGAGAGCTCCTATAAGCTCAGGGGCCTTACCCGTCAGAAGACCTGTCTTGTAAAATCCGATCGACACTGTGAGGTCACTCTTAACTGCTTTCACAGCTTCTCCGGTATCTCCGTTCATCCCGCTGTTGATGTCGCAGCTCACCACCTTCATAGTACCGGCGGCTTTGTTTATCATGTCTATCGCGTCCGCGGCGCTTCCTCCCGGCTCACCCCGGAACCCGGTGCCAAGCACACAGTCCACAGCTATATCGAAGCTCGACAGATCTGTGTGAGTTCCGCGGAAAACGATCTCCGGGACCCCTGCTTCACGGCATTTCTCATAATAATATCCACCGTCCTCCGACAGTTTCTCTGATGCCCGGACAAGCGATACATCAAAACCCTCACGGGCCAGGATCGACGCGAGGGCATATCCGTCGCCTCCGTTATTGCCGCTCCCGCATATTATGACGGTCTTCTTTCCATTCCAGCCATTTTCAAATCCGGGAACGTCGCCTTTTGCCACAGCATCGAAGATGCCCTGTGCGGCTCTCCCCATAAGGACTTTGCCCGGGGTTCCGCCTGCTATCGTACGTGCGTCGGCCGCGCGCATCTCAGCCACTGAGATCACTGCTTCATCGCCTATCTGCGATGCGAAATCGTTCTTTGTTTTCTCTCCCATATCTGCACCTGCTTCATCTGATCTTCGGTTTACTGTTTCAATTATACCATGCTGTCTGCTATAATCGAAGTACGGAGGGACGATTATGGATTCAGTAATAGCGAAACTTGACGGCAGTGTTTTCGGGATGCTCATCGATCAGCCGCCTCATATAATGGTCTGCGGAGTGAAGACACAGAGTGATCTGGAATTTGTGAACAGAGTCAGGCCGGATTTCATTTCTTTTGATACTGACGGCAGTGAGCTCCGAAAAGAGCTGTCGCCTGCGGTAAAGGTCCTTGGATCCACAGACGACCTTCCTTTGTTCAGCGGAACAGACGACGCGCGGGCGATAACTGTAGACCCTGAAATGACCCCGGGCGAGCTCAAAAAAAATATCCGGCAGCAGAGGCCGGATACTGTTGTTATTGAATTGAAGCTTCATAATGACGAAGAAACCGCATATGTTCATAAGCTGATCAGGGCCGCGCGTTCCATCGACAGAATGCCGGTCGACTAGCCTCAAGCATTCACACTGTTTTCAGGTGTTTCATCCCCAATAGCGGCTGTCTCTTCAATGCTGAGCTGTTCACCGTCGCTTTCTCCCACATCATCAGTAGCTTCCAGCTGATCAAAATACTTCTTGTAGAAGCTCTTGAAGGCCTGCTTGTAGTTGGTGTTATTGGAATGATGCAGATTGTGCAGATACTGGTGCTCATGGCCGCTGATAGACTCGTCCCTGCGGGCAAGCAACGCAACGGCAAGGTCTGAGCACTGGTCTGAAACTCTCTCCAGATTAAGCAGTATGTTCTGATAATACGTGCCGTTGAAAACGTCGCATCTGTGTTCCGTCATTCTTATCATATGACGTCCCTGCAGTTCTTCGACTATCTCGTCTATCACTTCTTCCAGCGGCTCTATCTTCTGAGCTATCTTGGTGTCACCGCTCTCGTATGCGTCGGAAGTCAAATCCAGGATCTCTCCTACGGCGTTCATCGCTATGCTGATCTCCTCCAGAGCGGCTCCTGAAAATGTTTTCTTTGCCTCCCTGAGTGTCGCAAGACTTTCGATGATATTCACGGCAAGATCGCCGATCCTCTCAAAGCAGACTATGGCTTTCAGCTGGAAGTTCTGCAGCTTTTTATCTTCATCTCTCGATATATACGGAGATACCGAAACTATGTACTGGCTCGTCGCGTCAGCCATCCTGTCCAGAAGATTCTCACGTCTCTGGATACGGTCTTCACGTTTCTGATCGAACTCAAACAGCTGCTGTATGGCCGCCGTATAATTGTGAATGGAAACATCGCACATGTTTCCGATCAAGATGGAAGACTCGTTCAAAGCAAGGGTCGGGTTGGTTATCAGCCTGCTGTCCAGCTTGCGGAGGTTTTCCTCAAGCATAGGATCTCTGTCGTCTTCATCATCGTGTACCTCAGGAACGATCTTCTCGGCAAGATCCGCGAAGAAACCGACGAACGGGAGTGATACTACCGCAGGAATAAGTCTGAACAGTCCGTGGACATTTGCGACTCCGCCGGAGTTCATCGTCATATACCATATGTCGTCTCCGAGAATGCCCGTCGTCCTGAGTATGATGAGTGAAACGATAATGAGCAGCGCAGCAAAGATGTTATATATAATATGTACGGTAACTGTCCTTGTCTGTGACGGCACAGCGCCTATCCTGCATACGAGGAACGTGGTAAGGCAGTCCCCGATATTGACGCCGATTATGACCGCTATCACGCCGGAGAATATCACGCCCATCGAGCTTGCTATAGACTGCAGTATACCGATGACCGCAGACGAGCTCTGTATTATACCGGTCACCGCGATACCTGACAGGAAGCCCAGTATATAACTGTTCTGGAATGACAATATGAAGCCTTCCAGCACATCGTGCATCGATGATACCGCCGCACTCATGTTCATCAGCCCTGAGAACAGGATACCGAATCCTATGCATATAGTACCTGCGTTATTGCTGGAAGCAGATTTGACGAACATTATCAGAACGATACCGATTATCAGCGCCAGAGGCGCCAGGTTGTCTGATTTGAAGAAATAAAGAATGCTGTCGCTGGACGCCTGTACGTCCATCAGCCTGATGATCTGCGCGGTGATCGCAGTCCCGACATTAGCTCCGAGCACTATCCCGATCGACTGCCGGAATGTGATAAACTCAGCTCCTACCAGACCTACGGTCAGAACGATCGTAGCTGTCGAGCTCTGTATAAGGCATGTGACAAACAGACCCAGGATAAACGCTTTGATCGGTTTATCCGTTATCTTGGCAAGGGCTGCTTTCATTGCTCCTCCGGAACTTGCCTTGAGCCCGTCGCCCATGAGCCTCATTCCGTACAGGAACATCGCAAGTCCTCCGAGAAGCGTCACGATCCTATAGAATAGTTCCAATATAGTTGCTCCTTATGAAAGTCCTGACAGGTCTGAGCACCGTCTGCTCCAAAGCCGGAGCACGTATATATCAGACTGCCCACTCAAGTAATAATTGGATTATTATGTATTATATCATATATCCATCAAAAGTTAAGTTTTTCTTAAGATACATTACTTTTTCTTTTTGGCCTCATCCGGAGTAAGGTGTATCTGTATCAGCTTGCCTCCGTTCTTCTTCCTCAGCTCTTCCCGTCCTTCCGCAGTCATCAGCATACCGACGAACGTAGTGAACCTGTAGAAATACCGGAACACTGCCTGTGTGGCGATAAGGAAGACTATGAGAAGAAGCATGGTCTGCCATGTCATATCACTGATACCGAACAGCTCGTTATGGAATATTATCGCATAGAAGAACCCTGCGATAAGAGCGGCGAGCATGGCAAGATGCATTTTCGTCATAGGCTTCGCTACGCGGGCAAGTATCATGAATTCCACAAGAGCGACCAGAGCCGCAGCCGCGGTCGACAGGCTGTTCTGCTCTATCTTCATTACGTCTCCGAATATCAGGAGGGCGCTGACTGACAGGAACACCGTGATACCGGCAGGCGCCGCCATCTTGAAGACGTTTCCGAGGAAGCTCCCCTTTATCTTCTTGCTGTTCGGCTCCAGAGCAAGTATGAACGACGGTATCCCTATCGCGAACATGCTTATCAGAGTGATCTGCGAAGGCTGCAGCGGATACTGCAGAACACTGACCATCGAGAACAGCGCGAGAAGAAGCGAGAAAATGTTTTTGGTCATGTACAGCGTCGCCGACTTGGTGATGTTGTTCACGACACGCCTTCCCTCTGCCACGACTCCGGGCATTCTGGAGAAGTCTGAATCCATCAGAACGAGCTGAGCCGCGTTGGATGCAGCCTCGCTTCCTGACGCCATGGCGACAGAGCAGTCAGCGTCTCTCAGTGCGAGTATGTCGTTGACTCCGTCGCCTGTCATGCCTACAGTCTTCTTATGGCTCTTCAGTGCCGCGACGAACATGCGCTTCTGCTCAGGCGTCACTCGCCCGAACACGTTGTATTCCATCACAGCGTCGTCGATATCTTCCTGTGTCTTGAGCTTCCTTGCGTCTATGTATTTATCAGCTCCGACGATACCTGCTTCCTGGGCGATATTGGATACAGTCGTCGGATTGTCTCCTGAAATGACTTTCACTTCCACGCCGTTATCGGCAAAATACCTGAATGTTGCCGGCGCTGATTTTCTGATCGGGTTGGTGAGGAATATCGCCGCAAGCATCCTGGAGTTTCCTTTGATCGGCTCACCCGCAGGCTCTTCCTCTACCGCCGCAAAAGCAAGTACGCGGTATCCCTTCTCGCTCATGAGGCTGATCTTGTTTTCATACTGAGGATAGCTGCCGCCAAGAACGAACTCCGGCGCCCCGAGAACATAACAGCCGTCGTCATATATGGCGGCGCAGTATTTATATCTCGACGAGAACGGCACTGTCCTTACCGCATGCCTGTCCGATGTGTCGGTGAAATACTCCTGCATCGCCTGCATGGTCGCGTTATCGGCATCCATCTCTTTCACGAGATCTCCGATAAGCGTCGTGATCTGTCCGTCATATTTCTCAGGCATCATACTCTGCATGCCGTCGACTTTCATGTCGCTTTCTGTTATCGTTCCGGTCTTATCCACGCACAGGACGTCGACTCTCGCAAGAGTCTCGATACTCCTCATATTCTGCACAAGCACTTCCTGTTTCGCGAGCCGCATGGCTGATACGACCATGGCGACACTGGTCAGCATATAAAGTCCTTCAGGTATCATCCCCAGAACAGCGGCTACCATGCTGGTAACGCTCGCCTGGAACGTGTTATGCATAACATAGAACTGCTGGATGAACAATACAGCGCCGATAGGTATGATGAGGATACCGATTATCATCACCAGTCTGTCGAGGTCTCTCACCATCTGTGAGCGGTCGTCTTTCCTGCCCTGTCTGGTCGCTTCCACCTGCAGTTTTGATATATATGATTCTTTACCTACAGCTGTAAGCCTGGCATAACAGTCACCTGAAATTATGAAGCTTCCTGAGAGGAGCTTATCGCCTTCGCCTTTGGATATCTCGTCAGATTCTCCTGTAACGAGAGCTTCATTTACCTGAGCGCTTCCCGATATGACTTCCGCGTCTGCCGGGATCTGCGCGCCGGCGCCGAGCTTGACCACATCGTCCAGCACGAGCTCTTCTGTAGGTATCTCCTGTTCAGTTCCGTCACGGATCACTGTGACCCGCGGCATCTTTTCAAATTTCAGGTTGTCCAGTATCTGCTTGGACCGTATCTCCTGCGCTATACCGATCACCGCGTTGAATCCGACGATCAGAAGGAACGTCAGATCCTTGAACTGCCCGACCGCTATCAGAAGCACCGCGAGCACAGCAAAAATGAGGTTGTAATACGTAAGGATGTTTTCCTTCACGATCTCCTTTACGGTACGCGTTGAAGGATCAACTTCCACGTTTACCAGCCCCTTGCTCTTCCTTTCTTCAGCTTCTTTTGTGGACAGTCCCTGATTGATCATCACTTTTCCCAGCGTTTATCTATATATTCTCTGGCCGCTTCCTCGATCAGCTGGACGTTTCTGAAAGCGTCTTCCAGATCCCTGCCCTTTGCTATCATGCCGTGATGCGACAGTATGCATCCCGGAGAGCTTTTCATGGCCTTCACTGCGTTCTTCGTGATACCCCTGGTCCCGGCAAGCGCATACTTGCTGACGCCTATTATCTCGCCAAGCGCCTGCATTTTCCCGGCAGATTCGACCTGAAGAGGCATAGAAGCCGCGGCGAATACCGAACAGTACTTGCTGTGTGTATGGATAACAGCGTTCACGTCCGGATATTTTCTGTATATACCGGCGTGCATGTCCTTCTCCGAGGTCGGTCTGTGAATACCTTCATATTTAAGGCTGCTTATGCTCACCTTCACCATATCCTCCGGCCCGAGTCTGTCATAGCTCAGCCCTGAAGGCGTACAGAGCATCGTGTCCCTGTCAAGCATAACGGAAAGATTGCCCCATGTGCCCTGAACCAGTCCATATTCCACAAGAAGGTTCCCGTATCTGACCAGTTCCTCCCTGAGCTCCTGCTCGCGGCTGTTCTTTCCCGCGGTCCACGTGCTCGCGGCTTCACTCCTGCCGGCAGTTTCTTCTTCCGGAGCTTCAGCGGCTTCGGCTGTCTGCTCAGGATCAAAAACCTCTGCTCTGTCTTCTATTTCAGTTTCTTCTTTACTGTACTTAGCCTGATATCTGTGGTGCATGAACTGTGAAAGCCTGGGGCCAAGCGGCTTTACTCCGCCTATGACCTGTGCCTTAAGCATAGTCTCTGCCGACTTCTCCACCACCGTAAGCGCGGTAAAAGCCTCGCGCAGGTTTCGTCCGCCCGCGATCAGGCAGCTGTTCTCCACTATTACAGCTGTCGCCTTTGACAGAGCTCTCGCGATCTGCTTTTCATCCGGCTCGACGATCTTCACGGCAGGTCCGATGATCTGCGCCATGTCATCCAGACTGGCCGGTATCTCGTGGCGCGACGCAATACAGATATCCGTATACGGCGGATCGCACAGGATCATCGCGTTCAGCTTTCTCGACTCCATCAAAGCCGCCGCTGCGGGGATCTGGCTCTTGTCGTGATCTGTGATGTCGATTATATCTTCCGGCTCCAGCGCTGAAAAGTCAGCGTCTTTCACGGTCATCCAGCATTGTCCGCCGCGCTTGTATATTATCCTCGGCTTTTCGCCGGCCGAGTACGGAAGCCCGCTTATGAGCTCCGCGTATTTTGATATGGTATAAAATATTTCAGCAGACATTTTATTTCAGAACCACTTTAATGAATTTCTTTTTACCTTTTCTTATCACGAGCTCGCCGTCCTTGAAGTCCTCGGCTGTGATCATCTTATGTGTATCTTCGACTTTCTCGTCGTTTACAGTAAGTCCGCCCTGCTTGATAGTGCGGAATCCCTCGCCGTTGCTCGGTACAAGACCGATCTCTCTGATGAGATTCACAAGGCCCATTCCCTCGCCGTCAAAGGCTGATGCTTCCATCTCCACTGAAGGGATATTGGACGTATCCTGAGCGCCTCCTCCGAACGCGGCTCTGGCTCCTTCGAGCGCCTTTTTCGCTTCTTCCTCACCGTGTACGAGCTTTGTTACTTCATATGCCAGTATTTCCTTTGCTTTATTCAGCTCAGCTCCCTCGAGCGACGAAAGTCTGTTGACCTCCTCCATAGGGAGGAAAGTAAGCATACGCAGGCATTTATTGACGTCGGCGTCACCTACGTTTCTCCAGTACTGGAAGAACTCGAACGGTGAGCATCTGTCTGCTGACAGCCAAAGCGCGCCCTTCGCGGTCTTGCCCATCTTCTTGCCTTCACTGTTTGTGAGAAGAGAGAATGTCATGCCGTAAACTTCCTTATCCAGCATCTTCCTGGAAAGGTCGACTCCGGCGATGATGTTGGACCACTGGTCGTTTCCGCCGAACTCCATCTTAACGTCAAGGTCTCTTGAGAGTACCATGAAGTCGTATGCCTGCATAAGCATGTAATTGAACTCCAGGAATGACAGTCCGCTCTCTCTTGCCATACGCTGTTTGAACGCTTCCGACCTCAACATCGTATTGACGTTGAAGTGTCTGCCGATCTCTCTCACGAACTCAATATAATTGACCGGTCTGAGCCACTCCGCGTTGTTCACGCTGATCGCCTTGCCCGGCTCCGGATCTCTGTTCTGCTTACCAGGCTCATATACGCCGCGGTTGCCCTCGTACTTCCATCCATCGTCGAACTCAAGGAAACGGTCGAACAGCTTTTTGAATTTCTCGCAGTTATCGTCGATCGTCTTTGTGTCCATCATTTTACGCATGTCTGTACGGCCGGACGGGTCTCCTACCATGCCGGTCCCGCCTCCAAGCAAAGCCACTGGTGTGTGGCCGTATTTCAGCATGTACATCATGATTATGATCTGCATGAAGTGACCGACGTGAAGGCAGTCCGCTGTCGGATCGAATCCGATATAAAAGCGGATCTTGTTCTCTGTAAGGAGCTTCCTTACAGCTTCCTCGTCTGTGACCTGCTCGATGAATCCACGCTCTTTCAATACGTCGTATACGTTGTCATACTTGCTTACACTGTCCGGTATAAGGCTCTTCATTAATTCCCTCCAGTTTCTCACTGCGGGCGGCAAAATGCCCGCATCGCTATAATCAAATCACGGGAGAGCCCGGATAAGCTGACTCTCCCTTACTGCTGCCTTTATATATGAAACTCTGCTTCAGAGAACGCGTCGTTTACAGCGTTCCTTATTTCGTTCCGTACAGCCTGTCTCCTGCGTCTCCCAGTCCAGGTACGATGTACGCGTTCTCGTTCAGGTGATCGTCCTTTGCTGCGATGTAGATGTCTACGTCAGGATGAGCCTTCTGCATCGCTTCGATCCCTTCAGGAGCAGCGATAAGACACATGAAGCTGATATCTTTCGCGCCCTTGTCCTTGATGAGCTGTACAGCGTCAGCGCCGCTTCCGCCCGTCGCGAGCATCGGGTCAACAACGAAGACCTTACGCTTGTCGATGTCTTCCGGAAGCTTGCAGTAATATTCAACAGGCTCATGCGTGTCAGGATCTCTGTACAGTCCTACGAATCCAACCTTTGCGTTAGGAACAAGCGAGAGTACTCCATCAAGGAATCCAAGCCCCGCTCTCAGAATAGGGACGATAGCGATGTCCTCACCTGCAAGCATCTTGAACGTGCCCTTGCAGATAGGAGTCTCGATCTCTACATCCTTGAGAGGAAGATCTCTTGTGGCTTCGAATGTCATCAGCGTAACTACTTCCTGCGCCAGCTGGCGGAAGTCCTTGGTCGTCGTTTTCTTGTCACGCATCATTGAGACCTTGTGCTGGATCAGCGGATGATCAAAAACATAAACCTTACTCATTTGCTTTCCTCCTGTATCAAATCTACATCTCATCCAGCATCTCGATACGTCTTGTATGATGCTGTCCGAGGAACGATTCACTAAGCCATGCATCCACGATCTTCACGGCGAGCTCCGGATCTGTCGTCCTTCCGCCCAGCGCGAGGATGTTCGCATTATTATGCTGTTTGGCCTTCTGCCCCATTTCTACCGATGTGCAGAGTGCGCATCTGATTCCCTTTACCTTGTTGCACGCCATCGAGATACCGATCCCTGTACCGCATACAGCGACGCCGAGGTCTGCCTTCTTCGCTGCAACATATTCGCCCAGTTTCTTTCCGTAGACAGGATAATCTACAGGATCTTCTGAGTCTGTACCAAGGTCGACCACGTCGATCCCTCTTGATTTAAGATGCTCCTTGATCGTGATCTTCAGCGGATATCCCGCGTGGTCACATGCCATTGCGATTACCATTTTTCTGATCCTTTCTGATCTTGATCCAAGTCTTTCTCCAATGCCCCCGGACCTGCTTTCAGTCCTGCTTTATTTTAGCATATAACAAAGCCAGTGTCACGGATTTATAGATCAAACTGAAGTGGTACTTTAACGTGAATATGGCGGCGCAGCTCACATAATGATTGCTTTTTGATGCTTATAAGTATGTAAAAGGGGACGGTTCCTAAAAACACACTTTTTTGTGTTTTTAGGAACCGTCCCCAATAACACACAATAACACACTGCTGTTATGCCTGGCCGCTATACTTTCCGTATGTTGAATCCCGCTGATTTAAGCATGCGGTTCATAACAGAAAAGCCGACGCCTTTCTGCGGGAGCGCCGCCGCAAGTATAAGGTCAGCGTTCTCTTTATCTGCCTCACGGAGCCTTGCAAACAGCTCTCTTGCCGCGTCTACTGCCTCATCTTCTCCGAAGGTTATTACGACTACATCCTCGCCTGCCATTTCGTGCTCGGTCTTTTCGCGCTCGATCGCCTCGAGCACGGCCTCCTCTTCGCCTTCGAAGATTATCATCGGAGCCTTCGGCGCATAGTGCCTGTATTTCATGCCCGGTGCTTTCGGGTGGAAGTCCGGGTCATCCGGCTTCTTATTAAGAGCAGGGTCCAGGATCACCGGCACACCAAGCTTCTCCTCGAAATCTTCCTGCGTCATGATCCCCGGTCTGAGTATCATCGGCACATCGCCCGTCATGTCTATGACTGTGGACTCGATCCCTATCTCGCACGGGCCTCCGTCGATTATCGCGCCTATCTTGCCGTCAAAGTCATCCTTTACGTGATCCGCCGACGTCGGGCTCGGCTTTCCCGAAAGATTTGCTGAAGGAGCGGCTATGGGGCAGCCTGCCGCGTCGATCAGCGCACGCGCCGCTTCACTGGACGGCATCCTGATGCCGACAGACTCAAGTCCTCCTGTAGTGACATATGGCACCTCATCAGTCTTGAGGCAGATCATAGTCACAGGACCCGGCCAGAAGGCATCCATGACACGCTCCATCATAGGAGTCACCTCCGGCGTCAGCAGCTTCATCTGTTCCCGTGCGGAGATATGCACTATACTCGGGTTATCCGCAGGGCGGCCTTTGACCGTGTAAATGTTTTCAACTGCTTCCGGATCGAACGCATCTGCCCCGAGGCCGTATACCGTCTCAGTCGGAAAAGCGACGAGACCGCCGTTCGCAACGATCTCGCCAGCTCTTGCTATATCCTCTTCACTTGTGCCTAAATACAATGTTTCCATCAATAGTTGTCCATCTTCTTTGCCTGGTCGTCTGTGATCAGCGCGTCGATTATCTCGTCCAGATCTCCGTCCATGATCTGGTCCAGCTTGTACAGTGTCAGCCCTATGCGGTGATCAGTCACACGGCTCTGCGGATAGTTATACGTTCTGATACGCTCGCTTCTGTCGCCTGAACCCACCTGGTCTTTACGCTCTGCCGCGATCTTGGCGTTCTGTTCCTGCTGCATCTTATCGTAGATACGAGCCTTCAGGACAGTCATGGCCTTGGCACGGTTCTTGATCTGTGATTTCTCGTCCTGACATGTTACGACGATGCCCGTCGGGATGTGCGTCAGCCTGACAGCGGAGTCTGTAGTATTTACGCACTGCCCGCCGTTTCCGGACGCTCTGTACACGTCGACTTTCACATCGTTCGGATCGATGTTCACTTCTACGTCGTCGACTTCAGGAAGTACAGCAACTGTCGCGGCCGACGTATGGATACGTCCTGCGGCTTCTGTTTCAGGGACCCGCTGCACACGGTGGACGCCGCTCTCGAACTTCAGCCTTGAGTAAGCGCCCTTTCCCTTGATCATGACTTCTGCTTCCTTGACGCCGCCGATACCGGTATCATTCATGTCCATGATCTCGATGCTGTAGCCGTGGCGCTCCGTATATCTCGTATACATCCTCAGGAGGTCTCCGCCGAACAAAGCCGCCTCTTCACCGCCTGTGCCTGCGCGTATCTCAAGGATAACATTCTTCTCATCATTAGGGTCTTTCGGGATCAGGAGCACCTTAAGCTCAGAGGTGAGCTGCTCCAGCTTATCCTCCTGCTCAGACACTTCTGCCTTAGCCAGGTCACGGAGGTCTTCATCGTCCTCGTTCTCGACCATGTCTTTCGCGAACTCCAGCGCCTCAGCTGCCTCTTTATACTCTTTATACTTCCGTACGACAGGCTCGATCTCGCCCATCTCTTTCATACTTTTCTGCCAGACTTCCTGGTTGGCGATCACATCGGGATCAGCCACCTTGACCGTCAGCTCGTCGTACTTCTCTACAACTGATTCCAGCTTCTCAAACATCAATGTCTCCTTTGCTCATGCCGCCCGGCGGCGTTCATATTATTTCTTCTTCGTATTTCCTGCTTTTTTCGCTTTCTTTGCCTTAACGAAGACCACTTTTACCTTCTGGTCTTTCGCCGGTCTCTTTATAGTGAATGTCTTTTTCAAAGTCTTCTTACCGACTTTGATCGTCTTGCTGCCGGCTTTGATGGACTTGATGCGGTAATTCTTCGCAGCTTTCACTGTCACACTGACGTTATTGCCCGGCGCGGCATATCCTGTCCCTGTCACCGTGCCCTTGCCTTTTCTGGATGCAGTGATCTTTATAAATCCGCTCTGTACCGGTAGTGAGTATACATCTCCGGCGCATGTTCCGTAAAGTCTGTTTCCGACGACTATGGCTCTTATCGGCTCATCGTCTGCCTCTGTGGCAAAGTTATATCCGCTGTCCCTGTAAGTGCCGGACGCCAGGTCAAACATGAATGTATCGCCGTGATCTTTTACCGGCGCTCCTGTATACAGAAGCCCGCCCTTTACGATATTGACGTCCGGAATATCCTCCGGATACAGCTTGACGGCTTTTTCGGCTGTGTTCTGCTCAGTCCACGTCTTACCGTCAAAGATCATGGCTGAAGGAATCGTCTCCATATCATTATCTTCGTCCTGACCCAGTGTATATATCAGCTTGTTTCCTGTCTGGACGGCTGTCCCTTTTGCTCTCTTCTCAGGAAGAGACGGGCCTTCGGTCCATGACTTCTTTGCCGGATCATATACGAACACCTTATCGGAAAGTCCCTGATCTCCCGCGCTGTAGTCGTGACCGCCCATCACATAGATCCTGCCGTTATATGCCGCAAGTGTGAAATCATCAGTATCATTCAGCGCTTCAGCAGCTTTCCCGAAATGTCCGAGGTCATCGACTTTACCCGTAGACACTTTGATCCTGATGAGGCGCTTCTCGCCTGAATAGATGGAGAACGGCCCATCCAGCCTGTCTTCATCCTCGCCTTCTTCGCCGTCCTCAGTATCGTCCGACCGTGACCTGACGCCTCCGGCAGGGCCTGAAACCGACCAGTCTTCATAATAGTCTCCTCCGCCCTCTGACGGGTCTGCCGCGCCATACTCAGCGACAGTATACAGGTATCCGTCCGCATACGCGAGTCCGCCGAGGAACAGCATGCCGTATTTCTTATTTCTGTCTTTTTCGATTTTGAATATATCATCAGCAGGTATCTCTGCAAGCGTGTCACTGTCAGGGTCTTTTGCGGCAGGATCCAGAACGTTGATCTCCTGTGATCCGGAATAAGCTGAATATACGCGCTTTCCGTCTGTCGTCATATAATCTCCGTTGAGTGTGTAATACATGTCCTTGCAGAAGCTGTATTCTTTCTTGCCTTTTACAAGATATACATTTTTCTTGACCGATGTTCTGCCGCCGTATCCGGTTATCTTTACAGTCTCGATATTGTTGATCCAGCCGTCATCTTTTACGACTACGTAACGTTTTCCCTTCTCGACGATCTCCGCCTGTTTCAGTTCTTCATCTGAATCGCCGATCTCGACTTTAAGATCTCCTGCAGAAGGGTCGAGCCCTGAGCCGCTGATCCTGATCGTCCTTGCTGTCGGATCCACAGTTATCCTGCCGATCTTTGGACCGAGCTCTGCCGGTACTTTACGGAAGTCGAACTGCCCTTTTGATCCCGTTTTGAGCTCAGGCTCATCCTTTACAGATGAGATGACCTCGTTGATAAGATCGATAGTATCTTTTTTGCTTCCCTCAGGAAGGCTCTCGTTATCTTTCGCGAGCTCTGCCGCCTTGAGCGCCACCACACCTGTTATGTACGGTGTCGCCATGGACGTCCCGTTATAGAAATCATATTTACCGAACTCTTTCGTATCCACGTCCTGGCTGGAAAGCCCGATATTGTCGAGCTGAAGAGAATAGTCGCCGGCCGCGTAGGCGTAGACAAATACTACGAATTTTCTCTTTCTGCCGACTTCAGGTTCCGTCTGCCCGTCAAAATATGCCTCGGCGGTGATGTGGTTCCAGAAGTTCTCTTTGCCGTCTATATTCGCTCCCTGAAGTCCGACATCGCCCATGGAATCAATATCTTCTTTTTTATCAGCGTCCACGTCTGCGATCGCTACGAACGGTCCGCCGAAGAAACCCGCCGCGCCTTCCGGTCCTTCTGTCTTTGCCTGGATGCTGAGCACAGGCTTGCTCTTATATCCCTTCTTAAGCTCGTACTCGACCGGGAATCCGATCACTGCGTTTTCCGGAGCATTTTTGATCGATATCTTGTATGACTTCGATCCCTTGTCCAGGAAACTGTCTTCTGTCGTCGTTTCTGCTGTTATCGTAAGTTTCTTCTTTTCAGGCACACCTTCCTGATCATATTCCGCGTATCTGGTCCCGTTGACCAGGATATCGCCGGCCGCAGGCTTTCCGAATGTTTCAGAGTCGTCACTAAAATCATTGTACTTTTCTGACACTGCCGCCTGCTTCTCGTCATTGTAAAGGAACGGGTTGTAGCAGTCATATGAAACAGACGAAAGAATATCAGCTCCCGGTGCCGCTATGTCTACAGACTCTCCGTAGTTGGAGAATTTAGCAAGAGTACCGTCAGCAGCAGTCGCTGCGACGCTGATGAGATAATCGCTGTCGATATTGGATGGATAATCCGGATAAAGATCGCTGTCAGCAGCGTCGTTTCCTGCCGCGCATACTGTTACGGCACCCTTGGATCCGACCAGATCTACCAGATCTTTCATGATGTCGCTCTCTTCGCCGCCGCCCCATGAGTTGTTGACAGCTACTACAGGCTCTCCGAGATCCAGAGCGTCGTTGATATAGTTATACGCCGCGATCTCATGTGACAGATAAGCTGACCCCTCCTGGTTGAGGATCCTGAGCGCCATTATCCTGACTTTCTGGTTGACTCCACTGATACCTTCCTTATTATTACCCATGGCGCCTATGATGCCGGCGCAGTGTGTGCCGTGTCCGTTCTCATCCATCGGATCTCTGTCACCGTCGATGAATTCGTATCCGTATGTTCCCTTCAGCTCCTTGTCGCGGTGTGTGTTCTGCCACATATTGTCTGCAAGATCCGGGTGCTTATAGTCGACGCCTGTATCCACTACGGCTACGATCTTGTCGCCGGCCCCTGTGATCTTCTTCTCATTCCATTCGTATTCAACATTCGGAGCGTTCTCATTGCTCTGCATGCTCCACTGGAGATCGCTGTATGCATCGTCTGATACGCTGAGCATATGGATCTTATGATTCTTCTCAGCGTACTTTACGTCTTTTCTTGCCCTGAGCTTCCTGGCGAGCCTGCCCGCGCTCATGTCGTCTGACTTTACAAGCGCGACGTTGGTATATGATTCTTCCGGCTCTTCCGAATCGAGCTTCAGCTTCCCGCTGTCTGCGGCTGACCCTTCCTCCTCGCCTTCATTATCTTCCTGGAGATTCCAGACTTCCTGTACTTTTATTCCGGTCACAGCATCTTTCCCGCTCTCCAGTACGGTCCTGGCTTCATTTCTGGTTATTATATCCTCATTGTCTTTAAACAATACTACTACTGTACCTTCCAGCGACTTATCAAGATCCGCCTCTCTGCCTCGGCTCTCAGAAAGTGTCAAAAGCGGCTTTCTGTCCTTATATGTCTCTGACGAGCCTTCCGCGGCTGTCTTATCCGTGCCGGCGCTTACCGCAGGAGCAAAGCCCTGCAGCATCATCGATACGGCGAGGAACGTACTGAAAAATTTCTTATATCCCTTATTATCGAAAAACATCTTCCCCTCCTTATATGACTAGTCTTCTCAGATCCGCCCCGGCGGCGCGGCCCACTCTTTCTGCACCATTCCGCCACAATATATTCTACCATATACAAAGTAAAAAAAGAACCGCCGTACCGGCAGTTCCTTCTTCTTATTTATGTGGCTGTTATTTAAGGCCATACTTGTTCTTGAACTTCTCAACACGTCCGCCCGCGCTGATGAACTTCTGCTGACCTGTAAAGAACGGATGGCACTGTGAGCATACATCAAGCTTCATTTCCGGCTTGGTGGACATCGTCATAAATGTGTTGCCGCATGCGCAAGTTACTTTACATTCCACATATTCAGGATGGATTCCTTCCTTCATGCTTATATCCTCCTTCTTCACAGGTGACTCATCAAAGGCGCCCCCGCGCCGCAAACCCCGATATGATCTGCACCCTTACCGGGGAGCTCTATGCAGCACCACAAAGCTGCCTTCAATGCCTGATCTATTTGCCGCCGGAACGGATTCGATATGCCGCCCGGTGCGACTTGAATATAATAACACAGAGACGCAAGGCGCGTCAAGAAGTGTTTTTTGCGGCTTTCAGCTTATCATGGCAGGTCTTTACGCCCTGAAGCATACTGCCACACGGTCAAGCCCGGCAAGATCTTTTTTGATCGATATCCCTGAGTATCTGCCGTCGTTTGTCAGGAGCCGCACTATATCATCCGCCTGATCAAAGCCAATCTCCATCATGAGGCACCCTTCAGGCTCCAGATAGTCCGGCGCGCCGGAGATGATACGTCTGTATACGTCAAGTCCGTCAGGTCCGCCGTCCAGCGCCAGCCTGGGCTCGCAGTCTTTCACCTCGCTGTCCAGCGTGTCTATGACTTCGGACCTGATATATGGCGGATTTGCGGTAATAAGGCTGAATCTCATATCCGGCACCGCTTCGAACAGGTCGCTTTGTATGAAGGCCGCCCTGTCAGCTATGCCGAGAGACTCTGCGTTATACCCGGCAACGTCGAGGGCGTCTCTGCTTATATCAGAAAGGAGGGCTTTGATCTTCCTGTTCTGATCAGATGAGAACAGCCTTGCGACCGAAAGACCTATCGCGCCGCTTCCGCAGCAGAGGTCGAGCACGTACACCGGGGCATCATCATCACCGCCGCTCACGCCTGCTCCGCACCGCACTTCCGCAGCCCTGCTTTCTATGTACTCAAGCGCCTCTTCAGCCAGGATCTCTGTATCCAGCCTGGGTATGAGCACGCGTCTGTCAACATGGAAATCAAGTCCCATGAATTCCTGCTCGCCTGTAATATACTGAAGAGGCTCCCCTGCGAGCCGTCTGTCTGTCAGGCTGAGGAATTCTGATAACTGACTGTCCGGCACTTCGTCTTCCAGATGCAGAGTCACGTCTCGGAACGGGATATCCATAACAAATGACAGGAGCTCTCTTGCGTCGAATGCAGCTCCGTCTTTACCTGCAGCCTCAAGCTTCTCCTGTCCTGTTTTTAATATCTCTTTTATCGTCATATTCATTCTGCGTCACGGTCGATAGTCATGGCCTCTACAGGCTCGGCATCGGTATTGGTTATCCCTTCGAAGAGTGGTGTCTCAGGCGGTACCAGGACCGCTTTCATTGAAACTATCGCGACCTCAAGCTCTGAAGCGTCGGGTTCTCTGGTCGTGAGCTTCTGAAGAAGAAGCCCCGGAACGCTTACGATCTCAACAAATCTGTTGTTGGATCTGCCTGCCCACTGAAGTATCTCGAACGAAACTGCAGCGACTACCGGTATGAGCAGAAGTCTTGACGCTATCCTCATCGTCAGATCAGGCCAGCCGCAAAGCGAGAACAGTATCAGGCTTATCACCATCACGAACATCAGAAAGCTCGTTCCGCATCTCGGATGCAGCCGGACGAACTCCTTCGCGTTCTCCGGCGTAAGCTCTTTCCCGTTTTCGAAACAGTGGATGGTCTTATGCTCGGCGCCGTGATATTCAAACACACGGCGGATATCCTTCATGTTGGAGATCGCCGCGATATAGGCTATGAACATCGCGATACGGAGGCAGCCCTCTATCAGATTCAGCAGTATGACGCTTTTGATCACGCCTGAAAGCAGATTGACGACTACTGTCGGAAGAAGCACGAAGACCCCGATCGACAGTGCTATGGCCACGATGACTGACCCTGCCATGAGTATGTTCCAGGCCGCTTTCTTTCCGAAAGTGCGCTCGAGGAATCCCGGCTTTTCTTCTGCCGTGTCTTCCCGGTCTTCTTCCTCTTCACTGAAATATTCCAGCACGTCGGCTGAATAAGTCAGGATCTTCGTCCCGAGAAAAAGGGACGTAACGAACGAAACGATGCCGCGTATGAACGGAAGCTTCGCTATCTGTGAACGCTTCGGGTTCTTCTCTGTTCTCAGGAAAATCCTGTTGTCCGGAAGACGGACCGCGACGGCAGTCCGCTCCGGGCCGCGCATCATTACTCCCTCCATTACAGCCTGACCTCCCGTTTTGGTCGGGCAGGCCTCTTTGATAAAAATCTTACTGAAATCCATACCTGTTTTCTTTCTTTACGCGAATACTTTTTATGCGAACACTTTCTTGATCACCGCAATAAACTGCTCGTTGGACTTGGTCATGGCGAGATTGTCGATGATCTCTTCAGTGACTTCTGACGCCGGCTTGCTTGCCATCGCTTTACGCATCGTCCATATCGAGCCGAGCTCGTCCTGTGTCATGAGAAGCTCTTCACGGCGTGTACCTGACTTGCTGATATCGATCGCCGGGAATATCCTGCGCTCCTGCATCTCTCTTGAAAGATGCAGCTCCATGTTGCCCGTTCCCTTGAATTCCTCAAATATCATATCGTCCATGCGGCTTCCAGTATCGATCAGAGCTGTCGCGAGGATTGTGACGCTCCCGCCTTCTTCCAGGTTACGCGCGGCGCCGAAGAAGCGCTTGGGTCCGAACAGGGCCGCCGGATCAAGTCCTCCGGAAAGCGTT
This sequence comes from Eubacterium sp., assembly GCA_017511535.1. Classification (GTDB taxonomy): domain Bacteria; phylum Bacillota; class Clostridia; order Peptostreptococcales; family Anaerovoracaceae; genus Aminicella. The sequence goes on along the minus strand of JAFWJS010000035.1, from coordinate 162,360 downwards.
CTCCCCGATGCGGGGACCACAAGGTTATATGCTCTCGCCAGTCTTGTGATACTGTCGAGCATGATTACAACGTCATGTCCGTGCTCGGCGAGTCTTTTCGCTCTTTCAAGCACCATCTCGGCAACCTTCACGTGATGCTCCGGCTGCTCGTCGAAAGTGGAGAATATCACCTGTCCTCCGTTGAGCGAGCGCTTCATGTCTGTTACTTCCTCAGGACGCTCGTCTATGAGCAGCGCAATGAGGTCTATGTTATCGTATTTGCTCTCGATAGCGTTCGCTATGTTCTTCAGAAGCGTTGTCTTGCCGGCCTTCGGAGGCGCGGCGATAAGGCCTCTCTGCCCTTTTCCGATAGGCGCGATCAGATCGATCAGCCTGGTCGCGAGCTGTTGTCTCGTAGTCTCAAGCGTTAATCTTTCTGTCGGGAATATCGGCGTGAGGTCCTCGAATCTCGGACGCTTGATCGCAGCGCCCGGATCGTCTCCGTTAACCTTTGTCACAAACAGCAGCGCGCCGAACTTCTCGCTCTGTTTCGGCGGACGCGCTATGCCGAATATCTCATCCCCCGTCTTCAGATTGAATCTCCTGATCTGTGTCGGTGATACATATACATCCTTACTGCTGGTGAGGAAATTGTCGAACCTCAGGAACCCGAACCCGCCTTCTGCGATATCAAGTATTCCGGTCACTTCATATTTATTATTTTCTTTCTGAGGCTTTGCCGCTGTTTCTTCCGCTACCGCTTCCTCTGCCTCAGGATCCTCTGCTGCAGGGCTTTCTTCGGATGTGGGATCTACAGCTGCAGACTGTACATTTTCCGCTTCCTTCTCAGCAACATGGTTTGTTCTGTCAGCTTCGTCCGCGTTGGCAGCATTACCCGCTTCGGCAGCATCGTCTGTCTCGCCTTTGATCGCCTTCAGGCGTTTCAGCCGTGCTTTCTCGTTTGCCTCGATCTCTTCTTCTGTAAGCGGCTTGAGAGGCTCCTTGTATTTGTTCAAAGCGCCGGAAGCTCTGAGCCTTTCCTCGACTTCTCTCGTTTTTTTCTCGTATTCTGCCACCTGTCCGGTGAGTTTACGCCTTGTACGTCCAGACTTACTGCCGTTGTCTCCAGATACAAAATCGTCGTCAGACGGCTCCGCAGCTGTCTCTGACGGGAGCCCGCCGGCTGACATTCCTGTTAACGCGCCTGCCGGATCTGTGCCGATAGGATAACCGGATGCAAAATCTCCGGGAACTTCCATAACTTCTTCTTCGTTTTTCGTTTCAACTGCTGTTTCAGCTGTCTCTTCTTTTTTCTTTCTTGGCATTTGATCACCGGCGCATAAAGCGCCTCCCTTTCTGTTTACATTATTCTTACCCGCAAAGCAGGCATTTGCCACAAAAAACATAAGTGGTATTTCAAGCAGTATTCAATTCTCGTTCATGTGTCTGGAATTCCGCCGGCCGGTCAGCCGGCGTGTCGCCATACAGATGTTGTGGCAATCGATTCATAAAATAGTCAATTGATTGAAACTACGATAATAATCTACTATATTTCCGTGAGCATGTCAAACAAGGGCGGAGTCATGGTCAGTACCCCATAGTCCACGCAGAGTCAGTTATACAAATCCAGCTGGTTCTTTCGATTTGTAGCAATAATCGATCAAAGCCCTTCTTTTTTGTATTTGAAACGCCGCCTTTTCTGCCTCAACTGAGCAAACAAAAAGAAGACCCCCACGGCGTCCCGTGAAGGTCTTGCATTTGAAACTTCGTGATGTTCCGCGCTGAAACTATCTGCTGTAATCGTAGAATCCAGCGCCTGTCTTCATACCGAGCTTGCCGGCTCTTACCATCTTCTTGAGGAGGATGGATGGTCTGTACTTGCTGTCGCCAAACTCTGTGTAGAGTGTGTTCATGATAGCGAGGCAAACGTCCAGTCCGATGAGGTCGCCCAGTGCGAGAGGTCCCATTGGGTGGTTGCAGCCAAGTTTCATGGCTGTATCGATGTCCTCTGCGGAAGCGATGCCCTCGTTCAGGATCTCGATAGCTTCATTGATCTCAGGGATCAGGATCCTGTTAACTACGAATCCAGGAGCTTCCTTGACCTGTACAGGTGACTTTCCGAGCTCTGCAGCGAGGTCTGTAACAGCCTTGTTTGTTTCTTCTGATGTCAGAAGTCCATTGATGATCTCAACAAGCTTCATTGCAGGAACAGGATTGAAGAAATGCATTCCTACAACCTTGTCAGGTCTTGATGTAGCCATTGCGATCTCTGTGATAGAGAGTGAAGATGTGTTGGAAGCGAGGATGCAGTCCGGTCCTACGAGCTCATCAAGCTCTTTGAACAGCGCTTTCTTTGCTTCCATGTTCTCTGCAGCTGCCTCGATGATGAGGTCTGCGTCTTTAACTCCGGCGATGTCTGTTGTTCCTGTGATCAGTGCCATTGCAGCATCCTTATCCTCTGCTGCGATCTTCTCCTTGGCAACGAGCTTGGCAAGGCTCTTCTCGACCTTTGCGATGCCCTTGTCAACGGATTCCTGATGCCTGGCATTCATTACTACTACATGTCCGTGCTGAGCAAGAACCTGAACGATGCCAGCTCCCATTGTGCCTGATCCGATAACTCCAACTTTCATGTCTGTTACCTCCTAAAAGTAATATTGTTTAAAACCTTTGCAAAGTTTTTAATACCGGCTATCGTTACCGACAACCGGCTTAAATCAATTGTACCACATGCAGTGTGAAAGTAAAGATAATTATTTAACAAAAGCCGCTCTCAGAACTTTGTTAAAGATGTCTTCCGCACTCATATCAGTTATTATACAGATTTGTCGTCACATACTCAGGGTCGCACGTCGCGTCGATCCCGAGCGCTTTCAGCGTCTGCTCATCTCTGTCTGACAGGATCGCCGTACAGTGAGCACGGCACCCTGACAGCTCGGTCAGTTTTTCCGCAGCAAGCTTTGCCGCCGGATTCCTTGTGGTCGAGATAGTGAGCGCTATCAGTATCTCCTCACAGTTCAGGCTCGTCTTCTCAGAAGACAGCGCTTCCGTATTCAGCCTCTGTATCGACTCAAGCACATCAGGCGCGATGAGCATAGTGTCGTCATCCATACCGGCAAGATATTTGATGCTGTTCAGGACCGCCGCAGCAGCCGCTACCATACGCCTGGAGCTCCTGCCTGTGATCATATGACCGTCCGGCATTTCCACCGCCATTGCGACTACGTTCTCATAGCGTTTCTTGTCCAGCTCATGCTTTTCTTCAACTTTCGCCCGTGCCGGCTCAACGCACTTCCTGTCTTCCGGATATGCGCCGACGTCATCCATCAGAAGACGCGAACGTTCCAGCGTCTCCTCGCTGATCTTTCCCTTCTTGTAGTCCACTTCTGCGATGAAATATCTGCGGATTATCTCCTGTACCGCCGCGTAGCGGCATACTTCATCATTTATTATACCTGCCTTCGCGCGGTTGACGCCCATGTCAGTAGGCGATTTATATTCCGATTCTTTTCCTGTGATCTTCTCAATGATCCTCTTCACGACAGGGAACACTTCCATGTCGCGGTTGTAGTTCACAGCTGTAACGCCGTAAGCTTCAAGATGGAATGAGTCCAGCTGGTTCACATCCTTCAGATCCGCCGTAGCAGCCTCATACGCGATATTGACAGGATGCTTGAGCGGCAGATTCCAGATAGGGAACGTCTCGAACTTCGCGTATCCCGCTTTGACGCCGCGCAGATTCTCATGGTACAGCTGTGAGAGGCTCGTCGCGAGCTTGCCGCTTCCGCCGCCCGGCCCCGTAACGACGACCAGCGGCTTTGTGACTTCTATGTATGGATTGGCACCGTAGCCTTCATCACTTACGATAGTATCTACGTCACTTGGATAGCCTTTAGTATAGAAGTGCTTGTACGTTCTGATGCCGCGGCGCTCGAGCTTGTTGATGAACATGTTCACAGAGTCCACGTCCTGGTATCTTGTGACGACGACGCTGTTTATGTCAAGGTCATACTTACGGAACGTGTCGATAAGGCGGAGCACCTCCAGGTCGTACGTGATGCCGAAGTCCTGACGCGTCTTGTTCGTCGTTATCGCGCCGGAATAGATGCAGATGATGATCTCCACCTGATCCTTCAGGTTCTGGAGAAGCTTGATCTTGGCATTCTCATCAAAACCCGGCAGGACCCTGGCCGCGTGTTTGTCGTGCACGAGCTTGCCGCCGAATTCCATATACAGCCTTTCATGGTCGCCCGAGTTGATACGGTCGCGTATGTACTCAGACTGCTCCTTCATGTATTTCTCTGCATCAAAGCCGATCTCTCTCATCTGTTTTCCTTTCATCGCTGTGATTTGCCTGTGCCCCTGAGCTTTTCCGGTGCCATTTCTTCATTCATAAATATATTATATTGATCCCTGCATAGCAAATATGATAGTAGGTATGATCATGGCCGCGATCAGAACGATCACTATCACCTTTGCTATCAGCCTCTTGTTCTTCTTGTTCATCTTATCTGTGCCTTTCTGCTTTCAGTCTGTAAATCAGTTTGCCGTTTCTTCCGCTGCCGGAGCTGTGACTTCTATGCGCAGCTCGTTTCTTCCTTCTACCGCTCCGTCGAGGCTCACGTGGTAGTCGATGTTCACATGTCCGTTCCCCGTCTCGTCAAGAGTATTGTCAACCTTGTCAGTAAGTATCTCCATATCCATTATCCCGAACGGAGTATCATATTTACTCGTGAAACGCTTCCCGCTCTGGAACTCCATGACGGTCCCCTCCTGCAGATTCTCGCCTTTCCTCTGCATCTTCACGTAGTCGCCCTTAAGCGTAAGGCTTGTCTTGCATCCCGGGAATCCTGAGAACTCACTCTCGTCGTACTCCAGGCATGTCGATCCTTCTTCGCCCTCATACATCTTGCCTTCGGTGACGAACTCCATTCTGTCCTGAGGCTTGTCACCCTCGAACTGAGAGCCTGTTATTTTTAGCATTATATCTTTCATATCCATATCCCACTATCCTCTCTATCAGTTCTGTGAACGAAACGCCTGCCTCCTGCCAGAGTGTCGGGAACATGCTGTACTGCGTGAATCCCGGGATGGTGTTTATTTCATTCAGATATATGTTCCCCGTTCCGTTCTCTATCATGAAGTCGACTCTCGCGAATCCCTCGCAGTCGATCACCTTGTATGCCGCTGCCGCGATCGCTCTGATCTGCTGGACTGTCTCATCCGGCACATTCTTAGCAGGCACTGTGACTACAGTCCCCACGTTCCCAGAGTATTTGGCCTCATAGTCATAAAAGTCATTTCCCGCTTCTATCTCGCCGATGCCGGTCACAAGCGGTGTCTCGTTACCGATCACTCCGCATTCGACTTCACGTCCGTCTATTCCTCTTTCAATTATTATTCTCTTATCGTATCTCGCCGCCTCTGTAAGGCCCTGCCTCAGCTGTTCAGTATTACGGACCTTCGATATTCCTACGCTTGACCCGAGGTTCACCGGCTTGACGAACATCGGATAATCAAATTCCTCCTCGCAGGTCTTGATGACCGGTTCCGGATCTTCTTTGATCTCTTCAGCTGTAGTGTTCACGAACTCGACCGTCGGCACGCCCTCTGCGAGGAAGCACAGTTTGGCAGCCTCCTTATCCATGGCGAGTGCAGATCCCAGCACGCCGCATCCTGCGTAAGGGATATCGAGCATCTCGAATACGCCCTGCAGCTTACCGTCCTCACCGTACGCTCCATGCATGATCGGAAGAGCGAAGTCGATAAGGTCAGGAAGGTCTCCCATGTTCAGCGGCTCTGCAGTCTGCTCCCATGAACCGTCAGCTATATTGTCTTCAGGTCCGTCGTAGCGGAACCACTTACCCTGTTTATTTATTCCTATGTATACAAGGTCATGTTTCTCTTTATCTATGGCCTTGATGACTGCTGTTGCAGAGATGCATGATACTTCATGCTCTGTTGATTTTCCCCCGAAAAACACTCCGATCCTGTCCATTGCTTTCAAGCTCCTTTCACGATAGCTGTTTTACTCATACCTTTTAATATTTTAACATAACTTCTCTTCAATACCAACATGAGATACGATATCACTCAGTTCTCACATAATTTTCATATTTTTTATCACATTTTTTTCATATTCTGCATGTATAATATGAGTGTACTCAAGGGAAATGCCTTCCGGCAAGTCTGTTTATGACATTGCCATGCGGGTATTTTATATATATATATAAACACAGGAAGAAGGAATTGATATGGAAGAAAAAGAATTTGGAAGCATTTTTGACCGTGACCTCGGGCAGACGGCTGAACAGAAAACAGAAGCAGAAGTTACAGAAGCCAGGGAAGCTGCGGACGCAGAGATAAGGGAAGCTGCGGAAAATACAGCTGCAGAGACAGACGCTGCCAGAGCGGCGGAAATCGCAGATGCCGCGGCAGCAAAAGCAGCTGAGCAGCCTGAGACGCCTGCCGAGCCGGCAGACCTCGACGCGACGCAGCCTCTTGATGAAGCAGGATCTGCTGAAGAAGTCACGGTACATAATACTGATTTTGAAGAAAACGGCTTTGTTCAGGCAGAAGAGACAGTGGACAGCTCTTTCACCGAGGCGGAAGAGAACGTGGGAAGCGGATTCAGCGAAGTGAACAGCGAGACCGGAAACGGCTTCAATGACTCACAGGACTCCGGATCCTACGATGCCGGCCAGACGTACCGGTACGCCGCACCTGAAGCAGGAAGAGCAGCATATTACCAGACGAAGAAGCCGGGATATGTGACAAAGAGATTTTTCGTGATATTCCTTATCATAGCCATGCTCCTAACGATGCTCGCTTCAGTCGGGATCACGACTGCGTATACGACCTATCTTAACAACAAAGAATCCGGCAGCGGACACGCGACCAACTACACTCTTACGACATCCGACGAGTCGCTTTCATATAAAAGCATAATAGAAAAGACGCAGGACTCTGTCGTTTCAATAACCACAGAGTCTGTAGCTACAGATATGTGGATGCAGAACTACGTCACTCAAGGTGCCGGAAGCGGCGTCATCATCCAGAGCGACGGCTACATCATCACATGCGAGCACGTTATTGAAGGCGCAAGGAAAATCAAAGTCACTCTGAGGAACGGTAAGGAATATGACGCAGAGGTCATAGGCGCGGATGTTTCCAACGACATCGCAGTCATCAAGGTCGACGCCAAGAATCTGCAGGAGGCCACATACGGCGACAGCAGCAAGCTTGAGGTAGGAGATCAGGTAGTCGCGATCGGAAATCCTCTGGGAACTCTTTCCGGAACAGCTACCACTGGTATCATCAGTGCTCTCAATAGAAACCTGACAGTCGACAACAGGACTCTTAACCTGTTCCAGACAGACGCTTCTATCAACCCCGGAAATTCAGGAGGTGGCATGTTCGACACATCCGGAAACCTCATCGGTATCGTAGAAGCGAAATCAACAGGATCTGACATCGACGGACTCGGGTTCGCGACGCCTATCAACAAAGCTGCCAAGATCGCCAAGAAGATCATCGAGACCGGCGGGAACGTCAATTCAGGCGACAGCTCAGATCTCAGCAAGAGCACTCCTATCATCGGCATCATGGTATCCCCTGTTGACAACCAGACAGCGATGCAGTTCGGATACAAATACGGCGGACTCCTGATCAAACAGGTGACCAGCGATGAAGCAAAAGCGGCCGGACTCCAGGCAGGTGACATCATCTATGAAGCCGAAGGAACGACGATCTCTGACAACGATCAACTGTCTTCCATTCTTTCAAAAAAGAAAGTCGGAGACAAGGTAAAGCTCGGTATCGCGAGAGACAACGGAGAGACTGTCAAGATCACGACGACCCTGACAAGCTCAGATACCAGCCACTAAAAAAGTCTTTTTCAATTGACCCTCTATAAATATACAGAGGCTGGCGGGAAGACCCGTCAGCCTCTTTTCTTATTACTATCTATATATCATCCGTTTCATCTGTAAGTCGCGAAGTCGGACCCCTCTCTTATCACGAAATCTTTCAGCCTCCTGACGTGATCATACGCAACGTCGCGGGCATGTCCGCTGTCTCCGGTCATGAGAGCATCGATTATCTCTCTGTGTTCTGCAGGCATGTTCTGATAATTCGCCAGGTCTTCGTAATACAGATATCTGAATCTCAATACCTGAGTCTGCACAGTCTTCACGACCTGATACAGAGTCTTGTTCCCTGAGATCTTTGCTATACGCTTATGGAAAGCCTCGTCAGCCCTGATCATAGTGTCCATGTCTCCGGATTCTATCGCGGAGGCATATTTATCGGTAAGCTCCAGAAGCTTCTTCTCATCTGCCTTAGTGATCCTGGAAGCAGCAAGTGAAGCGGCGAGCGCATCCAGTTCTTCCCGTACGGTCAGCGTATCGATCATGTCCTTGACTGATATCTCCGACGCAAAAGCGCCGCGTCTCGGTTCTATGGTAACAAGACCTTCCTTGCCGAGCTCACGGATCGCCTCGCGCACAGGCGTCCTGGAAACTCCTAGGTCAGATGCAAGATCAACTTCCATCATCCTTGTTCCGGGCCTTATCTTCCCTGTGAGAAGACGTCTCTTCAGCTGGTCATATACCCGCTCTCTGAGCGGTTTGTGATTTACGTGCTCGCTTGCGTCCATTTGATTCTCCTGATCAAAGCGTAGTCCTGGTCCAGAACGCCGTATATCCGGCATGGCGCAGGATATCCGACGCGTTTCTTGCTGCAGCTGCCTTTCTGAACAGCCCGAATACAGTAGGCCCGCTTCCGCTCATCAGTGTGAGACCTGCGCCGGAGGCTTTCATTTCTTCCTTGAGCTTCCCCACTTCCGGATAAGCGTTTATCGTATAGAGTTCCAGTACATTTATGAAGTCGGCGTACATTTCCTCCGAAGGGTCCTGCCGTGCTTTCAGGATGCCAGTGAGTCTGTCATTGTCCGGTCTGGACACTATATCGATCCCGTCTATGCCTTCATAGACGTCCTTTGTCGAGACGCTGAATCTCGGCTTGGCGATCACAGCCCAGGTCTTGAGCGCGGGAAGCGGCTCAAGCTCAGTCCCTCTCCCTGTCGCTCTCGCGCACGATGCTGCCAGAGGATCGTTCCTGAGGTATTCAGGAAAATCCCGATTCGCCCGTGCCTGACCCATCACGCAGAACGGCACATCGGAGCCGAGTACCGCGCCAAGGTCCATAAGTTCCTTCAGGCTCAGGTGAAGGCCCCATATTATATTCAGTCCGTGCAGCACGGCGGCGGCGTTTCCGCTTCCGCCCGCCAGTCCTCCTGCGACCGGTATGCGCTTCTTTATATCGATAAGGATCTTTCCGGGCTTGACGGTACCTGCGGCGTGTTGATCCCGCGTCATCAGCTCCGCGGCCTGATAGGCAAGGTTCTTCCTTCCGGTCGGAAGATAATAGCGGTTCGTTCTGACCTCTATGTCAAACGAACCGCTTCCCTCCAGCGGCGTATACTGTACTGTCACATCGTCATGAAACGAAAGCTGCTGCATGACCATATCGACCGGGTGGAATCCATCATTTCCGCGCGGTCCGACGTCTATCGACAGATTGATTTTCGCAAAAGAACGGATAACTATTTTCTGCCGCCTTTCTTCTTCTTGTTCTTTCCTTCGTCTTTCTTCTCGGACTTCTTCTTGCTGTAGCCTTCAGCCTTACGCGCCTGCTTTTCGGCTTCAGCCTTTGCTGCCGCAGCTTCTGCCTTGGCTTTGCGTCCTGTCTTATATGTGGAACCCGCTGCCGAGATAGGCTGAGGTCTCTTCACACAGTAATACTCGCCGTCTCTCTTCGCGTCCTTATCTCTGACTTTAGCTCCATCATCCTTCGCGGCATCTTCTTTACCTCCCGCGAGCATACCCATGATGCCGCCGTTCTTTCTGTTTTTCTCTTTCTCGTGCTCGGCGATGACCTGCTCTACTGTCTTGCCTGACTGCTTCGCTTCTTTATATGGATTGAAAGACTCTTCAACAGCTTCACCGGCTGCCTGCCTGTCGGCTTCCTTCTTGGTCTGGTATATCGTCATTCCCATCATAGCGACCATCATGCCTACCATGAGTACCATATAAACGATCATGCCGCGGCCCTGATTCATTGTTGTGAAGCTTATCTTCTGTTCCTGGCCAAGTGTGTTGCCGTCGTTATCTCTGAAGTCAGCATCCAGTATGCATGTGTACTCAGTATTGTCTTTGATCGCGTTATCCCCTGAAGTCGGGATCTTGGTCGTGTCCGCAAGGACAAGAGCGTACTTCGGCTCGTCTTCATTGTAATAGATGAGCGACGGGAGCTCTTTCCCATTATTGTTAACGATCCGGAACGCGTCTTTGTTCGCTTCCGCGGACTCTTTATTGCCGACTTCATTATTGAAAGTTATCTTGACGCAGAGGTTCTCTTTGGTCGTATTCTTCGCGCCGTTCTCCGGCGTAGTCGACTCGATGCTGAACCCCGCCGCAAAAGCAGGCGCTGCCGTCATCATCACAGTTATGATCGCAATAGCTAAGACTGAACTGATTTTCTTCATTATATATTCCTCCATGCGGATATTCATTTTATCCGAAGTGTGCGGAAAAATTCCTTAAGTATACTGCCGCACTCTTCACTGAGTACGCCTCTCTCAACTTTGATGCGGTGGTTCAGCCCTTCATTCGAAGCGACATTCACAACTGAGCCGCAGGCCCCCGCCTTTGGATCGTCCGCGCCGATGTACAGTTTCTCTATCCTCGCCCATACCATGGCGCCCGCGCACATCGCACACGGCTCACATGTGACGTAGACTGAACATCCGGGAAGACGCCATCCGCCGAGCTTCTCTGCCGCCTCGCGGAGTGCGTTCATCTCAGCGTGCACCGTGGGATCCTTTGCCGTCTCCGTGAGGTTATGGCCCCTCGCTATGATCTCGCCGTCTCTGACGATCACACATCCTACAGGGACTTCTCCGAGATCAAAAGCCTTCCCGGCCTCTTTCAGCGCCTCGCGCATGAACTGTTCATCTTGTATACATTTTTCCGTCATGAAACGAGTATACACCAAAGTTTTCAATGTTTCAAGGGTTCCCGGAGCTGCTTACACGCAGCCTCTGCTTAAGATATTTTTATTTGATTTTAATATGACTGAATAGTAACATTAGATTGGAATTATATCTGATTTGTTTCGATTTGGATAAAGGAGATTGTAATTATGAAGGCTTTTATTAAAGAATTCAAGGAATTCGCAATGCGCGGAAACGTCATGGACATGGCAGTAGGCGTTGTTATCGGCGGCGCTTTCGGTGCGATCATCACAGCACTCGTCGACAACATCATCACACCTATCATCGGTGCTGTAATGGGCGGCGTCAACTTTTCCAAGCTTGCGATCACAGTAGGCAAGGCCAACATCGGCTACGGCGCTTTCATCCAGGCGGTCATCGATTTCCTGATCGTCGCGTTCTGCATCTTCTGCATGATCAAAGCCATGAACAAGGCTTCAAATCTGAAGAAGACAGAAGAGGAGGCTCCGGAAGAACCGACGACAAAAGAGTGCCCGTTCTGCAAGACAGAGATCGCTATCGGTGCCACAAGATGCCCGAACTGCACTTCTGTTCTTGAGCTGAACGCTGACATCGACCTTGAGCCGGAAAACAAATAATATCTTGAACTTGCAGGGACGGTTCTGAAAAGCGCATTTCATCATGAAATGTGTTTTTCGGAACCGTCCCTGATATCACACCCGGAAACACAGAAAAATGGCTATCGATATAGGGATATGCGTCATCGTGTTCGTATCAGCCGTATGCTACGCGCATATTGGCTTCGCACGCACAGTTATAAGCATACTGCAGTGGGCGGCGTGCATCGTATGCGGCATCTTCTTCACGGATGACGTGAAAAAATTTATATATGATACCGGGATCGGACCAGGCCTGGAAAACGCCATAGCGTCAGGCCTTTCTAAAAACGCGGCCGATTCCAAAGCTGTCACATCGGCGCCTTCCATGTTCCGCGACTGGGCCGGAAACGCCGCGGATTATGCTGCGCGTGAAGCAGCCGAGAATATAACCGGCATAGTCCTTACGGTCGCCTCATTCCTTCTGATAATCCTCGCGATCAAGATCGTACTGTTCCTCATAGTACATCTTTTCTCCAAGGAGTATCACGACGGTCCGATAGCGTTCGTCGACAGTTTCGGCGGCCTCGTGCTCGGGATAATACTCGGCGTGCTCTATGCTTTTATCGCGCTTGCGGTGCTGGTGCTCGTACTCCAGCTACTGCCTGACAAAACGGCGGAAACTATCCGGAGCTATATGGACGCGTCATATTTCAGCGGCATAATATATGACAACAATCCGCTTCTGATGCTGGTAAGGGACGGTCTTAGGAGCTTCCGCCTGTAGACCGGATATATTATCAGAATATATATGCTGCACGCCCTCCGCGGCGTGCTTTTTCTGTTGCGCGGAGCTAAGTGATATGGTATATTATTAATGACCTCAGACATACGGTCTGGGGCCTTTTTGGAAAGTATAAAAGTATATGAGGAGCACCGTATGGCGACTTTACTTGCAAACGGAAGAGTTTTTATGGGCCTGAAATTCGTCTCGGCAGATATTCTTCTTGAGGGGGAAAGCGCTTTTGTTATTGACAGAGGAGCGGCTCCTGGCAACACTCATATAGATGAGGTCATCGACCTCAGCGGTAAAGATATCCTTCCCGGTTTTGCGGATGTGCACGTTCACTTCCGTGAGCCGGGTTTTTCATATAAGGAGACGATACGCACAGGGTCTGAAGCGGCAGCGCACGGAGGCTACACATGTGTCTGTCCGATGCCGAACATCGTTCCTGTGCCGAAGGACTATGAGAGCCTTAAGACTGAGCTGGACATAATAGACCGCGACGCCTGTATAGACGTGATACCTTACGGGGCGATAACAGTCATGCAGGACGGCCGTAGCGAGCTTTCCGATATGGAAAGCATGGCTCCATATGTCTGCGCGTTCAGCGATGATGGACGCGGAGTACAGACAGGCGGTCTGATGAGAGACGCCATGCAGCTCGCGAAATCGGTCGGGAAGCTCATCGTCGCTCACTGTGAGGACGAGAACCTTCTTGAGCCCGGCGGATGTATACACGCCGGGTCTTTTGCCGACGCAAGCGGCCTCACCGGCATCAGCTCCGCAAGCGAATGGAAGCAGGTGGAGCGTGACGTTGATCTGTGCTATGAGACAGGGTGCGGCTATCATGTATGCCACGTGTCGACCAGAGAATCGGTTGAGATCATACGCGAGGCCAAGAAGTCAGGCGTGAACGTAACATGTGAGACCGCGCCTCATTATCTTGTCCTGACGCAGGACGACCTGGCTGAATACTGCCGAGGCGGAGAACCCGCTGACTCGGGAAGATTCAAAATGAATCCGCCGCTCAGAAACAGGGCGGACAGAGACGCGCTCCGCGAAGCGGTCTTTGACGGCACGATAGATATGATAGCGACCGACCACGCGCCGCACAGCGCAGAAGAGAAATCCCGCGGACTGGAGAAAAGCCCGTTCGGCATCGTCGGACTGGAGACAGCTTTCCCTGTACTGAAGACAAGACTCGTCGACACGGGACTTCTCACATATGAACGTCTCATAGAATGCATCACTTCTGCTCCGAGAAAACGTTTCGGACTTCCGGGCGCGGAGATACTTGAAGGCGGATCTTTCAGACCGGTCTTCAGCGAGACCGCGGGAGGAGGCTGCGAAGGAAACGTCGGATACAAGGATGCAGAGGCAGGAAAAAGAATGATCTTCTCAGACATGACTGTAATAGATCCGGAAGCTGAATATGTGATTGACCCCGGCGATTTCAGGACCATGGGAAGAGCTACGCCTTTTGAGGGCGACCTTGTCAGAGGCAGGGTGATAATGACGATACATAAAGGTAAGACCGCAGATATACAATAAAGATATGAAAGACAGAAAACTTACAGTAGCATACAACAATGAGATAGCAGACAGCGTATGGCATATGTCGCTTGAAGGCGATTGCTCAGGCTTTGCAGCGCCGGGTCAGTTCATAGATATACTCGTGGACGACATGTTCCTGAGAAGGCCTATATCGGTCTTTGATCATGATGACGCGCACGTGGAGATCCTGTACAGAGTAGTCGGCCGCGGCACTATGCTTCTGTCGGAGAAGGTCCCGGGAGACGAGTTGGATGTCCTTCTTCCTCTGGGGAACGGCTTCGATCTGTCAAAGCGCGGGAAGAAAACGCTTCTGGTCGCAGGCGGTATCGGGATGCCTCCGGTACATGAGATCGCGAAACAGCTTATCACGCTGAATGGCACAGACGCAGGGAATGACTTCCGCGTTCTTCTCGGTTTCAGATCCGCGGGCGACATGTTCGGCACAGACAATTTCAGAAAGCTCGGGATCGAGCCTGTCATAGCGACAGAAGACGGGTCCTGCGGATACAAAGGACTGGTTACCGACGTAATGGATATGATGACGTATGACTATGACTACGTCATGTGCTGCGGACCGGAACCGATGCTCAAAGCCGTATATGAACATTCGCCTGACGGGCAGTTCTCATTCGAGGAGAGGATGGGCTGCGGGTTCGGCGCCTGCATGGGCTGCTCCTGTCAGACAAGATACGGATATAAAAGGATATGTAAAGACGGCCCTGTGCTGTTCAGAGAAGAGATAATATGGTGAAGAAAGAAGACAATACAGAAGGAAGACTCACCGTGACACTGGCCGGGCTCAGGCTCGACAATCCTGTGATACCCGCAAGCGGGACTTTCGGATACGGCAAAGAGTTCGCGGAGCTCTACGATCTGGACATACTCGGTTCCATATCGTTCAAAGGCACTACGGTAGAGCCGAGATACGGGAATCCCCTTCCGAGGATCGCGGAATGCACTTCAGGCATGCTGAACTCTGTGGGACTGCAGAACCCGGGAATGGACGCTGTCCGCTCAGAAGAGCTGAAAGATATGGCCGAGATCTTCCACAAGCCAGTAATAGCAAATATAAGCGGATTCGCTCCGGAAGAATATGCGAAGCTTGCCGAAGCTATGGATAAAGAATCTCAGGTAGGCATCATCGAGGTGAACGTGAGCTGCCCTAACGTCCATAACGGCGGCATGGCTTTCGGTACGGACCCTGAAAGCGCGGCTGAGATAACGCGTACCGTGAAGAAAGCGACCGGAAAGCCTGTATTCATAAAGCTTTCGCCGAACGTTACTGATATAGTTTCGATCGCAGGCGCGTGTGAAGACGCAGGCGCGGACGGCCTCAGCCTCATAAACACCGTGCTCGGCATGAGGATAGATATCAGGAGCAGGAAGCCGGTGCTCGCGAACAAAGTCGGCGGATTCTCCGGCCCTGCTGTGTTCCCTCTGGCTGTCAGAATGGTATGGCAGGTCGCTCACGCGGTCGGCATCCCTGTCATGGGAATGGGCGGTATCTCTTCTGCGGAAGATGTTATAGAAATGATGATGGCGGGAGCCTCGGCCGTTCAGGTAGGAGCGGCGAACCTGAGAGATCCGTTCGCATGCAGGAAGATCATTCTGGATCTGCCGCGTGTGATGGACAGCCTTGGTATAGACCGGCTGGAAGATATCATCGGTATAGTATGACGCCGCGGAAGCACCTGCACTCCACGGTATATATAAATACAGCAAGGAGAAAAATATGGCAAAAGATGTGATAGTAGCCTGCGACTTCCCTTCCCTGGAAAAGACTCTGGATTTCCTCGATCTTTTCAAAGACATAAGAAAGCCTTTCGTCAAGATCGGAATGGAGCTGTTCTATGCAGAAGGTCCTCGTGTGGTGCGGGAGATAAAGAACCGCGGACATAAAGTATTCCTCGATCTGAAGCTGCATGACATCCCCAATACGGTAGCAGGCGGCATGCGTTCGCTTGCCGGACTTGGAGTAGATATGACCAATGTTCACGCCGCGGGCGGCATAAAGATGATGAAAGCAGGGCTCGACGGTCTGTCGAAAGGCGCGGAAGCGATCAGGACATCCGGATCCTGCGACGGCGGCAAATCCGTAAACAGCGGGTCAGACGTTCCTGTCCTCATAGCGGTGACACAGCTCACATCGACTGACCAGACTATGCTGAACGAAGAGCTCATGATCAGCGGCGATATAAACGACGTGATCGTGAAATACGCTGAAAACGCCAAAGCCGCAGGACTTGGCGGCGTGGTCTGTTCCCCTCTGGAGGCCGGCCTTATCCACCGCGTGTGCGGGGACGATTTCCTGACTGTGACTCCTGGCATACGTTTCGAAGGCGGCTCCGCGGACGATCAGTCCCGTATCACGACGCCGGCAAAAGCACGTATGCTCGGTTCTGATTATATAGTTATCGGAAGGCCTGTTACGCAGGCCGACGATCCGGCTGCTGCATATCTCAGGGCAGTGTCGGAATTCCTCGGTGAACAGCAGTAAAGGAGAACGAAAATGGATTTTGATGAAGAGAAAATGGCGAAAGAAATAGCAAAGAGCCTTCTGTCGATCGAAGCAGTGTTCCTGAGACCGCACGAGCCATTCACCTGGGCGAGCGGGATCAAAAGCCCTATCTACTGCGATAACAGACTGACTCTTACAGCTCCGCAGGCACGGACCATAATCGAGACCAGCATGGTCAAAGTCATACAGAAATACTATCCTGACTGCCAGCTGCTTATGGGCACGAGCACCGCGGGTATCGCGCACGCTGCCATAACTGCGCATCTCATGGACATACCGATGGGATATGTACGCGGATCCAAGAAGGATCACGGCCGCGCGAACAGGATAGAGGGCCGCATTGAAAAAGGCGAGAAAACTGTCGTAATAGAAGACCTGATCTCTACGGGAGGCTCTGTTATCGAAACAGTCGAGGCTCTCCGCGAAGCAGGCGCCGACGTGCTGGGTATAGCAAGCATTTTCACATACGGTATGCGCAAGTCTGTGGAAATGCTTGAGCAGCATCACGTCATCAACCACAGTCTCTGTGATCTCGACGTACTGGTAGACGTCGCTGCCGAGACTGACTATATCAGGCCGGAGGAAAAGGAAGGCATAATAGCGTTCAGGAACGACCCTCTGGATGAGAGCTGGATCACCAGAGTATAAATACATATCATGAAGGGAGCACACATGAAAGAAGTCAAGAATGTCATCAACATCACAGATCTTTCAACAGAAGAAATAGATCATCTGATAGAGATCGCTGACAGCATTGAAGCTGATCCGGAAAGCTACAGCGATATCTGCAGAGGAAAGAAACTGGCCACTCTTTTCTTCGAGCCAAGCACACGTACAAGACTCAGCTTTACAGCCGCAATGATGGAGCTCGGCGGGAATGTGCTGGGGTTCGACGACGCCTCGTCAAGTTCGGCAACAAAGGGCGAAAGCGTATCTGACACTGTCGTCATGGCAGGCTGCTACGCTGATATCATCGCCATGCGTCATCCGAAAGAGGGCGCCGCAGCGGTCGGGGCGAGACGCACTACAGTTCCGCTCATAAACGCGGGAGACGGCGGTCACTTCCACCCTACCCAGACCCTGACAGACCTTCTGACGATAAGCAGAAAGAAACAGCTCGGCGATTTCACGATAGGACTCTGCGGGGACCTGATGTTCGGGCGTACGGTCCACTCTCTGATCGAAGCCCTTCTCAGATATAAGGGTATCCGGTTCGTCCTGATATCACCTCCTGAGCTGAGGCTCCCGAGATATGTGAAGGAGAAGATGGACGCTGCCGGAGCTGAATGGGTAGAATATGAAGATCTGGAAGACGCTATGCCGGAGCTGGACATCCTTTATATGACAAGAGTCCAGAGAGAGCGTTTCTTCAACGAAGAGGACTATGTAAGACTGCGTGACAGCTATATACTGACGCTTGACAAGCTGGACACAGCTAAACAGGACATGATCATAATGCATCCGCTCCCGAGGGTAAACGAGATAGCGGTCGAAGTGGACGACGATCCACGCGCATGCTACTTCTATCAGGCGCTCTGCGGCAAGCACATAAGAATGGCTTTGATCCTGTATCTGCTGGGATTGAAATAGGAGGTTGAAGTATGAATATAGACGGAGTCAACACAGGCGTGGTGCTGGACCACATCAAAGCCGGCAAAGGCATGAGGATCTATGAGCTGCTCGGGCTGGAAAAGCTAGACTGCTGCGTCGCTATGATCATGAACGCAAAAAGCCAGAAATACGGCCTGAAGGACATAATCAAGATCGACGGCGACATAGATATCAACCTTGACGTGCTCGGGTATATCGACAATAACATCACAGTGAACATCGTGAAGAACGGAAGCCTCATAAGAAAGGTGCATCTGGATCTTCCGGAGACTCTGACTGACGTCATAAAGTGCTCCAACCCGAGATGCATATCCTCCACAGAGCAGGGATTCGTGCACAAGTTCTACCTCGCGGACCGCGAGCATAAGATCTACAGATGCTGCTACTGTGATTCGGAATACAAGCGCCGCTGAACGGTACATAAACAAGTAAAAACCGGGCTGCCTTTATGGCGCCCGGTTTATTGTGTCCTTATATCAGCTATTTCATATGCTCCCGGAACCATTCATACAGATCTTCATAGACCGTCTCACGGTCCAGTTCATTCAGGATCTCATGACGGTCACCCTCATACAGTTTCATCTTCAGATCACGTATGCCGGCTTTCCTGTATAGTTCATACGCGCGCTTTACCCCTTCGCCGTACTGTCCTATAGGATCCTCGGCGCCTGAAACGAGCAGCACAGGCAGATCCTTAGGTATCCTGGCCGCTGTAGCTTTCTTCTGGCAGTCGCTGATGCTGTAAAACATATTGTAGTAGCCGTTTACCGTGAATCTGAAAGTGCACTTCGGATCGGCGAGATATGCCGCTTTATTCTCTTCATTCTTTGAAAGCCACTCTGCCGGATTCTTCGCGTCTGGGATCCTCTTGTTGTTCCCGCTGGACACGATGTCATACACCAGCCTGCTTCTGTATTTCCAGCCCTTCACTGCAGCTATCATCATGCATAACGCTCTTCCGGTCTTCAGCGTCGCTTCCGGCGTGGTCCCTGTCCCCATGATAACGGCTCCGGCCAGCTTGTCTCCATGTCTGGCGACAAACTGTCTCGCAAGGAACGACCCCATGCTGTGGCCAAGCAGGAAGTACGGTACGTCCGGGTAATTTTCCGACGACATCTGGCGAAGTGTCTCCATATCCTCCAGTAAAGTCCTGTTCCCGTTTTTCTCCCTGAAAAATCCATACCGGCTCTCATCCTTCACTGACTCGCCGTGTCCGAGATGATCATTCCCGACGACATAAAAGCCGCGCTCTGCAAGATAACCTGCGAATTCATCGTATCTCCCGATAAACTCAGTCATACCGTGGACAAGCTGAAGCACTGCCACAGGATCACCTTCCGGGATCCATTCTATCGCGTGGATAGTGGTCTCGCCGTCAACCGACGGATAATATATATCGTTTCTCATGATTTTCTCCTTCTCCGGTCCGCATCCAGGCGGACGCTGCTTCCTTACCTTATTTTACTGTCTTTTCGCGGCTCTGTAAACAAGAGAAGTGGACTTGACTTTTCTGCTTCAGTAAAGTAATATGGTTATACAACTGAATGCAGTCAAAGGCTATGACGGAGACAGTAAGTCAGAAGCGAGAAGGAACAAGCGAGCCGGGGATGGTGAGAGCCCGGTACCGAGAGTAGCTCTGAGCTGAACATCACTCCCGAGCCGCACGGCAGAAAACATATAAAGTAAGCCGCGACGGTCCTCCCCCGTTATCAGGAGAGCATATGATAGTATGCGTATTGTAGCAGGTGGTTTATAAACGGTCCATTACATCCGTCCTGATACAGGACGGATTTTATTTTAGGAGGAAAAATGAGCAGTAAGAGTAAAGCTGTTGAGATCAGATGGCACGGAAGAGGCGGACAGGGCGCCAAGACAGCATGTCTGCTTCTGGCAGACGTCTGCTTCAACTCCGGAAAGGAAGTCCAGGGATTCCCTGAGTACGGCCCGGAGAGAATGGGCGCGCCTATCACGGCTTACAACCGTATCTCAGATACACCGAATCTGGTGCACTCCAACATTTACTTCCCTGACTATGTCGTAGTGGTAGACGAGACTCTGATCGAGTCAGTCGACGTGACAGCCGGTCTTTCCGAAGAAGGCGCGATCATAGTGAATACCACCAGGACGCCAAGTGAGATCAGGCGTGAGCTGGACGGCTACAAGGGACGTGTCTGCACTGTCGATGCAGCAAGCATCTCACTTGAGACGATCGGGAAAAACATCCCGAACACGCCTATGCTTGCGGCGGTGGTGAAAGTGAGCGGTCTCGTAAAACAGAACCGATTCCTGAAAGACATGGAGGAATCGTTCAAACATAAATTCCGTACCAAGCCTGAAGTCGTCGAGGGCAATATGAAAGCTCTCAGGCAGGCGATGGATCAGGTAAGAGTAGGCTGACAGGCCGGGAGGTTATATCAATAATGTTCAGATCAGCAAAAGATATCCATGAAAACGGCTCCTGGCAGGAGATGACACCGGGCGCCGAGATCTATGAGCCGGCAACGTCGCGCCTTGTCATGACAGGCGAATGGCGCGTCGAGACTCCTGACTGGGAAAGCGCGAAATGCAAGCAGTGTCTTCTCTGCGCGCCGTACTGTCCTGACGCTTCGATCAGGATCGTCGACGGAAAGATGTCGGGAATGGACCTGAATTACTGTAAAGGCTGCGGCATCTGTGCCAAGGTCTGCCCTTTCGGCGCGATAACGATGAAGAGAAAGGGGGAGGAATAAATGTCCAGAAGAGAAAGGATGAGCGGGAACGAAGCTATCGCCTACGCGATGAAGCAGATCGATCCTGACGTCATGGGAACATATCCTATCACCCCTTCCACAGAGATACCTCAGTATTTCTCAAGCTACGTCGCGAACGGACAGGTGCAGACAGAATTCGTCCCTGTAGAATCCGAACACTCAGCTATGTCTACATGTATCGGCGCGTCCGCCGCCGGCGCTCGCGCCATAACGGCAACGTCTTCTGCAGGATTCGCCCTCATGTGGGAGCTGCTTTACGTAGCGGCGTCAGACAGGCTGCCTATCGTCATGGCAGTAGTCAACCGCGCGCTCACAGGGCCTATCAACATCAACTGCGACCATTCCGATTCAATGGGCGCGAGAGACGCCGGCTGGATACAGATCTACTCCGAAAATAATCAGGAAGCTTATGACAACTATATCCAGGCGTTCCCGATCGCAGAGAGGTGCCGCCTCCCCATAATGATATGCCAGGACGGCTTCATCACAAGTCACGACGTCGAGAACATCACGCTTTACGACGATAAGGACGTCAAGGCGTTCGTCGGAGAATATGAGCCTGAGCACTACCTCCTTAAAAAAGGCGAGACGATGGCAGTCGGCCCTTATGGAGTAAGCAACTATTATATGGAGATCAAAAAGGCTCAGGCCGAAGCGATGAAGCATGCGCACGATGTCGTGCTTGAAGTCGGCGCCGAATTCAGCAAAGCCTTCGGCAAAGACTATGATCTCATTGAAAGATACATGATGGACGACGCGGAGTATGCCGTAGTAGTCATCGGATCATCCGCAGGCACAGGCAAGGCTGCCGTCAACATGCTCCGCGAGCAGGGCGTCAAGGCAGGCCTCGTGAAGATCAGAGTGTTCCGTCCGTTCCCTAAGCAGGAACTCTACGATGCTTTAACAGGAGTTAAAGCTGTGGCGGCCATGGATAAATCAGAAGGTATGTCCGGATGCGGAGGTCCTGTATTCGCTGAGACCAGATCAGCACTTTACGATTCGCCTGAAAGGCCTTTGATGATCGATTATGTCTACGGCCTCGGCGGAAGAGACGTCACGATAAAAACGTTTACCGACATATTCGGAGAGCTGCAGAAAGCGGCTGAAACGGGAGATACCGGAGACGTCTACAGACACATAGGCGTAAGAGATAACGGTGAGTCAGGTGATGAATGCATCACAGGCAGAGGCACCGGGTCAGATGCGGCTGTTCAGGAAGCCGCGGAGAAGTAAGGAGGAGACGATATGGCATACAGTCTGAAAGAACAGCTTAACAAAAAGCCGCGCCTTGCTTCAGGCCACAGGCTCTGCGCGGGGTGCGGAGCGGGAGTCGCGATCAACAGCGTGCTCCGTGCTCTCGATGAAGGAGACCGCGCGGTGGTAAGCAACGCCACGAGCTGCCTGGAGGTATCGACTTTCATATATCCGAACACCGCTTACGAAGACAGCTACATCCACAGCGCTTTTGAAAACGCAGCCGCGATGACGGGCGGCGTACAGACTGCCTACAAAGCGTTGAAAAAGCGCGGCAAGATAGACGAGGACTTCAAGTTCATCTGCTTCGGCGGAGACGGCGGCACTTACGATATCGGTCTCCAGTCACTTTCCGGAGCGATGGAAAGAGGCCACGACATGGTATATGTCTGCTACGACAACGAGGCTTACATGAACACCGGTATACAGCGTTCATCATCTACTCCGAGATTCGCCAACACGACGACTTCCCCTGTCGGAACAGAAAGCTACGGCAAGAACCAGGACAAGAAAGACCTGACCGCGATAATCGCAGCGCATAATATCCCGTACGCCGCACAGACGACTATGTATACGGATATGCGTGATCTGTACGCCAAGGCACACAAGGCGATATATACCGAAGGCCCATGCTTCCTGAACGTACTGGCCCCATGTCCGCGCGGATGGCGCTACGACGCTTCTGACCTGGCTGAGATCTGTAAGCTTGCAGTCGACACATGTGTATGGCCAATGTACGAGATCGTGGAAGGCGAATGGCATCTGACCTATGAACCCAGAAAAAAACTTCCTGTCGAGAGGTTCCTCGAGAAACAGGGAAGATTCAAGCATATGTTCCTTCCGGGAAATGAGTGGATGATAGAAGATGCGCAGAAATACGTAGATATGAAGTGGGAAAAACTTCTCGCAAAGTGTGAATAGAAGTTTGAATAGAAATGTGAATAGAAATGAACCTCAAATAAAATACTATTTAATAGTATACCGAAGAGGCTGTTTCACTAGGCAATCAACTGACGCATTGTGAAACTGCCTCTTTTTTTGTTGTTGTGGTAGAGAAGCGATAGAATGGACATATTTCCAAAAAAGATAAAACCTTGCAATTGGAACGAATATTAAAGGTGTATGGTGACAGCGTGGTAACAGTTACCCCCGAAAGGCTGCCGCAAGCTCTATTTTTGGAACGAATTCCAAGAACGCATGGTGACAGCGTGGTAACAGTTGCCCCCAAAAGGCTGCCGCAAGCCCTGTTTTTGGAACGAATTCCAAGAACGCATGGTGACAGCGTGGTAACCGCTGCCCCAGAAATGCTGAAGTCTCAGATACGTATAGTTCTCCGTAACAAAAAAGGGGCTGGTTTCAACCAGACCCTTTGGAGCTCCCGGCCGGACTTGAACCGGCGACCTGCGCGTTACGAATGCGCTGCTCTACCGACTGAGCCACGGAAGCATATCACACGCAGCGCCTCATGCACTGCGAATGTTATTTTACCACACCGGTCCCGCTTCCGTCAAACGATATAATGCGGCGCAGCACCGCTATTTTATTATATTGAACGTGCATCCTCTGAAGCCGGTGTCAAATCTGCATATCCCTTTATAGTCACAGTATCTGCAGGCAAGGTTGACCCTCTTCTGGCGCATCGGCCTGATGTCGATCTTTCCGTCGCTGATGCCCTGCACCAGTTCTTCTATCTTGTCGTCTACAGCGCTCTGGAGATCGTGGAAGCTTTCCTCATCCAGGACAGCGCTTCCATCCGCTCCGGTATATTCTCCGTCTTTCTTCCTGCGTATATTGGCTATCCTGCCGGATTCGTCGTCACCAAGCACTTCGGAGATAGTTTCAGGGTCATTCACAAGCAGACCGCGCATGCTGGCGTCTCTGAGCTCGCTTATACGGTCAGGATCTGTCGCTCCTGTGATGTCGACATCCTTCTTCCCCGCCGTATCGATACCTTTTGTTCCAAGATAGAAATAGAATACTCCGGCAGGCTCACGCTCTCCCTCTTCAGCGGCCTTCAGATAAAGCATCAGCTGCAGGCTGTAACCGGCTCGTATGAGAGAATCGTTGAAGTCCTGATGCCCGGATTTGTAGTCCATTATCTTGACGCGCCCATTTTCAAGCACGTCCAGCCTGTCTATCTTTCCTTCGATATATATCTTCCTGCCGCCTGCGTCGACTTCTACAGGCCTGATTCGTCTGTGACGCCCGAATTCTTCTTCATAGCGGCTCTCCTGTATCTTCCCGGCTCTCGCATGGCTCACAAGAACGTTCACCGCGTCTTCAACAGTCTGCTCCGCACGATCCGCCAGATAACTGTCGCCTCCGGAGTATCCGAGCACACCGCCGCCGAAATCCTCTTTCTTAGCTCTTACCGTGCTCCTCGCAAGGTCTTTTATCTGCTCCGGCGTTATGCTGTCCCAGATCCCTTCGTCCGTGAGCTTCTGGGTGATCTCCATAAGCGACTCATGATATACGTCGCCGATCTCGCGGGATCCTGCCTCGAATATCTGTCTTTCCTCAGGCTTCAGTCCGAACTGCACGTAGAACGAAAACGGGCATTTCGCGTACTTCTCCAGCCTGGACACGCTCAGCGAGTCGCGTCCTCTTCCGGAAAACATTATGTCCGCAAGCTCTCTTCCTATGCTTCCTGCCCTGTTCTGGAACTTCAGCCCTTCTGCCACCGCGGCGGCTTTCTCCGGCTCATTCGCGCGGTACCAGCACATCACGTCGTCCCAGACCGGATCTTTTTCCAGCCCGTTCGTTTCCTGAACAAAAGCCTCCGTCATGTGTCTCAGAGTACTTGTCTTTCCTGAGATCAGATCTTCCGCTTTTCCTGTATTCAGAATGTCCCTTCTGACTCTGATATCCGGAAAGATCCTGAGTATATCTTCTATGAGCTCAGAAGGCCTCAGCTGTCCTCCTGTCTGGTCTGCCGCTGTATAGCTTATCCAAAGCTCCGACTCAGGCCTGCTCAGGTTCCTGTATATGGCGAGCCTCTCTTCCTGGCGTCTTACCTGTTCAGACCTGCACGCCTCAAACCCGGTCTCGGCCAGTCTCTCGTCTTCCTGTTCGGCAAATAGTCCCTCGTGCGCTCCGCCTTGAGGTATTATCCCGTCGTTCGCGCCGACAACTACGACTGCTTTGACTCTGCCTACTCTGGTCCTCTGCATCGTGCCGATCATAAGGTCGTCAGGAGACGTCGGCATAAGGCCGATCTCCGCCTGTTTCAGCCCGACCGTGAAGAGCTGCAGGAACACTTCCGCATCAAACTGCGTCTCTCCCATTATATTATTGATCTGGTCCATGATCGATATCATCATCTTCCAGATCTGTCTTGTCTCATCAGCCAGATCTCTCAGCCCGGCTTCCGTCTGCGCGTCCATCAGATTCGCCAGCTTTACGGTGAGTCCGGCGTCTTCTGTAAGGAATCTGTACAGATCAGCGAGAAACTCTGCTGTGGTCTGCTTTTTCCTCAGTATGGCGTCCAGCCTGCCGAGCTGATCCATGACCCTGGAGCGGTACTCTTCCAGCTCCGCGAGTCCATTCTCGCCATACTGCTCAGCACCGTAGCTGAACTTCTTCTTCCATCTGTTTCTATCTATCTTGTAGCTTATCGCATAATTCTCAAGTTTCTCTGTCTCATCCTGATCCAGAACTGAAAGACCTGTCTTGAGTGTCCGTATTATATCCCGCGTACGCATCCCCCTGACGCACGCCGTGATCATGGATATGACATATGCCGCGGCTCCCGACTCCGAAACGCTTCTCTTCTTGTCCAGAAAGCTCGGTATACCGTATTCGTCAAAAGCCCTCGCGAGAGCAGCCTGAAGGTCTCCTGTGTCATTGCAGATGACCGCGATATCGCGGTATCTGTATCCTTTATCCCTGATAAGGTGAAGAATGAATGCCGCCGCTGACTCTGCCTCGTTGTAGTAGTTCGCTGCTTCGGTGACAGTTATGCTTTCATTCCCCTCTGTCCGCATGACTCCCGGCGCTGCGGAAAACAGCTCATGCTCGATATGCTTTATTTCCGGAGCCGTATCTGTTATGTCATATCTGCCGTCAGGAAAAGCTTTTTTTATCGACGTGATCCTGCCGATCTGAGCACTGTTTTCTTCCGCGGCAGCTTTGAGATTGTTCATGACCTGCCCTGTAAGGTCGAACAGATCTTCATCTCCTGCCCCTCTGTCATATGCGAGCACCACGTTTACTTCAGGGCACAGCTTCATGAGCATCCCGAGCACCTTAAGTGACTTAGGCGCGAAGCTGTCGAAGCCGTAGACCCATACTGATGCCCCGGCGAGCATATCTGACTGCTCAGCCTTGGATATAAACAGGTCTACATAGTCTTCTGAATCTGTATATCTGCCCTTTATGGCCTTGTCATATTCCGAATAGATCTTCGCGATATCTCTCATCTTCATTCCGAGCACGTCGTTCTCATGAAGGCCTGAAGCGAGTTCTTCCAGGGCTTCCGGCGACACGCTGTACTGTTTAAGACTTGAGATGTAATCGTTCACCATCTCTATGAACGCGGGCTTCCTGACGTTTCCTCCGTACACCAGAAGATCATCCTTAAGATCCGACATTATGCCTGTGAGAAGCATCTGGCGGCCGTATTTATCGATGAACTGTATGCTGCCCTGACCGACTTTGGACAGAACGTTGTGACCGAGTCTCGATATGCTGTACACGTCAAGACCGATGAGTGCTTCTTTAACCGTGACACGGAACGCCTGCCGCTCAGCTTCCAGCGTATACTGGTCCGGAACGAGCACAATAACAGGAGAAGAAGCACTGAAGCCTCTTCTCGTTATCTCTTCGTATATGAACTTTTCCCTGTCGACGGATTCCCGTCCATAATAGATGTTCAGCATATAACACCTTTATGTGTTTCATCATTCTTACCAGATGACCGCTTGCGCTTAGTCCTCATGTAGCGGTACTTAGTGAACGCAAGTAATAACGCAGCGTGAGCTTAGTACCATTGAGTGAGGACTAAACGAGAGTGGTCTCTCGTATGAACATGTGTCAGCATTTATAATACACTACAGCTGTTTCAGCTCCTCGTTTATGAACAGATCTATATCGCCGTCCATGACGGCCTGCACATTCCCGGCTTCTGCTCCGGTCCTGTGGTCTTTGACCATCGTATATGGTTGGAATACATAAGAGCGGATCTGCGATCCCCATGTGATCTGCGAGAAATCGCCTTTGATCTCTTTCAGAGTCTCTTTATGCTGCTGTTCCTTCAGGTCAGCCAGCCTGGAGATAAGGATCTTCATCGCCATATCTTTGTTCTGATGCTGGCTCCGCTCGTTCTGACAGGTTACGACAATGTTCGTCGGCAGGTGTGTGATACGGATCGCAGAGTCAGTTTTGTTTACGTGCTGGCCTCCTGCGCCGCTCGATCTGTACGTGTCGATACGCAGGTCTTCCGGCCTGATCTCAACATCGTCTACATCGTCCATCTCGGGCATGACTTCCAGCGCGGCGAAGGACGTCTGGCGCTTGCCCGCCGCGTTGAACGGCGATATACGTACCAGACGGTGTACCCCTTTCTCGTGTTTGAGATATCCGTAAGCGTTCATGCCCTCGATAAAGAAAGTGGCGCTTTTGATGCCTGCCTCTGTATCATCCTGAACGTCAACGACATCGACTTTATACCCGTGGTTCTCCGCCCATCTCGTATACATACGGAGAAGCATCTCCGTCCAGTCCATTGCGTCGACTCCGCCGGCTCCCGCGTGCACGGAAAGAAGCGCGTTCTTGCTGTCGTACTTCCCGTTCAAAAGCATTGCTATACGGAAACTGTCGAGCTTCTTTTTCAGATCATCGAAGCCGGAAACGATATCATCTGCTTCTGCGTCGGCTTCTTCAGCCTCGCCTTCAGACTCCATCTCTTCACAGAGCTCGATCATCTCTTCCAGATCGTCGAATTCACCCAGCAGAGACTCGTATTCCTTTATCTTGTCGTCTATCTGTTTTTTCTGCTGAAGGACCTTCTGAGCCGCTTCGGAATCATTCCAGAAATCATCGGCAAGCGTCTTCTTGTTGAGCTCCTCTGATTCTTTCTTCAGGTCCGGGATCGCCAGCGATTCACCTATCTCAACAAGGCTGTCCCTCTTAGGCTGCAGGTCCTGTTTTACCGGATCGAGTTTAAGCATGGCCTTTCCTTCTTGCCTCCTCCTGATCCTGTTTCATATGACAGTTCTTATATTTCTTTCCGCTTCCGCACCAGCATGGATCGTTTCTTCCGATCTTCGGGTGGTCGCGGCGTACTGTTTCAGGCTTATCGTCTCTGTCCGGAACATTCATATTCTTTGAAGGTCCGCCTTGTTCAGCTTCCATCTGCTGAAGTCCTTCATCTACGAACTCTGACTTCCTCTCTTCACCTATCTCGGCAGCCTGATGACGTTTCGACCTGGTCTCTACGGAGACGTTATAGCAGTATGTCACGGTTTCCTCCGCGATCTCGCTGTTCATGGCGTCGAACATCTCGAATCCTTCCTTCGCATATGCCGCTACAGGGTCCTGCTGACCGATAGCACGGAGTCCGATACCTTCCTTCAGCTGATCCATGGCGTCGATCTGATCCATCCACAGATTATCCACTACGTTGAGGAGGATCGTACGCTCGATCTCACGCATCGGCTCACCGATCTCAGCCTCCTTTTCCTCGTAGATCTTCTCAAAATCATCCTGGATGTCTGCGATCAGCTTGTCTGCCGTGAGACCGGCCAGATAGTCTGTATCATTCTCATCGATCCCCTTGTATTTAGGCGAGATCTTTCTGAGCTTCTTGGTCATTCCTTCGAAGTCCCATTCTTCAGGATACTTGGAATCCAGTGTATACGGCTCTACTATGTTCTGTACGATGCTTCTCATCATGCCCATGATGTACTCACGGAGGTCTTCACCATGCAGCACTTTCTTTCTGTCGCCGTAGATCTGCTCACGCTGCTTGTTCATTACGTTGTCATACTGCAGAACGTATTTTCTGATACCGAAGTTACGGCCTTCAACTTTCTTCTGAGCGCTCTCGATGGATTTTGTGAGCATACCTGCCTCGATGGCTTCATCCTCTTCAAGTCCCATCTTGGCAACGACGTTCTTCATCCTGTCTCCGCCAAAGAGCCTCATCAGCTCGTCGTCCAGAGAAATGAAGAACTGCGTCGATCCGGGGTCTCCCTGACGTCCTGAACGTCCGCGGAGCTGATTGTCGATACGCCTGGATTCATGTCTTTCCGTACCTATGATCGCGAGGCCCCCAAGCTCTACGACTTTATCATGCTCTACGTCTGTCTCTTTCTTGAAGTCGTCGTGATATTTACGGTATACTTCCCTGGCTTTGTTCATCTCTTCATCGTCTGACTTTGCAAAGCCTGTGGCAAAGCTGATCTGATCGTCAGTGAAGCCCTCTTTCCTCATCTGGCGCTTTGCCTCGAACTCAGGGTTTCCGCCGAGCAGGATATCGGTTCCTCTTCCTGCCATATTGGTCGCGATCGTTACCTGATTGAGACGTCCTGCCTGAGCGACGATCTCAGCTTCCTTCTCATGCTGCTTGGCGTTCAGCACATTATGCTTGATGCCGCGCTTCTTAAGCATGTCGCTTATGAGCTCTGATTTTTCAATGGATATGGTACCTACCAGTACAGGCCTTCCTGTTTCATGCAGCTCCGCGACCTTGTCAGCGATAGCATGGAACTTCCCTGCTTCATGCTGGTATACCTGATCCTGCAGATCCTGTCTGATGACCGGCTTGTTCGTCGGTATGACCACTACGTCCATGTTGTAGATGTCCCTGAACTCATCTTCTTCTGTCTTCGCTGTACCTGTCATACCGGCAAGCTTTTTGTACATACGGAAGTAGTTCTGGATAGTGATCGTAGCAAGTGTCTTTGACTCTGAACGTACGAGAACATGTTCCTTCGCCTCGATCGCCTGGTGCAGGCCGTTGCTGTATCGCCGCCCGAACATCAGACGGCCGGTGAACTCGTCTACGATGACGATCTCGCCTTCCTTGACGATGTAGTCGACGTCACGCTCCATGAGAGTATTGGCCTTCAGAGCCTGCTGTACGTGGTGTGAGATCTCCATGTTCTCAGGGTCTCCGTAGTTATCGACATGGAAGTAGGCTTCTGCCTTTTTGATACCGGCGTCGGTAAGCGATACTTCCTGATCTTTCTCTTCGACTGTGTAGTCGTCGGTCTTGGTCAGCGTGAGTACGAACTGGTTTGCCTTCTTGTACATGTCGGTCGATTCAGTTCCCTGTCCCGAAATGATGAGAGGGGTCCTGGCTTCATCGATGAGGATCGAGTCGACCTCGTCGACTATCGCATAGTTCAGATCTCTCTGCACAAGCTCTTCCTGATACGTGACCATGTTGTCTCTCAGATAATCGAATCCGAACTCGTTGTTCGTTCCATATGTTATGTCGCATCTGTAGGCGTCGTATCTCTCCTGATCTGAGATCCCGTGGATGACACATCCTACAGTAAGTCCGAGGAACGTGTATACCTTACCCATCCACTCAGAGTCACGCTTAGCCAGATAGTCGTTGACTGTTACAACGTGCACGCCTTCTCCCGTGAGCGCGTTCAGATATACTGGAAGGGTAGCAACGAGTGTTTTACCTTCACCTGTTTTCATTTCGGATATCCTGCCCTGATGGAGTACGATACCGCCGATCACCTGTACGCGGAACGGCTTCATGCCCACGCTCCTCTGCGCTGCTTCACGGCATACGGCAAAGGCCTCCGGCAGGAGGTCGTCAAGAGTCTCTCCGTCTTTCAGTCTCGCTTTGAATTCATCTGTTTTCCCTCGGAGCTCTTCGTCGGAGAACGCTGCCGCCCAATCCTCAAGCGCATCGACCTTGTCCGCTATCTTCTCTACTTTCTTCACTTCTTTCTTATTCAGATCTCCAAAGATCATTTCCATTAAGCCCATTTTTATTTAGATCCCCTTTCTGCTGGTTCTTATATCAGTGTTTGTATGCTTTGCTTTATCTTCTGCAGTGCCCTTTATACGGTCATTCTTGTTCAGCACAGAAGATGCCGCGCCGCAATGATCGTGAGTATCGTAGGAACAATGACCACTCCCGCGATCATGCTGCCGTATCCGAAATATGTTCTCTCATTACTGTATAGCGGCGATGATACGGCGTCAGCGCACTTATCCCTGTAAGCAGTCTGGCGCACCGTTGTTCCGTCATTTATCAGAGGTCCTTCGGTCAGGTGATGCTGACTGCCACGAGCATCCTCCTCAGCTTCCAGACCATATGCCTGCACTCTTTCTGGTATCGTATCTTCGCGGTATATGCCGCTTATCGTATGCACACCGCACAGTAAGAAGAGTATACAGAAATAAGACACGATCTGTTTTTTGTCTTTTTTACTGTTCATTTTTATCTTTATCGCTTTCCTCTTCCGGGATGTCGGTCACTGTCAGATTTATCTCGTTAGCTTTCCTGTCGTCAGCACTCGTTACACGTCCTTCATATATCTTTTTCTGCGACCTGTAGCTGAATTTGTCGCCGACCTCAGGCAGCTTGTCGATCATACGGACGACCCATCCGTTTACCGTCGTTGCCTCGCTCTCCTCATCTTCATCGTCGAAGTAGTCGAACATCTTCTCAACATTCGCTGACGCAAGGACGCGGTAGCTTCCGTTGCGGAGTTTCGTGATCTCCTGCGACTCTACCTCTTCATGCTCGTCGTATATCTCGCCTACCAGCTCTTCCAGGATATCCTCCATGGCGACGAGTCCTGTAGTGCCTCCGTACTCATCCACGACTATCGCGATCTGGCATTTCTCCTTCTGCATTCGCTTGAGCAGGACCCCCGCGCTCATTGACTCAGGGGCGTAGACTACCGGCTTGATGAAGTCTGACACAGTCTTGTCTTTATGATATATATAATTGTGGAAGTCCTTCTGGTTCAGCACTCCCAGGATGTTATCCAGGTCATCCTCGTATACCGGCAGTCTGGAAAAGCCTGTCTTGAGGAATATCTCAGCGACCTCGTCCTCTGTCATCTCGATATTGATCGCCTCGATCTCTGTCCTCGGCGTAAGTACGTCCACAGCCTCGAGCGCGTCGAATTCGATCGCGTTCTGTATGAGCTCGCTCTGGTCTGATTCAAGGCTTCCCTCTGTCTCTGCTTCCTCGACCATGGTTATGAGCTCGTCTTCTGTAATACTTCTGTCGCCCTTCTTCTTGAAGATCATGAACAGAAGCTTCTTCCACTGTGAGAATATCCAGTTGAAAGGCGCGAATATCTTCATGAGGACCGACAGGATCGGAGCGGAAAACATCGCAAATCCCTCCGCGTTTTCCTTGGCCAGATTCTTAGGCGAGATCTCTCCGAAGATCAGGACGGTCACCGTCATGACCACTGTCGCGACAGTAGGGCCGTATGACCCGTAGATCTTGACGAAGAATACAGTCGCGACTGCAGTATTCGCTATGTTTACTATGTTGTTCCCGATCAGTATGGTCGAAAGTACTTTATCGAACTGCTCAACAAGAACAAGGACACGCTTTGCCCGCTTATCCCCGTCTTCCGCCATATTCTTTATCTTGATCCTGTTGAGCGAAGTGAATGCTGTTTCAGTAGCCGAGAAATAGGCCGACATTATCATCAGCAATACCATCGCTCCAATATATACCGCTGCTGTCTGCGGATCCATTTAAACTACTCTCCTATGCTTATCAGTCTTTAATGAGTTTCTCAAGGGTCGCGAACAGACTGCTCGGCTCAACAGGCTTGCTGAGGTGTGCGTTCAGGCCTGCCTGAAGGCTCTTCTGTACGTCTTCATCGAAGGCGTTCGCCGTAAGCGCGATGACAGGTATCTCTTTCGCGTCTTTTCTCGGCAGAGCTCTGATAGCTCTGGTCGCTTCCAGGCCGTCCATTTCCGGCATCCTCATATCCATAAGGATGGCGTCATAGTAGCCCTCCGGCTCCATCTGGAACATGTCTACGCATATCCTTCCGTTCTCAGCGTGATCGACCTCCATCCCCTTCATTTTGAGGAGCTCCTTCATGATCTCTGCGTTTACAGCCATATCTTCGGCAAGCAGAATTTTCCTGCCTTCAAGATCAGCCTTATGCTCCTCGGTCCTTTCTTTTCTCTTATTGAGCGCAGCCTTGAATTCCTCCAGCACGTTGGCTGCAAAGAGCGGCTTGGCAATGAAGCTGTCCACTCCGGCGCTTACCGCCTCATCTAGAACATCTTCCCAGTTGTATGCTGTGATTATTATGATCACAGAGTCTCTTCCGACTACAGCCCTTATCTGTTTCGCTGTCTCAACTCCGTCCATCTCAGGCATTTTCAGATCCAGAAGGATCATATTATACGGCTCTCTTCTCGCCTCATGGATCTTCACCATCTCAACGGCTTCTTTCCCGGACATGACGGTATCTGCCGATATCCCCACGCCCTCGAGGACCAGCCTGGAGTGCTCGCAGGCGATCTCATCGTCGTCCACTATCAGCACTGACAGATCCTGGATCCGGACCTCCGTATCTTCCCTGCCTTCACTCTTCTTGTCGGAATCCATGAGTGTTACGGCCACAGTGAACGTCGTGCCTTCGCCCTTTTTGCTGCTTACGCTTATATTGCCGTTCATCTTCTCGACTAAGCTCTTGGTTATGGCCATGCCGAGACCTGTGCTGCCGTACCTGTTGACGCTGACTGAATCCTCCTGTGAGAAAGGCTCAAACATCTTAGGTATGAACGACTCGTCCATACCTATTCCTGTATCGCTCATTGTGAACGTCAGCGTAGTCTTGCCTTCAAATGAAGCAGTCTTCGCAACGGACAGCTCGACCTTTCCGCCTTCCGGCGTAAATTTGACTGAGTTGCCCAGTATATTGATGAGCACCTGTTTCAGTTTCATGTTGTCGCCGATATAATAATCGTCGACAGAATTGGTCACATGGCACTCATAGTCGAGTCCTTTATCATTGCACTGGCCGCCTATGATGGTATTGACCTGCTCAAGAAGAGTGGAGAACGAGAACTCTTCATTCTTCAGCGTAAGTCTGCCCGCTTCTATTCTGGAAACGTCCAGGATATCGTTGATGAGACCCAGCAGATGATGTGCCGATCCGTCTATCTTCTCAAGATAGCCTCTCGTTTTCTCCGGAAGATCCGGATCGCTAAGCGCGATATTGTCCAGCCCTATGATAGCGTTCATCGGAGTCCTTATCTCATGGCTCATGTTGGACAGAAAAGCAGTCTTGGCTTTGCTCGCGTCCTCAGCTGCGGCAAGGGCGTCAGAAAGCGCCTGGCTCTGCGCCATCTCTTCTCTGATCTCTTCGTCCACATCCGTGAAGCCGACTCCGATAGCATGGACTATGTCATCATCTCTGTCCTGAGGGTGACGTACTCCGGCCATTCTCAGCATCTCATACCGTTCTTTTCCGTCTCTTACAGTCAGATATCTGTGCACGATTATGGAGTTGGAACTCAGCTGTTCTCGTATATTGTCGATATCTATGTATTTCAGGAATCCTTCCTTGTACTTTTCATCTACGTATTTATCGGCGTATTCTCTGAATTCTTTCTCGAAGTCAAAGCCTTTTCCATCAGGGCATATGTCCGATTCCGGTGCGATCGACCTGTAGCATTTGCCCTCGTTTCTGTCCAGATCTACATAGTATACGCTCCTGTAGTCTGACGCCATGGCGGTTATCATTTTGTCCTGCTGTACACGCTTCTTCTCCTGAGCGAGCAGTTCCTCCTGAAGCTCCAGACGCTGCTCCATCTCCTCCTGCTTGATCCTGCTTTCTGCCTCGAAGGTCTCCTGCTCAAGCATCATCTTTGCGTTTCTTCTTACCTGTTGCATCATCAGCACGAACAACCCCAGCATTACCAGTGCGGTCAGGATAGTCTGCATCAGGCTCTGGCGCGTCAGGCGTTCTGAGATGTCGCTTACCTGTTCGCTTATCACGCTCTCGCGAACCAGATATGTAAGCATCCAGTCGGTACCTTCTACCGGAACATAGTCCAGCGTCTCTCTGATGCCGTCATATGTAAACGATACTATGTTCGGCTTTCCTTCAGCAAAGTCATTCTCTACCTGTTCCATTGAAGAGCCGCTGTCATACTTTGCTCTTTTCAGAGCCTTAAGAAGATTATCCTCCTTGGCCAGACCACCCAGCACCATGTTGGTGAAGGCCTCACCCTTTCTCGTATATATATTGCAGAATGTCGTATCGTTTGAATCCGACTGAAGTGACAGGCCTCTCAGAAGAACATCCATATCTATCTCCATGAAGCAGACGCGGAATTTCACATCTTCACATTTTATATCGTCGACAGGCACTGCAATGACTGCTTTCCTGACCGTGCCTATTGATCTTACTGAAGTCTTCGGATCAGACAGTTTCTCGGGGTCGAAATCATAGTCTTTGAGATTGCGTCTTACGCCCTGCGAAGTATATATAAGGCCGTCGGATCCGACAAAGGCAAATTTATCAAGTCCGTACAGATCCCTCATCTTTGTCTGATATGCCCTCAGATGTTTCAGATCTCTCAGATCATTCTCTGTCAGGAGCGACACCGCCATCCTTATGTCTCTGATATGGCTGTTCAGATTGGACGCGATCACCTGCTCACGTCTTCCCGCCAGTTCATCCAGGTAAAAACTGCTTATTGCTCTTACAGTGTCGTAGTTTGCCTTCTTCGCGCTTTGTCCCATCCACAGTGTGCCTATCGTTACCAGCGTCGCGACTATCAGTGCAACCAGAACTAAAAAACGTACAGCGCTTTTATTTTCCTGTTCTTTCATAGATCTGACCTCTTTGCGTATGAATATATATTTATTCGATTATATTATATCAAAAACCGCATGATATGTCAGCAGTGAGCCTCTTGTTTTGCCGTTGTTTTGACAACTTTATGCATTGTGTTTACAATCATATACAGGTATTTCCGTACGCATGATAAAAAGGTGAAGTAAACCGACAGGAGGGAACGATGTCCACGAAAAGCAGGCTGCTGAGGCTTTTGTCCGAAAATGCAGGGAAGTATATCTCGGGTGAACAGATCGGAGAGACGCTCGGTGTCTCACGGGCAGCCGTAAACAAGGCATGCGCCGCCCTGCGTAAAGAGGGATACGACATCATGAGCAGGACCAACCTGGGCTACATGCTTACAGACTGCGGCAGTCTGTTGACAGAAGATGAGATCGCCTCATATCTTAATGTCCCGTGCACACTCGACGTGCGTGATGAGACCGGCTCGACAAACGATCTGGCAAAAGAACAGCCGGCGTCGTCTGTTCCTAAGGTGTTCATAGCCAACAGGCAGACAGCCGGAAGAGGAAGGCTCGGCAGGAGATTTGAATCCCCTGCCGGTACCGGATTATATATGACATTCTCATTCATTCCGGACTTTGATATATCAAGATCGCTGTTCGTCACCATGGCGTCAGCCGTCGGTACGTGCCGGGCCATAGAAAAGGCAGCCGGCGTGCACGCTGTTATCAAATGGGTCAACGACCTCTTCTATAACGGTAAAAAGGTCTGCGGGATCCTGACTGAGGCACAGTCAGACTTCGAGACCGGAACGATAAACAAGCTCGTGACCGGGATCGGGGTGAACTGCTTCCCAGGGAGCTTTCCTCCTGAAATAAAGGACATCGCTGGATCTCTGTCTTCAGAGACCGGCAGCTTCTCAAGAAGCAGACTGGCCGCTGAAATAATAAACGAGACACTGCCTCTCATAACCAGTCCCGATATCCGTGATTTCATGGATGAATACCGCGAAAGGTGCTTCATACTGGGAAGGACCATAAAGATCCATCCTCAGTACAGTGAAAGCGGCATCCCTGCCGAAGCTCTTTCAGTAGACGATACAGGCGGCCTTGCCGTGAGGTATCTAGAAGGCGAAAAAGCCGGCATGGAGGATGTCCTCCACACCGGCGAAATCTCCATCAGCCTATAAACAACAGCTGTAACGTTGTGATCTCAACACATCCAGCCATATCGTCTAATCACGATATTTGACCGCTTCCTTAAGTTTGTCCCTGTCCTCCTCAGTAAGCGGCCTGAATCTTTCCGCGGCGTCCAAATTCTCTGCCGCATGTTCAGGGTCGCCCGTCGACGCCACACTTATAACGACGAACGGATAAGACAGCACGTATCTGAGCGCCCAGTCTACCGCAGAAGCCGGAGCGTCAGCCTTCTTCATCATAGCGTATCCTGCCATGGTGAATCTTGCCTTTCCGGACTCAGTCTCATCGTTTCCGGATCCTGCCTTGCTTCCATCCCGGGAGATGCCCAGGACCTTCTCTGCTTCGGTCCCCATATCCGTCAGCCTGCCTCCGGCAAACGGGCTCCTTACAAGTATCTCCTTGTACCTTCTCCTTGATATAGTATAATACTTCTGCGCCAGGTCCCCTTCCGACGTCCCCATCAGATAGTTCACCGGAAGCTCAACATAGTCGATCTCCTGTCTTTCTTTCAGCAGATCGTCCAGCAGCGTCGCGGAACCGTTGAAGGCGAGTCCCGCCTTCTTTACCAGACCGTTCTTTTTCAGGTCATTTACAACAGACCATATGTCATCCAGGAAAGCGCTTCCCGGCTTTGCTGTCTTTTCCTGCGGCCCATCAATTCTTTTGTCGGCCAGTGTCTCGGGGTCGATATTCTCATCTTCCGGATATGACGGATAAAACCTTTCCACGCCGTTTACTGCAAGACGGTCAAGATACCCCGCTCCGGAATTCCGGATCATCGCTTTGACCTCGCCCAGTCTTTCTGCGTCGATTATCGCCGCAAGATCATATCTGCTGCGGTCGTATCTTCTGACAAGCGAGCTCCGCACAGCTTTGACCATGCGCTCTTCGCCGACTGCGTCCTCACTTCGGTCTTCAGGCCAGCCGAGAAACTCCAGCTCAAAATACCCGTGCCCTCTCGCCATCTGTATATCTATAAGGGAGTCTGTCTTCTTATGGTCTATCCTGTTTTCTCCTTTTAACGGCAGCCGGTACAGTCCAAGTCCGAGACGTCCTATATCGTTTATCCTGGTATACATATATGGCTTGCCGTCTTCAAAGTCGACCACGTATCCGAAGCCCGGCTCAGGCAGCCAATCCCACATCGACCCGCATACAGCCGGGAACAGCTTCTCCATTATGCAGGCGATGACTCCGCCGTGACAGACTACTGCTGTGACTGCGTCTTTACCGTCATCTCTGTGCGTCAGCTCGGTCATCCGGTGCTTTTCAAGCAGCTCTTTCAGACCCTCGCCGATCCTGTCGTGGAATTCGTTGGCTGTCTCTGCGTCTGCGATCCTCTCGTCTCCCGTTGTGTCCCATGCCCATTTCTGAAAGTTGTCAAAGACCTTCAGCTCGTCATACGTCATGCATTCTGCCTTGCCGAAATTGATCTCCTGAAGCTTTGTTATGGCACTGTGATCACGTCTTCCGTATATGGCCTCAAGTGTCTGATCGGTCCTGACAAGCCCGGTCGTAAAGATCTGCGCGTCGTCCGGTATCTCCGGATAGATATTCTGCGCCGCATACGCCTTCAGCTCTTCTGTTCCTTCTTCAGTTAAAGGAAGATCGGTGGCTCCGTAATACCAGTGATTGCGGTTGCCATCGGTCCTGCCATGTCTTATGAGATATATTTTTGATGCCATGTTATTATTTTGTTTCTCCGTTTTTCGCAGCCTGTTCCTTAGCCGCCTTTTCTTTTGCCGCCTTGCGCTCTGCCTTCATTTTCTCAAAATTTATGCGGAACTGTTCTTCCGGCGTGAGCCCGCCTTCTTCAGCGTTTCCGAAATCGTAGTGCTCGAACGGATTCGCTCCCGGCATACCGAACGGTGTCCTCGGAGCCTGGTTCTGGCCGCGGCCGCCGATACCGTGCGGCTTGTCTTCAGGCTTGACCTCTTCAGAATACTTTTCCGGTGTTTCTGCTGCTTCCGGCCTCACCGCGCCGTTCG
The DNA here is from genome assembly GCA_017511535.1 of Eubacterium sp. Classification (GTDB taxonomy): domain Bacteria; phylum Bacillota; class Clostridia; order Peptostreptococcales; family Anaerovoracaceae; genus Aminicella. The sequence continues at coordinate 123,350 of JAFWJS010000035.1, read as the reverse complement.
CTTCGGACCTGAATACCGCTTCCAGTCCGTCTGTCTTTTCCGTCTTCACTTCTTCAGCGGTCTCGTCTTTCACGATTTCCGGAATGCCGCAGAACACGCGAACGACCTTATCCGCCTGCTGCGCTATCTTCACCATCGTCCGTCCGACGCCTTCACGCCACGCTCTTTCTGTGGCATCCAGCGGAACGATCCCCTGCGATATATCGTCGCAGATTATGATACGGCCTTTGTACCTGTTGGCGCGGAGCTGCATGCCTACCGCCTTTTCCGGTACCTGTCCGGCTTTGATCAGGGCGAGCACATATCTCTCGAAGTGATCCACTATCTTCTCGTCGAAGCCGACAGCCGTGCTGCCTTCCTCACATGTAAAGACGTCCTCGTCAGTAAGGCCGTATGCCTCTTTCGCATAATCAAGCTTCCCCTGATATGCTCCGCCGGTTATTAAAATCATTTTCCTGCTCCTTCTCGTGTTTTTGTGTTTTTATGTTTTTAGGGACGGTTCCAAAAAACACAAAAATCCATTTAATATGCCGTTGCGATCGCTGCTGCCGCAACGCCTGCAAGTTCACCCCAGATTATTGAATATCCCGCGATATCTCCACTCATGCCGCCGAGCTGTTTCCTCGCGTGCATGCCTGCAAGTTCTGAGGCGCATCCCGCCGCTGCCAGGATGCATGTCGTTTTAAATATATAATTACTGTCTGCTCCTACGACTCTTACCATGAGAAGTAAGAAAACGACCAGATATACAGCTTCCTGCAGTGCCAGTACGAGTTTAAGCTTGAGCCTGCCTTCCTGTTTATAGTCTTCGACGTACTGACTGTGCCCGATAGGCTTATATGTAAGTACCTGTGCTCCCGCGCCTGACCTGCTAATGATCGGAACGAACGCTACAGCGTAGATCAGCATCGGATAGGTAGAAAGTACTGTATAATAACAGGCGAACCAGCCAAGCAGAAGGAAGCATACCATCACGACCGCAAAAGAGCCGACCGTAGGATCCTTCATTATTCTCTGCCTGTCTTCGAGAGGACGCCTGCTCATGATCGCGTCCGTACAGTCCATGAATCCGTCAAGATGCATGAAGCCATGGATGTAGAAAATATAGAACTCGACTATTACAGCCGTAACCATGTCCGGCATGCGTAGTTTTACTGCCGCCAGGTTGATCAGAACAAACAGCACCGAAATAACGGCCCCCACAGAAGGAAGCATTGAAAGCATCAGATTCTTGAGCTTGTTATCCCACTTTTTATATGGGCAGGGAAGCGTTATGAAGTTCCCCCACGCCATGAAAAACGCCGTAATAAAATTCATTCCTGTCCTTTCGTGTGTGTTTTATGTGTGTGTTTTATGGAACCGTCCCCAAAAACACACTATTTGATCACCTTGAACGTCCCGAATGATGTCTCTATCACCTGTCCGCAGATCTTCGCGAGCGCTCTGTCGCACATCGCGAGGGATCTTCTGTAATTCTCTGTCCAGTCGTCGAATCTTCTGGCGTCTGAATAGATGAAATCTGAAACGAAGACCGTATTTCCGGTGGCTTCCGCGAATCTGACTACATCTTCTTTGACTTTTTCACCTGCATCCTCGTCATATTCACCATTCGGCCCGAACATGACATTAGAAAGGAGTGCAGTAACACTGTCAAGAAGAAACGCGCCCTTCGGATCTACAGGATCTCCGTTCTCATCGCGAAAACCCGGCTCAAACATGCCCATAAGGTGTGTCGGCTGTTCAACAGTGATAAATCCCCAGCCCTCTCTGACCTCAATGTGTTTCTTTATCCTTGCGATATCCTCATCGTCCTTGGGGATCATCGTCGCTATGTAATACAGCGGCACATGCTGTTCGTCTGCCATCCCCTTAGCCAGCTCCTGCGCATGGAGAGATTTGCCGTTCTTGCATCCGCCGCTAATGAAAATATTCATCAGTCCAGATAATGTCCTCTCTTGATCTCTTCCAGATATTCTGCGTCTATCGCTCCCTCCGCAAGGGTCTTCATCAGACTCATCGACGCTTCAGCAGCCTCTATGATCTTGAATGCTATCGGACATCCGCTGCCCTCGCCGAGTCTCATCCCGAGATCGAACATAGGCTCAAGGCCCAGCCTGTCGATCGCCGCGATATAGCCGATCTCCTTTGATTTATGTGACGCGAACATGTAGTCTGTGACTGCAGGATTGAGCTCCTGTGCCATGCAGGCTGCCGCTATTGAAATAAAGCCGTCGATGACTACAGGTATGTGGTTCTTTGCCGCTCCGAGGAAGCAGCCGACCATGGCGCAGATATCGAATCCGCCTACCTCTGCCAGCTTACCGATCGGATCCAGATCTCTCACCGCGTTCCCGCGTTCTCCCACGATCTTTATCTTCGCTGTAAGTCCTTCGTTATTGAGTCCGCCGCCGCGTCCCACAAGGTCTTCCGCAGGAAGTCCGGTAAGTGCTTCCAGAAGGCATGAGCTCGTTGTAGTGTTCCCTATACCCATCTCGCCAACTCCGCACAGATTTATCCCTGCATCTTTCATCGCGTCAGCAGCTTCAAATCCTGTAAGGATAGCTTTCAGCGCCAGCTCCCTCGTCATAGCCGGACCGGCTGACAGATCTTCTGTCCCTTTACCCAGGCTCCTGTAAACGATCTGTACAGGGATCTTCCCATCTTCGGTGAGCATTTTATCTGTATACAGGGCTTCAGGTATCTCGTCTGCGACTCCCATATCGGTGACCAGCACGTCGATCCCGAAATATCTTGCCTGTGAGCTCATTCCCGTGATGCGCCTTGTGAAATTCATGGTCTGCGACTGTGTCACAGACTGCGGCGCGGAAGCAACTCCCGTTTTTACTACGCCGTTATCGGCGCTGAAAATGGCGATACACTGTTTCCTGACGTCTATATCTTTCACTTTGCCTGTGATCCCGGCAAGTTTGACAGAAATATCTTCAAGTTTCCCGAGGCTCCCCGGCACCTTGGCGAGCGTTACCTGACGGTCTCGTGCGGCATCCATTGCCTGCGTGTCGACAGGATCTATCGCTGCCGCAAGCTCGGCGACCTTTTCTTCCATTTCTTCAACCGAAATCTCACTCATATCTATATCCTCCATATGTTCTGTACATATCATATTTTCAGTCATGCCAAATCATTGTATGCAGTTTGATTTTATCACAATACGCCTGCTATTTAAAGTGCACAGGACCAAAGGCATCCTCCATGAGAAGCAAATTGCTGTATCAAGGTCACTCCGAAAGATCTCATCAAGATTTCCTGAAGGCGCCGCATACAAAAAAGGGCCCGAGGGCCCTTCTAATTTTATATTGTCTCAAGCTTCCCCTCTGACTCTGCAAGCTTGAGGAGGTCCTTGATGCGGCCATTGCAGGCGCCTGTCTCAAATGGAACATATATGACCTTGCCGCATTCCTTTATAAGCTCTTCAGCTCTGGAATATGCTTTGTCGCTTATATCCGCGAAAGGCTTCTCGCTCACGACTTCCTGCGCCAGAAGTCTCGCAAGCCTGTAGTCCATATCGTTCTCGTACAGTATCCCCGCGGCAAAGGTGAGATTCTTTCTCTGCAGCTTCCTGTATACAGGGATGCCGCCGCCGCCTGAAGAGATCACGAACGCGTACGGCGCTCCTTTCGGACGGCTATCCTTGCCTCTGTGCTTACGGCCGAGCGACTCTTCATACATATGACGCTGCCACCCCTGTCCTGTCGGCGCCGGGAGCTCTATGCTTCCATACAGAGGATCGAAGAAGCCGTTGTCGATATCATAAAGCTCACGGATCATATTCTCATCGAATATCACATCCGGCGCTCCGTACTTGTATATATGGTCCCCTTTCACACAGACCACCTTATCGGCGATCTTCATTGCGAGGTCGATCTCATGGAGCGATGTTATGACTGTTATTCCCTTCATCTTCGCCATATTGCGGAGGATCGAAAGGAGCTCCAGTTTGTATTTGATGTCCAGGAATGACGTTGGCTCGTCCAGGATGATGAGCTCAGGATCCTGACATATAGCTCTTGCAAGCAGTATCCTCTGCCGCTGTCCGTCACTTATGGCGTTGAAGTCATGCGCCCCGAGCTCCGTAGCGTTTACGGCAGCTATCGCTTCGTCGACTTTCTTCTCATCTTCCGGCGTAAGTATACCGAGCTTTCCGGTGTACGGATATCTTCCGCTGGCGACAACGTCGTAACATGTGAGCAGATCTGTCTTGAGTCTTTCAGTAAGCACCACCGCCATCTTCTGCGAGAGCTCTTTGTTCGGGATCTTATGCATGTTCCTGCCCTCGAACCCGACGGAGCCTTTGATGATGGAGAGCTGTTTTGTTATTGTCTTAAGGATAGTCGATTTGCCGGCGCCGTTCGGCCCGATCAAAGTCACTATCTCACCTTTCTTGATATCTATGCAGATATCGCGGATGATAGCTTTGCCGCCGTATCCGACGGAAAGATCGTCAAGCTTGACGTAAGGAGTACTTTTCATGTTCTGATCATCAGTCATTTGCAAGCCTCCTCTTTGCGATCATCATATAGATAACTACAGGCGCACCGAATATCGCCGTTACTGTACTGATATTCAGCTCGACCGGCGCGAAAGCAAGCCTCGCGACGAGGTCGCTGAACATACAGAATACCGCGCCTCCCATCATGCATCCCGGAATGATGACGAGCGGCTTGGATGTGCCCATCGCGCCTTTTACAAGGAACGGAACCGCGATTCCGACGAACGAGATAGGGCCGGCATACGCTGTCACGCATGCAGAGAACATGCTTGAAAGCGATATCAGAAGCACGCGGAAGAATTTGATATTCACCCCGATGCTCTGCGCGTAGGATTCACCCAGCTGGAACGCGCTTATCGGCTTGGACTCTATCATTGTTATCACAAGGCAGACGCCTACGATAGCGATGCAGATCCACACGTTGGTCCATGTCATGCCCGAGAAGCTTCCCTGCTGCCATCCGTGAAGGTTCGCTATGTCTGAATCTTCAGCGAAAGTTATGACGAACTCCGTCAGAGCAGAACATATATTGCCCACCATGATACCGGCAACAAGAAGCGACGCCATGTTGTGCACCCTGCGCGATACCGCAAGAATGAACAGAGTCGCTATCATCGAACCGGCGAACGCCGCGGCAACCAGTGTGAACGATGAAACGTGCTTCATCGTCTGCATGAAAAGTATGAGCACGATAGCGACGATCATCTTCGCTCCAGATGAGATGCCGAGCACGAACGGGCCGGCGATCGGGTTTCTGAAGAACGTCTGGAGCAGGAAGCCTGACAGCGCGAGCGCACCGCCGAGCACAGCCGACGTTATGATCCTTGGGAGCCTGATGGTCCAGATGATATCCATCGTCTTCTCAGTCCCCTGATGAAGGAAGATCGCCTTGGCTATCTCTCCGACCCCGATATGGACGTTTCCTGAATTGATGTTCACGATCGTGATTATCACGAACGCGACTGCCATCAGTCCGAAGATCGTGATACATCTTACTTTCCGCTTAAGATTAGCTTCGTGATAGCCCGGCAGGAATTCCTCGACTGATTCATTACCTAATCTTTCGGCATCGATACTGCGTTTCTCTTCTGTCATTTTCTACTCCAGTTTACTTATATATTTCAGCGAATCCAGATCCTTTCCGGCAAACAGTTTGTGGAAATCCAGGATCATTTCCGCTACCAGGTCTGTACGCTGGTACATCGCGCTCTTGGTCACCCAGCAGTTCTTGTTCTTGACCGCGGACATCTTCTTCATAACAGGATCCTTTGCGATAAGGTCGTCCAGTGTCTTGACCGAGCTGTCGATGCTTCCATTATAAATGATGTAGTCTGCGTCTATAGCCGATGCATAGAACTGCTCCATCGACATATCCACCGCTGTACGTCCGCTCTCGTCGTCCAGATCCTTGAACACGTATCTTGCGCCTGCGATCTCTATCATCTTAGGGATGTAGTCTGTGCTTCTTCTTACAACGACTTTACCGTCTGTCGAGATGTAGAAGAACGCGACTGTCTTCTCAGTATTCTTGAAGTCGTCCAGCTCTTTGATGGATTCCATCTGTTCGTCGAAGAACGCTTCCGCTTCTTTCTCGTGATCTGTAAGTACGCCGTACAGCTTGATCCATTCAGCTCTTCCCATAGGGTCGGACTCATAGCTGGCGCGGTCTACCATTACAGGGATCCCCAGATCCTCGATCATTTCCTGTACTTCAGGGGTATGGTCTATCATGGTCGACTCCAGCGCAAGGTCACACTGCTCGTCAAGCATCGTCTCGTAGTCTGGTTCACTGTATTTCCCGGCGTAGATTATGTCGCCTTTATCCATGGCTTCTTTCGGCTCGTCGAACGTCCAGCCTTCTTTCTTGACTGAAGACATCCTTATATGATCCAGGGCGTCCATGGAAACGAACATGGCCATAGAAGCTGTAGCAGCGAGGTATATCCTGTCGACCGGCTTCTGAAGAACGATAATATCGTCGTCCAGTCCTTCCGGTGCCTTACCGCCTTCAGGAACGAGGAGAAATCTCTGATGATCATGTATATCGATCAGATCGTAGTCGTCTTCGTAGTGATATACGCTGAATTCTGTAGCCCTTTTGAGCTCCAGCTCAGACTTGAATGTGAGTCCTTTTATCTCCGGCGCTGTGTTCTCTTTCTTTTCCGGTTCTTTGCTTCCGCCGCCCGAACATCCCGAGAGCAGGGCCATGGCCATCATGAGCACGGCCAGCATCAACGAGATCAGTTTCAGTTTTCTGGTTTTCATTTCATTCCTCACTGGTTCTTCTTTTTATCGTTGTTTTTTACAAATTCATCAAAGGCCTTGCCGGCTTCTTCGGCTTTGCCGTAGATCGCGCCGTAGACTTTTATCCATTCAGCTGAAGCATAATTTGTCTTTTCATGCTCCTGCCTGTCTGCGAGCACCGGTACGGAAAGCGCTGAGAATCTCTTCTGCAGCACAGCGAGACGCTTTGCCGTATCTTCCGATTCTGTCTTTTCCTCTTCGGTGGACTTCTCGTCAACTTCTTCCGGAAGAACTTCGGAAGGAAGCAGCGCCAGATTCGTCCTGGTCTTTACGAGCGCCGCATAGTCCGGCTTATCAAGATCGCCTGCTGTCACGGTCTTTTCCGCTTTGATCGCTTCCTTGATCTCTTTGACCTTGATGTCTTTCTCTTCAAGGCCTACCGAGGTAACGTTATCGGTCACTCCGAGATCCGCCATCATCTCAAGTACTTTTTCAGAAGCAGCGAACGTCTTGTCCGCAGGCTGCTGTATGATGATGCAGTCCTTGTCGAGACCCGCCGGTACTTCAACGCCCTCAGGGACGATCAGATAATTTACGATGTTGTTATGGTACAGACCGTCTGTGATCTCGTTCTGCGACTGTGCGATTATGTTGCCTTCATCGTCATACTCAACAGTACCCTGTGATCCGTCGTCAGCAGCCTCTGCTTTACTGTCATCTGCGCCTTCTGACTTCTTTTTCTTTTCTTCCTTATATAAAGCAGTGTCACTTGCCTGATCAACTTCGATAAGGGTTATATCCTGTTCATATTTATAGATCTTGAAGTACTTCGCGTATTTAACTTCAACTTCTTCCTTGAACTCGAGTCCCATAAGGTCCGGCGCTTTGGATGAAAGCTTTTTGGTGCTTGTCATATGACCGTCGTCACCTTCTTCTGATGCCGTTTTGCCACTCTTACCGGCGCCTGCGCCGGCGCCCTTCTTGTAAATGAAGATCGAATATTTCACCCAGTGCGGCTGTGACATGGCGGTGGTCCTGCCGATGATCGTATTGTTCGCATTCAGTTTGACAGGGATCGTGAACGTTGAGTTGCCGCCTCCGCCTCTGGAATATACTCTTCCGTTAGCCTTGAGCGAATCGTATTTACTGCTTCCGAATTCTATCGTGGCAAAGGCCTTGCCGCCTTTTACAGTGATCTTGTTGCAGCGTATGTAGGAAAGTCGTCCTGAGCCTCCGGACCAGCTGAATCTGTCAGGCGAATACACGCCGTCCTTCAGACCTGTGCTGTTGTTCACAGCGCCTGTGCTCTTGTTGTTGTCGTCTTTATATTTCGACTGTGCCTCGGCTTTACCGTCATTTTTGCCTTTGCTGTTACCCTTGTTATTCGTTGCATTCCTGTTCGACGCTTTGCCTTTGGTCTTTATGGACGTTCCGTCTTTGACCTTCTTTGCGCCTTTGCTGTAGAATCTGATCCATTTATTCGGACGCCATGGGTCTGTCGACGGATCTCCGTCTTTCTCATACTTGCTGGAATGCGGCGTTATCGGAAGTTTCTTGTCGAGCTTCGCTACAGGTATCTTGAACGTATAGTATCCGCTCTTTTTCTTGAATCTGATCCAGTTTTTCTTGCCGGCTTTCTTTGCCTGTGCCGGCGTTCCCATATATACATAGTCGTACCCCGTGCCCGTCAGTGTGATCGTTGCGGTCATCTTGCCGTTCTTTTTGACCAGTATCACGGTCGCAGGATCCTTCTCTTTCGGATAAAGATAGAACATCTTGCGGTCGGTGGTAGCCTTGACTTTATATGTGCCGTCTTTCAGCGTCTTTTTCTTCGACGGCTCTTTATCGTCCTTGTCGTCCTTATCGTCTTTACCCTGTTCGTCATCGCCTTCAGGCTTTGATTTGCCGTTTTCCGGGATAGTCGTGTCGTCACTGATCTTCTGTGTTTCGTCCAGAACTGTCAGCTTGTATGTATAGCCGATCCATCTGGATGCCGCACTCATCGCGTTAGTCCTTCCCGAGAAATCGACGCCTTCATCAGTGTTCAGTGTTACAGGCACTGACACATGCCTGTCCAGAAATGTCTCGACTCCTTCTCCTGTCTTTCCTGTCTCAGGATCATACAGAGATGTGTCTTCGGCTCTGGAAGCGACCTTATCCATATAGATATGAGTCACGTTATCTGTGTTGACCTGGAATACTGCAGTTGCTTCTCCGCCCTTGATGATGACTTTTTCACAGGTGAACTCCACACGTCCGGATCCGCCGGTGAACACTGCTTCCGGCTTGTAAGTTCCGTCCGAGAGTTCCGCGTTGAGCTCAAGGCTGCTCTCTCGCGCGTCCTCTGTTTCAGCAGAAGATACTGATTCTTCCTGTTTTCCCGCAGGCGCTTCTTTGTCAACTGTTGTTACAGGCTCGCTGCTTTCCGGAGCTTTTTCTTCAGCTTCCGGGGCTGACTTTGCTTCCGCCTCGGCTTTCGCTGCAGCAGCTGCTTCAGCTTCTGCTTTTTCTTTTGCTTCCTGTTCTTCCTGCGCTTTAGCTTTTTCTTCTTCAGCTTTACGGGCTTCTTCAGCCGCCTTTTCCTGCTCTTCTTTCTCTCGAGCCTGCTCTTCTGCGATCACTTCCGCTGCTGCTTCTCCTTCAGGAAGCTCATCGGCAAAAGCCGTGACGGTGCCTGAGAAGATCATCATTGCTGCCAGAACGACCGCAATTATTTTTCTAAGTTTATATTTCATAATATCTGCCTTATCCTATATGATGCTATTTGACTTTCACTGCCTTGGCGCTCGTCCACTTCCTGCCATAGACAGTTTCCCCTGCGATCTTCTTATATCCTCTGATCTGAGCTGTGACCTTCTTGCCCTTCTTGAGTTTCTTTACTACCTTCTTGACTGTCTTGGCACTGCTGATCGTCAGTGTTTTAGATTTACTGCCGACTTTATATTTCAGCTGATATCCGGCGAACACTGTGTTCTTCTTCCATGTGAAGGTCACCATCTTCTTGCCAGCCTTGGCCTTGAAGCCTGTGATCTTTCCGGCTTCTACTTTTGCTGTCTCTGCGGCTTCTTTTTCTTTTTTCTCTATCTCAGCCTTTGCATTTTCCAGAACTTTGATATCATCTGCAAACTCTGCTTTCTGTTCGTCGCTAAGCTTCTCACAGGCAGCGAGTGCTTCCTCGATAAGGGCTTTGTCTGTCAGATCTGCCTTAGCCGTTGCGATCGCTTCTCTCGCCTTGTCAGCAATATATTCCGGATACTGTGCCTCAAGATGATCCGCGACCTTCCCGATCCTTGCGGCTGTATCGCTTTCACCGAGCTCTGCCTGTTTGCTGCGTAGCTTCTGAATGAGCTCCTGTGTCGGATTGATCGTCCATGTGCTGCTGTATGCCCATTTCGCCTTGGTCAGATCTTCCTCATAGATCTTATCTTCTTTATTCTTAAGGGTCAGCACATTATATCCTGCTGTATATACCGGCTTTTCCAGTGACTCTACAGGCATCGTGTATGAGAACTCGCTCCAGTAATATGGTTTGATGCCATAGTCGATCCCGTCGAACTGACCGATATAGCTGTCTTCTGCCGTACCGATTGTTACCGCTATACCTGCCGCTGCCTTTTCTCTGTCAGAATCGTCAGCAAAGTCTTCCTGCGAGAAAGCGACCTTTGCGTATTTCGTCGATACCATAGGCTTTGTGGTGACTTTCAGCGTGACTGTACCGTCGTTGTTTACAACGATATCCGTTCCTTTTGCCGCCGGTGAGAACATGCCCAGACCATACTTGATCCCTTCGTATTTGTCCTGGTTCTCAGTCGGCTTCCACCCCGGATCCGTCTCAGCGAACGCGCACAGTCCTGTGCCCATTACAGTCATGACCATAAGCACTGCCAGCACACTGATCATGACTCTGCATTTTTTCATCATATATATTCCTCCTTCCCCCATGTCCGGTGGGGCAAAACAAAAGACCTCTTCATGAACATCATGAAAAGGTCAGACCGCATATGCCGCATTCTGTCTCCCAGGCACAAAAAACAGGAAGAACCTTCTTCGGAAGTTCATGTCACAGATCTCAAACCGGCAGGTTTCCTGACTTAAGTTCATCGCTTCAGCACGCCTTCTCCGCAGCAGCATGAGCCGCCTCGCGAATGGCAGTCTGCACTGAGGCTCCCTATCACAGTGACCGGATCGCCCAGGATTCTGACCTGGTTCCCTTTCCGGGGCTCTCCCCCGGCACCGGCTTGGTTTTGCTGTTAAATTGTTATACATAGTAATTGTAACATGAAACCCTTGAAAGTCAAACAAAAACACCCCTTTGCGGGGTGTTTGCTCCTTAAATATTCTTACTATATTATTGTATCCTACAGATCCTTCGTGAACATGCACCTCATAGCGTTCAGGACCGCAAGTATCATGACTCCGACGTCCGCTATGACAGCGATCCACATATTTGCTATTCCCAGCGCCGCCAGCACCAGACACACTGCCTTGACGCCAAGCGAGAAAATGATATTCTGCTTTACGATCCCGAGGCACTTCCTGGAGATCTTTATCGCCTTGGATATCTTAAGCGGATCATCATCCATCAGAACTATATCCGCAGCCTCAATTGCCGCGTCTGATCCAAGCGCCCCCATTGCGATCCCTATATCAGCTCTGGAAAGCACAGGCGCGTCGTTTATGCCGTCGCCGACAAAGGCGAGTTTCTCGTTTCCTGTACAGCTCTTCAGGAGATCTTCAACAGCTGTTACTTTATCTGCCGGAAGAAGCTCTGCCCTGTGCTCTGTGACCCCGACTTCCTCCGCTACATTCGCCGCGACCTTTTCTGAATCTCCGGTCAGCATCACGGTCTTTCTGACGCCGGCTCTGCTAAGCTCTTTCATCGCCTGCTTTGCTGTAGGCTTCAGCTCGTCAGAGATCACTATATGTCCGTAGTATTCCCCGTCGACAGCTATATGTATTATAGTGCCGGTATGATGGCACTCTATTGCCTCGGCGCCGGCTCTCTCCATCATTTTGTCATTTCCAACAGCAACGCTTTTACCGTCTACTGTTGCGATCACGCCCTCGCCGCTTATCTCCTGCACGTCGGAGACCCTGCTCTTATCCGGCTCTTTTCCGTAAGCCGCCCGCAGGCTCTGGCTGATAGGGTGCGATGAATGACTTTCTACAAGAGCCGCGTATTCCAGCAGCGTCTTTTCGTCCACCGGACTGTGATGCACCGCTGTCACATTGAAAGTTCCTTTGGTGATCGTCCCCGTTTTATCAAAAGCGACTACTCTGACATTTGACAGAGTCTCGAGATAATTCGAGCCTTTTACAAGCACTCCCTCTTTGCTTGCCGCGCCTATACCGGCAAAAAAGCTGAGAGGTATGCTGATGACCACAGCGCACGGACAGCTTATGACCAGAAAAGTACAGGCTCTGAATATCCAGTCTCCGAAAATGGCTGACGCTGGCCCGGGACTTCCCGACGCGATCAGGAACAAAGGCGGTACGAGCGCGATGGCAAGCGCCGCATAGCAGACTGCCGGAGTATATACTCTGGCGAATTTCGAAATGAAATTCTCTGACTTGGACTTCTTCGATGAAGCGTTCTCCACAAGATCCAGGATCTTGGACGCCGTTGATTCCTCAAACTCAGCCGTAGTCCTGATCCGTAAAACGCCTGTCATGTTTATACTTCCCGACAGGATCCTTCCGCCTTCCGAGATCTCAACAGGCTTGCTTTCTCCTGTAAGAGCGCTCGTATTCAGGACTGAATCCCCTTCGATCACTATACCGTCTATAGGGACCTTCTCACCGGGATTGACCACTATTATACTTCCAGTTTCAACATCATCCGGATCCACAGTCTCAGTGTCTCCGTTCTCCTGCTCCAGGTTGGCGTAATCCGGCCTTATATCCATCAGGTCCGCGATGTTCTTCCTGCTCTTGCCGACCGCATAGCTCTGGAACAGCTCGCCGACCTGATATAGGAGCATGACAGCCACGCCTTCGCCGTATTCTCCGAGCACGATAGCGCCGGCTGTCGCCACGGTCATAAGGAAATGTTCATCGAACATCTGACGGTTCTTAATACCGAGCAGCGCCTTCCTGATTATGTCGTGCCCTACTGTGAGATACGGTATCAGAAACAGCAGAAGAAGAGCATAGTGAGGCAGCTTTACTTTCACTATCCCTTCAGAGATAAGATAAAGAGGGATGAAGAACGCTGTCGCGACTATTATTCTTATCAGCAGATTCTTCTGTTTCTTATTCATTACAGGTATATCTCGCAGTCGCTCTCAACTTTTCTGCAGTTTTTCAGTACTTCCTGCATCACGGCGTCTGCGTCTGCTCCCTCTTCAAACTCGACCTTCATCTTGAGCGCCATAAAATTCACGACCGCGTCTTTCACGCCTTCTGTATTCTGTGCGGCCTGCTCCATCTTATCTGCGCAGTTGGCACAGTCCACGTCGATCTTGTAAGTTTTCTTCATCGTCCTGTCCTTTCAGAATGCCAATCATCGTTTTCTGTTAATTATTATACCCCGCTTCTTTATGCGGAAACAAAAAAAGCATGAGATATGCTCATGCTTTTCGTCAGATCATCGTTTATGATATATCTTCTTTTCCGCCCGTTTCTTCAGGACATAGTTCAGTATGCCGCCAAGTACAGCGATCACAGCAGCCAGGAGTATTACGCCTCTGGCCGCTTCCTGCGGTATTTTGTTTCTTGTGCTTATTGAATCGAAATAGAACGTAAGCTTGTATCCGATAGCTACCGGATCTCCCATGGATGTGGTGTCGCCCACGACCGACATCGTGGTGTCGAACTGCGTTATCGGTATAGTGAACGTCGAGTTTCCGCCGTTCTTGGATTCATTCAGGTATTTCCTGCCGCCGACTATCATGAAGTCATAATACGAGCTGCTCCACAGGAGCCTTGCATACGCTTTCCCGTCCTTCACGATCAGCCATGTGGGAGAACTGACGCTCGCTCTTCCGCTTCCTCCTGTCATATTGACTTCTATAGAGTACGTACCGTCAGGCATGTCTATGTCAGCAGGCTCTGTTGCGCCGTCGCTTTCTTCTCCCTTTTTCGCCTTCTTTTTTGCCTTGGCCGCACGCTTCTCCAGTTCTTCTCTCGTGTTCGTTCCGTTCTCCTGATCGTACAGCTCTATCGCGCTCTCGATCCTGTTGTAATCCGGAACGGTGAAGCTGACCGCGGAGGCCGGAAGAGTCGACGCGTCGACTACCATCAGACGGTCGTACCATTTCTTCTTTCTCTTACTGAACGCCGCCATTCTGAATTCCTGATTCAGCGCCTTCACCGGGATCTCAAAAGTAGTTCCCAGATCTGAGTCTTCGGCCATGATGTAATCTTCAAGCGGCGCCTTCGCAGCTTCTTCAGCACTTCCCAGATAGATACATTTGTAGCTGTAGCTCGCTATGAGAAGCACAGCTTTCATTTTGTTCTTCTTTACCGTCAGCTTCGTGTCGACGACATGGAAGAACGACGAGCTGCTTTCCGTCGTCACGTGATATTTCCCGTCTTTTATATCGCGCGGATATATCGGCACCATTCCATATTTACCGACAGTAAGCGCGCTGGACATTTCCGACGAAGACGCGACTTCTTCATATCCCGGAGCCGCGAAAGCATTTTCCGGCATTGAAAGAACGATCACAAGCACAGCAGCAATAACTGCTGCGTATATTTTAAGTTGTCCGGTAAAACTTCTTGTATTCATTCTTTTACAGTTCTTCTGCCTCCATGGCATGTTCAACGAAGCGGGCTCTCACACGCGGATACTCGCCGAGACCTCTGATCACAGGGACTGCCTCGTATCCCTCTGCTGCTATTCTGTTTTTCCAGGAATCCGGATCATCTCCCGCCATGTCGTTGGTCGCGTGATCTCCTGCCACGATGAGGTATGGAGCAATGTACACCTTCCCCGGAGCCGGGAACGACTCCTTCAGATCAGCGATCGTATCTTCAAGTGTCGGCGTCGCTTCTACGGTGCCTACGAACACATTGTCATATCCGAGCCTGCGGAAGCTCTCCTTCTGATCGACATATACTTTGTTCGGGTCGTGGTCCGGATCATAGCCGTCCATCTCTCCCTTTACCGGAGAGCCGTGGCCCATGAGGACGAGCGCCGCGCTGCTGTCCTTTACTTCAGGAAAATCAGCGAGCACAGCTTCAGACATATGATCCATGTCATCTGTACTCACAAGCATCGGTTTACCCATTGCGATCCTGTCAAATCCGTCTTTTACGTCCTCCAGAAGTCTTCTCAGGCGGTCGTTCTCGTATCCGTCGGTCATATGCGTGGACTGCACGAGCACGTCGGTGACGCCGTCCGCCTTCATGTGGAGCACAGCCTCTTCGATCGTGTCCACCTTCAGGCCTTCTTTCTCCCTGACTTTCTTTATTATCCTGTTGCTTGTCCACGCTCTGTAGAAGTCTCTGTCAGGAAACGCTTTTCTGAGGTCCTCTTCAAGCGCGCAGATCGTCTTTTCCCTAGTCTCTTTGAAAGAAGTTCCGAAACTGACTACGAGAAGTGCTTTTTTCATATATTCCTCCTAAAGATTTTTCTTCTTATATATAAATCCCATTGAGATCAGCGAGAATACCACGAGATATGCGAACAGCACGACGAATCCTTTGACGCCCGGGTCCAGCCCCGCGGATATCGCTCTGATCATCGCGCTTGCCTGCGACAGCGGAAGAAGCTCTATTATCTGTCTGAAGCCGTCAGGCATCTGTTCTGTGGAGAAAAACGTGTTGCACAGGAACGACATCGGCATGATTATGTACGACGTATATCTCGGCGTGTCGTTGTAGCTCTTCGACAGAAAAGAAAGCCCCAGCCCTATCGTCGCGAAGACAGCTCCGTTCAGGAACATGATGAATATGGACAATCCGTTGAAGATCAGTCCTGTCCTGATCGGCGACGTGAGAAGCAGGATCACCAGCCCGGCGTACAGGCCGCGGAGGCTCCCTCCTATCACCTGTCCCGTAATGAACTGCCAGAGAGGCGTCGGCGACATCATGACCTGATCGAGCGCTTTCTCGTACAGTCTCTGCACGCTCATGTTCTGGGCGATCGCGCTGAAGCTTCCCGTCATTGTGGACATCGCGACGATGCCCGGGATCAGGAAGTTGAGATACGGTTCGCCATGTGACGTCGTCTGTATCCCCAGTCCGAATATGATAAGGTACATGAGAGGACTTATCATCGCCGACATGGTTATCTTGTAGAAGTCCCGTAAAAACTCTCTCCATTTTTCCCAAAGTACTGCAAGTATACCCATATCTATTTCCTCATGAGTGCCTTTCCTATGCGCTGTATGAACACGTCTTCCAGAGTGGTGTTTCTCATATCCGCGTCTTCTTCACCTGACAGATAGTCGATCGCGTCCTGTCTGTCCGCGAAGAATCTGCTCTCGATCTTTCCGTCGACGGTCTTGTCCACAGCGAACCTTCCGAGTTCGTTGATAAGGCCTGCCGGCGTGTCGATTGTGGAAAGCTTTCCACTGTCGATCAAAGCTACTCTGTCGCAGAGTGCTTCAGCCTCCTCCATGTAGTGCGTCGTAAGGAGTATCGTGATACCTCTGTTGTGGAGCTCTTTCAGAATGCCCCAGGTCTGTCTCCTCGCTATGGCGTCCATTCCGGCCGTAGGCTCGTCGAGCAGGATGATCTCCGGGTCTGTCATCAATGCCCTGCAGATCATGAGCCTTCTCTTCATGCCTCCGGAAAGATTCCTGACTCTTCTTTTTCTGAAGTCTGTCAGTCCTACGAAGTCAAGAAGATCGTCTGTTTTCTCCCGGATCTCTTTGATCGGCATGTAATACAGCCTGCCCTGGTACTCCATGACTTCGTCACAGGTCATGTCCATTCTCATGGAATATTCCTGCGTGATGACGCTGATCCTTCTTTTGATCTCTGACGCTCTTCTGTCGAGCGGCTTACCGTCGACAAGTATCTCGCCCGAATTCGGGAGGAGCACAGTGGAGATCATGCTGATCGTGGTCGTTTTGCCCGCGCCGTTAGGGCCGAGCAGCCCGAAAAACTCGCCTGTATCTATGGTAAGATCCAGGTGGTCAACAGCTGTGAATTCTCCGAATTTCTTTGTTAACTGCTTTATCTCGATCATCTGATGAACGTCCTATGCCTCATATGCGTTAAGGACTTCTATGGTCCTGTCTAAATCTTCATCCGTCAGCGCGTCTGACATGAACAAAGCCTCGAACTGCGACGGCGCGATGTAGATACCGTTCTCAAGCATATATCTGAAATACCTTCCGAATGCTTCCGTGTCGCTCGTCAGAGCAGTATCGTAGTCGACAACTTTCTCCGGGGTGAAAAACGCGCTCATTATCGAACCGACTCTGTTGATACACGCAGAGTCTCCGAACTTCGCCTTATATGCCGCTTCAAGCTTAGCGCCTTTCGCCTCAAGCCTTTCGTATATGTCAGGGTTCTCTTTCAGAGTCCTGAGCGTCGTCAGGCCCGCAGTCATGGCCACAGGGTTGCCTGAAAGTGTTCCGGCCTGATATACGCTTCCTGTCGGAGCCACCTTGTCCATGATCTCCGCTCTTCCGCCGTAAGCGCCGACCGGCATGCCTCCGCCGATTATCTTTCCAAGCGTAGTGATGTCTGCCTGTACGCCGAACACTTCCTGCGCTCCGCCCGGGGCAAGTCTGAATCCCGTGATTACTTCGTCAAAGATAAGGAGCGCGCCGTTTTCTTCGGTGATCCTCCTAAGGTCTTCCAGGAATCCCGGAAGAGGAGGAACGACTCCCATATTAGCCGCTACAGGCTCTACTACTACTGCTGCGATCTTGTCTTTATACTCGTCAAAAAGTTTCTGTACGCTTTCTGCATTATTGTAGTCCGCGAGAAGTGTATACTGTGCGTAGCCTTCCGGAACTCCGGCGCTGTCCGGCTTTGATTCTGTGATCAGGCCAGAACCGGCCTTTACAAGCAGTCCGTCGCTGTGTCCGTGGTAGCATCCCACAAACTTTACGATATAGTCCCTTCCTGTGTATCCTCTCGCGACTCTGATGGCGCTCATCACGGCTTCAGTCCCGCTGTTCACCATCCTGACTTTCTCGATCGACGGGATCATATCAGTTATGAGTTCCGCCACTTCATATTCCACGCCTGTAGGGGCGCCGAATGTGAGTCCCTTTGCCGCAGCCTCGTTTACTGCCGCAAGCACCTTCTCATTTGCGTGGCCGAGGATCAGCGGTCCCCATGATGATACGTAATCGATATATTCGTTTCCGTCTGCGTCGAACACGCGGTCTCCCTTACCGTGGTCGATGAAGACCGGATCTCCTCCGACGGCTTTGAACGCTCTTACCGGAGAGTTCACGCCGCCCGGGATATATTTCTTGGAGAGCTCAAACAGCTCCTTTGATCTTTCTCTCTTCATTGTTCTTCCTCAGTTTTATTCATCCTTCAGCCATTTTGCGACGTCAAGTGCGTGATATGTGATTATGATATCGGCGCCGGCTCTTTTGATCGCTATCATGTTCTCCATCACTATACGCTTCTCATCGATCCACCCGTTCGCCGCGGCGGCCTTCACCATGGAGTACTCACCGCTGACGTTATATGCTGCCAGAGGGATATCGACGTTCCACGACACTTCCTTCACAACGTCGAGGAAGGCAAGCGCAGGCTTGACCATGACGATGTCAGCGCCCTCGTCCACGTCCAGCATGGATTCGCGTACGGCCTCTCTTCCGTTGTGATGATCCATCTGATATGTCTTTCTGTCACCGAACTGCGGAGCGGAATGTGCCGCGTCTCTGAACGGTGAATAATATGCCGAAGCAAATTTGGTGCTGTATGACATGATCGGCGTGTTGGTATGGCCGCTCTCGTCCAGGGCAGCTCTTATCGCAGCAACTCTCCCATCCATCATGTCTGACGGCGCGATGATGTCAGCCCCTGCGTCAGCCAGCGTAACAGCCGCCTTTGCAAGAAGCGGCAGAGTCTCATCGTTAAGGATCTCTCCGTCCTTGATCAGGCCGCAGTGACCATGCGATGTGTATTCACACAGGCATACGTCTGCGACGACCATAAGGTCAGGAGCATGCTCTTTTATGTGGCGGATCGCGCGCTGTGTTACGCCGTCTTTGTTATATGCTTCACTGCCCACCTCATCCTTATGCGCAGGTACTCCGAAGATGAGTACCCACTTGACTCCGCTCTCCGTTACTCTGTCCAGCTCTTCATCGATCCTGTCGATCGAGTACTGGTAGATCCCCGGCATGGAATCGATAGGATTCTTGATGTCTTCACCTTCGACTACGAATATCGGGTAAATGAGTTCGTCGACCGATAATCTGGTTTCTCTTACGAGGCGCCTCATCGCCTCACTTGACCTTAATCTTCTCTGCCTTGTGATCATTTCTCAATCCTTTCCGCAACAAGTTTTGCAAGTTCCGCAGCTGTATGCTTCTGTGCCGAGATCGACGACTCGTATCCATGTTCCGCGAGCGCCTTTGCCGTTGGCTCTCCGATGCAGGCGAAGCTGACTCCTTCCGGCACGGCGATCCCGCTCTTCTCCATCTCGCTGAAGAAAACGTCTACGCCGGAACCGCTTCCGAAGATGAGCCAGTCGAGACACGCGATCTCGTCCCCTGTCATCAAGGCTTCTCCGACAGAATCATACAGCATTACTTTATCATAGCTGACGCCTTTCTGATCGAAAACGTCATACAGTATCTCGTTCCCTCTGACCGCGCGGATGGCGAGGACTTTTCTGTCCCCGACTCT
The DNA here is from genome assembly GCA_017511535.1 of Eubacterium sp. Lineage (GTDB taxonomy): Bacteria > Bacillota > Clostridia > Peptostreptococcales > Anaerovoracaceae > Aminicella. The sequence goes on along the minus strand of JAFWJS010000035.1, from coordinate 103,822 downwards.
GTCAGCCATTTCCTTCGCGAGACATTCTACTGTATAGTCTTCCGGCACTATATCGGCGTCATATCCGTATTTCCTGAGCCACTTTGCTGTAGCTCCTCCGACTACCGCCATCTTCAGGCCGGCGAATCTTCTCCGGTCTATAAGTTCTTCGTCCGCCGCGTCAAAGAACATGTCTATGGCATTCTGGCTTGCGAACAGAACGAAGCCGTAGTCCTCAATATAGTTCAGCGCCTTTTTCAGCGCTTCTTTTCCTTCTTCTTCGATCTTCAGCCTGACTCTTACCGCCTGCTTGACCAGTGCGTCAGCGCCAAGCTCCTCCAGCCTTTTCGCCATACGGCCGCAGAAGGCGTCTGTTCCTACGACTCCGATTCTTGCAGGCTCTGTTTTCCTGCCCGAGAAGTCGTGTTTCGTGACCTCGCCGACAACGATGATCGCCGGTGATACAAGCGCCGCTTCCTTTACCTTTTCTTCTATATCGGCGAGCGTGCCTCTGACCGTCTTCTCGTTTATGGCAAAACCCGATGAAACGACTGCGGCAGGTGTCTCCGGATCTTTTCCTCCTGCGATGAGTCCGTCTCTGATCGCAGGTATGTTGTTAAGTCCCATCAGGAATACCAGCGTCCCATCGATCCCCGCATAGCCGCTGTAGTCGATTCCGCTGCCGGCAGCTGTGTGTCCCGTGATGACAGAGAAGCTCCTTGCTTCTTTCCTGTGAGTCACAGGAATGCCTGCGTGCTCAGGAACAGATACCGCAGACGTAACGCCCGGAATGACTTCGTAGCTCACATCGGCCTCTTCAAGCGCGATGGCTTCTTCGCCGCCGCGTCCGAACACGAACGGGTCTCCGCCCTTCAGTCTGACCACTTTTTCATATTTCCCGGCAGTCTCGATGATTATTCTGTTGATCTCGTCCTGAAGCTTGTATTCTCTGCCCATGCGCTTTCCGACATCGATCATCTCGGCGTCTTTACGCGCTTCGTCGAGAAGTTCTTTCGGGATCAGGCTGTCGTAGATAACCGCATCAGCCTCACTTACGAGTCTCTTTGCTTTCAATGTCACAAGCTCCGGATCGCCGGGACCTGCTCCGATAAGATATACTTTACTCATGATTGTTCCTCCGGTGCATCAGTCATTTCCAACTTCAGCCTGCTTCATTTTCATGCCGAGGCTCTTCGCGAGCTCAAGGCATTCATCTCTTTTTACTTCTCCTGAGAAGTACACGCATTCTCCATTGATCTCTTCCATGACTGACATGGAGATCTTGTCTCCGTCAAGCTCTGAATACGCCGCGACAGAATCGTGACAGTCAGCTCCGATCTCACGCATGAACGCACGCTCTGTCATGAGCCTCGTCATCTCGTCCGGCCTGTTCAGCTTCGCGGCGATATCGTGGATCTCTCCCTCTTCACGGGATTCTATCGCGATGATCCCCTGGCCTGCCGCCGGAAGTGAATCTCCGGTATCGATGTACCTGTACTCCAGCTCATGGTCTGAGTCGATCCCGAGTCTCCTGAGTCCAGCAGCCGCGAGGATGATCGCGTCATACTCTCCTTCTTTCAGCTTACGTATCCTGGTCGGGACGTTGCCGCGGAGATCTTTTATCTCCACGCCCTTAAGATAGTTCTTTGCCTGTCCCTGTCTCCTGAGGCTGCTCGTTCCGAGCACGTGTATATCCGCGGCAGCCGTGCCCTTTCTGGTAACGAGCACGTCGTGTATGTCCTCTCTTGGAAGACAGGCCGCTATGCCCAGTCCGTCAGCAAGCTCTCCGGGCATATCCTTCGCGCTGTGCACAGCAATATCGATATCACCCGCCAGAAGCGAGTCTTCTATCTCTGTCACGAATACTGCCTTGCCGCCGAAATCTCTGAGCGGCCTGTCCAGCATCTTGTCTCCGGTCGTCTTGAAGAGGACCTTCTCGCACTCGTACCCGAGTTCCCCCAGCTCTGCTATGACCATATCAGTCTGAGCCTGCGCCAGAAGGCTCTCACGCGAGCCTATACGTATCACTCTTTTCTCCATCTGGTCTCCCTTCACTGTTTTACTTCGACCATGTCAGACAGCTCGTCTGTAAGGTTGTCTTCAATCCTCTTCTTCAGCTGCTTCGCGGCGTGAGGATCTCTGCCGTCGGTCGATACCGCGACCGAGTAATCTTTCCTCCTGATCACCGCAGGGAATATGAAATCTCCCTCGGAAGGCTTCACCGCGGAACATGTAAGCGCGCCTGCTTTCTTTGCGTCGTACATGACTCTGTCGTTTACTCTCTGGTCATTAGTAGCCGCTACCACGATGTCAAAGCCCATAGCTTCTCCGGCTTTGTATGCCTTCTTCAGTAAAGCAGCCCTGTCTGCATATCTTTCGACTTCCGGGCAGAACGAAGGTGCCAGTACCGTCAGGTCTGCTCCCGCTTCAGCAAGCGAGCGCACCTTGTACTTCGCGGCGGCTCCGGCGCCTACGATGAGGACTCTCTTTCCCGAGAGGTCCATCATGAACGGGAAGTATCCCGGGCTGTCGACAGTGCGGGATCCTGCCTTGCGCTGCGAGAATTCGCTTACTTCGATAAGGCTCCTGATCTCTTCCAGCGGATGGTCAGCCCTCATCTTGTATACTTTTTTCCTGAGATCCGGATCAGCGTCCAACAGCTCTTTTTTCTCAAGAAGCAGCTCGCTGAATCCGATATCTTCTTTGACTTCACCGTATACATCGTCGACTATTGCTTCCATGTCCCTGCGGAGCTCAGCCTTCTTCCTGTTGTTCTCCTCAGACATGGTCTTGATGAAGTCGACGTCGTAAAGGTTGACGCCTTCGATCTCCGCGACTTCCTTCTCGATGTCTCTCGGGACTGCAAGATCGATCATAAGGCGTTCTTTATGGTCATCGATGTTCTCTTCCATTTCTTTTCTGGTGATGACGCAGTGAGGGCTCTTCGTCGCGCTTATGATTATGTCTGCGTCATTCAGAAGACTGTATCTCTCATCATAGTCGACCTCTGTTATCTCTGTATTTTTTTCTTCATCGTTAAGCTCGATATGATGTTTTCTCATCGTACAGTACATGTTGAAGCACCCGAGGTCGATCATGTCTTTCACGACAACGCTTCCGATCTTTCCGCTCGCGCCAAGAACAAGGGCGTTCGCTTTTCTGCCCAGCTTTCCGGCAAATTCCGCCGCGTAGTTCGCGGTGAGCGTTCCGATCGATACCGGAAGGTATTTGATATCTGTACCGGCTTTGATCTTCCTCGAACATTTGAGCGCCCCCTGGAAGAGCATGTTGATCTCCAGCCCGGTCTTGCCGAGTTCATGAGCGAACTGATACGCCTCCTTGACCTGCCGCTGGATCTCATCCTCTCCAAGCACCATGGAGTCCATGCCGCTCGTCACCTCAAACAGATGCCTTGCCGCATCTTCATCACGGTACAGCTCGGCATATTCATCAAAAGTCTGATCATCGATACCGCGCCGCTCCTTCAGCATCGAGATCATATTATCCATCCCGATGTCTGACGAGAAATAGACCTCGCTCCTGTTGCACGTGGACAGGATGACCATACCGTTTTCAGATGACTCTATCGCCTTTTCATTCTGAAAGCGGTCGATCTCCTTATTGGTCCAGGCGAATTTCTCACGGACGTCTACCGGCGCCTTTCTATATGTTACGCTTATGCAATGCATAGCCAGCTCTCCTTCTATTTTGTCTTGGCAATGATAGTCGCGAAATATCCTGTATCTTCTTTTTCAGGATCAAATCCCTCAAGTGTTGTGTAGACTTTCTCATCCGGAAGTCCGCAGTTGCAGATCATAGCGCTCGTTCCGAGCATATCTCTTTCTTTCAGCTGCTCGATGACGCCCGGAAGATCCTTATATGACTTCATGATGACTTTCACGCCTCTCATGTCCATGACCTCGTCAGCGACGTGGCCCGGAACGATGATAAGGGGATCGTTCAGCTCTGTCAGGCTGATCCCGAGCGCGCTTGAGATCGCGCAGAAGCTCGTTACGCCGGCAATGATCTTGCATTCGTATCCGCGGTCTTTAAGAATATCCATGATGTAGCAGTATGTGCCGTATACTGTGGCGTCGCCGAGATTCAGCATGGCGACGTCCTTGCCCTCCGCAAGATACTTCTCGACGGCATCCGCGTCTTTAAGATGTGTATGATGGACTTTCTCCGCGTCTCTGGACATTTCGAAATAGAGCGGAACGATCGTCTTGTCCTTCATGTCCACGACCTGCTCCGCTATGCTCAGTGCAAGTCTCTCTCCGGAATGTGTCTCAGGCGTAGCGATGACATCGCATGCCTCGATACATTTTACAGACTTGAGCGTCATGAGCTCCGGGTCGCCGGGGCCGATACTTACGCCGTAGAATATACCTTTATCACTCATTGTTCTTCCTCCTTAAAACTGAAACAAGGGCGCCGTTCTGGTTCCGGCACCCTGTCGTTCTTTTACATTGATCTATTCTTTTACTGACACTGTCAGTTTGTATTCTATCTCATGCGGCTGACTCATGGCCGTTGTGTCACCGATGATATCCATAGGCTCGTTGAGCTTGGTCACCGGTATCTCAAATGTCGAATTACCTTCCTCGTTGACCGGCTTGTATTTCTTTCCGTTTACTTTCATGTAGTCATAATATGAGCTTGACCATACTACGGTGAGTACCGCTTTGCCGTCCTTCACAACGAGCTTTGCAGGACTGTCGACCGAAGCCTTTCCTGTACCGCCTTCAAGAGTAAGATCCGCTTCATATTCTCCGTCCTCCAGATCCATTTCTGAACCTGCGTGGATGTCATCTCCAGGTATAGGGTCCGAGACCACTACCTGATGCGTGTACCAGTTCCCATGTGTTCCGAGAAGTGATACGTCGAATTCTTTATCCAGATACGGGACAGGCACGTCGAATCCATACACCTCGTCCTCATATCCGTCGTCATATACGATCTTGTCTTTTGTCGGCTGTATGAGCTCAGCGCCTTTCTTCTGCGCATCCTCCTTTGTTCCGTAGAACAGGTTGATGATCTTCTTGGACTGAAGGCTTACGTGTATATTCATCTTGCCGTCTTTTACGGTAAGCACTCCTCTGTCGTTGTTCGCGTCGTTTACATGGAACATCGGGTGTCCTGACTTGAACGTCGCCGTATAGACGCCGTTCTCAAGCTCCGGCTCCTCTGCTTCCTGTTTTCCGGCGTTTCCGCACCCTGTCATCAAAGTCATCAAAAGCAGCATGATCACGCATACCGCCGAAAAGATCCTCTTATTCATGTAAATACTCTTTCTTCTTTAAACGCAGTAAAGCCCGGGCGGGTCTCCCCGCCCGGGACAGCTTTAACTATTACTGATCTTTCTTCCTGCCGTTTCTTTACTGTCTGTAATGTTCATTCAATGCCCGATTACTTAAGAGCGTCAGCTGTATGCTGTACGTAGATCTTCTGGATGTCAGCGATCCTGCCGAGTCCTTCGATCTGGCATGAAACGTTGTCAGCACCGAATCCGTCACCTGTATCTACAGGTTCGTCAGCTCCTTCTACCTCGAATTCACCACCGTTTACGAATCCATAGTACCATGAACCCTCTTCGTCACCAGCCATGTCGTTGTTGGCATGGTCGCCTGCAACTACCATCATAGGACGAAGGATGACCTTCTTGTATCCGGCCTTTTCTACAGCCTTTTTGACTTCCGGAAGAGCTGTGTCAGCAGGATTTCCTTCAACTGTTCCTACGAATACGTTCTTGTATCCGAGCTTCTCGAACTGTGCCTGCATCTGGTCATATGTAACAGCTGCATTGTGTGATGTGCCGTGTCCCATGAATACGAATGCTGTTCCGTCTGCCGCTGCTGCGTCCAGTGTGTCATAGTCTGACTTTGCTACTGCTTCAGCTACGAGAGCCTTACCCATTGCTTCCTTGTCAGCGTTGATCTCTTTTGCGTCTTTACCAACTTCACCAAGCAGAGGCTCAGCTACCTTGACTGAATCAAACTGATCCTTTACCTTGTCAAGAGCTCCTACGAGCTCGTCATACTCAGCACCATGCATCAGGTGTGTAGGCTGGATAACGAGGTTCTTTACCTTTGCGTCAACTGCCTTCTGGAGAGCCTGGTCAACATTGTCGATCTGCTCGCCGTCTCTTGCGAATACGTGGTTGATGATGATCTGTGCTGTGAACGCTCTTCTTACAGCCCAATCAGGGTTGGCTTTTGCAAGAGCCTTCTCGATTCCGCCGATATCCTCAGCTCTGCTGTCGTTGAATGATGTTCCGAAGCTTACGACCAGAAGCTCGTTCTCTTTGTCAGGAGCCTCGTTCAATGGATCGTCCTTGGAAGCGTCGCCTGTGTCAGCGCCGAAGTAATCTGGAGAAGCCTCTTCTCCTTCTACCATCTCTTTCTGAGCGTCTGTCAGAGCATCCCATGCAGCCTTTGCTGCCTTGCACTGCTCTTCAATCTGCTCTGTCCATTCCTGTACATAGATAGCGTCGATAAGGTCTGCGCATTCCTTAGCCAGTTCTTCATCTGACTTCTGTTCTTCTGCTGCAGGCTCTTCCGCCGGTGCATCTTTCTTAGCTCCGCAGCTTGCCAGCATTGACAGTGAGAATACCATTGCCAGTACCAGCAGTAATGAAATTACTTTTTTCATTTGTGTCCTCCTAAAAACCTTTGTATTTATCTGACTCATCTCCGGTGAGTCCTCCGGACAAAACAAAAGACCTTCCCATGACTCCACGGAAAGGTCTGTACATACGATTTGCATAATACCTCAGCTGACAGGAAACATAATCGTCCCATCAAAAAATGATTCAAACCTTCTTCGGAAGTTCATCTTCGGATCTAAAACCGGCAGGTTTCCTGACTTAAGTTCAATGCCGTGACGCGCCTTCTCGGAAACGGCTTGTCCCTGCGGTATATGCAGGGGTTCCATTGTCCCAATGGCTGTATGCGCCTCGGCTCCCTAATACAGTGACCGGATCGCCCAGGATTCTGACCTGATTCCCTGTTCTCTGCTTCTGCAGAACACCGGCTTTGTTTTGTAAAAATATTGAATTGCATTACTATTGTATCACCGCGGCGTATAAAGTCAACTCTTTCGGTATACAATCAGTTCACTCTTTATGGTATCATCTTCTCAGATAATGAATTTATCAGCAGGCAGATGATATGAAAGAAAAAGATCCAGCTATAAATAATTCATATGGGTGCTTAGTGATCGGAGGCGGCGCGGCGGGCCTGTTCTTCGCCGCGGGTGAAGCCATGCGTGACGACCTGCATATCAGCGGCCGCAAGGTCATCCTTGAGAAAACGCCCCGGCTGGGACAGAAGATCCTGATGAGCGGCGGCGGCTCATGCAATATAACTCACGGAGGCCGGATCAAAGACTTTATCGGGAGATACGGTAAAAACGGGAAGTTGATACGTACCTGCCTCTACAGACACAGTAATCTTGAGCTGATGGAAATGATGAGATCACTCGGCGTTCCTCTTACGGAGCAGTCAGACGGAAGGGTGTTCCCGAAGTCTATGAAGTCTTCTGACATACTGAACGCTCTTTTATCTGCGGCGCGGCAAAGCGGATGGGAGATCCGCACGGGGTGCGAAGTCACGAGAATAAATGAAGCCGCTCCTGAGAGTCCTCTGATCCGTGTCACTCTCTCCGACAGCTCTGTGCTGACAGCAGAAAAGCTGGTCATAGCCACAGGAGGATCGTCATATCCCTCGACCGGATCAGACGGTTCTTTCTTCGGAGTACTGGAAAGAGATCTGGGCCTTTCAACAGTATCTCTGAAGCCGGCTCTGGCGCCGGTATATGTACAGGATTTCGAATATGAGGATCTGGCGGGAGTCAGCTTCACCGACGTCTCTGTGTCCTGTGGTAAGCATACGTCCCGCGGAGCGGCTTTGATAACTCACAGAGGCTTCAGCGGGCCTGCCATGCTGCATATTTCGGAATATGTCAACGCAGGCGACGAGATAGTCATAAACTACTGTCCAGACATGGACTCAGAGAGCATGCTCGAAAGAGTACTTAGAGACCAGCCCAGATCAACTGCAGGTACCGGTAATTACATCTCTTCCGTCACAGGACTTCCGAAAAGTTTCGTAAACAAGGTCATAGACGCGCCTGAAAGAAAGCTTTCCTCTGTCAGCGTCTCAGAACTTCGGCGTATAGTTTCCCGGATAACAGGCTTCCGTTACTCTGTAAGCGGGACAGGCGGCTGGAACGACGCTATGGTCACCGCAGGCGGCGTATCGCTGGATCAGATAGACCTTAAGTCGATGAGGCTGAAGACCAACGCGGCCTCGGATATCCGTATCATCGGTGAGGCGCTGGACATAAACGGGGAGTCCGGAGGGTACAATCTCCAGTTCGCATATTCCTCCGCAATGACAGCGCTGGAAAAATAAAGGCGCTGTGTACATTTCCCGTTGTTGCGGCTGAGACTGTAATATATAATGTAGATATGAGCAAACAACTGAAAAGCAATCTGCTGATACTGCTCGCGGCTTTCATATGGGGAACCGCTTTTCTCGCGCAGAAAGACGGCGGACAGATCGGCACATTCACATTCAACGGCATACGTTTTCTGATAGGCGGAACATTCCTTCTGCCTGTTATTTATGTGCTGGACAGACTGCGGGGAAAAAAGAGCGGCTCTGATGGTCCTGAAACGCGGTCAGGCAGCGATAAAGGCGTGCCGGATATGAGCTGGAACAAGACGGTCTTCATCGGCGGCATATGCTGCGGCGTCATCCTTTTCATAGCGTCGTCGCTGCAGCAGTACGGAGTCCTGTTCACGACCATAGGAAAAACAGGATTCATTACCGCGCTGTATACCCTGATAGTTCCGGTGTTCTCAGTTGTTCTGGGGAAGAAGGTACCGCGCCTTACCTGGGCCGCGGTCCTGATCGGTCTGGCAGGTCTCTATCTTCTGTCCATGTTCGGTGAGTCACTCAGCATATCATACGGCGACAGGTTCATTATCGCGTGTGCCTTCGGATTCGCGGTCCAGATCATGTGTATAGACCACTTCGCTCCAAAGGTCGATCCTGTGAAGCTCTCGTCCATCGAGTTCCTTACGCTCGGCGTGATAAGCCTGTTCTTCATGTTCGCTTTCGAAGAACCTTCCCTGGACAAGATAGTAAGTGTGCTTCCTTCACTACTGTATGCGGGCATACTGTCGAGTGGGGTAGCGTACACGCTCCAGGTCGTGGGTCAGCAGCATTCTGAGCCCACGCAGGCCGCAATAATAATGTGTATGGAATCGGTATTCTCACTTCTTACCGGCATGATCGTTCTTGGCGAGAGAATGGCGATGCATGAATATATCGGCGCGGCTCTGATATTCACAGCCGTCGTTATGGCTCAGCTTCCTGACAGGAAAGCCGGAGCCGGAACTGTAAAACCGGAGGTAATGAAAAATGACAAGAGATGAGGCGCTTGAACTTCTTAAGAAGTATAACAAAGAGGAGTTCCATATCCACCACGGAAAGACCGTAGGCGGTGTGATGCGTATTATGGCTGAGAAGCTGGGATACGGCGACGAGGCAGATTTCTGGGAACTCTGCGGACTGCTGCACGATATTGACTTTGAGCTGTGGCCTGAGGAACACTGTCAGAAAGCCCCCGAGCTGCTTCGCGAGGCAGGCTGCGATGAGCGGCTGATACACGCTGTATGCTCGCACGGCTATGGTCAGTGCAGCACTGTGGTGCCTGAACACCAGATGGAGAAAATCCTGTTTGCGGTGGACGAGCTCACAGGCATCATAGGCGCAGCCGCGCTTATGCGCCCGTCAAAGTCATGCAAAGACATGGAACTGAAGTCACTGAAGAAGAAATTCAAAGATAAAAAATTCGCTGCGGGGTGTTCCCGCGACGTCATAAGGCAGGGCGCCGACATGCTTGGCTGGGAGCTGGACGAACTGCTCAGCGAGACGCTGGACGCCATGAAACAGCTTCCGGATCAGTAGCTGTGAGGTTACCACGATAATCGAGGATGCATGGTGACATCGTTCCAGCGCCATGGCTCATTTCGGACAAAATGCCGGAAACTTACCACGATAATCGAGAATGTATGGTAACAGCGTTCCAGCGCCATGGCTTATTCTGGACCGTTGACAGCTATCTCATCCGAAAAATCAGGATCGCTAAACACAAATAAAGAACTGTTGTATAAAGTGCCGAATAAACACTAAAAGCAACAGTCCTTTTTTCATTTTCTATTGTGTTTACGCCCGGGAATCAGCCGGACGCTCAGATGGATCAACCGTGCGACAGGATCAGCCGAACGCCGGATGTATCAGCTGTACGACGTAAAGCATGAACAACGCTGCTGAGATCCACATTACGACTGAGATGTCTTTTGCCTTACCTGTCAGGATCTTCAGGATGACCCATGACAGCATACCGAACATGATGCCCTCTGCGATCGACGCTGTGAACGGCATCATGATGATCGCCATGAACGCTCCGATACCGTCAGCGATATCAGAATTGAAATCGATGTTCTTGATCGACATGATCATGAGGTAGCCGACGTATACGAGAGCCGGGGTAGTAGCGAAGCTCGGGATCGCCAGGAATATCGGCGAAAGAACGAGAGACGCGAGGAACAGAACTCCAGTCGTCGCCGCGGTAAGTCCTGTACGTCCTCCGTTAGCGACGCCTGCGCTGGATTCAACGTAGCTCGTAACTGTTGACGCGCCAAGGCAGGCTCCTGCGATCGTAGCAAGAGCGTCTGAGAGAAGAGCGCCCTTCGCGTTCGGAAGATGTCCGTCTTTATCGAGCAGATTGCCCTTGTCCGCGACGCCGATCAGCGTCCCTACCGTGTCAAAAATATCTACAAAAAGGAATGAGAAGATAACTGCGGCAAATTCCAGAATGTGGCCGCCGATCCACTCGAAGTCAAATGCAAAGATGTGCTTGTCTACAGGGACGAAGTTGGAAAAGTCAAAGCTCGGAAATACCGAATAAGCTCCGACTTCCGGATCTACCTGATACCAGCCTGTCACCTGGGCGATCATTCCCATGATCCATGTTGCCAGTATACCGAGAAGGACTGCCCCGCGGACGTTATAGTGCGTAAGCGCTGCGATGATCAGGATGCCAAGCACCGGAAGGATGACCTGCGGCGTCGCCATGTTGCCGAGCGTCATTAAAGTGGAATCATTCGATACCATGATGCCCGCGTTCTTCAGGCCGATAGACGCAATGAACAGACCTATTCCTGCAGTGATCCCATACTTGATGTTCTGCGGTACTTCATTGACGAGTTTCTCTCTGAAGTTTGTGAACGACAGAAGCACGAAGATTATACCTTCTACCAGGATCGCGACAAGCGCGACTTTGTATGGTTCTTCGATCCCGGCCTCGGAAAGCTGCCCGCAGACAGTGTAGGCGAAGTACGCGTTAAGTCCCATGCCGGACGCAAGCGCTACAGGGTAGTTCGCGAGGAACGCCATCAGGAAACAGCCGATCGCGGCGGATACACATGTCGCCGTGAAGATGGACTGTGTGTCCATTCCGGATGCCGACAGAATGCTCGGGTTGACCGCAAGGATGTAGACCATCGCGAGAAAGGTCGTAAGTCCTGACGAGATCTCCGTCTTTACATCAGTGCCATGCTCTTTTAGCTTAAAAAAATTCTCCATCAGTTTCTCTCTTTCTAATAATAACTTTTATGGGTTTTGATAATTACCTGTCTATTATATAACCGGCCTCCCCCTTGAAACAACCCGAGAATCAGTAGTATAATCAATTTGTTGAAAATTTCATATCAAAGAAAGGAACGTAATAAAATGTTTTATGAGATGGAAATCGCGGGCCTCAAGAGACAGCTTCCTCTTTGCCCGGTAAACGACAGCCTTTACATTGCCGGATTTGTAATGTTTGACGATGTGGAGATCACGGTCAAGACAGCTGAGGAACTTCTTAAGCAGGCTCCTGAATTCGACATCATCGTAACAGCCGAGTCAAAGGGTATTCCTCTGGCATACGAGATGGCTCGTCAGTCAGGTAAAGATTATCTGGTCCTCCGCAAGGGAAGCAAACTTTACATGACTAACGTCATTGAGACTGAGGTCGATTCCATCACAACTGATCATATACAGACACTTTGCCTTGGGGAGTCAGACGCAGAGCAGCTCAAGGGCCGCCGCGTACTCATTGTAGACGACGTTATCAGCACAGGCGAGTCACTTAAGTCCATGGAGACTCTGGTGAACCAGGTAGAAGGAAACATCGTAGGAAAGATGGCAGTCCTGGCTGAAGGCGATTCAGCAGAAAGAGACGACATCGTATTCCTGGAGAAGCTTCCGCTGTTCAATCCTGACGGAACGATCAAGGAAGACTAGACATTAACAGCATTTAAAGCACGACTTTGCATATAAAAAGCCACCGGTATGGAATCATCCCTTTCCGATGGCTTTTGCTTTGTTTTTATGCCGCTTCCGAAGCTGTATCAGTTGCAATCACAGCTTCATCGCCTAATTGCGTTCTATATCGCCTAATTACTGTCTGAGCACTCCGAACAGGACGAACCTCGCGTCGTCGAACTCGTATGTGCAGGTACTGAGCATGACGATCCGGTCGTCTGCAGCTGCGCTGTCCTGCGCCGCGACTTCGTTGTTCATCGCGATCCAGTCGAGATACTCCTGCTTATCCTCTTCATCCTTGAAACCGAACTTGTATCTGTCGCTGTCTCCCGGGATCGTGCATCCGCCGATCACATGGATATCATATTTCTTCTTCGGCGTGTAAAGCTTCAGCACCTTGTGCTTCTGATAATATTCTGCATCGCGGTACTTGACGAGCGACCCGAACATGGAGCCGTCTCTCATGTGGTGCCCATAGATAACTGTCAGAAATTCCCCGAACGGCTTCTCGTTGTTTCTGTCGATGAACAAAGTCCCTGCTCCGTTCCATTTACCGTCCAACGTGTGGTGGAGGTACCACTCGTTGTCTTTGCCCTGCGCGACCGGATAATTGATGATCGTCCCCTTACTGTAGAGCCAGGCCTTGACGTCCGGATACTTTTTCCGGAGTTTTTCAAACTCCACCTCGACATCGTCCCTGCCGGGTCTTGCGCCGGCCTCTTCTGCGATCCTGGTGTACGTGCTGCGTCCTTCCCAGTAGCCGAACAGGATCTTTCCTATGTTATACAGGCTGAACGCTATCACGCAGAGAAGTATGACAATGATGATCAGATATACCGCGCCGCCTTTTTTTCTGCTTTTGCTGTTTTTATCTGCCATTTCGTGTAACCGTTCTTATTTCGCGTCTTCGACTTTTGTAACTACTTTGATGCCGCTGTTCACCGCTGCCTTGAATGTGTCTGCGTCTGCCGCTGTACCTACGATCGTCCCGTAGTGGATCGGCACCGCGATCTCAGGTTTGATTTTGTTGATGAGTCCGGCGGCCTCTTCAGCTGTCATCGTATATGTGCCTCCGACAGGAACAAAAGCGATGTCGCACTTCACGCCTTCCAGCTCCGGGAGCGCGTCGGTATCGCCGGCCGCATAGTATGTCACGCCGTCCATCTTGATGACATAGCCGACCCAGCCGTTCGCCTTCGGATGGAAATTCTTGTTCAGGTTGTATGCAGGCACTGCCTCGATCGTGATACCCTTTAGTCCCTCCATATTCTTCGTAACAGTATCCGGTCCGACTGCAAAGCGTCCCTTTTCTCTCAGATCCAGGTGCTCCACCTCCACATTCATGGAATCTGGACAGATGATAAATGTTTTCTCGCCGCATACATTCCTTAGCGACGGCTCATCGAAATGGTCGTAGTGCGCGTGTGTGATCAGGATCAGGTCCGCGTCGTGCGGAGCCTCTGTCCGCTTATATGGATCGATGTAGATCGTCTTCGACCCTTCTATCCTGATACTGCTCTGAGTGTTTATCGTAATATTGTCTGTATTCACTTTCTGTGCCTCCTGCTTATTATCCCTGGCTTCCTCTAGAGGATCTTTGGCTTCTGGATCCTGCGCTTCGCCCGGCTCTTCCTGTGCGGGTTCCTGCGCCGCACCGTCAGCTGAGCCTTTGCTTTGGCCCGGACCACACCCTGCAAGGGACAGAGTGAGTGCCGTAACGACGATCATAACGATCAGTGCCAGAAATGGTTTTTTGCTTACGTTTTTCATGCGTCCGTTTCCCTTTATCAGATCTCTTGATTGGTGTTATCAGTATACCACCAAATCCGGACGTATACCAACCGGGGTGGATCGTTATCGAATCGCCTTTTCCGGCAGTCTGGTAACGGGAATGCGGCACAAAAAAAGTGTTTGCAATCGCTGCGGTGCTCGGGTATAATAATAAAGCGCGCTTTTGTTTTTGATGAAGCGTGCAGAAGAAAATATCTCTGCGCCATTACCAAGGTGGCGCCATTTAGTCCATGGGGAGGTGAAAAACATGACAAATTATGAATTGATGTTCATTATCGATCCTAAGCTCGAGCAGGAGCAGAAGGATGCAGAGATCGAGAAGGTCAAAGGCATAATTTCCGAAAACGGCGGAGAGCTCGGAGAAGCTGACGTCTGGGGAATCAGAAAGCTCGCATACCCGATCATGAAGAACACCGAAGGCTACTATGTCGTGTTACCGTTCCAGGCAGAACCTGAGCTTCCAAAGGAACTTGACAGAAGGCTCAAGATCTCTGACGCGGTAATCAGACATATGATCATCAATAAAGATGAGAAGTAAGCCGGAGGGTGTTTTTTTAGAATCGAGGTCATTATGAACAGTGTTGAATTGATCGGCAGGCTGGTAAGAGATCCTGATGTCCGTTATACATCGGGCTCACAGATGGCCGTAGCATCATTCACGATCGCGATCGACAGACCGCAGCGTCAGGACGGCGGCGAAAGACAGACCGATTTCCCGAGGATCACAGTTTTCGGCAGACAGGCTGAGACCTGTGAAAAGTATCTGAAGAAAGGCAGACTTGTAGCGATCCAGGGAAGGATCCAGACAGGAAGCTATCAGAACAAGAACGGCGAAACAGTCTATACTACAGACGTCGTTGCAAACCGCGTCGAGTTCATCGACTGGGGCGGACAGAACGGTCAGGGCGGACAGGGCTATCAGAGAGACGGCTATCAGCAGCAGGCTGCACCGGCTCCGCAGCAGGCCCAGGCTCCACAGACCTCACAGCCTGACGACGACATGCCTGATTCTTTCGAAGCGATCGATGAAGATGTTCCGTTCTAGGCACAGCCTTCACACGGGACACATGCTTCATTAGTAGGAAAGGAAGATAGTGAATATGGAAAACAGAAGACACATGAGCGGCATGAACAGAAGACGCAAGGTCTGCCAGTTCTGTGCCGACAAGTCGATCGTCATCGACTATAAAGATGTAGACAGACTGCAGAATTTCGTGACAGAAAGAGGTAAGATCCTTCCTAGAAGAATCACCGGAACATGCGCCAAGCATCAGAGACAGATCACGACAGCAGTTAAGAGAGCCCGCATCGTTGCGCTGCTCCCATACACAGCTGAATAGCAGTAAGCCGCATCCTGTAACGGACAGGGTCGACTAAAAGAAATCTGCATAAAAATAACGGAGAGGTGTTCGCCACACTTCTCCGTTTTTTCATTGCATGCACCGGGACTATTTCCAGAGTTTTTCCGGATAGAATCCCTTATCCTTCATCGACTGCAGCGCATTCACCACAGTTTCCTTATCTTCTTTATATGTCACGCCGTACCATTTGTCGGATGAACGCAGGACTTTCACTTCGGCTTTACCGCTGCCTATCATGCGCTCGACCACAGTCGGAAGGAAATATTCTGCCTTCAGGGGATCATCCCTGAACTTTGTCTCCATGAAGTCGGTCATGCCGTCTGCCACCGCATCCATGAAAGACCGGCTGAAGCCCCAGAAGTTCATCGACACCGGTGTGTCTTCAGAAAGTCTGTTCCACGTTTTCCCGTCGTCTTCAGTGTACGCCGGTACCCTTGGCGCTTCATCATCCGGCAGCCCTTTCTCTGAAGTATCATCTGCAGCGCCGTCTACGTCGCTTTCCGGCCGCCACATGATCTTCGTTCTTTCTGTCACCGTCTTCAATATCCCTTCATCTGATACTTCACACACACCTCTCGCGACGTGGCCGTTCTCGGTAAGCGTCTTATCCAGCTGGAATGCCACCATCGCATACTGCTCTTTCTCATCCGGGCATGATCCGCTCTCTTCAGCCTCACATTCCGCCCTGCTCTCCAGGAACTCATATATAGTCTGGAAGGCCCCCGGTCCGTAATAGTCGTCCGCGTTGATCACACAGAACGGCGCGTCGATATATTCGCGCGCGCTGTATACTGCGTGCGCCGTGCCCCACGGCTTTACACGGTCTTCCGGTATATCGTATCCTTCCGGGATGTCATCCATTTTCTGGAACGCGTATTTCACGTCCAGATATTTGCCCGCTCTGCCGTCAATGAGTTTACGGAAATCCTCTTCATTCTGCTCTTTTATAACAAAAACGACCCTTTCGAATCCCGCGAGCATCGCGTCGTAAAGTGAAAAATCAAGAATGACTTCACCGTGATTCCCTACGGGATCTATCTGCTTCAGGCCGCCGTATCTGCTTCCCATTCCTGCCGCCATGACAAGAAGTATCGGCTTTTTCTCTCTGTTATCTGACATTTCAATCTCCTCTTACAAGTCTCGCCGCGGCAGATCCAGGCCACGGCCCTTATCACATTCTACCCTGTTTTCGGACTGTGTCAATAAGTGTGTTTTTCGGAACCGTCCCCAAAAACACAAAAACACACTTGTGGTCGCAGCTGCCGTCTGACCGTACATGTTGGGGATTTTCACGGTATATCTGCTTTTTTTAACGTTTTGTACAGATAAATCGCAGAATCTGAGGAAAAACTCAGATTCTTACGGTTGACCGCTTTCCATTGAGTTTACTATAATTTAATGTAAGGGAATAATAGACCGCCATAAGGTACCGGACTGTATCCGGGCGCGGTCACAGGGAGAAGAGTATGAATAACAAAATGACAAGGTCAGCAGTGACCATTTTCTGTGTGTGCATCTTTCTTCTTTTGATGTGCGCATTTTTTGTTGACGAGACACACGCGGCATCTGTAGTAAGCGGCACCACGACCAGAAACGAACAGACGATCAAGATGACGCTGAAGGCCGGAACTGCCGTGATCACCGTGAAGGACAATGACAGCTGGGTGTTCGCACAGATCCAGAAAGCCGGAAAGCATAAGCTCAACAAGGCAGTAAACGGTGAGATGGCGCTTGCCGGGCTCGGTCAGCAGAAAACGTTCACTGTGCAGGTAAAGACGAAGGGTACATATTATCTGTATCTGCACGGCGTCAATAAAGGTGCTTCGTATTCTGTCCAGCAGTTTTCCGCAGGCGGCGATCTTAAGAACGGCGTACCGAGACTCGGGACCAGCTTCGCAGACAACACCTCGATCCTTTACTACAGGATAGAAGTCCCGGGCACAGGCACACTCAGGGTGTCAGTTAAAGACGCCAGCTACCTGTATCACGGTTACAGTAAGATACAGCTGAAGAAGGGAAGCTCCTACATGTCCGGTGAAGAGCATCTGATCAAGGGGCTCGGCTTCGCGACGACATACGGCGTGACGAAAGGCGTATACTACATCGGCGTGAGAAGCTCGTCAGAACTTTATAAGATCACTGCGGATTACACCGCCGTCAAGACCGCATCTTACGGGGAAACCAAATCAAGCGCGTCAACTATCGCGCGCAAGGCAGCAGCAAAGGGAATATTCGAGCCGGTAGCACAGACCACAAGGTGGTACAGGATCGACCTTCCAGAGAAATCAGCGAATAAGACAAAGAGCAAGATCACCGTCAAAGCGGTCACAAACAACCGCGACCTTGCAGGCGGAGTAACATTCGCGTTCCGCTACAAGACCAAGAAGAACGGTAAATATATCGCGGCTTCCAAGAGCTGTCTGCTCAACAATGATGAACAGACATATTACTTCGGACTCTGGACCGGAAAGACAAGAAAAGTCTATGTCAAGGTCACGAGCACCGGGAGCGCCAGCGGACTGTATACGATAAAGTGGAGATAACATAAACAGACAGCAGAGGACATGCATGAAAAAAGAAAACACTAAAGGCCAGTGGGGAAGCACTTTCGGCTTCCTCATGGCTACTGTAGGCGCAGCTATCGGATTAGGGAACCTCTGGGGGTTCCCTTATAAAATGGGTAAAGGCGGAGGCTTCATCTTCCTGCTGATCTACCTGATACTTGTATTTCTGGTCGGCGTGGTCGTGACGCTCCAGGAGCTCGCGGTCGGCCGCAAATCAGGAAAGGGCGTGCTTTATGCCTATGGATCTGTGGACCGGAGAGCTTCATTCATCGGTCTGCTCGGCTGGCTAGCGCCTCTCTTCATTATCGGATTCTATTCCATGCTCGGCGGATACACGATCAAGTATCTGGTCGCTAATCTCGGAGACCTTCTCCACGCGCCATTGGGCGTGAACGGTGCCGACAGTGAGGCGTATTTTGCATCTTTCTATCAGGATCAGGTGGAGAGCACCGTATATACAGTTATATTCGTACTTCTTATCATATTCATCATAGCGATGGGGATAAGGGGCGGCATAGAGCGCTTTTCAACCGTCGCGACGCCTGCCCTATTCATTATGATGCTCATCGTGATCGCGAGGGCTGTTACGCTTCCGGGCGCGATGGAAGGTGTGAAATTCATGCTTGTTCCTGACTGGAAGCTGTTCACGCCTAAGGGGATCATAAACACGATCTCATCCGCAGGCGGCCAGATGTTCTTCTCGCTCTCACTCGGCATGGGAATAACCGTCACATACGGCTCATATGTAAGTAAAAAAGACGACCTTCCGAGAAGCGCGATCCTTATTCCTCTGGCAGACACACTGGCAGCCCTTCTTGCGGGATTTGCCACGATACCGGCGGTATTCGCAGCCGGTCTGGATCCGAGGCAGGGTCCGGGCATGCTGTTCGTAACACTTCAGACCGTGTTCTCAAGCATGGGCGCGGCAGGTCCTCTGTTCGGCATGGCGTTCTATATTCTTGTCTTCATTGCCGCTATCACATCTGCGGTCTCAGTTCTGGAAGCGATCGTTTCCACTTCGCTTGATATCTGCGAACATCGTTTCCACTATTCCAACAGAGTGGTGATCACGTTGCTGTGCGGTTTATTCGCTCTCGTTGAGGGCGTCTTCGTTTCGCTGGACGGACTTGGAAGCCACGGCTTTCCGCAGATATTCAATCAGAGCACATGGCTCGATACCTTTGATCTGCTGTCAGAAGGAACGATAATGCCGATAGGCGCTTTGTTCGCCGCGATACTGTTCGGATGGATAAAAAGAGGATATCTCGACGATGAGATATCCCTTAATAGTAAACATACCGGTATGAGAAAGTATTTTGACTTCTGTATAAGGTGGATCGTGCCGCCTGTCATGGTGATGGTGCTGCTCGGCCAGATCAGCGCTTTCTTCGGCCTGAAATGGTTTGCCTGAGGATGATCTCATCGATCAGGACAGTCATTACCATAAGCATCCCGAGGCCCATGCAGAGCCCCGCGAGGACGTCGCTCGGATAATGGACTCCGCAGTAGATCCGCGAGAACGCGACAAGCAGAGGGATAAGACACAGAAGCACAGTCATGAAAGTGCGGATCTTCTTATCGTCCGTATTCCTCCATATCAGATACAGCATGATGCCATAACAGAATATGCTGTTCATGGAATGGCCGCTTGGAAGTGAATAGCCGTGCTCTTCGATCAGCCATAGAAGGCTGTCGGGGCGCGGTCTTTTTATCGTGTGTTTCAGTATTTGATATAATCCAAGGTTGATGAGCGCAGCACTGATCGCGTAATAACAGTCGGCCTTACGCCAGCGGGTCAGATTCATGACCAGGATCACTATGCCGATCCCGACGAGGCACTGCCAGTTGCCGAGCAACGTGATATTTTTCAGAAAAGGATCCAGCGCAGGAGCTCTCAGGCTCCTTACCGCTTCTCCGATGGTCTCATCAAAGTCTCCCAGCATCTCCTCTGTATAGAGATAATGCAGCAGGCAAAATACCGCAAAGGCCGCCGCGGCTATGATAAGTCTCAATAAGTAAGTATTTCTGTGGTCAGCTTGTACTGCAGCGCTGTCAGGGTACTTATCCATAATGCCTCTATTCTCCTGCCTTCCCTTTGATCTTGTCTTTCATGAAATCCACGAACGTCGCCCTGGGTACTGTAAGATACTTCTCCGGTATCAGTATCGCTTCCTGGACTCCCTTCCGTAGATAAATATATTCGTCGTTTTCCTCTACGCTTATGATGTCTGAATAAGGAACGTGCCTTGTTCCATCGGCGAGCTCTTCATATATCTCGTCGTCCCTGAATTCGAGCAAGGTTTCTCTCTCATACGGGAGTCTTCCCTCTTCCTTGAGCTTAAGGATCTGCTTCCGAATGCTCTTCTTAGCGAAATGCGGATATACGAAGAACCAGATAAGCGAAAAGACCGCAAGGAACGCTGCCTCCGTCATAATGAACATCTTATCCGCGCCGGCGATGAACATGATGAAAAGCGCCAGGAGCGACACGGCCAGTCCGAATATCCTTCCCCGAAACAGAGCGCCGCGTCCGGCTTTGGAATGGAATGTGATGTAAATATTATAGCGTATATAGTCTTCTTCTTCGATCTTTACTTTGAATTTCATATTTTTGTCTCCTTATTTATGCCTGCTTATATTATATAGTACCCGTGCTGAAGTGAAAACGTCTTTTTCCGACCTGTCCCAAAAACGCACAACACATGCTATAATATAGGCAGGAGGACAGAGAGATGGCAATACTCAGAAACATACCGACTCTGATCAAGGTCCTTGGATCGATCAGCAGTCTGGACAGATACAGCAAAGGCATACTGGAAGCGCGTGAAGCCGGTGATCCGGTAAAAGAGCGCGAAGTGATAGGTGAAGATATAAAGATATGGGCAAACAAAGTCGCAGATGAATTCAGCCTTACTATTGAAGTCGAGAACCCGGAGAACATCCCCGAGCAGGACGGCTGTGTCTATATCGCAAACCATCAGGGCTATGCGGATATCGTCGCCCTTATCGTCGCTCTCGACGGACGGCAGATAGGGTTCATAGCCAAAGATTCTCTCGAGAAGGTCCCTTACCTCGGTAAATGGATAAAGCTTATACGCGGCCTCTTCATCAAGCGCGGCGACAACAGGGAAGCGCTGAAAAGCATGCGTGAGGGGATCGACCTGGTAAAGAAGGGGTATAACCTGGCTATCTTCCCGGAGGGAACGAGGAGCCGCGGACCGAAGATGGGTAAATTCAAGGCAGGAAGCTTCAAGCTCGCAACCAAGGCGAAGGCTCCTATAGTGCCGGTCTCTATTTCCGGGAGCTACAAGTGTTTCGAGGAGAAAGGTTATCATCAGCCTGCAACGATCAAAGTCATGTTCCATCCTCCGATCGAAACGAAGGACCTTTCCAGACAGGATATTATGGATATAGAAAAAGAGATACCGTCGACCATCCAGAACGGTCTCAGCATGATGTCTTAAGGCCGGTCTGTAACGCCTGCTTTCAGGCCTTTACCGCTTACCAGATTCTTTATCTGGCAGGTCTTGTCTTTACAGTTGACACACTTGAGGACTTTGTTGGATCCTTCCCAGAAGCGCTCCGGATGAGCGGCATATATCAGCTCCCAGTGAAGAAGCACGATGCATGACATGAAAAACAGGCTCCAGCTGTAGAAGTTCTTGATGAACAGCATGGGCGTGAACATCATGAAGTGGCCCCAGTCGTAGATCCTGCAGTTCACGCAGCATTTGTCGTGCATGATGAAAGTCTGGAACGGACAGAAAAACAGGATGCAGATATAATCACATAGATAGAATGTCACCGTACACATGAGCAGCTCTTCCGTGTGGAATATATCAAACACACAGAGAAGTCCAATGACCGCGTTAAGTCCGAGCCAGACAAGCATTACCTTCCAGGACCTCAGATTCATATCCTGGACATACTCCAGAAGCTCCAGCCTGTCGTAATCTTTCACAGGGACGTACACATCTTCCCTGGATTTCCTTATCGCCATAGTAAGTCTGTCGACTATATGAGTGTCTGACAGCAGGTGCAGCGTCATGATGCCCATGAAGGCGAACCAGATGACGTGTATTATCGTTATGCCTTTGTAAAAAGGCTGTTCCATATAAACCTTTATCAGCTCACGGTGCGTCAGGTACAGCGCCCAGACACTTATCACGACGGCAACTCTGAATACAAGCTTGACTCCGTAGAACGCAAGCTGAGGCGTGATCTCAAGTTTTCCCTTTCCGAATCTTCCTCTCATTGTTACGGCAGCCTCCGCTGCTCTTTTTATTCTCCATGAGTTTCTTCGCCGCTGTCTCCCGTGATCGGAAACGTATCGCCCAGATATTTCGGCTTCGGCTTGACTGTGAGCATGAAATAATCCTTCACTCTCGCAAGGTTCTCGCGGTCGTTCCTGTACTTCTGATGCGGATACGGCTGCTGCTGGTCTGAAGCTGCTCCCAGCGCCTCTATTCCGAAGCCGTCGGCAAGCCAAAGCGCCCGGAACAGGTGATAATACTGCGTGATGACAACCGCGCGCTCAACGCGGAATATATAGTCTGCTCTGTACATGCTCTCATATGTCGAGAATCCCGCGTGATCGCAGAATATATCTTCCGACGGAACGCCGGCGTCCAGACAGTAATTAAGCATCACGTGTATCTCGTTATGATGTACCTGCCCGTTGTCTCCTGTGAGCAGGAGCTTCGGGACAAGCTTATGTCTGTACATATACACCGCCAGGTCCAGCCTGTCCTTGAGCATCATAGACGGAGTCTCCGGATCGTTCAGGCCCGCCCCGAGCACGATCGCGCATTCCGGGTCCAGCTCCTTTATCCTGGCCTTCTCCTCAGCATCGATCCTGATCTTCTCTGAAGTCTGCGATGTGACCGTATATTCAACGCCGCGGTCTATCATCGTGCGGTTTATCCAGTACGACATGCCCACTACAGCCGCGGCAAAAACAACAATAATAACTATCAGCGCCGTAAGCGCTTTCTTATATCTCCCCATTACTGCCCTTTTTTGAAAAACACATATAATTATGATAAAATCGGTACATCAGTATTATATCATAGAGGTCTTTCATATGAAAAAAATTTCTATAGAAACAGGCCGGCCATATGAAATGGTAATAGGCTCAGGACTGCTTGAAAACGCAGCCGGATATATTCTCGACATGACCGGTCCCTGCCACGCGGCGCTTGTAACAGACAGCAATGTCGCGGGTCTTTACGCGGGCACGGTATCTGAGGTTCTTTCAGACGCGGGCTTTGACGTGACCCTCATCGAGTTTCCGGCGGGTGAAGAGAACAAAGATCTGGAATCGTACGGCGCCATCATTGAACAGATCGCGAGAGCGGGGCTCAGCAGGAGCGACGTAGTGATAGCGCTCGGCGGCGGCGTTACTGGTGATATGGCAGGCTTCGCCGCGGCGACATATCTCCGCGGGATCCGATACGTCCAGATCCCTACGACTTATCTCGCGGCAGTCGACAGCTCCGTCGGCGGAAAGACCGCGGTCGACCTCGGCAAGGGCAAAAACCTGTGCGGCGCGTTCTGGCAGCCGTCTCTTGTTCTGTGCGACTACTCGACGTTCAGGACGCTTTCCCCTTCCGAGATGCTCGATGGATCGGCTGAGAGCTACAAGAGCGCGATGATAGGAGATATGGAACTGGCAGCGCCTGTAAAAGAGATAATGACCGAGATCAGGGAATCCGGCGGTGAACTGACCGAAAGTGTATATGATAAGCTGGAAGTCGTGATAGAGCGAAGCGTTACCGTCAAGAAAAGTGTGGTCGAGAAAGACGAGCGCGACACAGGGGAAAGACAGCTGCTCAACTTCGGACACACTTTCGGACACAGCATAGAGAAGCTGTCAGACTATGCGATCCCTCATGGACATGCCGTGGCGAGAGGAATGGTCTGCGAAGCCAGAGCAGCTTTTGCAATGGGACTCTGCGACTTTGACGCAGCAGGTAAGATCGAAAGCGACCTCGCCGGGATGGGCTTTGATCTCGACGTGCCATACTCCGCGGAGAAGATACTGGAGTATGCGAAAAACGACAAAAAAGTCCGGACAGATGACGTGACAGTGGTGGTGCCTGAGGCACCCGGAAAATGCGGACTCAGAAAGATACCGCTGGAAGAGCTTGAGGGCTACATTGAAGCCGGTCTTCCAAAGCAGTAGAAAAAATACCCTGCGGCACATTTGCCGCAGGGCTTTTTCGTATGTCTTCTTTTTGCCTTTTTCACCTCGTCTCACTTCTTTCTCAAAAACAATCAGGGTCTATATTATTCTGTGGTGCTTATTATAGTACTTGTGTTCCTGTCTATCTGGCTTACCTTCATCCGTGAGGCGTCAGCCGGATCCACGTTCTGAAGCAGTCCAAGCAGGCTCGAGCTCAGATAGACTGTATCAAGCGGCTTCCCGTCGAGCGATATCTTGGAGAACTCTGTAAAGTTCTTTCCCTTGATATAGTACTTGCCTCCGACTTCCACGACTTTATCGATCACTATATCCTTGACTCCAAGCTTCATATCGGAAGCCTTGAAAGGATTCTTTCCGCCGTAGATATAGTTTTTACCGTAGATCATATCATAGCCGAGCATCTTCAGACCGCTGAGATACCCTGCCTTGTCATGATCGTGTGTCTGGTGATATATCGTCGTCGTACCGACGTGTATACCGGCTCTGTCAAGGATCTCCGCTGACAGCTGGTAAGCCGCGATGTCCTGATCTTTCTTCTCCATCTCATAATTGCTCCAGACTACATACTGCGTCTGGAAGAGGTCTTTGGCATCGTAGTTCTCTTCTGTTATATCCAGAGCCGGTATATGGTCTCCGTACATTACCAGTATGACTTTTTCATCATATTTTGACAGCTGTTCTGTGAGCTGTTTTACGAAGTTGTCCATCTCATGGACTTCATTCGCAAAATATTCGTATTTATTCTTGGCCGCGTCGCTCGGCGCTTTGGTCACGATAATGTCAGGATCGGCCAGGAGCTTCTCAGCGGGATACTGTCCGTGTCCCTGTACTGATATCGTATAAATGTAATCTTTCTGCTTAGTCGATCTGAGTGCGTTCATGATCTGAGGCGTGAGTATCATATCCTTCGCCCAGCCTTTCGGCGTTCTCTGAACGTCGCTCATATATTCCAGCGAAGTGAAAGTGTCATATCCCATATTGGCAAAGACCTCGTTCCTGTTGTAGAAGAGGGCTCTGTGATCGTGTATCGCGTGAGCGGCGTACCCTATGCTCTTAAGGTCTCTCGCCACGCTCTCTACCGGCTGGTCACTCAGCACTGATTTGAACGGATATTCGCCCGGACCGAAGAAATGCATCGAGAGTCCTGTCATGAACTCACATTCCGTGTTCGCCGTTCCTGCTCCGCATGCCGGCACTGTAAGGCTGCCCGATGAATACTTTTTCATGAGAGATCTGAAATACGGTATTGGATCTTTATTGAACGCTATATGCGTGAACTTCATCGGATCTACGAACGATTCAAGCTGAAGGAACAGTATGTTCGGCTTGTCCTCATCGTCTGTCGAAATGTCTTCATCCCCCAGTTCTATGGTTTTGTTCGCGGAAAGATACTCATCCGGGATAAGGCTCTTCACTTTTGCCTCTGTATAGCCGGCAGGCTTATGGATACCCGTGTTGAGCCAAGTGTTGGTGAAACAGTACGGCACGCCGTAGTCCCTGTATGCATACGGGAGGCTGCCGAAGAAAGTGGACAGCACGCCGATGTGTATCAGCCCCAGAACGACCGCAAGCATGACTGCCCATGAAGCGGCTATCCCGATAAGCGCCCGGACCCTGTGTACCTTCTTACGCTTCGGGCCTTTTATGAACAGAAGCGTGAATATCACGACAGCCGCCACAAAGCCAACACCCAGTCCGATCAGCTGTGTTACGGAGAAATAATTCGTTATCAGCGTTATACCGTCTGCGAACGCTGTCATATCCTTCATGTTGAACGGCGTCATACGCTGCAGCAGGATGACTCCGTTGGCGATCGCAATAAGTATCCATACGGAAGCCACGATCGCCGCGGCGAAAACACGCCTCTTGAAAAGCGCCGCTATCGTCAGCGTAGCATATATTATCAATGTGTTTGCAAGAAAGACGAGCGGCTGCTCAACAAGGTAAATGAATCCGCCTGAAGGGAACTGTGACTGTCTCGCAATAGTCTCGGTGAAGAGATTTATAAGAACAGCCACGATGAAACAAAGAACGAATGTGTTGCCGAGCACTTTACGCTCCGGCGTAGTCTTCGCCCCTTCTGTTTCTTTATGCGTATTCTTGTTTTTACCTGCATTCCTGTGTTTTTCGGCCAGTAACACTTCCTGCTTCTCATATTGAGCCTCTGCCTCGCTCTGGAGCTCCTCTTCATTAAGACGTATCTCCTCCAGATCGAGCATCTCGCCGGCACTTTCGCGCGCACCCATGCTCTCTTCCGCCGTGTCTGCGGCAGTTTCCCGGCGCTCAACCGACGGCTCCACGTTTTCTGTTTTCTTCTGGCCTGATCTAAAAAAGTCAAACATATCAGAATCCTCTGTTTTCCAAAGCGTCTGACACTCTCGCGAAATCTTCCAGACTGAGTGTCTCCGCTCTTCTCTTTTCGTCTATCCCGGCTTCACCGAGCGCCTCACGTATCACTTCCTTCGAGGCCCCTGTGGCGCCGAGTGAATTAAGAAGCGTCTTACGTTTCTGGCTGAAAGCCGCTCTCACCACTCCGAAGAAATGTTTCTCGCTTACAGGATGCACTGCAGGTTCTTCCCTTACGTCCAGTCTGAGCACTGCTGAATCGACTTTTGGCTGAGGCATGAATGATGTCCTGCTGACATCTGCGATCCTCGTCACTTCAGAATAGTACTGCACAGAAACACTGGCGGCACCGTATACTTTGCTGCCCGGTCCCGCTATGAGTCTGTCTGCAACTTCCTTCTGCATCATAACTGTGATGCTGTCAGCTCCCGGCTTGTCTTCCAGAAGCTTCATGATGATCGGAGTAGTGATGTAATACGGGAGATTACCAAGGACTTTGACCCCTGTAAGGTCTCCCTTTTCCTGTCTTATTATCTCCGCTATATCTGTCTTGAGTATATTATCGTTTATTACTTTGACGTTATCGAGACCATCAAGTGTGAATTTCATGATCTCTATCAGATCCCTGTCTATCTCTACAGATACGACTTTCCCCGCCTTCTCTGCGGCAGCCTGTGTAAGTACGCCGATCCCGGGCCCGATCTCTATCACAAGGTCGTCTCCGGTTATTTCGGCGCCCTCTGTGATCTGGTCTATTACGTCTTTGTCTGTAAGAAAATTCTGACCCAGGCTCTTAGAGAACCTGAATCCATATTTATTCTTTATCAGCCTGATCACTGATGGATCGTACAGCTTCATTGAATTCCTCCCGGGTTATGCCAAACGCATTGATCCTGGCAAGGAGCGCTCTGGCGTTCCCGTATGCCACTCCTAATATATCTGCTGTCTGCTCGCGTCTTCTGCGGCTTCCCGGAACTCCATCGAGTCCGGCCTCTTCAAACATCTCTCTCGTTATCTCGCCTGCAGAGTCTGCCTCCTCCGCTCTGGCCTTCGCGAGTGCTTCCCTTATATCTTCAGGTCTGGCGTTCTCCACGCCCACGTCTCTGCCTTTGATCGCTCTTGATCTTGGCAGGAACGCTTCTTTGCTGTCCGGATATCTTTCCTTTATTCGCTTTCTTATTCCGTCTCCGGCATGGTCGGGATCTGTCAGTATTATGAGTCCTCTGTTCCTGTATGCGGTATCCAGACTTTTCCACATATCCTCAGGCATGCCGAATCCGTGCGTCTCGATCGTCTCGCAGCGGACCGCCCGCTGTACTGCCTGTGTGTCGTCTCTGCCTTCCACTACGATGATCTCTTTGATATCCACTAGTCGTCTTCATCCTCTCCGTCGATGATATACACTATCTCTCCCGGTTTGACCATATTCAGCTGCTTTCTGGCCTGCTCTTCGATATAGTTCTTGTCGTTTATGTTCTGGAACTCCTGCTCCAGCGCAGCCTTCTTCTCTTTAAGGCTCGCGTTCTCTTTCTTCAGGTTATGCTGTTCCAGGCTCAGCTCAAGAACATTCTTTACAGACATGCCAACTACGACCGCCAGAATGATAACGATAGCAAAAACCGCCATTCTGAAGTGGTTGATCCATCTGATCCTTTTCTGTCTCCGCTCTTCAGCCTTATCCATATCGCCCCTGTCAGTCCTTTATCTCCTGTTCAGCGTACTTGCCCATGCCGCGGCTTCTTCCATTCTCTCGGCCACGCAGGTACATCTCTCACCCAGATCTGTTATCCCTGTATCATTGCATTTGCTGCATTTATATCTTATGTCCGTATAGTCCATGGCAAAGCCGCCGTCTGTCAGCGTGACCGCGCGTTCCTCCGCCAGTCTGTCCATATGCTCTCTTATTTTCTGCGCGTTTCCTTTTTCCTTCCCCATAAGAAGAGCTTTGGAAAGCGTTGCGCCGAGACGGCTCATCTCGTCGTCGATCTCTTTGATCCTCGGAAGACTGCTGTATACCTCTTCTCTTCGCTTTTCTGCTTCCCTCTTCTCAGTCTCCTGAAGATATGAATAATACTGGTTCAGAGTACTCTGAGAAACAGTCCTGCTGTTGACCTCAGCGCCTCTTTCCTCTGCTTTCTCTGCCCAGTTCTCAAGCACGGCGTTCACATACTTGAACGTCGGCGTCGTGATCCCGACAGTCTGCCCGCAGGCTTCCAGGACTTTATCCATATTGAAGCCCTTCTCGTCGAACCAGCTGTCCATCATGCGCTTCTCCGCCTCTGTCGGCATCCTGTGCATCCCGAGAGCGGTCATTACACGCTTGTATTCATAGAAGCGGTTGTCCACGTCTGCGAGGTGCTCGCGTACCGCGTCGACGTTATACAGACCATCCTCTGCCCATCCGTGAACGACTTTGCTGATATACCTTATGCTCGCTTTGTTCTTGCTGATCGAATAAGTGAAGCCGTAGAGCACGACTTCCGGCGCGATGTTATCATCCTCGATCCATGAAAGGATCTCTGTAAGCTCAGTCGAGCTCATGTTCCTTCCAAGCATCGCTTCTATCTCGTCAAAGAGCTTCTTTACCTCTTCATTACCGAATATATTGGTCTCCGGTTTTTCTGAAGCCTCCTGCACCTGTGCCTGTGCCTTGCCGTACATCAGCTCTTTCAGGCTCACGAATTCCACGGAGAAGTCCAGCCTGCTTTCATCGTCAAGATAATGCTTTCTGACGACGCCGTATTTCTCCCAGTAGTTCCAGGCTTTCCCGATCTCATTCTCGCTGATGCCAAGCTGTCTGGACATTTCTTTCATCGTCTGTGACAGTCCGTGTTCCGCATACATATAGCCGTAAAGGAACACTTTGACATAATCTCCCGGCGCCGCTGGAAGATATTCACTGATGAATATGTTCTCTATCTTTGTGTCCAGTAGATAGAAATCCTTGATCTTGCTTTTGATAAACTCCATCTCTGTTCCCGTTTCCCTTTTTTATGCCTTGTCAGATTTGTCCGAAAACTTGGTGTACCGCGCCACCCAGGTAAGGTCCACCACCCCCGGAGGACCGTTTCTGTGCTTGGCGACATTCACCTCGCACACACCCGGCTTCTCTGACTCTTTGTTGTAATAATCGTCCCTGTAAAGGAAAAGCACGATGTCGGCGTCCTGCTCGATCGATCCGGAATCTCTCAGGTCCGAGAGCACCGGCCTGTGATTGTTCACCCTCTGGTCCGGAAGTCTGGAAAGCTGTGACAGCAGTATGACCGGACAGTCTATCTCTCTTGCGATAAGCTTGAAAGATCTTGTCAGCTGGCTGACCTCCTGTACTACATTCTCTGCCTTTCCGATCATCAGCTGCAGGTAGTCCACGACGATCAGGTCAAGTCCCTGATCAGCTTTCATGCGCCTGCATTTGTTCCTTATCTCATATACTGTCGGGTTTGGTGTATCGTCGATGTTGATGTTGCACTTTCCGATCGCCTCCGACGCCACGATTATCTCGTTCCAGTTGTCCTGCTGGAGATTTCCTTTGCTTATGCTGTCCATATCGACGTTCGCCTTCATGGAGATGAGTCTCTGTCCGAGCTGCTCCTTGGACATCTCCATGCTGAAGATGAGCACGTTCGCCTTGCCCTTCTCCGCGGCGTTCAGTGCGACGTTAAGAGCAAAAGCCGTCTTGCCCATTCCCGGCCTTGCGGCCACTATGACCAGATCGGACTTCTGGAATCCGCCGAGCTTGTTGTCGAGATCCCTGAAACCGGAGGTAACGCCCGTCAGGCTTCCGTCCTGCATGCTTCTCGCGGATATGATATCCACGTCTTCAAACATGATGTCCTTTATCGCCGTATAGTCACGCTTCTGCCCGCTTTCGGCTATCGCAAAGATCCTTTTCTCCGCCGTGTCCATGATATTGTCAGAGGATTCCTTGCTCGCATAGCACTCTTCCCTTATCTCTTCCGACGTCTGGATCAGCCTTCTCAGCGCAGCTTTCTCAGCTATGATCTTTGCGTATTCCGCAGCGTTGGTCGTAGACGGGATGTCACTGGTGAGTTCTGCGATATATGCGCTTCCCCCTGCTGCCGCAAGAGTTCCGCGGTTTTTCATCTCCTCTGTCACGGTCACTATATCGACCGGTCTGCTTGCGTTATACATGTCGCGGATGCATGAAAAGATCTCCTGATGCGCCTTGTTGTAAAAATCTTCAGGACTCACTATCTCCACAACATCAAAAAGAGCATCTTTATTAAGCATCGCCGCTCCGAGCACTGACTTCTCCGCATCGGTATTATGAGGAGGGATCTTCTCTGCCATCAGTCTTTCACCTCCACAGCGATAGTGCCGGTGATCTCCGGATAGATCTTCACCTTCACTCTTGTAACGCCTACTTCTTTAATAGGCTGGTCAAGGACGATCTTGCGCTTGTCGACGCTGATGCCGCATTGCTCCTTCAGCGCTTCGGCTATGTCCTTCGTCGTGATGGAGCCGAACAGCTTTCCGCCTTCTCCGGCCTTGGTCACGATCGTTACCCTCATCTTCTTCATTTCCTCAGCCTGCTTTTCGGCTTCGGCTCTGGCCTGAGCCTCTTCCTCTTCACGCCTGGCCTTGGCTTTTTCCAATGTATGAACGTTGTTTTTCGTTGCTTCTTCGGCAAGCCCCTTCGGGAGAAGCAGATTTCTCGCATAACCGTCGCTTACCTTGACTACATCCCCTGCTTTACCTGTTCCTTTTACGTCCTTCTTAAGTATTACTATCATATCTCTCTCCTTGGGCTTCCAGCATCTTCCAGTTTTGTAATATCTTCTTTCTTCATGAGCTGTTCCTCAGCCATCTGTCTTACTCTTCTTATCATATCCTCGGGCTCGCCTTCGACCTGTGCTCCGGCAGTAGTCAGATGTCCTCCGCCGCCGATATTTTCCATTATGACCTGTACGTTCACCTCGCCGAGCGATCTCGCGCTCACGAGTGTATATCCCTCGTCGTCATATCCGGCTACGAAGCTGACCTTTACGCCTTTCACGTTAAGCAGCTCATCTGCCACCTGTGAATTGATGATCTGCGCCTCCGGATTCCTGCCCTCGCATACCGACGTCGCTATGCCGTCGTCTGTTATCTCTGATGAAGCGACAGCTCTGGATCTGATCTTGAAATCCTCCAGACTGGACTGGAACATCTTCTTTACTTCAGCGGTATCTGCTCCGGCACGCTTCAGCCACGCCGCTGCCTCGAACGTTCTTCCTCCGGTCTTCACCGCGAATCTGTTTGTGTCCACAGTCATGCCCGCGAGGAGTGCTTCTGCCTCAAGCTTGGTCACTTCTTTTTTTGCTCCGAGATACTGCAGTATCTCTGTCACCATCTCTGCTGTTGAAGAAGCATACGATTCTATATATGACAGCACCGGGTTCTCCACGCCGTCTACCGCTCTCCTGTGATGGTCGATCACTGCTATCTTTTCTGTCTTCTCCAGGATATCTGGACATTCCGAATATGACGGTCTGTGCGTGTCGAGCATGACGATAAGGGAATCCGAAGTGATAAGCGAGACCGCTTTCTCGCTGTCTATGAAGTTATATGCTCCTGTATCCCTCGCCTGTCTGTAAAGCGTCTGGAGCGAATCGTTCACATGATTAAGAACGATGCTTGCGTTCTTTCCGTACAGCTGGCATATCCTCGCCATACCGAGCGCCGATCCGAACGCGTCCATGTCAGGATTCCTGTGCCCCATGATGATGACTCTTTCGGCCTGTTCGATAAGACGCTTGAGCGCATATGCGACGACCCTGGATTTACCTTTGCTGCCTTTCTCTACGCTGGCGTTCTTGCCTCCGAAATACCTTACCTTGGTGCCGTCTCTCATCACGGCCTGATCGCCTCCGCGTCCGAGAGCAAGGTCTATCGCCGCGTCGGCGTAGTTCCTCGTTTCTCCGAGAGAAGCTCCGTTTATCCCGACTCCGATCGAAAGGCTGATCGGGAAGTCTGTCTGTGTCTCTATATCTCTGGCTCTGTCAAGGATACTGAACTTCTGTTCTATCATCCCGGACAGGTAGTGATGCTGGAAATACATTATATACTGCCCTGCGCGCATGGTCACGATGGACCCCTTTATCTTCGCGGACCAGTCTCTCACGAGCCGGTCTATGTCTGAAGTGATAGTCATCCTCATCGACGGGTCAGTGCCGGCGATAAGATCGTCGTAGTTGTCTATGTTTATCCTGGCGACACATATCTTTTCATCGTCGTATCTGTCTCTGATGGCGACGTACGCCGTGACATCGTAGAAGAATACCAGTATATTACTGTCTTCCTCTTCAGAGTCCCGCGACATGAATACTCTGAAAGCTCTGTCGTTCCTCTTCAGCAGTCTGGTCTCGCGCCTCTTGACGACCTCTTTCATTTCTTCTATCCTGAACCCTGTCAGCTGGAAGAAATCATATCCGATCAGGTCATCGTAAACGAAGACCTGTCCGATGAGGTCGTTCGCTCTGACCACCTTGCCGTTGTTGTTGACTACAACTATCGGCACGGGCGAGTATTTCATTATTTTCTCTTCGAAGGCAATATCTATCATATCAACATCCCTTGTTTCACGTGAAACAATCCTCTATCTGTTCGACTCCAGAAGCTCTATGAGCCGGTTAAGATCATCTCTTCCGTAATATGCAAGTTCAACGGTGCCCTTTCTGCCGTTGGTCGTTATCGTGACTCTGGTCCCGTAGATCTCCTTGAGTTTTTCCTCTACTGCAATGATATCAGGATCTTTTCTGGATCTTCTGGGCGGACGTTTCTTTTTCCCTCCGTTCTTGACTATATCTTCCGTCTCTCTTACCGAGAGCCCTTCTGCCACTATCTTATCCGCAAGCTGTTCCTGCGCCGAGACGCTTCTGAGCCCGAGTATCGCTCTTGCGTGTCCCGCTGAGATCTTGCCTGCGCTTACCTGTGTTCTTATTTTTCCGGGCAGCTTGAGAAGTCTCAGGGAATTGGCTATGTAAGGACGGCTTTTCCCGACACTTCTGGACACCTCGTCCTGCGTAAGGCCGTACGCCTTTATCATCTCGTTCAGACCTTCAGCTTCTTCTATCGGATCAAGGTCTTCACGCTGCATGTTCTCTATTATTGCGATAAGAGCGTTCTCTTCATCCGTAAATTCACGGATAAGGCACGGCACTTTATCAAGTCCTGCTTTTCTCGCGGCGCGCCATCTTCTCTCTCCTGCTACAAGCTCGTATCCTGAAGAGCTTTTCCTTACTATGAGAGGCTGGATGATGCCGTGTTCCTGGATCGATCCCGCAAGCTCAGTTATGCTGTCTTCATCAAAATTCTTCCTCGGCTGGCTTTTGTTTGGCTTTATGTCGTTTATGTCTATATAGGCTACTGTGTTTTCAGGATCCTGCGCTGCCTGTGGGACTTCTTTTGTTTCCACAGCAGGCGCGCCTTCTGATATAAGGGCGCTTATTCCCCTTCCCAGCACATTGTTTTTTACTGATCTCGCTGCCATCTATCTGTTCTCCTCCCGCTTCAGAAATTCTTCTGCAAATGCCCTGTATGCTTTTGCCCCTTTGGATCTCGGATCATATTCCGTTATCGCCATACCGAAACTCGGCGCCTCCGCCAGCCGTATGTTTCTCGGTATCACAGTGGAATATACTCTGTCACCGAAATATTTCTTTACTT
Organism: Eubacterium sp.; assembly: GCA_017511535.1. Taxonomy (GTDB): domain Bacteria; phylum Bacillota; class Clostridia; order Peptostreptococcales; family Anaerovoracaceae; genus Aminicella. The sequence continues at coordinate 69,528 of JAFWJS010000035.1, read as the reverse complement.
CCTGTACCACCTGTATCGCGAGGTTCGTCCGTCCGTCGAACATGCTGAGGACGACGCCCTCTATCTCCAGACCATTGTTCAGGCTTTTCCTTACAAGCTCGATAGTGCTCATCAGCTGACTGACGCCCTCCAGGGCGTAGAATTCGCACTGGATAGGGATAAGCACGCTTTCGACCGCAGTAAGCGAGTTTATCGTAAGCAGCCCCAGCGAAGGAGGACAATCGATGAAGATGAAGTCATAATCATCTCTCACCTGATCGATCGCCTCTTTAAGTCTTGTCTCCCGTCCTTCTATAGCCACAAGCTCTATCTCAGCGCCGGCAAGATCCACATTGGCCGGTATGACGTCCAGCCCCTTAACGCCGGTCTCGAGGATCGCTTTTCTTGTATCATAGTCGTCCTGGATAAGAAGCTCGTACACAGTGTCGCTCAGAGCTCTCTTTGAGACTCCGATCCCGCTGGTCGTGTTTCCCTGCGGATCTATGTCTACTATGAGGACCTTCTTCCCCAGCATCGCCAGACTGGCGCCCAGATTGATATTGGTAGTCGTTTTTCCGACTCCGCCCTTCTGATTGAAGATCGCAATTGCCTTACCCAATTTACATTGCTCCTTCCGGTACAGATTCTATATATTGAAGACGCAGAAAGCGCCTTATATACCACATGATATTCTACCTTAAACCGACTTGTTTTTCCAGTTCAGTGTTTCACGTGAAACAAACGCTGAACCACTTGATTTTATAACGGTTTTCGGGCTGGCTCGCCCGCCTTCCGCGGGTACTTTCCGGGGGTCTTTCTGATCTTTTTCATCACTGCGAACATGTGTCTGGTGCCTTCTACCCCTGCATCTTGTATAGTGATGCCTGAAGACCCCAAAATGTTGGCGGCTTTTTCTGCTTCTTCTGCTTCTTCTTCGCATGAAGCACCCTTAAATGCCGCAAATGTCCCGCCCTTTTTTACAAGAGGGAGCGCAAGCTCCGCAAGCACAGACAGCTTCGCGACCGCGCGCGCTGTAACCAGATCGAAATGCTCGCGCAGGTCCGGATCATGTCCCGCGTCTTCAGCTCTCGCATGCACCAGCTTTATATTATCTATCCCCGCCTCAGCCGCAAGGTCCTTTATCACGGCCAGTCTTTTGGCCAGCGAATCTATAAGGATGAGCCTTTTCTCAGGAAAAAGAGCCGCAAGTACTATCCCCGGGAACCCCGCACCCGTGCCGACGTCACAGACCGTCCCGGCGTTTCTCAGAGCATCAAGTTTCGACAGAGACGCGGAATCAACTATGTGGTCGTGTATGAAGCTCTCCGGATCTGTCACGCGGGTCAGATTTATGCTTTTGTTCCGTTCAAGTATGCCTGTCATGTATATCGAGAGACTGCGGCATGCTTCATGATCAGCGGCATATCCGGCTTCTTTCAGCGCCGCCTCTATTTCATTCGTATATTTCATGCGGTCTTCTGTGATCATTTCTAACCTTTCAGTCTTCTTGCTCTCTCAAGATAAATGATGAGCACGTTGATATCCGCAGGAGATACTCCTGATATCCTGGACGCCTGCCCTATCGAGCCCGGCTTTATCTCATCGAGCTTCTGCTGTGCCTCGATCCTCAGTCCTGCTATCTCTGAATACTTCAGATCCTGTGGAAGCTTTTTGCTTTCCAGCTTCTTGAATTTCGCTACCTGATCGAGCTGCTTCTGTATATACCCTTCGTACTTTATATGCACTTCCACTTCTGCCTTTTCATGAAGTGTCAGCTCCGGTCTCTCCGGATCTATCTCTGCCAGATCGTCATATGTGATCTCCGGTCTTTTGAGGAGCTCGTAAATCGGCACCCTGTTCGCAAGCGGCGTGCTTCCATTTTTTTCCAGAAAGGTCTTTGCCGCTTCCGGCGTGACGCCTGTTGTTCTGAGCCTTTCTATCTCTTTCCGGACGTTCTCCTGCTTTTTAAGATACTTCTGCCAGCGTTCCTCCGTAACCAGACCGAGCTTGTAACCCTTCTCTGTCAGCCTTGTATCAGCGTTGTCCTGCCTCAGAAGGAGCCTGTATTCCGCCCGGCTTGTCATTATCCTGTACGGCTCGTTGGTCCCTTTGGTCACAAGGTCGTCGATAAGCACTCCGATGTACGCTTCGCTCCTGTCAAGTATGAAGGGCTCTCTTCCCTGTATCTCCAGAGCAGCGTTGATACCTGCCATCAGGCCCTGAGCAGCCGCCTCTTCATATCCGCTGCTCCCGTTGAACTGTCCTGCGCAGAAGAATCCATGTATCTTCTTGTACTCAAGATTCAGCGACAGCTCGATAGGGTCGATACAGTCATACTCTATGGCATACGCAGGCCTTGTGATATATATGTGCTCCAGGCCTTTGATTGTATGGTAGAAGTCACGCTGCACGTCTTCAGGCATACTGGAGCTCATTCCCTGGATGTACATCTCGTCTGTCTCGGCGCCCTCAGGCTCCACGAAGAGCTGATGTCTCTTTCTGTCCGGGAATCTGTCTACCTTGGACTCGATAGAAGGGCAGTATCTTGGTCCTATCCCAGTTATCGCGCCTCCGAACAAAGCGGATCTGGAGAAGTTCTCGCGTAATATCCTGTGTGTTTCTTCGTTGGTATATGAAAGCCAGCAGGGGATCTGTTCTTTTTCAAGGTGATCGTTCATGAATGAGAACGGAACTATATGTTCGTCTCCCGGCTGTATCTCCATCTTGTCGTAATCGAACGTTGACTTCAGCGCTCTCGCGGGTGTTCCTGTCTTGAACCTTCTCAGCGGAAGCCCAAGCCTCTTCAGGCTGCCGACCAGATCCACAGAAGGGGAGAGGCCGTTCGGTCCGCTTGCGAAATTGCTTTCGCCTATGAAGATCCTGCCTCCGAGGAATGTACCTGTGGCTATGACTATGGCTTTACATGAATAATATGCGTGCGTCTTGGTCACAACTCCGCGTATACGGCCGTCTTCAACGTCGATATCGATGACTTCCTGCTGTTTTATATCCAGATTCTCCTGCCTCTCGAGGACTTTCTTCATCTCGACATGATACTGCTTCTTATCAGCCTGTGCGCGCAGGGAATGCACGGCAGGGCCTTTTGATGTGTTCAGCATCCGGCTCTGAAGGAATGTCTTGTCGATATTCAGGCCCATCTCGCCGCCCAGAGCGTCTATTTCTCTTACAAGATGTCCTTTACCTGTTCCTCCGATAGCCGGGTTGCAAGGCATCATCGCGACTGCCTCAAGGTTGATCGAGAACATCATCGTCTTCACGCCCATTCTGGCGCATGCCAGAGCCGCCTCACAACCCGCGTGGCCCGCTCCGATGATGCATACGTCGTAATCACCCATATGGATGTATCTGCTTCTTTCTTCTTCGTTCATATTTCCTACTTTCCAAGACAGAATCTTGAGAACACTTCGTCTATTATGTCGTCTCCCACAGATTCTCCTATTATCTCACCTAAGCTCTCATATGCCTGGTTTACGTCTATCTCTATTATCTCTACCGGCTCCTCTTTCCGGACGAGCACGAGTGCGTCTTTTACTGATTGCTCTGCCTGCCTGAGCAGCTGCTCGTGCCTGGCGCTTGTCACTGTAACACTTTCTTCCTGCGACGTTTCTCCGGCCAGGACGCGGTCCTTTATGATCTTTTCAACCAATTCAGCGCCGCTGTCGTCAAGAAGAGTAGTCTCTACTGCCGGGGCGCCTCCCGAAAGGGCTTTGATCTCCTCCGCGGTGACTTTCTGTTCCATGTCAGACTTGTTGACTATGCACACAGTCTTCTGAGGGTCGAGATGTTCCGCGATGAGGCGGTCCTCGGCGCTCAGCTCTCTGGATCCGTCGATCATGAAGAGGACCAGGTCCGCTTCGTTGAACGAGGCTTTGCTCCGCTCTATTCCGATAGTTTCTATCTTATCTTCGGTCTCCCTTATCCCGGCGGTATCTGTAAGTACGACCGGGATCCCGTCTATCGCAAGCGACTCCTGGATCGTGTCTCTGGTCGTTCCCGGGATGTCTGTGACGATCGCCCTGGATTCGCGGAGAAGGGCGTTCATCAGGGATGATTTGCCGACGTTCGGCTTTCCTATGATCGACACTTTGATACCTTCGGAAATCAGCCTTCCCGTGTTGCTGCTCGCGATCAGCCTGCTGATATCCGCCTGAACGTCCTTCAGCCCGGAGTCCAGCCTTTCATATGTAATGACTTCTATGTCCTCGTCAGGGTAATCAATATTGACCGTCAGCTCTACGAGGAGGTCCATAAGCTTTGCCCTGATCTTCCGGATGTCTTCAGAAAGCTTTCCCTGAAGCTGATCCATCGCGACATCAAACGACCGGTCCGCTTTGGCTTTCACCAGGTCGATGACGGCTTCAGCCTGCGACAGGTCGATCCTGCCGTTCAGATACGCTCTTTTGGTGAACTCTCCCCGTTCCGCAGGTCTCGCGCCTCTGGAATATACGAGCTCCAGCGTTCTCCTGAGCGGCACGATGCCTCCGTGGCAGTCGATCTCAGCAACATCCTCGCCTGTGTATGTGTGCGGTCCCTTCATGAAGACCGCCAGCACCTCATCGATGACATTTCCCGTATCCGGATCCTTGACGCGGCCATACATCAGCTTCCGGCTTCCTGCCTCGTCTGTCCCCGCTTTACCGGCGGGAACAAAGACCTCGTTCAGTATCCTGCCGGCTTCATCGCCGGACAGCCTTATTATCCCGATACCGCCTTCCCCGAATGGAGTGGCGATCGCGGCTATAGTATCTTCCATTTATCTGTCTCCATAATGATATCTGCACGCCAATATATAGAGACCGTCCGGCTCTTTTCTGTAGATGAGCCTGTCTCTTTCATTTATTTTACGGCTCCAGTAACCTGTAAGGTCTCCGGTAAGCGGCTCAGGCCTTCCAAGCCCCTCGTTTCCGTTTCTCTCTATGTCCAGGATCAGCCTGTTGATCCTGGATAGTGTTTTCCTGTCTTCCTTCACCCATAACTGATAGTCTTCCCAGGCGTTGTCTGAAAAGAATTTATTCATTCTCAGCCTCCACAAGATCATGCTCGTGGAAACGTCCTTCCTCTATCTGTTTCCTGGATTCAGTGAGCCAGTCATGATTGCTTTTCTCGCTCATGACATACATGTTCTCAACGAGTGTGTTGTAGCTGTCTTCTGAAAGCGCAACGATGTTTCTGTTATTCTTCCTCGTTACATACACGGCGTCGTAGTTATCACATACCATGTCCATGTAATCTTTCATGTTCTGTCTGAACTCTGTATAGTTAACAGCTTTCATCTTTCTCTTCCTTCCTGAATATGAATGATATCTTTCGAACAAAACAAGTATAACGTACAGCATTCTGTACGTCAACAAAAACCTTCCCACAATCGACCCTTCATGCAATATAAAGGGGATGGTACCTGTGAGAACAATCTTCTAAGCGAATGCTCTCAGAGATACCATCCCCGGCTGTATCTTATTCTTTTCCTTAGTGTTTAGGCTCGATCACGACTCTTCTGTAAGGATCCTGTCCCTCGCTTCTTGTAGTGACTCTCGGATTCTGCTGAAGTGTCGCGTGTATCACTTTTCTCTCATATGGATTCATCGGATCAAGCTTAAGGCTTCTGTGTGACTTTACAGCTTTCTTTGCCATCTTGTCAGCAAGCTGTTCCAGCGTCTTTTCTCTTCTTGATCTGTAGTCCTCAGCGTCGAGCACGACCTTTACATAGTTTTCATGCTCTTTGTTTACCACGAGACTTGTAAGATACTGTATAGCGTCGAGCGTCTGTCCGCGGCGTCCGATTATCGTCCCGCAGTCTTCTCCGGAAAGCTCGATGTAAATATTGGAATCATCTGCTTTCGCGTCCATCTTGAGATCAAGTCCCATATCTGATACCACGTCTTTCAGGAAAGTCAGGGCAGGGTGATCTTCACAAGGAGGAAGCTCCTTCATCTGTTTATGAAAATCAAGGTCTTCCACCGTCGCTTCAGGCGTAAGCGATTCTTCTGTATCGATGAGCTCTGAAAGCGGTTTCTTGTTCGTGTTCTTTTTCCAGCGTCTTTCCTGACGAGGCTCTTCTTCGTTATCTTCTTTTCTGACTTCTGCAGGAGCCTTTTTCTGTACAGGTTCGAAGCTCTTTTCTTCTTTTACTTCTTCCTCTACGGATGCTCCTTTTCTTGTGACCTTCACCCTTGCGAGCTTCTGACCTACGATGCCGAGAAATCCTCTTGATGGTTCCTCAAGCACTTCGACGTCTACATCGTCGCGGGTGAGTTTCATATCGCGGAGAGCCAGGTCAACTGCCTGATCGACACTGTCTCCCCATTTTTCTACTACGTCTAGCTGTTCCATTCTAATTAACTCCTTTGCCTGCTCTTACCGGCTTTCTTTTTCTGCTGCCATTCTTCTCTTCCATCTGCTTTTTCTTGAGCATGTCGAAGCGGAGATTAAAGAATATCTGTAAGAACTGGCTGACAAACCAGTAAAGTGCAAGACCCGCAGGATATGACTTTGCAAGCCACATGATCATGATCGGGAATACATACTTCATCATCTTCTGCATTATATCGTTTGCGCCGCCCTGTGAAGGGTTGTGCTGGAAGAAGAATGAAGCGAATGTCGCGAGACCGGCAAGGATAGGAAGTATCCATGGATCCGGCTGCGCCAGGTCTTCTATCCACAGGAAGCTCTCATGGATGGCGAAAACCATCTTTTCAGAGCTCATGAATCTGACAGGGTCTCTCAGCAGAGTGAACAGTCCCATGATCACGACCATCTGAACGATCATAGGTAGACAACCGGCTGTAGGGCTCACACCTTCCTGCTGGTAGAGCTCCTGCATCTTCTGGTTCATCATCTGCCTGTCGTTGGCATATCTGTTCTGTATTTCTCTTACCTTCGGCTGCAGGTCCTGCATACCCATCGTAGACATCATCTGTGCCTTGTAAGAAGGGTACATCGCAAGCTTTATAACAGTCGTAAGTACTATCAGAGAGATCCCGTAGTTACCGATCAATGAATACAGCAGCTGCAGCAAAAACGCCAGCGGCCTTGCTATCATTGATAAAACAAACTCCATTTATCGATATCCTCCAATAATAAATGACCCGTTTATGGAACGGGGTCGTACCCGCCCGGATGTCCCGGATGACACCTGAGTATCCTTTTTATGCCCAGATATGAGCCCTTCACCGGCCCATATTTCTCCACTGCCTGGATGAAATATTCTGAGCACGTAGGCGTATATCTGCAAGTAGGCGGGAACAGGGGTGATATAAATTTCTGATAGAATCTAATAGGAAGAATCACGATCTTCCTCATCAGCCATCCTATGCTTTTCATACCAAAACTCCCCTGGTTTTTTTAAGTACAGTCACGATAGACTGCCTGACATCACGCATTCCGGCTTCTGTAATGGATTTACGCGCAATGATAATAATGTCATATCCAGGTGATATGACAACGCCGGAAAATCTGAGCGCTTCCCGCATGAGTCTTCTGGCTCTGCTTCTTTTCACGCTGTTTCCGACTTTCTTGCTTGCCAGACAGGAGATCCTGCTGTAGTCCAGCTGGTTTTTTCTGTAGAACATCACCACATACCTTGAGGCCTGTGATTTTCCCAGCCTGTATACCGCATCAAAATCCTTCTGGCGGTTCAGTACGGTTCTGCTTCGCATCACTGATTATGCAGAAAGCTTTTTTCTGCCTTTCGCTCTTCTTCTCTTAAGAACGTTTCTGCCGTTTTTAGTTGACATTCTCTTGCGGAATCCGTGTTCCTTAAGACGCTGCCTCTTCTTTGGCTGATATGTCTGCTTCATTTCTCTACCTCCTTATAGATTTCCTGATACAGGGAACTGTTCCCTGGATATTTATTACTGGCATACTCTGAATTACAATGTATGCACGCATTCAGTTATTATACTTTTTTCTCAGCTGTATGTCAACAAAAACAACGTTTTTGGATATTTATCCATAAAATCTGCCGTTTTTATTATAACTTCGTGTGTAATTATTGATCAGTTATACATTTTGTTCACTTTTTCATGTTGAAAACTCTTTTGATATCTGATATAAAACAGCTGTATATATTGAATTTACTTACTTTAATATAGTCTATAAAGTTATAGACATAATGTTGATAACTTTATGGTTCACTTTTAGAACATTTTATCTCTTGTATGTGGATAACTTCTTGTGTACAATAGAAAATACCACTTTTGGGAGATGTTATTGATGAAAGACATAAATAAAGTTAAGGAAAGCTTCCTTAAAGCTGTCCGTCCTGAAATGTCGGATATGAGCTACAACACGTGGTTCGTTCCGACCGGGATCAGAAGGATAGATGAGGAAGACAGAATAGTTTATATTACGGCAGAAAACGATTTTGCCGCCAACATACTTAAAACAAGATACAACAGTATAATTGAAGATTCTTTCCGTAAGATACTGAAGCAGGATTACAGGATCATTATCAAAACACCTGAAAGCTACAGGCACGATGAACAGAACCTGGAACGTGTCAATGAAATAAAAAGTGAAGGCAGCGCAACTCCTTCAGGGACCTCAATGGGTGCTTCAGGACTTCCTTTTCCTGATGATACTTTTGATAACTTCGTTGTAGGAAGCGGAAATAAATATGCTCACGCTGCGGCCCTTGCTGTAGCCGAGTCTCCTTCGCATGCTTACAATCCTCTTTTCATCTATGGCGGTTCAGGTCTCGGGAAGACTCATCTGCTCCATGCGATAGTGATATATCTTAAGGAGCACCGCCCGGAGCTCAACGTGCTCTACGTCTCTTCTGAGATGTTTACCAATGAGCTCATTAAAGCCCTCGGGGAAAACAAACAGAGAGAATTCAAAAACAAATACAGAAAAGTAGATGTACTCCTGATCGATGATATACAGTTCCTGGAAAACAAGGAGACTACACAGGAAGAGTTCTTCCATACTTTCAACGATCTGTACGATCTTAATAAACAGATCATAATCACAAGCGACAGACCCCCAAATGAGCTGACCACTCTTGAAGAAAGACTTCGTTCCAGATTCTCATGGAATATGATAGCAGGACTTTCACCTTCAGATTATGAAACAAGGGTAGCTATTCTTGTAAAAAAATCCGAGAACTATAATATGAAGATGGACGACGATCTTTATCAGGTCATATGCCTCATCGCAGAGAAGATCACTGATAATAACAGAGAACTTGAAGGTGCTATAAAGAGAATAAACACATTCTCCACACTTTTTCATGAGCATATCAACGTTGCTTTTGCTAAGGGCATACTAACTGAGATACTTAAAAACAACAAGAACAATGTGACTCCTGATAAGATCAAAACTACTGTCTGCAGAAAATTCAATCTTAAGATGTCGGAGATAGACTCATCTAAAAGGACCAATAAGGTAGCATATCCGAGGCAGATAGCAATGTATCTCTGCAGGACGATGACAGACTACTCTTATACTCAGATCGGCAATTACTTCGGAGGCCGCCATTATACGACAGTAATGCATGCCTGTGAAGTGATACAGAAGGAAATAGGAAGGGACGACGATAAAAGGAACCTGATTTCTTCATTAAAAGAAGAAATAAAAGCATAGCATAATAAAATGTTGTATAATATTGTCATGTGGACAGATGTTGATAAATAAGCTGGTTATCCTGCAGCTTTCAACAAAGGATGTTCATGGATATTCCGCATGATATCAATGCTTTCGTAACTTATCCATGTTATCCACAGCCCCTACTACTACTATTACTGCAATAATATATAAAAGAAAATAAAAAGACGTTGTCACGGAGGAAGAAATGAAATTCATTTGTCAGCAGCAGAACCTTATAAAGATACTCAACATCGTATCAAAAGCTGTTTCAGTCAGAACTACTATGCCGGTCCTCAAGGGAATTCTCCTCAAGGCCGAAAATGGAAGACTTACAATGTCTGCTTCAGATCTCGACCTTTCGATACAGGATTCAACAGAAGCTGAGATAAGTGAGCCGGGATCAGTTATAGTAATGGCAAGACTTTTTTCTGATATCGTAAGAAAGCTTCCAGGTGAAGAGATACAGATAGAGACAGAAGGCGACAACAGCGTACTTATAAAAAGTATGAACTCAGAATTCAAGATCATAGGAATGTCTGCTGATGAATTTCCGGTGATCAATACACAGAGTGATGAAAGTGAATTTATTGAATTTGATAAATCTACTTTCAAGGAAATGATAGATAAGACTTCTTTTGCCGCCAGTATAGACGAGGCGAGGGGAGTGATAACAGGCGTGCTGCTTGAGCTGTCTCAGGAAGAAGTACAGATGGTCGCTATCGATGGATTCAGGATGGCTATCAACAGAAGGACCATGTATAATGAGAAGCCATACAGATTCATAATCCCTGCAAGGATACTGAATGAGCTATCCAAGATAATAGCTGATACAGAGTCAGATAACGACAAGGCAAAACTTTATCTCAATGAGAAGAAGGCTGTATTCAGATTCGACGATATACAGGCAGAGCTCAAGCTCCTGGACGGCAACTTCATTTCATATAAAGACATACTTCCTAAGGAAAGCAGGATCACAGTGATGTGTGACAGAGCTCTTCTTATGGAAAGTATTGAAAGAGCCTCACTTCTTACCAAAGCCGGAAAAAACAATCTTATCAAGATGAATATCATGCAGAATGTCATCGAGATAACTTCTGACTCTGATGAAGGTAATGTAAAGGAAGAAATAATAGTGGATAAGAGCGGAGATGACCTTGTCATAGGTTTCAATGCTCACTACGTGCTCGATGTGCTCAAGGCGATCGACGATGATAAGATAAAGATACTTCTTAATTCAAGCATCAATCCATGCCTGATCGAACCGGCACAGGGAGACGATTATCAGTATCTCATACTTCCTGTCAGAATAAGCTAGGAAATGTATATAAAAGAGCTGAAGCTTAAAAATTTCAGAAATTACAGAGATCTCACCATAGGATTTGACAACAGAGTGAATCTTATCACAGGCAGGAATGCCCAGGGTAAGACAAATCTCATAGAATCACTTTATATGTCTTCCATGGGGAGATCTTTTCGTACAGGCCATGATAATGAGATGATTCTTTTCGGTGAGGACAGTGCATATATCAAAGTCACTGCTGAGAAAGAATATACATCTACAAAGGTTGAGATACTTCTTTCAGATAAGTCAAAAAAGGCAATAAAGAAAGATGGAAATACCATAAGGAGATCAGCAGATCTTCTTGATAATATAATAATAGTAATTTTCTCGCCAGACGATCTGAGAATAGTGAAAGATGAGCCGGAGAAAAGAAGAAGGTTCATGGACAGAGAACTTTCGCAGATAAAGCCGGCTTATTTTGATATATACATGAGATACAGAAGGGCGCTTACAGAGAGAAACACATATCTGAAAGAAGACAGTGTCAAGGAGAGCATGCTCGATATATGGGATGACGGCCTGATAAGATACGGAGCTCTTCTTATGAAATACAGAAGCGAATTCATAAAAGACATGAGCGATATATCAGGCAATATACACTCAAGTGTTACAAACGGTAAGGAAAATCTGACGCTGAGATATGTACCTAATGTCCAGATTGCAGGAGACATAAAGACTCAGGAAGAATTCATAGAAAGAGAACTCGCCGCAGCAAGAGAAAGAGATATAAGAACAGGTACCACTTCAAAAGGTCCTCATAAAGATGATTTCAGCTTTGAGATAGACGGTATAAATGTGAGAAGCTTTGGATCTCAGGGGCAGCAGCGTACCTCAGCTCTGTCGCTTAAGCTTGCAGAGCTTGAGCTTATCAGAAGAGACACAGGAGAAAACGCTGTTCTTCTTCTTGATGATGTTATGAGCGAGCTTGATCCGGAACGAAGGGAATACCTGATAAGGTCGCTTTCTGACAACCAGATATTCATCACTACGACCGATATCGACGACAGTCTGATGCGTGCGTATCCGGATGCAATGATCATAAAAATAGAAGACGGAAAAGTTGTATGAGAATTACTGTAAAAATCTGACAAAAACGACATGACATATCTAATGCTATTAATTTCGTTTTAAAGGCACAAAATAAAAGATTTTACAGATTTTTATCATATCAACGAATAAAAATGTTATAACAGCCTAAAAAAGTTGCAAAATTGCTGTTTTTGTGGTAATATTATCCATGGGTTTTGGGATGTGAAAAGGCGTCCCATGTCCCGTGGGATTTTTTATTTTACAGCAATAATAATATATGTAGAAAAAGGTGGGTATTTTTACATGGCAAAAGAAAAGAAAGATGAATATAATGCCGAACAGATCCAGGTGCTGGAGGGTCTGGAGGCAGTCCGTAAGACGCCGGGCATGTATATCGGTACTACAGGTGTTCAGGGACTTCATCATCTGGTATATGAAATAGTAGACAACAGCGTAGACGAAGCGCTTGCCGGATTCTGCAAGAATATCAAAGTCACTATCAGGAAGGATAATTCCATACAGGTCGAAGACGACGGACGTGGAATGCCTGTAGACGAGCAGAAGAAAGTACATAAGCCTGCGGTGGAAGTCATCCATACAGTGCTTCATGCAGGCGGCAAATTCGGCGGTGGAGGATACAAGGTCTCAGGAGGACTCCACGGCGTAGGCGCATCCGTTGTAAATGCTTTGTCTGAAAAGATGATAGTCCAGACGAAGAGAAACGGAAAGATATATGAGATAGCCTTCGAAAGAGGAAAGACAGTAGAACCTCTTCACGAGGTAGGAGAGTCAAAAAAGACCGGTTCTATAACACAGTTCTGGCCTGATCCGGAAATGTTCTCGGAACTCAACTTTGAGTACGATACTCTGAGACACAGACTCAGGGAGATGGCGTTCCTGACAAAGGGAATAAGCATTACTCTCTCTGACGAAAGAGAAGGAAAGAAGAAAAAAGAAACTTTCCAATATGAAGGCGGACTCAAGGAATTCGTAAAGCATATAAATGAGAATAAAGACCCGGTACATCCTGATATCATCTACTATGATGTCAAGGAAAAGGGTCATGAGCTTGAAGTTGCGATGCAGTATACAGACCGCTACAATGAGCTGATCTTCTCATATGCAAACAATATCAATACTACAGAAGGCGGAACTCATGAAGTAGGATTCAAGTCCGCTCTTACGAGAGTCTTCAACGACTATGGAAAGAAAGCAAAATTTCTGAAAGAAGGAGATCAGCTTTCCGGCGAAGACGTAAGAGAAGGTCTTACGGCGATCGTATCCGTTAAGCTTGAAGAGCCGCAGTTCGAGAGCCAGACCAAGATCAAGCTCGGTAATACAGAGATAAGAAAGTTCGTTGACAGCGTCACAAGTGATTACCTCATGGCCTTTATGGAAGAGCATCCTGATCAGGCAAAGATAATCATGGGTAAATGTATGCAGGCTTCAAGAGCAAGAGAAGCCGCAAGGAAGGCAAGAGAGATCACCAGAAGAAAAGGCGCCCTCGACAGCCTTTCACTTCCGGGAAAGCTTGCTGACTGTTCTGAGAAGAATCCTGAGCTTTCAGAGATCTTCCTGGTAGAGGGAGACTCTGCAGGCGGATCAGCCAAACAGGGAAGAGACAGGAACAGACAGGCAGTGCTTCCGCTCAGAGGTAAGATTCTGAACGTAGAGAAGGCGCGTCAGGACAGGATGCTTGCTTCAGAAGAGATCAAGAACATGATCACGGCATTCGGCTGTGGTATCGGTGATGAGTTCAATATCGACAAGCTGAGATATCACAAGATAATCATCATGACCGATGCCGATGTCGACGGCGCACACATCAGGACTTTGCTGCTCACATTCTTCTACAGATACATGACACCGCTTATCGAAGGCGGATATGTATATGCTGCCCAGCCTCCGCTCTTCAGAGACAAGCAGGGCAACGACATCAGATATACATATTCAGACGCTGAGCAGGAAAAGACGCTCGCCGAGATGCAGAAGAACAATCCAAAGCAGAAGATCGAGATCCAGAGATACAAGGGTCTTGGAGAAATGGACTTCAACCAGCTGTGGGAGACCACCATGGACTATGAGAAGAGGACCATGATCCAGATAACCGTGGAAGACGCGACTGCTGCAGACGAGATCTTCACCACTCTCATGGGCGATAAAGTACCGCCGCGCAAGGCATTCATAGAAGAGAACGCCAAGTACGCAACGCTTGATATTTAAGGAGGCATGGAAGATAAATGGATAATCTTATAGAAGACAGCAGGATCATCCAGCATGAGATACATGATGAGATGAAAAACTCCTATATCGACTATGCCATGAGCGTTATCGTCGGAAGAGCACTTCCGGACGTCCGCGACGGTATGAAGCCGGTACACAGGAGAATACTTTACGGAATGGACCGCCTCGGCACCACTCCGGACAAGCCATATAAGAAGTCGGCGAGGATCGTCGGCGAAGTAATGGGTAAATACCATCCGCACGGAGACAGTTCCATCTACGACGCCATGGTAAGAATGGCGCAGGACTTCTCGATGAGATATCCTCTCGTAGACGGCCACGGGAACTTCGGTTCCATCGACGGAGACGGCGCGGCGGCATCCAGGTACACAGAAGCCAGAATGTCTCCGTTTTCGCTCCAGATGCTCAGAGACATCGATAAAGACACAGTCGATTTCGTCCCTAACTTTGACGGCGAAGAAAAAGAGCCGGTCGTGCTCCCGAGCAGGATCCCGAACCTTCTTGTCAACGGATCAAACGGTATCGCCGTAGGTATGGCGACCAACATCCCGCCGCACAATCTGAACGAGTGCATCGACGGATGTGTCAAGATGATCGACGAGCCTGACTGCACGGTCGAAGATCTCATGAAGATCATCAAAGGCCCGGACTTCCCTACAGGAGCAAAGATACTCGGTAAAGCCGGTATCAGAGACGCGTACAAGACAGGTACAGGAAAGATCAAAGTCCGTGCCTGCTGCGAGATCGAGGAAACCAGAAACGGAAGATCGAGGATACTCGTGACCGAGATCCCGTATGCAGTCAACAAAGCCAACCTCATCGCGAAGATAGCAGATCTTGTAAAGGACAAGAGCATCGACGGTATTTCAGATATAAGAGACGAATCTTCAAGAGAAGGCCTCAGGATAGTCATAGAGCTTAAGCGCGACGCGAACCCACAGATCACACTGAACCAGCTGTATAAGCACACGGCGCTGCAGGAGAACTTCAGCGTCATCATGCTGGCGCTCGTAGATGGACAGCCGAAGGTACTGAATCTCCGCGAGATCATATATGAATATCTGAAATTCCAGAAGGAAGTACTTACAAGAAGAACGAAGTTCGACCTCGGGAAGGCAGAGGCCAGAGCTCATATACTGGAAGGACTCCGCATAGCGCTTGACAACATCGATGAAGTCATCAGGACCATCAGAGAGTCATATAACGACGCCAGGGAAAAGCTGATGGAAAGATTCGGTCTGTCCGAGATACAGGCGCAGGCCATCCTGGATATGAGGCTCGCGAGACTGCAGGGTCTGGAACGTGAAAAGATCGAGGATGAGTACACAGACCTCATGCAGAAGATAGCGTATTACAAATCGCTTCTCGCAGACGAGCATCTTCTTATGGGAGTAGTAAAAGACGAGCTCCTTGAGATCAAAGAAAAATGGGGCGGCAAGAGACTTACCAAGATCGAGCACGACGTAGAAGATTTTGACGATGAAGACCTCGTTGAAGAGGAAAAGGTAGCGGTAACGCTGACACACCTCGGATACATCAAGCGCGTCCCTGCTTCTGTATACAAGTCACAGAAAAGAGGCGGCAAAGGCATCACAGGACTCAAGACGAGAGACAATGACTTCGTGAAAGACCTGATCATGACCTCGACGCACGATTATCTGATGTTCTTCACCAACAGCGGTAAGGCATACAAGATGAAAGCGTTTGAGATCCCTGAAGCGTCAAGAACGGCAAGGGGAGTACCTGCTATCAACTTCCTGAACCTCATGCAGCGTGAAAGGATAACGGCGGTCATCCCGGTGAAGGACTTCACTGAAGACAGATATCTTATCGCTGTTACCAAGCACGGTACGATCAAGAAGACGGCACTTTCGGAATTTGATACGAAGAGGGCGACAGGTCTGATCGCGATCAACCTGAAAGATGACGACCAGCTGATCGGTATACAGCAGTCCACAGGCACGAACGATATAATCATCGTCACCAGAAACGGCAAATGCATCAGATTCTCCGAACAGGACGTACGTCCTATGGGCAGGATCGCAGGCGGCGTAAGAGCTATCAAACTTGAAAAAGACGACGAAGTAGTATCGATGTGTCTTGTTGAAGAGGATCAGCAGCTTCTCGCTGTGACCGAGAACGGATTCGGAAAGAGAACGCCGGTCAAGGGATACAAGAAACAGGTTAGAGGCGGCAAGGGACTCCTTACATATGACAAGAGCAAGTTCAGTAAGACAGGCGCGCTTGTAGGAGCACTGGTCGTATCGGATTCAGACGAGATCATGCTCATCAACAGCGAGGGTACTATAATCCGTATCCATGCAGGAGACGTATCCGTGCTCGGAAGAGCCACACAGGGCGTCAAGATCATGAAGTTCGACGAAGAGACCAAGCTCGTCGCTATGGCTAAAGTCATAAACGAGGACGAAGAGGTTGAGAAGCAGGAAGCCGAGCAGAACAATGAAAAATCAAAGGCTGATGGCGGAAAAGCCAAAGCGTCCGGGAAGAAGTCCGATGAAAGCAAGGCTGAAGAGGACGATCAGGAAGACGGCGACCAGATAGAGATCAAGCTCTATGAGCCGGGTGAATAACTGAATCGATATAACATGAACAAAGAACCGCCGCACAGGTACAGATCGTGCCTGTGCGGTATTTTATTGCTTACTTCAGCCGGAGAAGTTGCTTTGATCGCGGAAAACGTGGTATTAATAGAGTATGAAACAACATTTTTGTTATCTGGAGAGGAAAAATGGATAATCTTAAAATCGAAGTACCCGGAAAGCCTGCGTATCTTTCAGCTGTACGGCTCGCGATAAGTTCCATCGCCGCGACCGCAGGTTTTGATCTCGACGCTGCAGAGGATATCAAGACGGCCGTCACCGAGGCTTGCAAGAATGTATCATGCCATGGAACAGAAGGATTCAGCGACAAGTATGAAGTAGATCTTTCAGTTGACGAAGGACATATGGAGATCACCGTAAAGGATGACTGCGAGAGACATCTGTATGAGAAAATGTCCGAACACTGCCAGAGGTGTCCGGAAGACTGCGATCTCGGACTTATGGTGATCAGGTCACTCATGTCTGACGTGAGTGTCATGAGGGCAGAGCAGACCGGTCAGAAGTCCATCACTATGGTGAAGGAGCTGTAGCAGCAGAAAGTTTTATTATGGAATCACTGGACCGCTTCAGGGCGTACAAGAAAAATCCGACAATAGAGGAGAGAAACGCTCTCGTTGAGGAACACCTTTACATGGTAGATATCCTGATAAGGAAGTACCTTGGTAAAGGTGTGGATTATGATGACCTTTATCAGGTCGGCGCGCTTGCGCTGGTCCAGGCTGTAGACCGCTTCGACCCTGATAAGGGCTATGAGTTCAGCTCTTTCGCGACGCCGACGATACTCGGAGAGATAAAAAAGTATTTCCGCGACAAGGAATGGGCCCTGAAGGTCCCGAGAAGAATGAAAGAGATTTCGGCTAAAGTCCAGGAAGTGCAGGACGAACTGCATCTCAGGCTCGCGAGGAAGCCGACCGTTGCGGAAGTCGCAGAGGCCACAGGCTTCACAGAGGAACAGATAGTGGAAGCGACAGAAAGCTCGCACGCATATAACGCGTATTCGCTGGATCAAAGCTTCGACGAGGCGGGGGAAGACGGCGAAAGCGCATTTCTGGAGAAATATACCGGGTTCGAAGAAGCCGGCTACAAGCAGGTCGAGCTGTCGGAGATAATACACGGCGTGCTCGATAAAATGAGCGAACAAGACAGATACATCTTCAGAGAACGTTTCATATATAACAGGTCACAGGCGGATATCGCGAAGACACTTGGAGTATCTCAGATGACGATATCAAGGGCCGAGAAGAAGATAGTAGAGAGATTCAGAAAAGAGATAAAAGAAGAAGAGAATCAATGATTCAGGAGAAAACTGAAGAGAAGACCAAAGGAACACTGGTAATGCTCATTATTGCCATGGTCATCTTCGGAACGATCGGAATATTCCGAAAATACATACCACTGTCGTCAGGAATGCTTGCGTTTGTAAGAGGCTCACTCGGCGCGGCATTTCTTTTTTCATATGTGCTGTATCGAGGGAGAAAAGCAGAAGAAGGCGCATTCGGCAGCCTGAAGAAAAGCCTTGCGGTTATTGGGCCGAAGCTGGTCCTGTGCCTGTTCATAATGGGAACAGGCATAGGAATAAACTGGATGCTCCTTTTCGAATCGTATAATTACACAACGGTATCCATAGCGACGCTGTGTTATTATATGGAGCCGACCATAGTCATATTGTGCTCGCCGCTTTTATTTAATGAGAAACTCACCGGGAGGAAGCTGATCTGCGCTGCCGCCGCAGTGTTTGGAATGGTTCTTGTGTCCGGAGTGCTGGAAGGCGGCGCCGGGTCCGGCGCAGGGAATACCAGGGGGATCATGTTCGGCCTTGCTGCAGCCCTGCTCTATGCGATAGAAGTGATGCTCAATAAGAAAGCGAGCCATGTAGACCCGATGATCCTGACGATGATTGAGCTCTTCGGGGCCGCAGTCGTAATGTTCCCATACGTGCTTGTGACAGAAGGTTTCGGTCAGTTTTGGCAGGCAGACCTCAAGACTATGCTTCTTCTTATCATTGTGGGGATCGTTCACACGGGAATAACATACGTGATCTATTTCGGAAGCATGAAGAAACTGAAAGCGCAGACGATAGCACTGATAAGCTACATCGATCCGATAACTGCGCTGATCCTTTCCGCTGTCGTTCTCCACGAACATATGTCGTTTCTTGGGGTCACAGGCGCGGTTCTGATACTGGGCTCCACGCTGATAAGCGAGACCGGAAAGCAATAAAAAAGCATGAGCCGGAATTCTCCGCCGCATGCTTTTTTGATTTATCTCATATATATCATTTACCTGCTTTTTCAAGCATTTCTTTGACCTTCCGGAAAGCCTCTGCGTGATCACGCATCTTGAGATCAGGGAACGCATCGATAAGACGCTTCGGTCCGAAGAACGGATTCTCTGAGATCTTTCTGTAAAGAGCATTCTGCTTTTCTGTAAGAGCCTGTATCGTTCTGTCGAAATTCTTCCTGGCTTCGGAAGCCATGTCTTTTATATCGTTCTGAGCAAGCTCCGCTTTGACACGTTCTTCCTCGATCTTTTGAACGGTCTTGAGAGAGCCGCCTCCCAGTTTTTCTGTCAGATCGTCGCTTACTACACGCATAGACGCCTGGATCTGATCCAGCTGTTCGAGTTCTTTATTGAGACCGCTTACCATCATTACAGTTACAACGACATCAGCCATATAAACGACGGCAAGAACGATCGCAGCCGGCCATCCGATATTCTTTGGCCAGAGCTCTACGGTATTTCTGGCGAGGAAAGGATGAAAAATCCTTACCGCGAATACTATCGTGAGACCCCAGTACAGGCTGAACTTGGGACATATATACCCGTTCAGATTGAATGGTTCCCTGGAATAATCCCACCATCTCGCGTGGAAGATCTTATCCAGCGCCCATCCTCCGAAAAGTTCTATCGCCGTAGCGAGCGCGAGTCCGAACAGGAAAAGGAGCCCGCCGTGCATGCCGGATGCTCCTTCAGGGAACAGTGTATTAAACAGCAGGAATACACCTACCATGCCGAATCCGTAAATAGGGCATACCGGGCCGTTCAGAAAACCGCGGTTCACGATCACTCCCTTTGACACAGCGTGATAGACGACCTCTATCACCCAGCCCAGGAAAGAGTAAAGCATGAAAAACCAGACGATCTCATATATCGACAGCCCTCCGATCACAATATTCTCCATACTTCCTTGCACTATTGATCTTCTTCATCGTCACAGCACGGATCTTCCGTAACTGTTTCGGCAATAACTTTCTCTGCGGCTTTTTCGCCAAGCCCAAGCGTTTCGCCGATCACCCCGGCGGTGCTGACTATATTGGAAATATCAGCCGGCATGAAGATTTTGGTCGCGTTGCCATCTGCCACATCCTTCAGAGCTTCTATGCTCTTCAGCCTGAGAACGCTCTCGTTGATCCCGGCTTCACGAAGCATCTTAAGTCCCTGTGCCTCAGCGTCGTAGACCTTTTTGATAGCTTCAGCCTTACCTTCGGCGATAGTTGCCTGAGCTTCACGCTCAGCCTCTGCTGCGAGGACCTTCGCCTTCTTATCGCCTTCAGCTCTCGTGATGACGCTTTCCTGATGAGCCTGCGCTTCGAGTACAGTCTGACGCTTCTCACGCTCAGCCTTCATCTGCTTGCTCATAGCTTCTGCTATCTCACGAGGAGGATCGATGTTCTTGAGCTCTACTCTTGTTACTTTAAGGCCCCATGGGTCAGTTGACTCATCCAGGACTTTCTCCATTCTGGCGTTGATCTGGTCTCTTCCGGACAAAGCGTTATCCAGATCCATCTCTCCGAGGATGCTTCTCAGCGTTGTTGCAGACAGATTCTCAAGTCCGGTCAGCGCGTTCTCAACGCCGTAAGTGAAATCCTTGGAGTTGAACACTTTGCAGAATACGACGGAATCCACTGAGATACCGACGTTATCCTTGGTTATGACATGCTGCGGTTCGAAGTCAAGCACCTGCTCCTTCAGCGACACCTTGCTGGCGATACGCTCCAGAAGAGGGATCTTGATGTGGAGTCCCGCTCCCCAGGTCTTCTCATATTTGCCCAGGAATTCAACTATGTACTCATGCGCCTGCGGCACGATTATTACATTGAACGCGATAAGCAGGACGAAGAGTAGGATCAGTAAGATCGTGAAAATAAAACCAGTAATATTCATATTGCCCTCCTTATTATTATATAGACTCACTTCAGAGTCCTCTGTTGTGCAGACCGGCTTTGCTGCCGGGATCCGCTGTTATCTGAGCTCGTCCATCGCGATATTCGCAAGCTCGTCCGCCCGGTTGTTCATGTCTATGAGTTTCCGGAAGTCATCAAAACCGATCTCCGGCGCGTCCGGCTTTTCCAGAGATGCGCTGTTGTCACTCAGAAACTTCCTGTATGCCTTGTCCGCGTCAGTTTTAGGCGAGTCCAGGTTAACGTGTCCCTTGACTCTGAAGAACGTCACGTCATTCTTCTCGACCATCGATAAAAGCTCTTCCCAGCGTTCCCGGTTCTCCACCGGTTCCTTTTTGGAATTCTTCCAGCCCTTGCTGCGCCAGCTCACATACCACTTATTCAGAAAGCAGTTGGCCACATACGAGCTGTCCGTAAAGACGTGGACCGTAAGGCCGTCTCTCTTCAGCTGTCTGAACGCATTGATCACTGCGTCAAGCTCCATCCTGTTGTTGGTGGTGTTCATCTCACCTGCGTGAAGCTCCTTTACAGTGTCGCCATACTCGAGTATCGCACCCCAGCCGCCAACGTTCTCGTCGTTCTGGTTGCCCGAGCATGCTCCGTCTGTATAGAAATTGACAACTTTACTCATTTCCATCTCCCCTTGGCTCCGGGGCCTTGTCTGACCCCGCTGTTGTGGAGTTTCCCCGGCCGCATGCAGCCGGGATCCCTTCTTTATAAAAGACGGGCCGTCATGCCCTGCACTCCGGTTCGCCTTCTGGTTATATTATGTACTATACCGTGACCTCGCGCAAGAAAAATCGGATGGCGCGGATACGATTTCACATATCCTACACCGTCCGATCGCAATACGTACATTTGTCGAAGGTGTGTCAAAGGGGACGGTTCCAAAAAACACAAAAACACACTTCAGAACCTTGTTTCCAGCAGCTTCTGCTTTTCCTCGTACAGTCTCAGGATGCTTTCCGTACGTCCCTCGTCCATCTTCGTATCTCTGCCGTAGAGCTCAGCTATCCTGTCTGCCGGAAGGAGCCTCTTCATATCTACCACAGAAGGGTCGCGTACAAGAGTCAGGAGTTCTGCCTCAGTATTTCTGAAGCTGTTCACCTCTATATTTTCTATCTCATTTCTCGTATACGGCACCACGCTTCCCGCGGCGAACGCTCTTCCGGTGTCGAATATAGGCGCCATCCTGATGAACTCAAGCGTATCCGCGTCACGTAAGAATCCGATGTTCTCCATGTGCCTGTCGGTGTTGGACATGAGGTAGTCGCTTACGATCTGATATTCCAGATCCCGTCTCAGTTGCTCGGTATCTATCCCGTGCCCGCCTGCGACGTTTATCAGATGCTCGTAGTTCGACATACCGGAAGGTTTCTTTTCGGAAGTAAGCACAGACCACGCCGAGACGAACTCCCGGTGCGACCCGGTAAAAGCTCTGGAGTAGCAGCCATACTCATATGGCTTGTTCTTGATAGGAAGAAGCTTGTATTTCGTGAAGTTGTCGTATTTCTGACACTTGTGGAACTCTGTCGCTATGACCTCGTTGATGCTTTCGCTTGAGAGTTTGCCGTGATTGCCTTTGATCAGGCACCTTTTGCCATGACGTATCATCCAGCACTTTTCAAGCTCACCCTGGAGCGAGCTGTTCGGCGTGAGGCCGGAAAAATTCTTCTTATGTCTGAATGAGAATCCGTATGTCTGAAGGGCGTCGCCCGAAAAAGCGTTCTCAAACAGGTTGACGTCTTTCCATTTAAGATGTGACCCTACAGGCTTCATCCAGTAATAATCTGTCAGACTGAGCCCCAGATTCTGTATAAGATAATCCGCGGGATCTGATATACCGTGCTCTTCCAGAATCGTCCTTAGGCGCCCCTGTCCGATCGGAGCTCTTCTGTCCTCCCACCATTTTTTCAGATAGTCGCGCTGAGTCCTGAAGCCGATAGGCGCAAGTTCAGGGAACCGCATCTTTTCCGACCAGGATATCATCTCTCCGGACTCAGAAATGTCACAGATCGTAATAACGTCATCTTTCCTCATCAGAAAGTAATCCATCGTATTTTCCTTCCCCGAACTCTTTCATGTGCTCGTTTCGTATATAGTCTTCCACGTGCCATCTTGCAACGTCTTCGATGTAATATTTCGTATCGTCGGTGATCCTGCAGACCGGAAGATCGACCGTTCTCCCGCCGTAATCAAAGACCACGTGATATCTCTTGCTGTGTTTCGTGACCACGCAATCCACACCGTATGAAGTCATGACGTGAAGAGGTTCGTAAACTGCAAGGTCATATAATTCGTCCATGCTGATGCCGAGTGCTTCAGCGACTTTTCTGATCATCCCTGCGCGGCATTGGTCTACAGGCACTTTCTCATTAACAAAATCATTAAGTGTGCTGTATGAGATCCCTGCTTTGTGTGCCAGGGAATAAACTGAAATATTCTTCTGTTTAAGGTAATCTTTGAACATTTTAAGGGTATATGCACATTATGCAAATGTGATTTGATGTATAAAACATAGCAATTGCAACAGGTATATGCATCGCTGCCGTCTGTATTACTATTATACCGCCTTGGCGGTATATATGTCAACGAAAGCAAAAAGGTTTTGGGGATAGAGTCCCATGATATGTGTTATAATATCAAAGGTCATGATCAGTTAATTAACAGACAGATATAACAACAGAAAGAAACGGCA
This sequence comes from Eubacterium sp., assembly GCA_017511535.1. Classification (GTDB taxonomy): domain Bacteria; phylum Bacillota; class Clostridia; order Peptostreptococcales; family Anaerovoracaceae; genus Aminicella. The sequence goes on along the minus strand of JAFWJS010000035.1, from coordinate 45,828 downwards.
AGGGAAAACATGGGATTAAGATTTTGTTCACTCGCGAGCGGAAGCACAGGAAACAGCTATCTTGTAAGAACAGATGATACCGCGGTGCTCGTAGACTGCGGCATTTCCGGAAAGCGCATCATAGAAGGACTTAATGGGCTTGGACTTGACGTGCGGGATCTCTCCGCGATACTGATCACACACGAACATTCAGACCACGTCCAGAGCGTTCGCATGATGTCAAGAAAGGCGGGCAGCGCAGCCATCTACGCGACACGCGGCACGATCCACGCCATCTCAGACAAAGTCCCCGAGGAGCGCTGCACCCCCATCAAAAGGCACGACACATTTACCGTAGGAGACATAGAGATAAGAAGCTTCGGCCTTTTTCACGACGCGTCGGAACCGGTCGGATACAATTTCACAAGCGGCGGAAGGAGCCTTTCGATCGTGACCGATACAGGCATCGTGACCGACAGCATATTCGACTCGGTCAAAGAGTCCGACGCCCTCATCCTGGAATCTAACCACGAGGTGAACCTGCTCCGCGTCGGCCCGTATCCGTACGAGCTCCAGCAGAGGATCCTGAGCGATTACGGCCATCTGTCCAACGAGGCGGCGGGCAACGTGATCTGCCGGATGCTTGACGACCGGGACACCGATCAAAACCCTGCCGTAGCGTCCGGAGACATACCGTATGTACTTCTCGCGCACATTTCAAGAAACAACAACACGCCCGATCAGGCGCTGCTTACAGTAAGGAATATACTTTTTGAAAACGACTATTATATAGGTAAGGATGTGAACATCGACACCGCAAGTTTCTCGGAGCCGGGACCTGAGATCGAAGTGTAGCGCCGAAAGAGAAAAGAAAATGGATATCAACATAATATGTATAGGTAAACTCAAGGAAAGATACTGGGAGGACGCGGTCGCCGAATACAGCAAAAGGCTCAAGCCGTACTGTCAGCTTGCCATAATTGAACTGAAGGAATCCAGGCTGAAAGCAAACGCAGGTCCCGCTGAAGAGGAAGAAGTCAAAGTGAACGAGGGAAAAGACATACTCACTCACATCAGCCAGCAGGATTTTGTTGTAACTCTGGAGATCAAAGGGAAAAAACTGAGCTCGGAGAAGCTCGCTGAGAAGATGGCGGATCTCGCGCTCGAGGGACACAGCACGATCGATTTTGTCATAGGCGGGAGCCTCGGGCTGTCACAGGACGTGAGCGCCCGGGCAGATTACAAGCTGTCGTTTTCTGACATGACGTTCCCGCATCAGATGATGCGCGTCATACTTCTGGAACAGATCTACAGAAGCTTCAAGATCCGGCGCGGCGAGCCGTATCACAAATGAATGTGTCAAAAAGAACCGTCCCCATTGACAACCCATTGACACTACACGATCGAGTACTTCTTTACTGCGTCGGTATATTTCATGAGAACTCCGAGGTTTGCGTAGTAATACGCAAACCTCTCTTCATTTTTCACGTCGACCAGGCCGCTTCTTACCAGGACCTTCATGTGCTGCGAGATCGTGGCCTGCGCATAATCGAACGCAGCGACCAGATCTTTGGTGCAGACTTTGTTCATGCGCCTGTTCTCTGTCATGATATATCTGTAGAGCTCGAGCCTGGCAGGGTGCGCCAGAGCATCCGACACTTTCGTTACCAGATCGATCTCTTTATCTGTAAGACTGTCGACAGCGACTTCCTTTTTCCTTATCCTCATTTATGCCTCATCTTTCGTCCGTCAAAAAAGACCCCTGAGGGTCATATCGCATATAGGCGATTATACACCAGAACCATTGAATTTTCAACACATAACTTAAGGATACCTCCCCCGGAACACACTTACGTGACAACTACGGTGAAATAGTGTAAAATCAGTATATGACGAAAACTTTTGATATGGAGGACTGAAGTGAACGATCAGGAGAAAGAGATACAGAAATATAAAGAGCAGGGACGCGGAAAGAAGAAGAAGGGACAGATCGCCGCGGAACCTGAAAAATATAAGATAGATGAAACGAAGATGATCGGGTCGCCCGACATGCTTTCCGCCGAAGAAAAGAGGAACTACACTCTCAACGCAATGGCGAGAAAGTTCGGGACCGTCGGCATCCTTGCCGTCATCATCGGACCGCTCGGATCGCTCCTTTCACTGGGCGCGACGGAAATGATCTTTTCCAGGTATATGCTCGGCGCGTCTTTCAACGAAATGATCGCGACATTTTACCGTCCGTTCATATACACATGCGGCATAGTGTTCTTTGCTATAGTCGGAATATCATGGCTTGTGTATCATTTTGTTTATTCTGATAAGAAGGGGCTCATCATCAGGGCGGACGACAAGATCGTGGAAGCCGGGATGGAGCCTGTCGAGATACCGAGGCTGGATAAAGACAGAAACAGATTTATTGACGCCTTCTATCATCTGAAAACCCCATATAAGCTGTCGTACATACTGATCGCAGCCGCAGTGGCGGCTTTGATATTTGAAAGCGTCGTTGTCTTCCAGGCCGCGGCGAAACAGAAAGTGATCACGGATAAAGCCAGAGCAGATGTCACGGAACGCCTCGAGAAATCGCTGAGCGGATTCGACCATAAATCGGAAGACAAGGTAATGAGCTTTGTGGACAGGCACACGTTCAGGATCAACGGAAGAGTAACGATGATCATTGACATCGATGAGAACGGAAAGGTCCTCGACGCATCGTATATGTTGAGGTATAAGGGGAAATATAAGGTAAAGGAGCTGGATAAGCTGAAGTCTGAAGGAGTGAGGAAAGAGATCGAGGACATCCACAAGACGACGGCAGACTATAAGGACCTTTTCGTATACCCGACGGTCACAGAAGTTCCGGTCGTGTTTTCCGACTACATGCTTAACTATATCGACAACATCCGCGAGAAGTCGGAATGGGAAGGTACGCAGGAAAGCACAGTCGGCAGCGACGACTACATCATGCACTGCAAGGTCAGCTACAGCGAAGGCAAGAACAAGAGCAGTCAGGATGACGACAGCATGACTGTCTCCTATGAGATCCAGAAGAAGAACTTCAAGAGGACCCAGTGGTAAAGCGCAGGTAGAATTATAAACACATGAAAAGAGCGGCTGTTTCAAGCCGTTCTTTTTGTTCCAAATCGCCATTAGGCGATGTTGCGTAGATTTCAACGGTTATGCGCATTCGCGGCTGTTTATACCCAAAAGCACTGTCAAAAATGTCGAAAAAAACAGCCGCAAGCGGCTGTTTTGGTGTATAATTAATGTAAAACCCAGGCAAAGTGGAACATGTTGTTTTTTCGATAGGGGATAAACTTATGAGATATATAAACGTAAAGGAAGCCGCAGGCAAATGGAACATCACGCCGAGAGTTGTGCGCCAGTACTGCGAAGATGGGAGGGTTGAAGGCGCGTTTAAGACAGGCACCATATGGAACATCCCGGAAGATGCGGTCAAGCCGGAAAGGAAGCAGCCGGCATCCGGCAGAACAGCCGTGCCGGATGATCTTCTCGCCAGACTCAGAATGGAGAAAGAGTCAATGATGCCAGGCGGCATCTATCATCTGATTCAGATAGAATTCGCATACAATTCCAATCGTATAGAAGGCAGCCGGCTCACGCATGATCAGACAAGGTACATATATGAGACCAATACCATAGGATTTGAGGGAGGATCTGTCAATGCGGACGATGTCGTCGAGGCCGTAAATCATTTCAGAGCGCTTGACTATATCATAGACCACGCAAAACAGCACATATCAGAAAGCATGATCAAAAAACTTCATATGATACTTAAGACAGGCACACAGGACAGCAGGAGATCCTGGTTTGCGGTCGGCGCTTATAAGAAACTGGATAATGAAGTCGGCGGAATGACTACGGCTCACCCTGAAGAGGTCCCGAAGAAGATGAAAGACCTGATCAGGCAGTACAATATGACTGACAACAAGACTCTGAAAGACCTTCTGGATTTTCATTACAGATTTGAGCGCATCCATCCATTCCAGGACGGCAATGGCAGAGTCGGCCGTCTTATCCTGTTCAAGGAATGCCTCAGGACCGGCGTCCTGCCGTTTATAATCGAGGATGATATCAAGATGTTTTATTACCGCGGCCTTGCGGAATGGCCACGCCAGAAAGGATATCTTATCGGTACTGCAGAATCACAACAGAACAAATTCAGAGAGATCCTCGACTATTACCACATCAGAACTGACTGATCACATTATGCGTCAGCTTCAACCTGTCCGCTGCAAAAAGTGCATTCTCAGACAACTTTCTCCCAAGGCAGACCGCACCCGTGTTATTATATAATATAGGCGAGGCGAGGAAAGTTGGGCAGCAGATCAAAAAAGAAAAAGACCAAGAATAAGGAAATATACGACGACATAGCGTTCACGTATAGGAAAATGGATGACGCGCCGTACCGGCTGGATGCTCAGGACCTCAGGAGCATGCAGAAGATGGAGCACGCCCTGGATTTTATTATCCAGAAAATAACCGATCCGGAACTGACGCTTGACAACTGTGCTGCAGTAGCCGGCTATGACAAAGAGTATTTCGTCCGAGCCTTCAGGAGTTATTTCAATATGCCGTTCGGCAGATTCGTCACCAGGATGCGCCTCCACGAAGCCGCACGCGACATCCGCGAAAACAACTTTCCGGGCGCAGTAGGAAAGAAATACAGCTTCGCCAACGCCCAGAGTTTTTCCAAAGCATTCCGGAATGAATTCGGCATTTCGCCGAGACAATTCTACAAGAGCAACTATCCCGTTCCCGACATGCCTTTCAGAAACAGGATCAAAGGCGTGGAAATATCCATGGAATACCGCCGCGTCAACGCGCTCCGCATAAGAGGTCAGGAGATCCCGGCCCCGCAGGGTGACAACACATACTTCATGGACCAGAGCGCCTTCATATTCAGAAGCGATTTCCCGAAAGAAGAATATCCCGGCCTCGACCTGACAGCGGACAAAGAGAAAGTCGGTATCTGGTGGTACGAGAAAGAGAAGAGCATGGAGTATGTTTTCGGTCCTGTCGTTGAGAGGAGCTCGACGCCGTACCTGGAGCCGTCGGCGCCTGAACCGGATACCCCATATTATCGCAACGATAAGGAGATCACCATCCAGGGCGGCAACTACGCAGTCTTTTCCTACAGAAGGCCGGAGGACAGTTCTGACATCAATCTCATGTCCCGCATCATGAACAGATACATATTCAAGGAGTGGGTCCCGATCAACCGGAAAGTCACAAATACCATGGGCTTCACATATGAGACTTTTGACAGTGACCGGGTCTCTATATATCTGCCGCTCTCAGAGGGCATGGGCATAGACGATGCAATGAAGCCGCAGAGATGGAGCATCCAGGCCTGGTCTGACTATATAGACGAGAACATAACAGAGAACCTTACACTTGATTCCCTCGCACAGGTCTCAGGCTACAGCACAGAAAACTACAGAGACGTTTTCTCCATGTACTATGGAATGACTCCGTCAGAATACATCACCAAGAGAAGGCTTCTGCTCGCTTACAGTGAGATGGCGGCAGGCGCCGGACAGACAGAGACCTTGTCTAAATACAGATTCTCATCTGTACCGTTCTATGAGAAAACATTCAGGTCGTACTTTGGTAAAGCTCCGGACGAATACGCCCCGGAGGACACCATGCTGACAGATCTGATGGAATACTACGAGGTCAATAAAAAGCGAGTCCATGTGAGCTATCATAACGAGCCGGAAATGCATGTCCTCACGCACTCCATAGAAGAGTCTGAAGACCGCTCCGTGCCAAATGATATCGTCGGCCGCATGCTTTACTGGTTCAACCGTGACTTTCCTGATTTCGCCGCGATCAAAACCCTTTTCAGTCAGCCTGAGGAGAAGGTGTTCATCTGGGGAGACCAGGCTGTCTACGAAGAAGATCAAAGACTTTATAAATATTATGTAGGAACAGTACTGAAAGAAGCCCTGACTGAAGAGCAGGCGGAAGAACTGGAGCAGATGTCCGGCGCGCATGAAGAGGTTATTCCGGGGGGAAGATATGCCGAGTTTTCTGTACCGGAGATCTCAGAAGACGAGCTCCCGGATGAGACGGTAAGACTGCTGACGAGATGTGCCTTCGGAGGATATATAAACGAGAACAGATGGAGAGTAGATCTGAAGAAAAGAACATTCATAGCGTGGCGTGACAGAAAGCCATATTTTTATGTTCCGGTAGTGCGCTGATACGTGCATTCCGGGACAACTTTTCCATAATGCGTATTTCAGCGGGTAATTCTATAATATTCTTAAGGATATAGAAAGGTCCCCTGAAAGCGCATTTTTAAATGCGGGATTCCTTTCTCAGAGAACGTCTAAGGCGCTCAATAATCAGAATTAGCAGTATTTATAATTGAAGAAAGGAGTTTAAAATGAAAACTTTATCTAGAAGAGGATTGATGTTGATTCTGGCAACTGTTTTAACGCTTGCTATTGGAGTAATAGCTTCTGAGAGTGTTTATGCAGACAACATCAACGTGTACGTTACAGTTGAAAGAACACTTATTGCGAATCAGGATCCAATCCTGGAACCGTACAAGGTAACGGTTCCTAGCGGTTCTACAGTAGTTGATATTTTGAATCAGGTAAGAACGAATCTGGGAAGTTCGGTATTCGATTACACTATGACAGGCAGTGTGGCTAATGGCACAGCGTACATCAGAGGATTTAAGGTTTCTGGACACCCGGATTTTTATTACGAAGATGACTACGAATTTGTTGATGAATATAATGATGCGTGTCCAATGTTCGAAGATTTTTACTGGGATCCAGATTATTGTAATAACCCGCCTTTGAGTAATTCATGGTTACAGCATGGAGACTTTAACTTCTGGGGAGGATGGATTGTCTCGGCGAATAACACTATAACATGGGATGAGAATGCGACATCAATTGATGAATCTTATCCAAATGCTTCTTCTCAGATCACACAGGATAATACGGTTCTTCGTTTTGAGTACACATGTGCATTAGCAAGAGATTGTGGATATGATGGATGGGATCTTCTAATGCCAGACACACAGGCAGAAGCTTTCTATACAGCAGCAGACAAAAGCGCTTTAGTTAGAGCCATGGCTAATGAAACAAATAAAACAGGCGCAGCGTATTTGAACGGACTAGCAGTACTAAAGAATATGACAGCAAGTCAGTCTACAGTAAATGCTGCTGTTAATATGTTTTAAGTAGATATCATTAGAGGCAGGGCAAATGCCCTGCCCCTGTCTTTTTTCGAGGTACACAATTATGTCGATTATTAAAAAAGCAAGTACGGTAGCATTATCTATAGTTCTAATACTTGTGAGTTTTTCAAGTTTGATATATGCGGATGATAATGATGAATATGTTACGCCTGAACTAGATCAGACACCACGAGTCGAAATATGGATAGATGCTGCACCTAATGAGACGATTCCTGTAGGTGGGCAATACGAAGTATCCGTTTTTGCTTATAATCTTGAATCAGTCAATAGAGGGAATATAAGATTTAGAATTCCAGGAAATAAAACGGAAGAAGAAGTTATGGAGAATACCATTACTTCTTATGTTGGATCTGAAGGAGTGAACTGTAAATACTCCTATGCACAAGCCGTAGGTATGGGTGGTTACGATATATCCATAAACCCTTTTGATGAAACAGTTTCATTTGATGATACTGGGACAAAAATACTATCATTTAAAATTGAAAAAAAAGCAGAAGGTGCTGTTCTTTTTGAAAAAGTTGATAACTACATATATTTTGCAAAGGAAACGGACGAAAAATTTACAAATTCAAAATCTTCTTATAGAGGCAAAGACGATTCACTTACAATAGAAGATATTATATATACCAAAGAAGCTTTACCTGACGTACCATATGATGTTTGGCAATCAGAATGGAGTAGTTTCAGAAATGGTATACATAATAATGCAGTAGTAAGTACTAATACGCCAAAAGAAAGAGAGGCTAAATTAAAATGGCAGCTTCAGGGAGAAAGTATTGGCAAGATGAGTCCTCCGCTCTTAGTCGGTGAATATGTTTATGTATTAGGCGGAGCTCAAGTGTGTAGAATCGATAAAGAAACAGGGCAAATAGACAAAAGTGCATCTATTGGTTCGCTTTCTGGCTTTAATACTGTTTCTCCTGCATATGGAGTTATTGGAAATGAGGGCTCTAAAAAAGGTGTCATTTTTGTAGAGTTTCTTGGTGGTGTGTCTGCTTTTGAAGCTACCACACTTACAAAATTGTGGTCTGTAAAACTAGCAGGACAAAATCAAACACCTGTAATATATGATTCTGAGACTCAATCAGTCTATGTTGGTTTTTGGAAAGGTGAAGAGGCTGATCAGAAATATTACTGCATAGATGCAAATAATGGAGCCATAAAATGGGAAATAGCAAACAAAGGTGGATTTTATTGGGCAGGCGCAACAATAGTAGGAAACTATTTTGTGGTCGGCGGTGATGACGGTGCCGGAGAAGACGATCAATCACCTACAGGCAAACTTTATGTAGTAAATAAGGAGTCAGGAGAAATAGTTGATAAATATGAGCAGATTAAAGGTGATCAGCGCAGCTCCATTACTTTTGACGAAGTGACTGGCAAAGTGTTCTTTACAACAAAAGGAGGTTGTTTATACTCGGCGAAGATCACTGACGAAGGTAAAATTTCAGACCTTACAGAGAAAATATATGTTGATAATGCTCAGAGTACCAGCACCCCTGTAGTATACAATGGTAGAGTATACTTTGGATATGGAGGCGGATTTAATAATGATGATGATAATCAAAGTGTTATGGTAGCTGACGCAAATACACTGGACCTGATTTATAGGGTGCCAATGTATGGGTATCCGCAGGCATCGGCGCTTCTTTCTACCGCATATGAAGATTCTGAAAACGGTACCGTTTATCTCTATATAACATATAACTATCCGCCTGGGGGCATTACTCTTATTAAAGATAAACCAGGTCAGACCGAGCCCGACAGAGAAGAGTTATATGCACCAGGAACGGGGCATACACAGTATTGTCTTGGCAGCCCTATATGTGATGCGGAAGGTAATATTTATTATATAAATGACTCCGGTACATTGTTCTGTCTGACAAAGGCATCGGATGATATTATTCAGGCTCGTACGGAGGCCAAAAACGAATTGATCAGCAAGTATGATCCGGAAAAATATAGCGAAGATGCAGCATCCGAAGTTATCGATGAACTCGAATGGGCGAAGAGAGACATCAACTCAGCAGATACAGCAGAAGCAATTGCTGAGGCAAAGGCGGCTGCAGAGACAAAACTTACTATAGCGGCTATTACCGCAGAACTTCAGGATGTCCAGAAGCAGCTGGACGCAGCAAATCAGACGAACGCATCCTTAAGTGGAACGATCAACGATCTTAATGAGCAGCTTGCGAAAGCACAGGCAGATCTGGAAAAGGCCGCTGAGCAGTCTGGAAAAGATGCAGATGCAGTTAAAGCATTAAACGAGCAGCTTGAGAAGGCAAAGGCGGATATAGCAGATGTTCAGAAGAAGCTTGAGGAAGCTGTAGCGCAGGCTGAAGCAGATGCGGCGTCGAAACAGACTGCTGATGATGAGCTTGCCAAGGCGCTTGCAGCACTGGAGGAAGCCAATGCCAAGATAGATAAACTGACTGTACAGAATGCTGTTGTGAAGAATCTGAAGGCCAGTGCCAAAAAGAAGAAAGCAGCACTGAAATGGAAAGCTCTTGGTTCGGGATATAAATATGTAGTATACAGATCAACCAAGAAGAATAAGGGGTTCAAGAAGATAAAAACTGTTACAGCTAACAAGCTTACAGTAAAGAAGCTGAAATCAAAGAAGACTTTCTTCTTCAAGGTAAGAGCATTCAAGACTCTTGGCGGCAAGAAAGTATATACAAGATACAGTAATGTAGCAAAGGCGAAAATCAAATGATCAATAAAGCGAATTCGGTAAGAATCCTGATCATCTCATTTCTTTTAGTAGTTTCAGTATGGGTCTGTGCCTCCGCGGTATACGCGGAGGCCGGATCCGTACGTGTTTATCTTACAATGAGCCGGGATGGGGATTTTGTTACCGGACAGGACGGCACTGTCATGGCACACGTTCCAATCGATGTAAGTTATTTCGATCTGGATGATTATGGACTGGGCAGATTTAAAAGGTATGAAGCCGCACCTTTCGATGAAGGCGGAGGATATATCAATGATAAGGTCGTAGAGCAGCCGACTCTTCTGCATTTGTATATTAAAGCGTTGGAGCAGTATTATCTGGGCAGGCATATGACAGCGGATGATATACATTCTTCAGCTTTCAACTTCAGCGAAACAATAAGCTCGCCAACATCATTTTATCTGACACAGTTCTGGGGGCATGATGAAAATTTCATGTATTTTGTCAATCATGAGTACCCTCTTATGGCTGCCGGAAGAGGATCTACCTGCGACTATATACTCCTTTACGATGGGTATGAAATAGATGTGGCAAGTTATACGGATTGGAATTTCCGTTTTGACGGAGCGTTTTCAGCTTTTGACCGGTCCGGCGTATCCCTGGAAAAAGGGGACAGTCTCACACTGACACTTACTGGAGTGCCAACGTATGGAAGCTCAGAGGGCGAAACGATTCCACCTTCTGCACTGCCGGATGAGGATATTCGTATCAGCTCTGATCGTGGGAAAACATGGGTAGATTCAGGAGAAACAACTGACAGCAATGGTCAGGTAACTCTTACTTTCAATGAAGCCGGAACATATTATGTATCCGCTGGTACAGACTATGCAAACTATGAATTCACGGCACCTCCAATCTGCGTTGTGACTGTAGACGGAGGTTCGATAGATCCACCTCCAGGACCAGGACCGGACCCGGGGCCGGATCCAACACCGGATCCTGCCGAGGAACTTGCCAAAGCCAAAGAAAAAGCGAAGACAGAATTAGCGGAATATAAAGATCCTTCTTTATATAGAGCGGCACAGCAGAAAGATCTCTCTGTGGCTGTAGAAAAGGGCAGTGCAGAAATTGATGCAGCGGAAGATAAAGAAGGAATAGACGCAGCGCTGTCTGCAGCGAAAGCAACGATCGATCTTATCAAAACAGACGCTGAGCTGACAGAAGAGGAGCGTAAGGCTGAAGAGGAGCGCCGGAAAGAGGAAGAGCGCAAGGCAAAAGAGGAAGCAATCCAAAAAGCGAGCGAGCTTCTGACCCAGGTCTCGGGACTCGATGCCGGCAGTTATACAGCTGAGAGTTACAAGGCAGTGTCAGACGCCAAAGCAGCGCTTGAGGCATTGCTCTCGAAAGAGGATTCTGCGAGCACGGAGATCCTGGCTGCTCGCGAAGCGCTGGAGCAGGCGGTTTCAGGACTTGTGCAGATGAAGCAGAACACGCTGAAGGTTACGAGGAAGAACAAGACATTCCGCGTCAAGACTCTGAAGAAAGCCAGCAAGTCATATAAGGCTGTTACCGTAAAGGGCGCCAAGGGCAAGGTCACATACAAGATAAGCGGAAACAAGAAATCCAGGAAAGCCCTGAAGTTCAACAAGAAGAACGGAAAGATCACGGTTAAGAAGGGCACTAAGAAGGGCACTTACAAGCTGAAGATCCGCGTAAAGGCAGCAGGTACTGCGCTTTACAAGGCCGGAAGCAAGACCGTTACCGTCAAGGTCAGAGTGAAATAACATCATGGCGAAACCACTGTTATATACAAAAGAAGAGCTGATTGGTATCCTGATTTCCAAGCAGAAAAAGCTCGGACGTAAGCCGAAGAAAAGCGACATGTCGGACGTACTGAAGGTGCAGTACCGTAAGGCTTTCGGCAAATGGTGCTATGCGCTGGAAGCCGCCGGCCTGTCGGTCCCGTCAGAGACGGTCCTTGCCAGACGGCAGCGCCAGAGACAACGGCACCGCAGAAAATAGCGTAGGCTCGCAAGACGGCAACGCTAAAGGATAACGCGCAGAAGCATTGAAAACACAGCCGCATCGCCTAATGGCGATGCGGCTGTTTGCGTCCATGTGGTTTAGTTTGCCAGACAGAAATGTAGGCTAATTCTTCGTAACATTCTGCACGATAAGCGGACTGTCCATATCCTGCGAAAGCACGCCGACGTAGAAACCGTCGTAGTAGTAAATGTACTCCTCGCCGTCTGTCGCGCAGTTCGCGTTCTTCTTTTTCTTGTTCGGCTTTCCGATCGCGGCGATGAGTGCGCTTGCTTTCTTGCCGACATACTTCTTGGCGATGGAATATTTATCCTGCTTCTTTTCCTCTTTCTTGCCGGAGTCTTTCTTCTTATCATTCTTCTTGGATGACTTCTTCTTTTCGGCAGCCTTCTTTTTCTTTTCTTCTTCCTTCTTGGCTTTTTCCTCTTCAGCCTTCTTCTGAGCCTCCTTCAGCTCGACGATTTTTCCTTCTGCGTTAGTCAGCTTATCGATCGCCTTCTGGCTTACGAACTTCTTCTGGTCGTCTGTCAGTTGATTATATTCAGCCCTTGCCTGAATGACAGCGTTCTCTGCGTCTAGAGTCACGTTGTCAGGGATCCCGTTGATCACATCTTCCGCCTGCTTTGCGGCTTTTTTGTTTTCCTTCTTCTCAGCGTCCCGCTCAGCCTTCTTCTCTTTCAGCTCCTCGATCTTCCGTTCAGCTTCTTCCAGCAGCGTCACCTTCTCTGAAGGCACGAGTTCTTTCTGCTCGTCTGTAAGCGCGTCGTACAGCTCGCGCGCGCCCGCGACTTCTGTCTCATCTTTCAGCTTGAGCTCATCGCTTTTCGGCAAAGCCTCTACAGCCCCGATAAAAGCATTTGCCGCGGCTTCGTTTTCCTGTTTGATCTGTTCCTGCTTAGCCTTCTCTGCTTCTTCCTTCTCTTTCTGCTTGGAGTTGCACGCCGCGGCTGAGAACGCCATCGCGACGCACATCAAAATAATCGCTGTTCTTTTTACCCAATTCCCCATACTATAAAGCCTCCTTATTATATATAAATGTATGTTTATTATCTGATCTTTTGCTGGCCGGTGATCCACCGCCTACTCGCCGGTTCGGTTGCGGTCGCCTATTCGCCGGCCTGGCTGCAGTCGGTTTCCTGGCTTGCTTACTGCCGCCTACTCATCGGCCTGCTCGCTGTCGTATTCGCCAAGCGTGTCCGTGACACGCCATTCGCCGTTCTTTGTGTATGCCAGATGAAGATCGAAGCTTCCTTCCGGCAGATCTTCTGTTTTGAGATATGCCGCACAGCCTGCGGCTTTTGATGTCGACACACGGAAAAGCGCGTGATACTCGGTGTCGCCGGTCTCTTTGCTCTGGAGCACGAGACAGACTTTCGACTTGTCGTCGGTCAGCTCCGGATCAAGCGTGCCCTGCACATATGTGTAGTCGAACTCGCTGTCGGACGGCGCCATCTCAAGCGAACCATTATACTGCTCTTTCGTCACGCCCGGCGCGAGAAGCCTGTCGAGCAGCGCCGCGTCTTCACCGCTGATACACTGGTCGGTTGTGGATATGACCGGAGCGTCGCTGATCAGCCTGTCCAGATTCCGCTCGACCGTCTCGAACACTACCGTCTCGTAGCCTTCGTCCACGGCCCTTCCTATATCGTACGGAGTTCCGTTCAGGAAAAGCGCCTCGCCGAACTCCTCGGCCATCCAAGGCGTAAGGGAATTACCGAAAGAGTCCCTTATCATCAAAAGCGACCCGTCTGCGCCGCTGTAGCTTTCTGTTACTATCTCAGATTCCTTCGGCCAGTCGGGATACGCTGCGATATCAGTTGTCTCGAGCTCGCCGGTCTCATCGTTCAGCGTGCTGACGTCGACCCTTCTATTATACACGGAAGGGTCCATTTTGTCATAGTAGATCTGTTCGTCGGCAAAGCCTCCGGCTGTGCCAGAGGCGTTCTCGTTGACGGCGGCCGTGCCAGCCGCTTTCCCGTTGCCCCCGGCCGGATAGAGCATGGCGGTGAGGTCCCCGTGGAAATCTTTACGGGTCTCAGACCTGCCGTCGTCGTATGACTGGCGCTCGCGTCCTAGAGCGCTTACGATCTCGCCCGCTACGAGCGCCGCGCCTGTATTGTTCCAGTGAGAGTCGCCCTTATGATACATGACTTCGTCAATGTCGTTGAAAAGCTCATACAGGTCCAGGTAATTCACTTTGGATCTCTCCAGAAGCGGCTTAAGCCTCGTCATGTTCCGCTTTGACACGTTCGGCCTGTAGCGCGAAGGCATCAGCTCCGGGTAAAGACTGTTTTTGTTCGGCGCGACCGTGAAGAGGAAGTCGATGTCCTGAGCCTCGAGCTCATCCTGCATGAGCCGTATGTTATATGAAAGCGACGCGACCTCGTAGTCAGTCAGCCCGCCGCGTCCCAGAAAATCGTTGAAGGAATCCTTATAGAACAGGTATCCTTTCCTGCCGACGACGACGCCGTCCTGTCCCGATACGCCGAAGACTTTTGCCTTGATAAGGTCGCCCGCTGTCACCATCTCACGCCGAAGCGCGAACTTCTTCGCAAAATAGTCGCCGGCGCTCTCCAGATCCAGCTTTCCCGCAGCGAAAAGCGGTTTCAGCCTGACATCCGCCTCGTCGCTCTCAGCCTCCTGGTTCCCGAACCACGGCATCAGAACAAGCGGCATCAGCGACGCCGCAAAGAAAAGCACGATGAACGCGATCTTAAGTTTACGTATGGTTTTCTTGTTCATGTGTTTATATTTTAGCATATTTCGATGTGTGGTCAAAGTCTGAAGGATCTCGATAATGCTTGTATTCTTCAGAAAACAAAAATTAGTTCTTGATTAATTTGGGAGGGCGGTGATACGATTATTTCAGTGGTAAACCGGAACCGGTCAGATTAGCAGAGAAGAGCAGCAGTCTGGAAATGACTGCTGCTTTTGATTTGCAAAGCGCTCTCGCGAGCTATAGAAGAGGGAACTTAGTCTTAATGAACTGGATGAGTTTTTCCAGCTCTGCTGAATCGATTCCGCCATCATATGTATCGCTGGTAACGAACAGCGTGTATCCGAGCATATAGCCATTCTGAAGGTAGATCTGAATCTTGGAAGCCAGAGTTTCCGCATATTGTAATGAGGACAGCAGTCCGGCGTGTTCCAGCAGAACATATGAGCCATCTGGAAGGAGGATCTGAAAATCCGGAGATTCGTAATAGTCCTCGTACTCGCCATATTTGTTTTTCCTCATAAACTTCAAGAGTGGATCATAACGGAAAGGAACGCCGGCATCCAGAAGGGCGTTATATATGATGCATTCTCCCCTGGACCTGACGCGTGTTCCGTCTTTTGCTATGATAACTTGTTCCGGATATTCGCGGGGATTCTTTTCATAAGGACCCTTCGCCCATCTGTATAGATCCTCCATGTCAGGTATAAAATTATTTTCTACGGGCACATTCCTGACGCAAGGTGATAACAGGGATCTTATGCGTTGCTCGCTGATCTGAATGTATTCATCCTGAGTCCGCTTCAGGACATCGAGATTGTGGTGCACGGCATCCAGCATCGCCTGTTTATATGTAGACAGAACAGTTTTGCGAAGAGCATCAGAGTCCAGCTTGCCGATATATGTACGTTTCGA
Organism: Eubacterium sp.; assembly: GCA_017511535.1. Lineage (GTDB taxonomy): Bacteria > Bacillota > Clostridia > Peptostreptococcales > Anaerovoracaceae > Aminicella. The sequence continues at coordinate 30,258 of JAFWJS010000035.1, read as the reverse complement.
TTTGGATCCCTTCCCTTTCGTCACTTTGTAATAATAGAACTGATGATATTGGTGTTTTACAGCCAAAGTAACATGCTTGGCCCTGATCGGGTCCGCAGCAAGATTTATCTGGATCTGTTTCATGAGGTCGATTTCCTTTTTTAGTGCGTCTGTGAAATATGACATGGATGTTGCACTTCCTCCGGTTTTAAAATAATGCGTACGTATATCGTGAAATCTTTACCTTACGATGTCAATGAAAATGGGCTGGAAAAAATCAGACCTTTTCCGACTTTCCTCACGTCAGCCAGAACATATCAAAACAAACGGGCGGCGTGATCAGACATTGTTATATATCAAGGGACAGGATGTGCAAGGGCAGAAGCGGTTTTTGACAGCGATGCCTTCAGAATAACAATCATACTGTGGTGTGAATTTACCACGGTATCTCATGACCCGCACCATGGTTTTGATCAAAAACACTGCAAACACCTGAATACCGTGGTGTGGGGTTCCTGAAATTATGGTGTTATTACGCCACGAACAAAACAAAAAAAGCACTGCCGATACAAAGGCAGCGCCACAATGATAAAACAGAATAATAAATCAGAATCTGAAGTATATGAACGGGTTGAACGAAGCACCTGCGATCTCAAGCACGCACAGTATGAAGAGCAGGGCGGTAACTATGTATGAGCCTGCCCCGCGCTCGCGCAGCTTTTCGTTAAGCTTGGGGTGAGGCGTACAGCAGAAGCAGGCAGCCGTAAACAGCGTTATGTTATATGCGTTCAATGCCTCCATGCATGTGTTATATGCAGCAGCGGGATCTGCAACGGCACTTCCGAACCCGGTAAGCATCTCGCGGATCATCAGCAGGCCGTCCGTGAGCGTGTCTGCTCTGAAGAGGACGAACGCGAATATTACGATAAGTATCGTATAGATCCAACCAACGGCCGCTGACAGTGAGAATTTTCTGCCTTTCCCCGAACCAGCGACGGCGATGCCTTTCCCCGAACCTGCAGCGATGCCTTTCCCCGAACCTGCAGCATCGCGGTCAATACGACTAGGGATGTCAGCCTGGCTCAGGCGGCCCGAACCTGCGGCATGGTCAGCGCGGCCCGGCAGCATCCGTCCTGCCAGATCCTCAACGACTATCGCGATACCGTGGATCATGCCCCAGATAACGAAGTTCCAGCTTGCGCCGTGCCAGAGCCCTGTCGCGAAGAATACGATCAGTTTGTTCATCTCAGTTCTCGCGAGGCTCACTCTGCTCCCGCCCATAGGAATGTAAAGATATTCCTTGAACCAGGTAGAGAGCGATATATGCCATCTACGCCAGAAGTCTTTGATGCTGGTCGATATGTATGGATGGTCGAAGTTTTCTTTGATCGTGAAGCCGAACATGTGGCCGATGCCGATAGCCATGTCGGAGTAGCCGCTGAAGTCGAAGAAGATCTGCATCGTGTAGCAGACAGCCCCGATCCACGCGGTCCCGGCTGACATGTCAGCCTCAGGAAGGCCGAACATCATATCGGCGACGGCGCCCATGGAATTCGCGAGAAACATCTTCTTAGCGAGTCCTGTCACGAACCTGTGGATGCCGAGCGTGATCTCATCGATGTTCTGGGTCCGCGATTCCAGATAAGGAGCGATGTCGTGGTATTTCACGATCGGCCCTGCGATGAGCTGTGGAAAAAACGAGATGTACAGCAGGACTTTGCCCAGATCTTTTTGCACAGTCGAAGTATCCCGGTATACGTCGATCACATATGACAGCGCCTGGAACGTGAAGAACGAGATCCCGATCGGGAGCGCTATCTGCGGGACGGGGATCCCGGCGCCTGTCACATCATTAATAGTCTGCACGAAAAAGCCGGCGTACTTGAATACGCCGATCAATAACAGGTTACAAACGACCGCGGCCGCGAGCAAAGCCCTCTGGGCGGATGTATGCGTCCTGCCTGCCGGCGTGACTGCTGCTTCTGCGCTGCCGCTCACTGCGACAGGGTTATTATTACTTTCGGAAACATTAAAAGCAGGAGCCGCATTTCCTGCAGCTCCTGCGATCATACGCGCAAGGATATAGTTCAGCACGATCGACCCGAGCATGACGAGCACGAACAAAGGCTCGCCGTACGCATAGAAAAACAGGCTCGCGATCGTGAGCATCGCATTCTTTGCCTTGAGTCCCGGCATAAGAGCATACGCCAGGAACACGACCGGAAGAAATATGAAGATAAAGGGTGCTGAACTGAATACCATGCCTTACTTGAATGTGTTCTGTTTATCTGGTGTGTAGAGATAGTCCTTATATGCGGCGTCAACGCCTGACAGATTGAACTCCTTGTTCTTGTATTCTTTTCCGTGGAGCTCGTCCTTGGCCTTGCCCATGAACGCCATGGCCTTTTTTGTAATAGTTATGTCGAATACAGCGTCATATACAAGCTTGTCGCTCTCCACCCAGGCGTGATCCTGGTTCTTTGCGGTATCGCCGGTCCTGGTGCATTTCCCTGTCACAAGCGACGGGTTGTCGCCGAGTGCCTTGAATGTAACAAAAGTCAGAGCCGCGACATTGTAGCATTTTCCGCCCTTTTTCTTTGCTGCAGTCAGAGCATATGAGCCGATAACGGAAGAAGATGTGATAGGCTTTACGTCGAGAGCAATGTACTTGGATCTGTTCACGATCTTCTTGTACGCTGTCTGAAGCTGCGCCGCAGTAGCGCTGTTTTCCGGCTTGATCTTTGCTTCCGATATGATGTATCCTGCCGCGGTGTTCCCGGCTGTGCTGTCTGTATCCTTATAGCTGTAGTTGTACCTCTTGCCGTTGGACTTGAAGAACCAGACCTTGCCGTCCGCGTCTTTCCAGGACTTGTTCCTGTAAGCCGGAGCCTTGCCGCTTGACTTCTTGAAGTAGTAGTATGCGGTGCTGACCTTCTTGAGCCCTGTCTTGAGGTACATCTTACCGGTCGACTTGTTGAAGAAATAGTAATTGGAGCCGACCTTCTGCAGGCTCTTCTTTACCTTCTTCTTGCTGAAGCAGTACCAGTAGCCCTTGACTTTGAACAGCTTATTCGCCGATTTGCTGTAAGTCTTTGCTTTCTTGACTGCGGCCTTTGCCACTGTCGCGTGCGCCTCGTCCTGAAGAGGCATGATCACTGCGAAGAATGTGAGAGCCAGCAGAATGATCACAACACCTGAGGTGAGCTTTCTTGTGATATTCATTTTGATTCCTCCTTGAACTACAACTGTATTTTCTTTATATCCATAACTTTACGGATGACCCATCTGCCGCTTTTTCTGCGAACGTTAACGGCGATGTGCGGATAGATATATGTCCTGCTGCTGTACTCGTCACATTCGTCGTTATACCGTTTCGCCTTGCCGATAAGTCTGACAAGCGATTTGTACGGCTTGCCTTTCTTCGCGGCCTTCTGTACTTTCTTCTGCCTGGCCGGCGTCATGCACCAGCCGTATTTTCCTTTTTTGTTGAAATGGTAAAGCTTTCCTTTGATATAGTATGCGCCTTTTTTCGCCTTGCCTTTTGAGTTGAAGTAATAGTATTTACCGCCGATCTTCTTCAGGTTGCCGGAAACGGTTTTGACGGCCGGGGTGACGCTGCCCCTGACCTTCTTGAACCTCACGGCTCTGTGGCGGTTCTTGAACGTGTATGACAGGCCCCGTGCGCCGTAAAGATAGTGGCTCCTGTAGATCGCCCAGTACTCCGGGTCGTACCATCTGCCGTTGATTTTCAGCACACAGTGACGGGTGAATCCGTCTCTGGCGCCGTCTCTTCCGCCGGGGCATCTCCCCGCGACCACATATGGATCAAAACCGATCGTCCACGCGAAGGCGGACAGTGTGCATGCATATCCGTAGCAGTTGCCGCCGTGTGTGGAAAGCATCCTGTTCGCATATTTCTTGGTCCACTGAGGATCCCGCATATTAGGATAGATCTTGCTGTAATGGAACGTCTTCCTGTCGGTCATGTACGTCCATGCCGCCCTGAGCTGCGCGGCCTTGCTCTTATTGTACGCGCCGCGCCTCTTCAGGACCTTGATGCATTTGATACGTATCGCGACGTCGAGAGACTCGACCTTCCTGCCCTTGGAGTTCTTGTATGACTTCTGTGCCTTACCATCCGGGAGGAGCGTGATCCCGGCGATGGTCTTGTTCATGATCATTCTGCCGGTCTTCCTGCCGAAGTAATACAGGTCGTTGCCGACAACGTTCCAGCCTTTTCTGATGGCGCCGTTCCTAAGGACGTAATACTTCCTGCCCCGCGCCGTGAGCACACGCTCTTTCCGCGCGGTCGCCGGCTTCCCGTCAGCGTTCAGGAAATAACGTTTTCCCTTATATTTCCCTGGGCCCCTTTTTGCGGCGTACGCCTCATCCGTCGTCAAAACCCATGCTGCGGCTGTTGTAAGTAAAGCCGCGCAAAGCAAAACAGCGATCGTCAGCGCGGTCTTTTTCTGCGCGTCCAAAGATGTGATAAGGTGCATTTATATGAGTCCTCCCACGAAAGTATGATTGTTATTACAACTGAGTTCTATTATATATGAAGACACACGTTAATTCAATTGCAGTGTGACACCGGGGACGGTTCTGCACGTCACACGGAAGCGCCGGGCAGAACCGTCCCGCCCGGCGCTTCAAACTAATAATTCGCCCGGCGCAAGAAACTAATAATTATGCATTAAAGTGTTAATGCGCTAAATCGTTAGAGAAATAAAGCGCGACGGCGTCTTTCGCATGTGGGTATTGAATTTCTGCGGATCGGTGATATAATTCCAAGTAGAGAAACGCATTGCCTCTGCTTAAGGGGATATGCATAATAGCTGTATAAATATTCTTTTGATGATGCCGGATAAGGGCTTTGACCGCGGATGAAACATGACCGCGGCGTTAGGACCCGGCATGATGGATTTGATCAGGAGGACACAATGACAGTCGTTATCAACGGAAAGGATCTTACGATCGAGGACGCGATAAGAGTCGCCCGCGACATGGAGAAAGTAGAGATCGCTGAGGACGCGAAAGAGCGCGTGAACAAGGCTAGAGCATATATCGACAAGAAGCTGGACGAGGACGCCGTGATCTACGGGCTCACGACGGGCTTCGGAAAGTTCGCGAATATAAAGATATCCAAAAAGGATTCTGCCAAGCTGCAGAAAAACCTCATAAGGAGCCACACCTGCGCGATGGGAGACTGCTTCGAGCGGAAATATGTGAGGACGGCGATGCTGCTCAGATGCAACGCGCTGGTACGCGGTAATTCCGGCATCCGTCTGTCCACGATACAGACGATGATCGATATGCTGAATGCGGGGATCCATCCGCTGGTACCGGAGAAGGGAAGCCTCGGCGCGTCCGGAGACCTTGCGCCGCTGTCATGTATCGCTCTAGGACTCATGGGTGAGGGGTTCTGCGAATATAAAGGTGAGATAGTCACGTCGGCTGAAGCACTGTATAAGGAGAGCATCAAGCCGGTCGAGCTTTCCGCAAAGGAGGGCCTGGCTCTGAACAACGGTACTCAGATGCTCACAGCGGTCGGGCTGAACGTGCTCTGGGACGCTATGCACCTTGCGAAAGTTGCTGATATCGCCTGCGCGATGACAGACGAATCACTCCACTGCGTTACTTCCGCATACGATCCGAAAGTGCAGGAGCTCCGCGGTTATCAGGGTCAAAAAGATTCAGCGGCGAACCTTCTTGATCTTCTTGCAGGGAGCAAAAACGCTCTCCACGATCAGGAGACGAAAGTCCAGGATCCGTACACGCTTCGCTGCACGCCGCAGGTACACGGCGCGTCAAGGGATGCGTTCAAATATGTATATGATGTTGTATCCACAGAAATCAATGCGGTTACCGACAATCCGCTCATCTTCCCTGACGACGATGAGGTCATCTCGGGCGGAAACTTTCACGGTCAGCCTATGGCGCTCGCGTTTGACTTCATGAAGATGGCGATCTCAGAACTCGCGGATATTTCTGAGAGGCGTATAGAGCGTCTTGTGAACCCGGCGCTGTCTGAAGGCCTGCCGGCGTTCCTGACTAAATACGGCGGAGTCTGCTCCGGATTTATGATCACTCAGTACGCCGCGGCGTCGCTTGTTTCAGAAAACAAAATATATGACCACCCGGCGTGCGTCGACTCGATCCCGTCTTCGGGGAATCAGGAAGACCACGTATCAATGGGTATGACGTCAGCCAGAACAGCTGCAATGGTCCTGGACAACGCCGAGAAGGTGCTCGGCATCGAGCTCGGGTGCGCGGCGCAGGCGATATGGCTGAGGCAGGAGATCGGTGAAAGCGATCTCGGTAATCTCGCCCCTGCAACAAAAGCCGCATATGACAGGATAAGGGAGGAGTCTGACCCTGTCGACGACGACGTCGTGATGCACGACGAACTCGTAAAATTCGACCGCATGGTAAAAGACGGCTCGCTTCTCGACGCAGTCGAGAAAGTCACAGCGCTGAGATAGTCTGGACGGCCCCGGCAGTCAGGTCAGCCGCGGATACGTGGTCGCGCAGACAATATAATATAGTAACTATAACCGCTGCAGAGAGCTGTAGCGGTTTTTTGCTGCAGAGCAAGCGTTCGCAGCAGCCTGTGTTTGTGTGGCATCCCGGCTGCGCCGGTACTTTTGTGCGCATCTTATTGCACAGTGGTCCTGCGCAGCTCGGTGGTGGCTGTGGCACCACCGTTTCCATATCTGCCACCATCCGGGCTGCGAAATCAGGACTTTGATGTAGTGAATTGGTGGCTGTGGCACTACCAATTCTGTATCTGCCACCACCGGGGCTGCGAGATCAGGACTTTGATGTAGTGAATTGGTGGCTGTGGCGCCACTGTTTCCGTATCTGCCACCATCCGGGCTGCGAAATCAGGACTTTGATGTAGTGAATTGGTGGCTGTGGCGCCACCTAAGGGCCTGACTATACAAAACGAGAAGGATTTTGATATTTGTATAGGATTTCAGCAAAAAGCGGCGAATTTGTATTTGTGAGTGGACATAAGCTTTTTGGTTAGGCGTATTGATGTGGCATGATCGGCGGCGGCAGAAAAAAGCCGGATTAAGTTGTAAAAATGTTTCTTTGAGAGTACAATATAATCAGTTAATTCTGTACTGATCATATATATGTCGGGCCGGGGTACAGCGGCGGTGAACGGGACAGCCTTAAGGGCGGCCGCGCGGTATATCCGGCAGACAGTAAACAGGAGGTAGGAAATGCTGAACAACAAACAGATCGAGGAGGCAATGACGATCAAGCTGGGCAACGAATATCCGGATTATCCGGAGTTTGTTGAAGGGATCAGAAGGGCCCCTGACAGAGGATTCAGATTGACAAAGGCTCAGGCGAAGGTGGCGCTGAAGAATGCGCTCCGTTATGTGCCTGAAGAGCTGCATGAGAAACTGGCGCCGGAGTTCATGGAAGAACTCAAGACAAGAGGCCGTGTATATGCTTACCGCTACAGGCCGGAAGGCCGCATCTGGGGCAAGCCGATCGACGAATATAAAGGAAAATGCCTCGCGGGCAAAGCGTTCCAGGTAATGATCGACAACAACCTCAGCTTCGAGTGCGCGCTGTATCCGTACGAGCTCGTAACATACGGAGAAACAGGTTCCGTATGTCAGAACTGGCTGCAGTACAGACTCATCAAAAAATATCTTGAGGAGCTGACAGAAGACCAGACACTCGTAGTAGAGTCAGGAAATCCGCTCGGACTTTTCCCTTCAAGACCAGACGCGCCGAGAGTCATCATCACGAACGCCCTCATGGTAGGCGAGTATGACAACCTCGAGGACTGGGAAGTCGCGGAAGAGATGGGAGTCGCCAACTACGGACAGATGACAGCAGGCGGCTGGATGTACATCGGACCACAGGGTATCGTACATGGAACATTCAACACCATCCTGAACGCAGGAAGAAAATATCTGGGGATCCCGGAACAGGGAGACCTGGCAGGACACACATTCGTTTCATCCGGACTTGGCGGAATGAGCGGAGCTCAGCCTAAGGCAGCAAACATCGCGAACGCCGTAGGTATTTTCGCTGAGGTAGACGAGTCCAGGATCAAGACACGTTACGACCAGGGATGGGTCGACGTCGTAATGGACGACATAGATGAGATCTTCAAGGTGGCGAATGAACATGTCAAAGAAAAGAAGACTATCTCGATCGCATACCACGGAAACATCGTAGACCTGCTCGAAGCAGCAGTAGAAAAAGACTTCCACATCGACCTTCTTTCCGACCAGACATCATGCCACAACGTATACGGCGGAGGCTACTGTCCGGTAGACATGACGTTTGAAGAAAGAACACAGATGCTGCACGACGACAGAAAAGAGTTCTGCCGCAGAGTAGACATGACATTGAGGAGGCACTACGCAGCTATCAAAGAGCTGACCAAGAGAGGTTCATACTTCTTCGATTACGGCAACAGCTTCATGAAGTCAATGTACGACTCCGGCATCAAGGAGATCTCCAAGAACGGAGTAGACGATAAAGACGGATTCATCTGGCCGTCATACGTTGAGGACATCATGGGACCGATACTGTTCGACTACGGATACGGACCATTCAGATGGTGCTGCCTCTCCGGCAAGCCGGAAGACCTCGACCTCACAGACAAGACTGCTATGGAAGTCATCGACCCGACCAGAAGAGCTCAGGACAGAGACAACTGGGTATGGATCAGAGACGCCAAGAAGAACAAGCTCGTCGTCGGAACACAGGCCAGGATCCTATATCAGGACGCAGAAGGCCGCCGCGACATCGCGCTTGCGTTCAACAAGCTGGTACGTGAAGGAAAGTGCGGACCTATCATGATGGGCCGCGACCACCACGACGTATCCGGTACAGACTCACCTTTCCGTGAGACATCGAACATCAAAGACGGTTCTAACGTAATGGCTGACATGGCCGTTCAGTGCTACGCCGGAAACGCAGCCAGAGGAATGTCACTCTGCGCTCTGCATAACGGCGGCGGCGTAGGTATCGGCAAAGCCATCAACGGCGGATTCGGACTTCTACTCGACGGTTCAGAAAGAACTGACGAGATCATCAAGAAAGCCGTCATGTGGGATGTAATGGGCGGAGTTGCCAGAAGAAGCTGGGCACGCAACGAGCATGCTCTCTCAACTTCAGCTGAGTACAACAAGAAGTACGCCGGCAAGGGCCACATCACTCTTCCGTTCATCGCTGACGACGATCTTATCGACAAGACTATCGACGACTTTATGGACTAAGATCCGTACAAAACAATACGGCGAGCCCGTTCTGCTTCCGGGCAGGGCGGGCCTTCTGTTTTAAACGTGCCGGAGCATGAGTCAATTACGCGTACCGGCATATACACGAATTGTGCGTGCCGGCATGTGCGCGAACTGCGCGTGCCGATGCGTGAACCAGTTACGCGTGCTGACACGCGAACCAGACAAACGAAAGGAGGACAGGTATGTACAGGCTTTTGATCAAAAACATCGGGCTCCTTCAGACACCTGTCGGAAGCTTCAGCCATAAGGGCGAGGCGCAGGGCGAGAACCTGAAGCTGAAAGATGCGTGCATCTATGCGGAAGACGGCATCATCAAAGAGATCACATCAGACGGGAAAGTGCCTGAAGCGGCGGGCGACGCTGTCAGAGCCGCGGTGGCAGGAGACAGGACCTGTCAGGTCATAGACGCAGGCGGAAAGCTTGTGACACCGGGACTCGTCGACGGCCATACCCACATGGTATTCGGCGGATACAGACAGCACGAGATCCCGATGAAGCTGAAAGGCGCGACATACCTCGACATATTAAGAGCCGGCGGCGGCATTCTTGACACCGTCAGGCATACGAGAGAAGCAGACGAAGACGAGCTTTTCGAAAAGACGAAAGGGTTCCTGCAGGAGATGGGAAGCCTGGGAGTGACGACTGTAGAAGCCAAGAGCGGCTATGGTCTCGATCCTGAGACAGAATACAAGATGCTCCGCGTCATCAAAAGACTGGACGCTGAGTGTCCGCAGGACGTCGTCTCTACATTCCTCGGCCCACACGCGGTACCGCCGGAATTCAAGGAAGTCGGCCCCGGCGAGCTCGAGACGCCGGAACAGCATAAGAGGGCAGCAGACAAATTCATCGACTTCGTATGCGAAGAGATGCTTCCATATGTAAAGGAGCACGATCTCGCGGATTACGCTGACATATTCACGGAAGACTCAGTATTCAACTATGATCAAAGCAGGAAATACCTCGAGAGAGCGAAAGAACTCGGCTTCGGACTGAAGGTCCACGCAGACGAGATCGCTGCGATAGGCGGGTCCAGACTGGCAGGCGAACTCGGAGCAGTAAGCTCAGAGCATCTGATCAGCATCGATCAGGAAGGCCTGGAATCCATGGCAAAAGGAGGCGTCACAGCGATGTGCCTCCCGGCTACGTCATTCTACCTGGAGGCGGGTTTTGCTCCTGCGAGGAAAATGATAGAGATGGGCATCCCGGTAGCATGCGCGACAGACTTCAACCCCGGATCATGTCCGTCGCTGAACCTGCAGTTCGTCATGAACCTGGCGTGCCTGAAGTACAAGCTGCTACCTGAAGAGGTGCTGACTGCGGTGACGATCAATCCGGCATGCGCGATCGGACTCGGAGACAAGGTCGGGACGCTGGAAGCAGGAAAGCAGGCAGACATCTGCATCTGGAACGCTCCGGACGTGGAGATGCTCTGCTACAGGTTCTGCAGCAACCAGGCGGACACGGTAATAAAGAAAGGAAAAGTGCTGCATGAGTGACAAGCTTATTGATTTGACCGTTACAGATTATCTTGACGTCCTCAAGTCGGACGCGCCTGCGCCGGGCGGCGGCTCAGTCTCAGCTCTTGCCGGAGCTGAAGGCGCAGGGCTCCTCATGATGGCGGCAGATCTTACCATAGGCAAAGAGAAGTACAAGGACTTTGAAGAGGCCTGCAAGGCGGCAAAACCCGTGCTTGCGGAAGCCGTTGACATCCTGACAAAAGGGATAGACCGCGACACAGAAGCGTTCAACATGGTAATGGCTGCGTTCGGCATGCCGAAAGAGACAGACGAAGAGAAGGCAGCAAGAAAAGCCGCGATCCAGGCGGGCACCATAGCGTCTACAGAGGCGCCGCTTGCCAATATGCGGGCTGCGGTCACCGCGCTCGAGGCGGCAGAGAAAATGAACGGAAGCTTCAACCCGAACTGCCTGTCAGATTTCGGCGTCGGAGTTCTGAACCTGAAGCTCTGCGTGCAGGGAGCGCATATGAACGTCATGATAAATACGCCGGGCATCAAAGATGAAGAGACAGCGGCGAAATACAATGCTGAAGCAGCAGAGCTGGCTGCACACGGCGCTGAGATCGCAGACAGATTATACGAAGACACAATGAAAAAATTTTAGCGACGACGGGGACGGTTCTGGCCGTCGCACAATACAAGGAGGAAAGATATGGCACAGATAATGGAAAGCATCCCTAACATCAGCGAGGGCAGGAACAAGGAAGTCATAGAAGCATGTGTGGACCAGATCAGGACGACCCCGGGCTGCACGCTGCTGGACTATTCTTCAGACGAGAGTCATAACCGCTCGGTCATCACCTATATCGGAGACGCAAAAGCGATCGAAGAAGCAAGCGTAAAGCTTGAAAAGAAGGCTGCCGAGCTCATCGACCTCACCAAGCATAAGGGGGAGCACCCGAGGATGGGAGCGGTGGACGTGATGCCGATCCTCCCGATCAAAGACTGCACTACTGATGACTGCGTAGAGCTTTCCAAGTGGATAGGTAAAAGGATCGCTGAAGAAGTAGGCGTGCCTGTATTCCTGTATGAATATTCAGCTGAGAAGCCTGAAAGAAGAAACCTTGTAACGATCAGAAAAGGTCAGTTCGAGGGAATGGCTGAAAAAGTACAGGAGCCTGACTGGGAGCCTGACTTCGGCGGACGCAGGATCCACCCGACCGCAGGCGTGACAGCAGTCGGCGCAAGACCTCCTCTCATCGCATATAACTTTAATCTGAACACAGACGACGTTCAGATCGCCAAGAACATCGCGACGATCATCCGCGAGAGAAACGGCGGACTCGACTCAGTCAAGGCAATGGGCTTTGCTATCGAGGACGAGGAAACAGGAAAGAAGTACGCTCAGGTATCGTGCAACCTCACGAACTTCGAGATCGCACCGATCTACAGAGTGTGCGAGATGGTGAAGATGGAGGCAAAGCGCTACGGCGTGACCGTCACAGAGAGCGAGCTCATCGGACTCTGCCCTATGAAGGCGCTCATAGATTCCGCTGAATATTACCTGCAGATCAAGGACTTTGATTTCAATAAGCAGGTACTGGAGAACCATATCCTTTAAGATGATATCATGTGAGCATGCTCACAGGAGTTGTTGATATAATGAGTAAAGAGAACACACAGTTTGATTCGCTGACAGACAGCATCGCGGAAGTGGTCCGTGACCGCATACTGAAGGGCGAATATAAAATAGGAGAAAAGATCAAGGAAACGCATGTGGCGGAGGAGCTTTCCGTCAGCAGGACCCCGATCAGAAAAGCGTTCAAGCAGCTGGAGGCGGAAGGGCTGATCGAGTACGTGCCGAACAGAGGATGTTTCGCCAAGGGCTTCACCAGACGTGATATAGAAGATATCTACGCAATACGTAAAGCGCTTGAGGAGCTCACCACTGAGTGGGCAGCCGCGAGGATCACAGATGAAGAGGTGGCTGACCTCAACGCGAAGTGCGACAAGATGCAGCGCTATGTCGACAAGGGTGACAGCGCGTACGTCCTGTCAGTCAACAAAGAGTTCCACGAGATCATCTACAAGGCGACAGGGAGCCGCTTCATGTCGCAGGTCCTCCGCTCGTACAAAGAATATATAGAGCAGACGACGCGGCCGATCTTCTATGAATCAAAATTCCTCCAGCAGATCGTGGATGAACACCGTGCCATAGTAGCAGGATTTGAACAGCATGACGCGAAGGCTGCAGTCGCCGCGATGTCAGCGCACATGACCAATTCCATGGGCCGGGCCGAGTACGTGTACAGAGTATAACGTGCTTTGTGTTTTTGGGGACGGTTCCGGAAAACACACCGTTGACATCTTCGGTATAGGTTGTAGAATTAAGGTAGCAGAGGATATTTAAGCGCGGTCTGGTGAGAAGGCCGCAGGAGGTCAGGAAATGCGTGTAGAGAATTATGAAGCGCGTATAGGGATTGAAGAGTACATCGAGAAGTATGTCGATGTGCCTAAGTTTCTGGCTGCGTGCAAGCAGTGCCCGTACTACGGAGTGACCTGGGCCTGCCCGCCGTTCGACTTTGATCCGCTGGAATATCTGCGTAAGTACAAGACGCTGATGATCTACTGCAGGAAATATATATTTGAAGAGGAAGAAGGCGACTACGACGATCTGGACCTTCAGGTATTCTTCTATAAATGCCGTGCTGAGCTTGCTCAGGAGCTCTATGTAAGAGAAAAAGAGCAGCCTGGAAGCGAAGGCCTGCTTGGCGGAGCGTGCGATATCTGCGGCCTCGGGAACTGCGCGAGACAGCAGGGCAAGCCTTGCAGGTTCCCTCAGTACATGCGCCACAACATGGAGTCGCTCGGCGGCGATGTAATGAAGATATCAAAGGACTTCTTTGATATCGAGCCTGTATGGCCTGACGAGAAAGGCCGCATGCCGTTCATGGTATTCGTGACAGGACTGCTTAGGCCATAGCCGAGACAGTTAGTAAAAAATGAGATAGTAAAAGGAAGCTGTTGCATTTATAGCAACAGCTTTTTTAAATTATGGCAGATCACAACTTGAGCTCATGTATCAGTTCATGCGGCAGCAATACTTTGACAGGGCTTTTACCAAAGCCATTTCGGTCCCTGGTCAGCAGAAAATCAGCATGACTGTCCACAGCACATTGCATCTGAAGTGCATTTTCCAGATCTCTGCTGTATCCGGCAGCAATAGCCTGCTTTATCGTATCGCGTGAAATTTCCTGCACGTGACACACGTCACACATAGTAAGTATTATCTGGTTTCTATCAGATTCAGTATAATCTTTTCTTATTATATAAAACAGATCCGTAAGCGAATGCGCTGCTATACAACATTCAATCGTCCCTCGAATGCACATATCGACCAGATATTCAACAGCCAGAGCTTCTTCGCTGCGAAATGACAGGTAATCAAGCAAAATGTTAGTGTCGAGAAAGACTCTGGTCGCCTTATGTCGGGTATCATTATACGTTATATCTTTCATCAAGGTATTCCTTATATTCCTTTTTGTAGTCACGAGGTGCATTTTTGCCATATACATCGGATCCCTCAGACTCTTTCTTTAACAAAGCCTTTTCTCGGATTTCCCTGAGTGATTTGACAGCCATCGCTTTAGCAGAAAAATCATCATTTCGTCTTATTACGATCGTACCGTTTTCAACATTAATAGTAACGGAATCATTGATTTTGATCCCGAGTTGTCTAAGATAATCTACAGGTATATACAGACCCTGGCTGTTTCCCCATTTCCTGATATTGGTCGTAGTCATCATATCCTCCGTGTATATACGTTATGTATATACATAGTATAGTACAGAGTATTACTGGTGTCAACAATCTAAAATGGCTATAATGTCAAATGATCAAATTCATGATTACAGGGAAATCAAAAGATTGATTTTTCAGAATTTTCGGATTATATTCTAGGTAGATAACGGAGGTTATCAGAAATAAGGGAAAAAGTTGGTTTTTGATGCGTGAAGGGAGGTCTGAGAAATGAAGGACCTGGCAGGAAGAAGGCTGCTGATCGCGATCGCAGCAGCATTGATGATCTTGATGATACCGGCCATGATGGCGGCGATGGGAGTAAGAGTCCCGGGACTTGAAGAGGCCCATGCGGGCGGCGGTGTAGATATCGACGATATCGTTCAGGGTTTGAATGCCGACGGTACCGTTGACCCAGGAGCCACATTGTCAGTTTCCATGGCTGACCTTGAAAACAAGATGCCGGGAATCAAAGAACACTATGAAAAAGGAGAAGTGGATATCAAGTGGGAGACAGGAAGCTTTGAGAAGCCGGTTCGTACTGGATCATACGAAGACGGCAATTTCATTGTCAAGCCGACGCTCAAGGACGCTACTCAGAAGTACTGGCTCTCCACGGGATTTGTGAATGGATCCGGATTTGATGACTCAGGGTTTAATCAGAACACGAGCCAGATAGAGGTGTATTCCGGAACGATCACCATAAATTATGGTCCTTCGCTGAACACTACATACCTCAGGACAATAACCGGACTTTTGTCGAGGAACTATGAGGTAACTACTGATGGCCAGACGCTGAGCTATACATGTCAGAACAGCGGGAAAACTTACTATTCTAATGATTTCATGGTAACACTTTTGAATGCAGATACTAATAAGGTGATCAAGACTGTGGAGCTTTCGGGTTCCAAAGCTACGTTCAAAAATGTAAAAGTATCGTATACAAAGACCACAAAATTTAAAGTTCGGCTGTCATTCTTCTATGGAGATGAAGAAAAAACAGGCGGATCTATCACGTTTACAGACAAGGCAGAAAAAATAGGCAAGAATAAAGTCTTTGCAACTAAGATCTTTTCTAACCAGGCGATCCTGAGATGGACAGGTGTATCCGGCGCGACAGGCTATTACGTGTACCAGGGCAGCAAGAAAGTAAAAACAGTAAAGAGCACAGCCAGAAAAGTTACTATCAAGCGCAAGAAGGCAGGCACGTCAAAATTCAGAGTTATCCCTTATGTCAAGGCATCAGGTAAAGCATATAAAGGCGGGTCGAATAAAGTAAAGCCGAAAGCGAATGTGTACAAGCGCTCTATTTCAAAGTCATATTCTTCTGACGGTTATGCCAAGGGAAGCGTGAGAGCTCAGAAGATCTCCGGCAAGGGAAAGAAATATACGGCGACATTGTACGCATACAATAACCGGATATTCAAGCTGGTGAAGTATAAGAAGATATCGCTGAAAGTATATGCGGACGGAAAGCTCATCGGCAAGAAGACGATTAAAAACAAGAAAGTGAACATGAAGGAAAATTCGGTCAAGAAGATCACGCTGAAATTCAAAGGAAAAGTCGGAGATCTGAAAAATGGTACCGTGACCTACAGCATCAGCTATACGCCGCTGTGGGAACACGGGTATAAAGCCTGGTAAGACAAGGCCTTCATAAACAAAAGGGAGAGGTATCCGCCTCTCCTTTTTTGTGTGACAGCTTGTGATAAAGTTTGACTTTACGGTAAAGTTAAACTATACTGAAGACAGAAAAAGAGTTTGATATGGGGAGGCGCAGTATGGCTTTAAAGGCAGTGAACTTCAAGCTAGATGAAGCACAGATAGAAGAAATGAAACGAGTGGCCGAAATGCTCCGGATGAACTACACTGACGTGGTTCGTGAAGCGATAGCAGAGTATATAGAACGTATGCGGAAGGATCCTTACTACAGGCTTACGGCTGCGGTTGAAGAGGCTGATCCGGAAGAGTCGTCAGAAATACTTGACGCAGTCAATGGGATGTCTGACGAGGACATGAAGATAAGCCGCGTGGAAAAAGTGGTTTTGACCGATGCGGATAAAGGCGGAGGTGAAGATGAGTAAAACACCTTCAAAGATTCTGGAATACTGCATCGAGTACACCACCGCCGCGGACAAGTTCTTTCAGAAGCATGAAGAGGTACGAGAGAAGTACAGAAACGCGGTGCGAAGCCTGATGACCGGCCATCCGGAGCATGTTGATGTGAAGAAGATCAAAGGCGCCGCCGGCGATTTTTACAGGATAAGACTCGGAAAGTACAGGGTCATATATACAGTGATCAATGGAAAGATCGTAGTGATTCGCGCTATCGCTGCAGGCAGCAGGGGAGACGTCTACAAGGAAAAAAGTTAAAATAACAAGGACCATATAAAAAGCACTCTGCATGGGGCCGTTCATTCAGCTCCCGCAGGGTGCTTTTGATATTCACGAATTGATCTCAGCTTTGTCCTAGCGGACGTACACCTTCGGCAGCCTCTGGCCGAACGCGCATAGGATCTCGTAGTTGATCGTGCCCGTCGACTCGGCAATGTACTCTGGCGTGATCGTGTTCTTGCCGTCGGACCCCATGATTATGACCTCGTCGCCGAACTTTACGTTAGGCACGTCGGTAACGTCGATCATGCACTGGTCCATGCAGATGTTTCCTGCGATCGGGCACACGACGCCGTTCACAATGACTTTGCCCTTGGCGGAATAAGCCCTCGGGAAGCCGTCGGCGTAGCCCAGGTTGATCGTCGCGATCTTGGAATCACGTTTGCAGATGAAGTTGCGTCCGTAGCTTACGGCGCAGCCCTTCTTCAGAGTCTTCAGGTGTATTATGTTGGCTTTGACCGACATACACGGCTTAAGGTCGAGCTGAGACTTGTCCACCTCATTTGACGGATATACGCCATAGAGGATGATGCCCGGCCTTACCGCATCGTAGTGCGTTGACGGAAGCTCCATGATAGCGGCACTGTTCGCCATTGTTACAAACGGGATATCGATACCGGCGGCCTTCACAGCGTCGCGGAAGTATTCCATTCTCTTTTCCTGAAGCTCCGAATATGATTTATCCATCTCATCTGCTGTGGATAAGTGCGAGAACAAAGCCTTTGCCTTGAAGTTTGGAAGCTTCTCCATTTTCTTGATCTCTTCGATCGCGTGCTCTGTATCGTCCCACTGATAGCCGATCCTGCCCATGCCGGTGTCGACCGCTACCATGCCGAACATCTTCCTGCCCTGGATCCTGGCCACGTCGCTTATCGCCTTGGCGTTCTTGTAGCTGCATACAGCCGGCGTTACGTCGTAGCGTACCAGCATGTCCGCGTACATGTCAGGCGTGAGCCCGAGGATGATGATCTCCTCCTTGGCGCCTGCTTCACGAAGCGTTACGACTTCACTCATCGTCGATACGGCAAAAGTCTTGACCCCGTTTTCACGCAGCACTTCTGCCACGCGCCTTACGCCGTGGCCGTAGGCGTCAGCCTTGATGACCGCGAGCATCTCAGGGTCAGGCCCGATCTTTTTATATATCTGTTTTACATTGTAATCAAGATTACTTAAGTTTACTTCTACCCAGACAGATCTGAGCGCATCTGTGAACATTACTTCCTCCTTTGCGATGGTGGGGACGTTTCCCTCCTTCGCAAAAATGCGAAGGCAGGGACGGTTCTGTGTGTCGCATTTATGCGCCTCTCAGAACCGTCCCGGGGGTGACATGAATGCGACACCCGGGGACAGAGATTACAGTTTCGGCGTGCGGCGGATGATGTCTTCGCGAGCCGGTCCGTTGGATACGTATGTTATCGGGCATCCTATGCGGCGTTCGATCTCGTCTACATAGTTCCTGCAGTTTTCCGGAAGGTCTTCCCACTTGCGGATGCCTGTGATGTCGCACTTCCAGCCCGGAAGCTTCTCCAGTACAGGCTTGGCCTGATACAGGTAAGTTGTGTTAGGGAAGTCTTCCATGATCTTTCCGTTTACGTCATATGCTACGCAGATAGGGATCTCGTCCAGATATCCGAGCGGATCCAGGACTGTCAGCGCGACCTCGGTCGCGCCCTGCACTCTGCAGCCGTAGCGGGAGGCAACGCAGTCGTACCAGCCGACCCTGCGCGGGCGCCCGGTGGTGGCGCCGTACTCGCCGCCATCACCGCCGCGAGCCCGAAGCTCGTCGGCTTCGTCTCCGAATATCTCGGAGACGAAGGCGCCCGCGCCTACGGCGCTTGAATACGCTTTTGTGACAGCAAGAACATCATTGATCGCATACGGAGGTATGCCGGCGCCTGCGGCGCCGTTCCCCGCGATAGTATTGGAGCTTGTGACCATAGGATAGATCCCGTGGTCCACATCCTTCATTGAGCCGAGCTGGCCTTCCAGGAGGATAGTCTTGCCCTGATCTATAGCGTCGTGCAGGAATGCCGTAGTGTTTGCCACATACGGCTTTACCATTTCCTTATATTCCATCATAGTATCGTACAGCTCGTCCGGATCAAGCTCCGGTTTGTGATACAGATGCTTGATAAGCGTGTTCTTTATCGTGCATACATTCTCGATACGGTCGCGGAGGTTCTTCTCAGGCATAAACAGCTCGTTCACCTGGAAGCCGATCTTCGCGTATTTATCAGAATAACAAGGCGCGATACCTGATTTGGTCGATCCGAACGACTTGCCGCCGAGTCTTTCCTCTTCATAGCCGTCAAGAAGTATATGATACGGCATGACGAGATGCGCCCTGTCGGAGATCAGCAGCTTAGGCTCTGGAACGCCCTGGTCTGTAAGGTTCTTCAGCTCCTTCATGACGTTCGGGATATTAAGCGCGACTCCGTTTCCGAGCACGCATGTAACATCTTTATAGAAAACTCCTGACGGGAGCATGTGAAGCGAGAACTTTCCAAATTCATTTTTGATCGTATGTCCCGCGTTGCTTCCGCCCTGGAACCTGACGACTATATCCGCTTCGCTGGCGAGCATGTCAGTGATCTTGCCTTTGCCTTCGTCTCCCCAGTTTACTCCGACTATCGCTTTAACCATTCTTTTCCTCCCTGTAATACAATAACAGAATCATGTGTTTATTCCCAAACGCAGCGGCCGTCAAAACTCTCTGCGGCAAAGGGCCCCGCAGCCCGCAGCCCGGCCGCAGGCGCCTATACGTTTATATCGGCTTTGACGCCGAGTTCTTCTTTATTCTCTTCAAGAAGCGGCCTGATGAATCCGTCGAGGAATTCCTCTACCTGTTCAGGCGCGCGTCCTACATATTTTTCAGGCTTCATGACTTCGGCAAGAGATTCTTCAGTTACGCCGAGTTCATTGAACATAGGGTCTTCTGCGATCCTTTCCAGAAGGTCGTTTGGCTTTCCCTCCTCTTTAACGACTTTGCCGGCTTCCATGGAGAGCTCTCTGATCCTCTCGTGGAGCTCCTGCCTGTCGCCTCCGGCTTTGACCGCGTCCATC
Organism: Eubacterium sp.; assembly: GCA_017511535.1. Classification (GTDB taxonomy): domain Bacteria; phylum Bacillota; class Clostridia; order Peptostreptococcales; family Anaerovoracaceae; genus Aminicella. The sequence goes on along the minus strand of JAFWJS010000035.1, from coordinate 10,288 downwards.
ATGATGTTCTCAGACGCCATGAACGGAAGCTCTGCCATCAGGTGTGACTCGATGACTTTCGGATAAACGACAAGGCCGTCGGTGATATTTATGTAAAGCTCAAGGATGCTGTCCGCCGCGAGGAATGCTTCAGAAATCGCGATCCTTCTGTTCGCGGAATCGTCGAGCGTTCTTTCGAACCACTGCGTCGCAGCCGTGATCTGCGGATTCATGACGTCGCTCATAAGATAATTTGAGAGCGAAGCCATCCTCTCTGATCTCATCGGGTTCCTTTTATATGCCATGGCGGATGAGCCGATCTGCGTCTTTTCGAACGGCTCTTCGACTTCCTTCATGTGCTGGAGCAGTCTGATGTCGTTGCTGAACTTGTGAGCAGACTGTCCGATCCCGGCGAGCACGGAGAGCACGCGGCTGTCGACCTTTCTGGAATATGTCTGCCCCGAAACAGGGTAACAGGCATCAAAGCCCATCTTTTCCGCTATTTTTCTGTCAAGCGCTCTGCATTTCTCATGGTCGCCATTAAAGAGTTCCATGAACGAAGCCTGTGATCCGGTCGTTCCTTTGCATCCCAGGAGCTTCATGCTGCCAAGCACATACTCCAGATCCTGATAGTCGAGCAGCAGATCATGCAGCCAGAGTGTCGCGCGCTTGCCCACGGTCGTCGGCTGAGCAGCCTGATAGTGCGTGTACGCAAGCGTAGGCATGTCTTTATATTCTTCGGCAAAAGCAGCCAGCTTGTCCATCGCGTTCAGCAGCTTTTTCCTGATCAGCTGTATTGCTTCTGTCATTACGATGATGTCGGTGTTGTCTCCGACGTAGCACGAAGTTGCGCCGAGGTGTATTATTCCCTTTGCCTTAGGGCACTGAACACCGTATGCGTATACGTGTGACATTACGTCGTGGCGGACGACTTTCTCGCGCTCTTCGGCGACTTCATAATTGATGTCGTCCTTGTGCGCCCTCAGTTCGTCCAGCTGTTCGTCCGTAATGTCAAGCCCAAGCTCCTGTTCCGATTCTGCAAGTGCGATCCAGAGCCTTCTCCAGGTCCTGAACTTTTTCTCCTGCGAGAACAGGTACTTCATCTCTGCGCTCGGATATCTTTCCGAAAACGCGCTTATATAGCCATCTTTTGCCATTTTGTCTCCTTTGCTGTAATACGATCAAAGCCTATTACCACAAAATATTATTATACTCTAGCACCTGCAATTATTCAATGCGTCCGCCGTCTGTTCTTACATACATGATTATGTTAAATACTGTTATGTTTTTTGTGCGCACCGCAAAGGAGGCTGACAAATCATGGAAAGCACCCCGGGGACGGTTCAGGGGGTGACATGAATGCGCACCCCAGAACCGTCCCCGGAAGACACAAAAAGACCCGGCATCATCCAGGACGCCGGGTCTTCACTTTTCATAATGGTCCGTCAGCACAGCAGCCCCGCCGCTGTACCGGCAGCTATTCTACCATGTGCACTTACTTGTCTGTGTCCAAATGCCCAGCTTCTCAGCTTGCTTGATCAGGTCTTCCCTGAAGTTAGGATGCGCGATGTTGATAAGCATCTCAGCTCTCTCCCAGGTCGTGCGGCCCTTCAGGTTAGCTGCGCCGTACTCTGTGATGACGTAGTTCGTCGCGGAACGCGGCGTAGTCACGATCGTTCCTTCCGGAAGAGTAGGATTGATCAGCGAGCTCAGGCTGCCGTCTTTGTTCGCTCTCGTGGAGTGGAGACAGATGAAGCTCTGACCGCCTTCTGACAGGAACGCGCCGTGAACGAAGTCGAGCTGTCCGCCTGTTCCGGAGATCTGGCGGGGACCTGCTGACTCGGAAGCGATCTGACCGAAGAGGTCAAGCTGGATGCAGCTGTTGATGGATACAAAGTTCGGGATGTCGGCGACAGTCTGGACATTGTTGACATACTCGACAGGCATCGTGTAGCATACCGGGTTGTCGTCGATGAAGTCGTACAGCTTCCTGGTGCCGCCTGCGAATCCGTATACGATCTTGCCCGGGTGATTCTTCTTGTTTCCGGTGATCTTGCCTGCGTTATACAGGTCGACATAGGAGTCCACGAGCATCTCGGTATGGCCTGAAAGGTCCTTCACGCTGGAGTCTGCGAGCATCTTGCCGATAGCTGCAGGAAGTCCGCCGATACCGAGCTGAAGAGTGCTTCCGCTCTTGATCCTGTCTACTACGAACTCAGCGATCTTCTGATCAGCTTCGTCTGCGTCTTTTCCCGGGATCTCTGCAAGCGGAGGATTGCTGCTTTCCACGACGTAGTCGACGTCCGCGATGTTGAGGAATGCCTTCTCACCGAATGCGCGAGGCATGTTCTCGTTGACTTCTACTACGACTTTCCTCGCTACCTCGATCGCTCTCCATTCATCAGCCACCTGTGGTCCGATGTTGAAGTTTCCGTACTTATCCATAGGACCTACGGAAATGAAGATGATATCTATTCCCTTTTCGTTGATGTCCCAATAATATGGGAGTTCATTGAAAAGCATAGGGATGTACCAGCAGCGACCGTCCTTGTTGATCTTTCTGTCAGCGCCGCTGAAATGTGCTGAGCTGAATCTGACCTGATCCACAGAGTCAGAACCCTGATAGATCTGGAAAGGAGCTCTTGGGATCGTGATGTTGCTCAGTACCTCGACGCCCTTGAGCTTTTTCGCGCGCTTACCGAGCGCGGCGTCTATATCCTGAGGTACTCCGAGGCCGGTCCCGTAGTGGATACGGAAATTCTTCTTTACCATAGCCGCAGCCTGGTCCGCCGTTATGAGCTTTCTTTTGTACATTGCCGGTACAGATGAGATCTTATACATTTGAACCTTCCTTTCAGATATGCCGCCATAAAGGCTGTTTGAATCGTTAACAGAATTATACTCCCGGGCTGTCCATTTTACAACGCTACTTCACTTTCACCTTTGCCGCGTTCGACCATTTTCCGGTCACTGACTTCTTCCCGGCCCTGCTCACAGGACGGACCTTGAAGAACAAAGTCTTTCCTTTCTTGAGCCGCTTCCTGACGCAGGAGGTCCTGCTGCCGGACGCGGTACAGATCTTCCTGTATTTACCGTTCTTTTTCTCTGAGGAATAAACGATGTATTTCTTCACGCCTTTTACCTTTTTCCAGGAGATCTTTACACGGCTCTTTCCTATCGCCGCAGCCTTTACCTTTGTCTTTGCGGCTTTTGCTCTCCTGATGAGCGAGGCCTGTGAAGGGGTCACTGTGACTTTGCATTTGCAGATCGCGTGGCTCGCGTCTTCGATAAGGAAGATGTATGTCATGCCTGCCTTCCTGCCTGTGACTACGCCGTATCCGTCTACTGAAGCGATCTTGGGATCGGCTGAGATCCATGTGTACTCAGGATCGAAATGTGGAGCCGGCGATGCCTTGGCGCGGAGACCTGTAAAGCTTCCGGCTTTTATCTTCAGAGTCTTTTTGTTCAGGGACACGCGCCTTATGTCATTCTTGTCACCGGTCATGAAAGTGAGCCTGTAGGAGCCGGTCTTTCCTCCAGGGAGCTTTCCGGTGATCACCGCGGTGCCTGTCTTCTGAGCGTGTACTGTTCCGTCGCTGTCTACTGTCATGACATCAGGCGCGGAAGATGACCATTTTATCTTTACCGCGGCGTTAACAGGCGCGATCGTGTAGTCAGGCGTGTAGACGTTTTCTTCCGGATTGTAGCTGTCGTAAGTGATATATACGTCGTAGCCAGAAAAGAATAAACGGCTGTCCGGATCGATGTCTCCGGCCTTGATATATTTTGCTGTTATGATGCAGTCTTCAAAGACAGTCTCGGACGGGGTTATCTTGTAGTCGCCTCCGTCGTACCAGCCGTCGAAGACCTTGCCTTTCTTTTCAGGAGCCTTCGGAAGTTCACCGTACTCCTCGCCGAAGGCAAGGGTCCTTGTCTCTATTGTTTTTCCGTCTGCCACGAAAGTTACCGTGCATAATGCAGGCTCCAGGGAATCGATGTTCTGAGAGACCCAGTCAAGACGCCTCTTTATCCATCCGCGGAGCTGCTCGACCTCAAATCTGTATGTCCTTATTTCAGGGATGCCGCTCTCTCCGTCTCCGGCGCCGTCTTCGTCAGGAGGGACTTCATCTTCCGGCGCTTCGCCCACGTAGCCGCCGTATTCGTCGTAGCCTCCACGCTCGTCGTCGTAGAATCCCCATTTTTCCACGTCGTACTGCTCTGAGATCCGTGTTTCTTCATAGTATCTGTCAAGCACGCCGCCTTCTTTGACGACCTCAGTCACTGCCTTTTTCAGGTCAGGCCAGCGGTCTTTGATCTTCTGGAGATATTCAGGATATGTCTTGAGCTTTTCATTCCATTTGCACTGCGTGTTGTTGAAGCCGTCGCGTGTCTCGTCGTAATATTCAAGGTCGCCCCACGCCACATAGTCAAAGTCCCAGAGAGGCCCCCAGAAGAGCTTTCCGTTCCTCGGCTTGTACAGATAATTGCTCCCGCCGCCGTATGCGTCTCCGTTCGCTGAGAATTCCTGGATCCACCAGAAATCTATGGCAGAATCAATATCCATAAGGTCCTCGTAGCTTTTGCCGTCCGCGTTTTTGCCGCCGGCTCCGTATATCGCGTCTTCCACGCTCTGCATGTAGTCTGCGATGTACTGACGCTGCGCCTTCTTCGCGTTGTCAGCGTCTTCGGTCTCCGGATAGTCGCTGAAATCAGGGCTTTCTATGTTGAAGTACATACCGCGGTCAGTCGCGATGCTTGTATCCTCGTCGTCTTCACCGTTCATGTTAATGAGGTATCCTCCTGTTATCTTATCAGAAGCAGGATCTGAGACCTTCTCATCGAGCTCCTTGATATTCACGTTGTTCTTTCCGACTCGGATCTGCTGGCTAAGGAGATAGCTTCCGTAATAATTGCCGTTCATCACGACTTCAACAGGAGTGCACTTTGGAGAATACGGAAGATCCAGGCAATGTTTTCCGGTGATCCAGTATGTCATCCTGTTACGGATGAGAGAGTTGTCGTATCTGTTCGCGAGCAGGACCCAGTGTTTGCTTTCTCCCATTCCGAGCAGATCGCGCTTCTCTGTGAACTTCACTTTATACGGCTTCTTGTCCGTTCCCCATGTGGAGTTGCCGCGGCCGCGGATATATTCGAGGGTCATATCCGGCATGTCGGTAAGTTCTTCTTCTGTGTGCTCGCTTCTGTTCTTATAATAATCCGGGATGAGCAGGGAGGCTTTCCCGTAGCATTCCACGTCGTGGTCGTCCGAGTCGTTCATCGCTTCGATGGTGCCCTCGGTCTCGTCGATATCAAAGTACATGACAGGGATCGAGCTCTCCGCGAACTCTATCGACCGGAGGAGCAGCTCTGCCGATGCTCCCTCGCTGAGGCCTGCGATATCAAAGCCTATTGAGACGCTGTGTCTGCCTTTTATGTCTTTGTTGAGCACGACTGAAGTTACTTCGCCCTCGCGGGTCCAGCCTTTCTTCCCCATCTGCTTCCTGAGGGGGATGCTCGCCGCAGGCTCAGTATCGTTGTCCAGATAGATCTTCACCTCGCCTTTGAAAGTCTTGTCAGAAAGGCCGTCTACGGTTATCCTTCCGACCGCGTTTTCATCAAAGTTGAATTCGTTGTCTATAAGGATCTTTCCTGAGGCAAGCTGATTATACGGACCGTTCACCATTATCCCGCCGCCTTTGGCAGATCGTTCCAGTTTTACATCCGGCATGGCGTCAGGCAGTTTGAGTTTTCCTGCATCCATGAGATCTGTGAACGCTATCCTGCGGTATGATACCGAGGTCGCCCAGAGCTCGTCTGTTTCTTCGCCTTCTGCCGCAAATACGCTGCAGACGGTCAGTGAAGTGAAGCACATCATCACTGCCAGAATAGTAACCAGTAGTCTTTTCATTTCCGGTCCTCCTATGATGTCGATATATATATTACAGATCATATCAGATACCAAACTTATGCATCTGATACCCATGAAAATACAATAATTAGTATATCATATGAGCGTGCTGTATTCCATTCGGAGGAAGGGGCCGGAAATAAACGTTCCGGAGGACCGTAAAACCGCTGGAAATGTTGACATCACTGGACTTTAATCATATAATCCAAATTGGAAAAGAATAAAAAAGACCATTCTGTTTTCAACAGAGGCACACATGTTTTTCTAGCTTATATGTTGGATCCGGGATGGTTATTTTTTTAGGAGAGTGACTCAAATGAAACAGGGCAGAAAGTATTTCTCTATGCTGCTGATAGCAGTGCTTATCTTTACCATGATGCCGTCTTCCGCAATGACAGCGCTCGCGGAAGAGACCGGAGCAGCTCCGACTGAAACGTCGGTGACCGAAGAAGAAAAGGACGTGCAGGAAGAAGCGTCTGCATCAGATGAAAAGACTGAACCGGCGCCGGAACCCCAGAAGGCTTCAGAAAATGAACAGAAGCCGGGCGCAGACTCCGTAAAAGACCAAGACACACAAGATAAGGACGGTGCAGCCGAGAAGAGCAAAGAACCTGAGAAGAAGGACGAGCCTTCTTCCGGCAGCAAAGCTTCGCCTAAAGCCAAAGCACCGGGATCGTAGCTGAAACTTCAGGCCGACGATATAACCGGCCCGGTCAGCGGCGGCTGGATCTGGAAAGTCACAGGTGAAGAGGGTAACTATACCCTTACATTCGAGTACACCGGTTCAGCAGAAACGCCTCCGACGTTTACTGTGCCTTCCAAATTCATCGGAAATATAGCAAATGATCTGTCCGCGGCTGGTCTTAATAAAGATAGCATTTCCAATATTGTTATCCCTGAAGGATGTGTCGGAATAGAGGGCACGGCTTTCCAGAATATGGATGGTCTCGAAGAGGTTTCAATTGCTTCAACTGTAAGAGCCATAGGTAATGTAGCATTTGGAGATGGCGAAAACACGATGGGATCAGCTGGTTGTGACAAGCTGAAGAAGGTTATTATCAATACAAATAGTGACGGAAAGAGTGAACTCCAGACTATCGGATCCAGAGCTTTCAGAGGATGCGGATCATTAAAAGAGATAACTAATCTCAATAATACGAGCCTGAAATCTATAGCTAACGGCGCCTTTGACGCAGTAGCGGTTGAGGATTTCTATCTTCCAGACAGTTGGGCCTTGAATAATGCCAGTGTTTCATCGATCCAGGATCTCTTCAGAAACAACAAAAGCCTGAAATCTGTAAACATGCCTGCGTTGTTTTATATCCAGACCAGTAGTAATAGTAGAGCTAATTTATTTACAAATTGCCCTGATCTTGAAACTGTGACATTCCGAACCGTTGAAGGCGCAACTGTCAAAAGCTATGACACCTCAACATTGCCGGACAATATATTCAATGGCGATTCCGGTCTTAAAGTTCTGGACATATCCGCATGGGAGAAAGTTACAAGTGCAACGACTTTTACCTTAAAGAGCACACACTTTGCAGGAGCCACTTTGGATGATCTTGAAAAGATCAGATTCCCTGGTAACAAAGCTGTAACGATTGATACCAACACGTTCAAGGATAAGCATTTCTCCAGCATCTCCGGCTGGGAAAACGTTGACGCGATAACGACTATCGGCAAAGATGCATTTAACAGCAGCAGGATCACAGCGGCCGATATGTCAGGATGGACGAAGCTTACTTCGATAGGAGAAACGGCGTTCAGAAACTGCGAAAGCATGACAGCTCTTGTGATTCCTGAAAATGTTACGAGTATCGGGACAGCTGCATTCAAGAACTGCGACAATCTCGCGACAGTACGGATCGAAGCCAAGTCGCTCACGTCGGTCTCTGAGACGAACCTGTTCCACGGAGATGACAACCTTGAATCAGTGACCATTTCTGATAAAACTAAGAAGATAAATGGAAATGTACTCGCGTCTATACCGGCTGCTGCGGATACATTCTTTGAGGGTGAGAATGTAATCGAGATCACCAAGGCCACCAAGAAAGGCGGCAGTAAACCGCTGAAGGATCTTAACGGCACATATTATGTCGATCCACAAGGTGTTCTGTACAAGCTGTCTGAAGACGGCAAGGCTTCGCTTGCTTACGTTCCGCCGGGGATCACTTCATATACTGTCCCTGAAAAGTTCACCACGCCCGGCGAAGGCGGTACAGAATACACAGTAACAGCGATGGAAGCTAATGCTCTCTATCATGCTGATAAACTTACTGCCATAGATTTTACGGCGCCGCAGAATGTTTATCTGAAATCATCCGCCTTTTCCGGATGGTCTACTTCCACAGACAACAAGGGGAAGACCGTTCAGGGTAAAGGCGCTATTGATATGGATCAGTGGGCCAAGGTATCTAAACTCTGTGATTATCCAATCGATGAATTAGAGGGAGAGCTGGTAAAAGTACTGAATGACACCTATATTAACAGCGACGGCAAGGAAGTCCTCAGCGTAAAAGTGGCGGTTCAGGATAAAAATCCTTCTGAGGACAAGACATACGACTATTTGACCGGACAGAAAGCAACTTATGCTATAGCCATAACAAATGACGATAATATCGCGCTGAATGATGTTATCCGTATCTACTTCGCCTACAGTGATGACGGATATAAGATGGGTTCCTTCCCTGAAGGCGAATATAAGATAAAGAATCCTTCAAACGGCAACATCTATCCTATGAAGGTCGTACAGACTGACAACCCGAATATCTATTACTATGAGATCACCGGCCGATATACATTATCCTTCAGCTGACAGCAGCGATAAGATAGAAGGTACAGGCGGCGGAGAAGTTAAGATCTGGACCCATACAATAAGTCAGGAAGAAGCTGATAATAACGAGGGAAAAGTCATAAATCCGAAGAATTATATGGAACTTGACTGGACAACGTCCCCGATTGTATTTGATTACAACAAAACCAACTCTACATATTATGATTCTTCTATATCAAGAGCGCGCAGCCCTATCATCATGACAGATCCTTCCGGCGAAGCTTATGTTACAGCGCTCGCATACAGGCTCAGAGAGACCAACAAGAGCGGAAGCTCCTCAACGACAGAGGGTATGGACTTCATAAGATGGGTCAATTATAAAGATGAAATAACTCTGCCGGACGAGCTTTACTGGAAGCCCGAAGTAATGGAGGCACTGCGGTCCGGACACTGGTCCGTTGAAGATGTCTCCTCATACTATTATAATGGAACTTCTACGGTCACTTGCAGGGCAATAACTGTTAATGTAAGCGGTAAAAAATATTATGTGGCTTATCTTGGTAAGATAGGCGGCTATGAATATGATTACATCGATAATTTAAAGGTCAGCGTCAAGGACGATAAGACGCTCAGACTAAGCTGGAAGGTGTCAAACAAAAACCTTAAAGGGGCAAGTGCGTACCAAGAATATTCGACGCAGGACTTCTATCTGAGATTTGGTGACGGCGTCGTTCTGGCTGACCTGGATAAAGTAAATGATCTCCTTGATGCTAACGAAGGGAAGAAACTTACAGAACTTCTCAAGGTACATAATGAGACATCGGAGATAAGGCATTATTCATTTTCGCCCGATCAGACCGCGGAAAGCAGCGCCGACAACCCGGTAGATGCCAATTATGATGTGCTGATAACAAAGGCTTTTCAGAACAATAATGGAACTAACAACACTGGCATGTATGGCGGACAAAACGAATTCTTCAATGTCACGATCAATAATACTGGCATTATGAATCTGAAAAACTGGGGACAGGTAATCACAGATTCTGAAGGGAATAAGTCATATAACGGTAAAGTTGTAACGGATAATTTAAGTTATTGGCTTTATATAGAACCTGCCAATATAGAAGCGATGCTCAAGGCCACCGCAACTTTGGGCAGCGGCAATAATGCCGGTACAGCTCCGATAGGAGACTGGCTGACTATTACGATCAATAAGGTAAGTCTCTATACTCCGGATCAATATCAGCCTGCAGATGGTACTGATCAGAGCGGTAAATACAGTTATTCCGACGTGTCTCATGCCAGCGATAACGGCATGCGAAATAATGAGAACGCCAAATTCGTTATCAAAAAGAATGAAGAAGGACAGGTAACCGTAACTCTCAGTGGAGACAGTATAAGCGAAAACAACAAGACATATGTTATCGGTGCTGACGGTGATTATACAAGTATAGATAAACTTTTTACTGCTTTAGGCTATATGCCTACGAGAAATACCATTTACAACGTCTCTTATGATATTAAAGGGGAATTCACACTCAAACCGGGACAGAAACTGGTATTCCCTATTAGATCATCGTTGAAGACTACACCTATGGTACTGACATCAGATTACGAAAGTTATG
>JAFWJS010000003.1 GCA_017511535.1 Eubacterium sp. | reverse complement strand
CGTGCTTTAAAATACTGCTTTTTATCGAGGAGAAGCAATACCCTTTCAAGACCTTCATCTACAAGGGCATCTCTATCCAGAACTACATTCTCCATTGGCCTCACCTTCCTTTCCGGCAAGACTAGTCAAATCGGAGAATCCTCTTAGAACTTAAATCAGCTAAAGAACAAAACAGGGATCCTGCGAGTCTGACTTACTGTCTGCCTAATACTTTGTTCTCGGACATTCTGACTGCTACTGTCCAAAGGAACACTGTCCATACTCGCACCTCCCTTTCTATATTAAATATGATACAAGAAGCTCATCTTCCTGCATTTTTAGATTCCAAATAAGATTATACCCTCTTGAAAAGCCCGATACAAGGCTAAAAACTCATGTAAGATATATATCTGGACGAGAATTCAGCCGTTTCATTCAGGTCCACAGGCTTAGCCTTGCCGCAGAATGTTTTCAGCCTTTCCCCGAATCCTGTATCAAGCGCATAGAGCGTCGCTCCTGTAAGTGAAGCGTTACCTGCCGTACCCGAAACAGGAAGCAGGTCCTCCGGGATCAGACCGATATACGCCGCGTTCTCCAGGTCTATGGATGAGCCGAAACTACCGGCTATCACAAGTTTCTTTATCGCTTTACGATCAATGCCGCTTTCAGATATCAGTGTCTCAATGCCGGCGCGGATCGCAGCTTTTGCCTTCTGTATCTCACGGATGTCTCTCTGTGTGAGTACTACCTCTCCCTGTACCGGGAATCCATCCTCTGCGTATTCTGCTGCAAGCGTACCGTTCTCATCTGCTATTCTGTTCCTTACCAGTTCAGCGATGAGGTCGACCACACCGCTTCCGCAGATCCCCTGAGGAGTGCCATCTCCCTCGCTGGAAACAATGACTTTCTGACCGGCCATCATTACTTTCGTTATAGCACCGTATGCATCCGGCATGCCGCAGCTTATCCCGCTTCCCTCAAATGCAGGTCCTGCGGGTGCTGACGCCGCCAGGATATCATTCCCTGTTCCGAGCACCATCTCACCGTTTGTCCCTATATCAACATAAAGCCACGGTTCATCAGAACGATCGAGCGAGCACGCACATATGCCGCTCACTATATCAGCACCGACAAAAGCACTGATCCCCGGAAGGAATGTCATGTTATCATCACGGCGAAGTGATATATCCACAGGTTTATATGGGAACTCGCCCAGACCTCTGCACGAGTATCCTGAAACGATATGTTCCATGACAGTATTGCCAGAAATGATATATCTGGCTCTCTCCGGGTCCTTTCCCAGCATCTCTGTCAGTTCTGCCAGATCATCCAGAGATATCTTTCTGAGTTCCTCACCATAACCTTCGACCGAAGCCCTCACTCTGGATAGAACGTCTGCACCGTATGCTTTCTGATGGTTTATGATCGACGCTTCAGACTCTACGCCGACATTCAGATCGACCAGAGTGCCGGATATTACCGTAGTGCCATAATCCACAGCGACCACTTCTGACGGAGACATATGCTCGATCTTCTTCACATCAAGAGTGGACATGCTGCTTTCCCTGAT
>JAFWJS010000034.1 GCA_017511535.1 Eubacterium sp. | reverse complement strand
GATATGGTGCTAAACCCTCTGGATATCACAACAAGCAACATACTCAGATATATCCAGGGCTCCAATAAGATCATTTCATCAGTTCTTATACAGGGCCAGGCAGAGATCATGGAGATCATAGTAAACTCCAAGATGAAGATGCTCGGAGTGCCGATCGGCCAGCTCGATCTTCCTGACGATGTGCTTATTGCAGCCATCCACAGAGGAAGCAAAGTCATCATTCCTGACGACGAAACTGAGATCGAGCTCAATGACAGAGTTATTATACTGAACCTCCTTACAGGTATCGGCGACATCGAAAAGCTTATGAAGCCGAAGCGCGGATAACTGCGGCATAAATAAAGGCATAAATAAATGGAAGAAAAGAAGAGGACTGCCGCCAGGCTTTCAGGTCTGCTCCTGCTCCTTCTTGGAGTAAGCATGATACCTTCGTTCCTTGTGGCAGTCTGGTACAACGAAATATCATCCATTGGGAGTTTTGCAGCCGTGATCATACCTCTGGTAATGATCGGCGGTACCATGACCAAGCTCACAGAGGACCTTGAAGTCCGTATCAAGATGAGATACGGCTTTCTTATTGTAACTCTTGCGTGGCTTCTCTTCTCTCTGGGAGGCGCACTTCCGCTTACTATATCCGGGGCTGTACCCAGTTATGTCGACGCTTTCTTTGAAATGTGTTCAGGATTTTCCACTACCGGATCCTCGATCCTTACCGATATAGAATCCCTCCCAAAGTCAATGCTGTTCTGGAGATCGTTCTCCCACTGGCTGGGCGGTATGGGTATCATCGTATTTGTTACAGCAGTGCTTCCGAGCATCGGTATAGAAGGACAGCTTATCGCAAGCGCTGAGACCCCGGGTCCTACAATGGACAAGCTGACTCCTAAGTACTCCGACACAGCGAGAAACCTGTATATGCTTTATGTCGGCATAACGATCGCCGAGATAATACTTCTTATTCTTGGCGGCATGGGGATCTATGACAGCCTGGTTCACTCGTTCGGAACAGTCGGCACCGGAGGATTCTCAAACTATGCTGAAAATGTCGGACATTTTACAAGTCCGTATATACGGTGGGTCATCATCATCTTTATGATGATGTGCGGAGTCAACTTCAACCTGTATTTCGTTATGTTCAGACAAGGCCTGAGGGCCATGCTTAAAGATGATGAATTGAAGTATTATCTCGGCTTCATCCTGGTTCCTACTGTACTTATCTCCATAACACTGATAACGTCGGGAACTTTTACAGATGTATTCAAGGGTATCACGTCCGCCGCATTCAACGTAGTAGGCTTCATAACGACTACCGGATACGGTACGGATGACTTCACACTATGGCCTACGTTCGCACAGATGCTTCTGTTCTTCCTGTTTTTCGTCGGTGCTTCAACTTCATCTACCGGAGGCGGAGTCAAAGTGCTCCGTGTTCTTATCGGCCTTAAACTGATAAGAAGAGGCATAATGCTGAAGATACATCCGAACAGAGTCTACTCTATCAAGCTGAACGGAAAATCCGTACCTCAGGAAGTCATGACGAACATCGCAAATTTCATATTCTTCTACATACTCGTTGTCGTGGTAAGTACGCTTCTTATCTCGATCAATGGGTTTGATATAGTCACGACTGTTTCGGCAGTCCTTACATGTATCGGAAACGTAGGACCTGGGTTCGAGCTTATCGGGCCTGCCGGCAATTTCTCTATTTTCTCGGATTTCTCCAAGGTGATCCTGGCGCTCCTGATGATCGCCGGCAGACTGGAACTCTTCACGTTCTTCATGCTGTTCTCACCTCACTACTGGAATCCGGACAAGGCGTAAACAATGAGATTTTCTTCTAATCTTAACTTAATAAACAAACACCAGTTTGCCAGGCTCACAGCGCTGATTTTCATTATCGAAGGCGCTACGATGGTACTTCCTTTAGGATGCGCCGCTTTATATAACGAGATGAAATGTGCCCTGTGGTTCACCTTGATCGGCACTGCTCTGGTAGCAGCCGGTCTGCTGATAAGGCACTTCGTTACGAGTATAGACACAAAGCTGAAGGCGAGGGATGGATTCCTTTATGTGATAGTGAGCATGCTCCTTGCGATACTGATCGGCGCCCTACCATTTATGCTTGCGGGAAACGGATATAATTTCGTCGATTCCTGGTTTGAATCAGCAGCAGGATGGACCACAACAGGAGCCTATGTCCTCAACAAGAGAGCCCTTCCGTTCTCACTGATACTATGGAAATCCGAGCTGAACTACATGGGCGGATTCGTGATGATATTCCTCACAGTATCTGTATTCCAGAAGCTGGGTATCGGAAGCCAGAAAAGTGTTGCTCAGGATCTTCCGGGCGCGAAATTCGAAAGTCTTGGCACCAAGGTCTCCCAGACCGCACGCATACTTATTACGATATATGTGGTGCTTGCCCTTTTTGAATTCGTACTGCTCATGGCTGCGGGAATGACGCCCTACTATGCGCTCGTCAACTCGCTCTCCACGATGAGTACTTCAGGCCTGATAGATCTTTCTGCTTCTGCGGGGTTCGACCTCACTGCGACTATGAAATTCATCATGACCATATTCACGATACTGGCGTCACTTAACTTCGTCGTATACTATCTCTATTACAACAGAAGATGGAAGCTTGCTTTCAACAACTATGAAATAAAGGTGTATCTGTCAGTCATTGCTATCGTTACTGTCTCAATAGCAGCATCTCTTATACTGTCTGACAGATATCTTCCTGTATCATGTGTCGGAAACGCCTTCGTTCAGACGGTTTCTTTCGCCTCGACATCTGGGTTTACTTTCTCGGACATAAACAGCTGGCCGACATTCGCTCAAGCCATACTTTTGTTCCTGCCGGTGATCGGAGGCTGCGGCTTTTCGACATCAAGCGGACTCAGGATACACCGGGCGGCAATACTGCTTAAGATAGTCACAAGAGGATTCTACAAGAGGATCCATCCGAAATCGATGAGAGCCGTTGTTGTGAATGGAAGAGCTATTCCGGCAGACCGCGCCTCTTCCATCACGGTGCTTGCCCTGCTTTACTTTGCGGTACTTATAGTTTCGGCGCTTGTGTTCTCTCTGCAGGATCTCGGGATAGAAACATCATTCTCAGCATCTATCGCCTGTATCACCAACAACGGCACAGGGATCGGTCTGATGCGTTACGGAGACTTCAGCGTGTTCTCATATCCGCTGAGATTCTTCGCGACTCTTGTCATGATCGCCGGAAGGCTGGAGCTCTTCGGCGTATTCGTTCTTTTCTCCCGGTCATTCTGGGATACCAACAGAGTAACAGGATAACTGTCTGCACGCTCGTGAAAAGGAGTAATTATGATCATTAAGATCGCTGAACATTCCGGATTCTGCTTCGGTGTAAAACAGGCGATAGAAACTGCAGAGAACGTAATATCTGAGCATGCCGCTCATCCGGGACGATCCGGCGTGTATTCTTTTGGCCCGCTCATCCACAACCAGTCTGTAAACGATGACCTTACCGCAAAAGGCCTGATCATAACTGATGACCTTGACGAGATCCCTGAAGGCTCTACTGTGATCGTAAGATCACATGGAGAACCAGAAGCTTTTTATGAAGCTGCAGAAGCGCGCGGGCTTAAGATCGTCGACGCGACATGCCCTTTTGTCGCAAAGATACACAAGCTTGTAAGCGACGCATCCAGAGCCGGTAAAAATATAATCATCGCAGGCGACAGGACTCATCCTGAAGTCAAAGGCATCAACGGATGGTGCGGCGGAAATGCATTCATCTGTGAGAATGCAGAAGATGCAGAACATTTCGGCGGTGACTCAGCTTTTATCGTCTGCCAGACAACAAGTAAAAAAGAAACTCTGGACAGTATAATCAATGTGCTGTCTGAAAAAGGGATATCTCTCGAGATCAACAACACCATATGCAGCGCCACTACCGAGCGGCAGAAAGCTGCTGCTGAACTTGCGTCAGAGTCAGACTGTATGGTAGTTGTTGGCGGCTATACTTCATCCAATTCAAGAAAACTCGCCGAGATCTGCCGCAATGTCTGCCCTGCCACCTATTTTATTGAGGATTTTAAAGAATTACCATTGCAAGAAGTCTGTAAATATTGTAAAATAGGGGTTGCGGCGGGCGCATCGACGCCCGAACGTGAAATTAAGGAGGTAGTTACTGCAATGAGTGACACAAAAGAAGTTACAAGTATGGAAGACGTTATGGAAGATGTTGAAGCATCTCTGAGATTACCGAGAAGCGGCGACATCGTAAAGGGTAAGATCGATCAGGTCGATGACAATCAGGTTATTGTAAATCTCGGCTGCAAGAAAGACGGTATTCTCTACCCTAACGAGGTATCTCTTGAAGAAGGACAGAAACTTACAGATCTGTTCAAGGTAGGCGACGAGATCGAAGCCAAAGTCATCAAGACTGACGACAATGACGGCGGACTCCTGCTGTCAAAGAAGAAACTGGAAATCAGCGAGCACTGGAACGAAATCAAAGAGGCTCTTGAAAATAAGTCAACTATTGATGTCAAGGTCTCCAGAGTCGTCAAAGGCGGAGTTGTTGCATTCTACAAAGAAGCATCTGGATTCATTCCTCTGTCACAGCTTTCCAACAGATTCGTTGAAAGCGCTGACGAATTCCTGGGACAGGTACTTTCAGTTAAAGTCACCAGAGTCGATGAGAGAAGAGGCAACAGAGCTGTATTCTCACACAGAGCTGTTCTTTCTGAAGAAAGACAGCAGAAAGTCGATGAGATCTGGGAGACACTGAATGAGGGAGATATCGTTGAAGGTACAGTAATGCGTTTCACAGAATACGGCGCATTCATCGACCTCGGCGGGATCGACGGACTTCTGCACATTTCTGAGATCTCATGGGGCAAGCTCAGACATCCTAGCGAAGTCCTCAAAATCGGACAGAAAGTCAACGTAAAGATCCTCTCCATGAATAAAGAAAAAGGAAAGATCTCTCTTGGTCTTAAGCAGACAACACCGGAGCCATGGTCTATCATTGACGAAAAGTTCCATGTCGACGATATCGTTAAGGGTAAAGTCGTTCAGCTTAAGGAATATGGTGCTTTCATAGAGCTCGAGCCTGGACTTGACGGACTCGTTCATATCTCTGAAGTTGCCAATAAGAGAGTAAACAATATCAGCGAAGAGCTGACAGTCGGACAGGAAGTCACAGCTAAGATCCTTGACATCGATTCAGAGAGAAAGAGAATCAGCCTTTCACTTAAAGATGTCGCTGGTGCTGAAGATGCTGAAGAAGCTCCGGAAGAAGAAGCTGCACCTGTTGAGGAAGCTCCTGCTGAAGAAGCTCCTGCTGAAGAAGCTCCTGTTGAGGAAGCTCCTGTTGAGGAAGCTCCTGCTGAAGAAGCTGCTCCTGAAGAGGAAGTCCCTGCTGAAGAAGCCGCTCCTGAAGAAACGCCTGCTGAATAAGCCGGCTTTCAGAAGTGATCAAGGCAGACAGACGAGACTATCGCCTGCCTGCCCTTTTTATTGATATCAGACATTACACTGTTTATATAATGAAAAAGCATAGAAAAAACAAAAGACATTCATATTCTGTCGGCGTTCTTACCGGTACTGTAACCAAGACCAGATCCGGCAACGCATTCATCAGGACAGAATCCGGTGATGACATCTACATAAGCAAGAGAAATCTGAGCAGCGCCATGTCCGGAGATAAAGTCTCAGTAGATCTTCTACCTGAAATGTTCTGGGGCAAAAGCCCTGAAGGCATCGTTGACAGCATCATAGACCGTGGCAGTACTGAAATTACAGGTATATTCAGGAAACAGCATACAGAGGGCTTTGTTGAGCCACTGCACAGAAAGCATGCAGACAGTGTGATCATCCGGTCAGGTAACAACAGCGGCGCCAGAGACGGCGACTTCGTCGTTTGTGAGATATTAAGGTACCCTTCGATAAAGCATGACGCAGAAGGGATCATTACAGAGATAATCTCACGTGCTGACTCAGAAAACGGGATGATCAAAGCGCTCATAAGGTCATCGGGGCTGGATGAGTACTTTACTTCAGAATGCGAGCATGAAGCTGCCAATATAGCGTCAGAGCTTATTACTGATGTACAGATCAGAGAAAGACGCGATCTCAGAGACCGGCTCATCATATCGATTGACGGATCAGACGCCAAGGATCTGGATGACGCTGTTTCCATAGAAAAAAATGACGACGGAACATATAAGCTCGGCGTCCACATCGCTGATGTGAGCGAGTACATCCAGCAGGATTCCGTACTTGATAAGGAGGCACTCAGCCGCGGCAACAGTGTGTATCTGCTGAACCGTGTCATCCCAATGCTTCCCAAGTCGATATCAAACGGTATCTGCAGTCTGTTTGAAGGCGCAGACCGTCTTGCTCTTACCTGCGAGATGACTATCGACTCAGAAGGAAATATAACCGGCCACGATATTTTTGAATCTGTGATCTGCAATAAGGCCCGCATGGTATATGACGACGTCTCAGATATGATCGAAGCCGGCGCAGTGAATGAAGAACTGACTTACAGATACTCTGACTATAACGGCTATGATGTGCTTTCGGCCCTGAAGACCATGGCTGAGCTTGCGTCGATCCTGAACAGAAAAAGGATGTCTCTGGGGAGTATAGATTTTGACTTTGATGAGTCAGAGATAATTCTTGACGACAACGGGCTTCCTGTCGACGTCTATGCAGCCGAGAGACGTACCGCAAACCGCATGATCGAAGAATTCATGCTCGCCGCAAATAAAACTGTCGCAGAACATTTTTATAATATGGGTGTGCCTTTTATCTACAGGGTACACAAAAAGCCGGAAGAAATGAAAACAGCCGAGCTCTCCGCGTTCCTGCGCGGGTTCGGCATCAGGCTGAAGACGAGCGGAGACAGCGTCTCACCTTCTGAGATAAGCCGGGTACTTGATGAGATCCAGGGAGAGCCATATGAAGCTGTAGTAAGTCATGTCATTCTCCGTTCCATGACTAAAGCATATTATGACACAGAGGAACTTGGACATTTCGGGCTGGCTTTCCATTATTATACACACTTCACATCTCCGATAAGACGCTATCCTGACCTTATGATCCACAGGATAATCAAAGAGATCCTTCATCACCGGTATGATATACGGGAAGAGAAGAAACTCCGCAGGATAACTGAGTTTGCAGCAGAACATTCCTCAGAAACAGAACGAAGGGCCATGGACCTGGAACGCGATGTAGAGAAAGTCAAGAAAGCAGAATATATGAAACAGCATATAGGCGAGATATTCGACGGCGTGATAAGCGGCGTCACAGAATTCGGGCTTTTCGTCGAGCTTCCGAATACTGTCGAGGGACTTGTCAGTATGGATGAGCTGTACGATGACTATTACGTATATGACGCCGGAAACTACTGCCTCACCGGAAGGAGCACTCACAGAATGTATGCCCTTGGAGACCCGGTGACTATAGCGGTCACAGGAGCAGATCCGGTTGAAAGACAGATAGATTTCAGCCTTCTATAGTATGCTGCCGATGGTTGATTGTGTCGAATTCTTCACATTTCTTTCATGAAGATTCACGTTAACGCTATTGCACCTACATATTGCTTTGATATATTATACTTGTCCTGAAAAGAAAGGACAGTACAACATTAAACAGCAAATAATCTAATTCATCAATCAACCTCTTTCAAACCAATCAAACAATAATGAAGATGCAGACCGCAGAGCGGCCTGCATCTTTTTTGGTCCTGACCGCCGGGCATTCTCTCAGCACTCAGCCCTGAACGCTTCGGTACCCACCGCCATCAGATCGTGTCTGATTATTCCGAAACTCTTATGGCTGTCTGACAGAAGGAACAACGCCTTACGTATATAATCAGCTCCGCGCACATCCGCATCGTCAGGCTGCAGAAGGTGCTTCAGGCAGTCAAGTATCTCTCTCCTGGACATCGGCTCTGTTCTTCTGTATATAAGCGCGGCGTCAGGGATCCTTGTATTAATGAATACAAGAGCCGGATCCAGACTGTATTCACCTGAGAAGATATAACGCCTGTCGCCCTGCCGGCTTTTCTCCATGATCGAAGTCACAGCTCCTATCAGTGTGCTTGCCCTCACCTCCCTGATATCTGAATATCTTTCATATCCCTGCATATCGTATACTGCACCTACATACCCGTCTGCACGTATAAATGAAACGGGAAGGAAAATATCGCACAGGTTTCCTGCCAGTATGTCCTGCCTGAATCGTTCAAGCTCATTATTCCTGTATACTACCTCTATCTTGTCATCATCCATTTTACATCCTCCCGGTGCCCCCTGCTCATCCGCCGCAGACCGAGCACGGCGTATATCCTGCTCTTTCTGCGCTCGACCTGATGGTCTCTGTATAATACTTTTCTTTTTCCACCTGTCTGCAGTCCGGCATATGATATGCTTCACCTGCCCTTTCAAAACATATGACTGTCTCTCCAATATGCGCATGACCGGCTCTGCATAGAGGACATGCATGAAATCTTGTCATAAGCGCATCGCTGAGAACAGTCATATGACAGTGAGCCGTAAGATACCTGCATCCTTTTGAATGATATTTCCTGCCGTCCTGTGGAAAGATATACACTACAGTATCATCATACCCATCTCCAACCTTATGATATGTTCCTGTAAATGCCCTTGCCATAAGGTCACCCTTAAACACTATACTGTTAACCGCAATAAGCGATATACTATTCCTGAACCCTGCACTGAATCTTACATGCATAAGATCATCGATACCGTTCTCTGATATTCCATGCCTGTACGAATTCAATATAAACATTGATAATCTGCGGTTTTCAGAAAGTATACGGCCCGAAGCTCTTACAATATAGTCAGCTCCGCTGCCTCTGAAAGGTGCTTTTGCCGCTTCAAACCTCAGCTCATCTGATGCTGAGCACACCACGTTCTCACATACGGATACCACAGGGATGATGCCTGTGATGATGACCATCGATACGATAAACAAAGGAAATATGATCGATGCCTCCACTATGTACATTCCCTTCTTTCCGAACGGGACCAGTACGCTAATAAGACCTTTCAACAGAACACCTGCCTCCATTCACTTCAAACACTGCCTTGAGTCCGGTACTGTATTCTCTTACTCTGAAATCAGAATAATGACAGTATCTCATATTGATCTGTATCAGATCCATCATCCTGAGAAGCATTACATTTTCGTCAATAAGGAACAGCATCGCTTTCAGATAATCCTTATATACATCTCCATTCTCGTTATGTGGATCAACACAAGGTACTTCGTCTTTCACTTCAGGGGCAGTCCCGTCCTCATGCTCTTTTATTCCTCCCTTTATTACATTATCCAGCCTCAGCGCCCATGATCCCCTGTTTTTATACAGCGGTACTTTACTGCCGCTGATCAGAAGATTATAATCGTTGACGCTCTCACACGCGGCCCATCCTGTCAGCAGCAAAGCCCTTACTGCCTCAGCGCCCGGCCCGGGCGATATCACCTCTGCTGCCGCAAGAGCTTCGGCACCCAGCTCGGGATCCTCAAACGCATAGATAGTGTTGAACACAAGTCTGACGGCTACGATCCGCCGCCTGATGCTCTCACTGATATCTTCTTCACTCTTTTTACCGGTTATCAGATATTCTATCTCACTGTCAAAATAAGTCTTCCCCAGTCCCCTGTCGTCAGATCGGTCCTTGAAATACATAAAAGCATATTGATCTTCCAGAAATCTGCCGCTCCCTTCAGAAACGATATTCTTTAAAGATCCGGTACTCTCCACTGCATGCTTTAGCGAAGATGCTGAAACAGATCTCTCTGTTCCTCCGGATGGAAGATCTGTCATTAGTGCGCTTCCTCCTTCCGTTCTGGGCTGCGGCGCTCCATGCTCTTCATATTCATTAGACTTACCGGCTATTCTCCCTGCTTCCCTGAAGCCTGCCGCTCTTACTATCTGCTTCCTGAAATTATCTGTATCCATCAGAGAATATCCTGTAAGAGAAGAATCTATTCGTGACATGCTTACATATCTCTTATCCATCACCGATCTGCCTGCGTAAAACCTGAGCTTACTGTTTATCTCCTGCTGAAGCCCATAGAATGCAAAGATATCATATCTGTCCTGAAGATTAAGATCGTATTCAGCAAGCACCGAATCACACCACATGTTGCCCAGAGCGCTGAATGATCCCCTGACTGCCGCATTCATGGCTTCCCGTATAAATGCCATGGACATCATTATCAGGCTCACCATGAACATCATTATGAATATTGTAACTGAACCTCTTTTGTCTCTGATCATAGATATCCCCTTCACGACAGCAGACGGACATGCTTCTTATCAGCCGGCAAGTTCCCCGATCATTAGCGCCTCTGCCTGATTCAAGGCATACGCTCTGACTGTGGCTCCCTTACGTACAGTACGTGCAGCTGTTCCTCTTATATATGACGACTCTGATACGCTTTTTCTCTTTATCCCGAATACAATTTCAGAAGAAGCAGCTTCACGCATCACTTCAATATGTGCTTCTGACTGTCTGATCTCATACATGAACAGGAAAACTGTTATCATGATCACGCTTAATATCGTAAGGATCACGAGCGGTAATACGATCGCGGCTTCCACCATTTCCTCACCTTTTCTGCTGCACATATCTGATACACCCGGTCAGCTGTTCAACGAGCTGAATACGTTATTGACGAACCTTGTTATCTCAGTTCGGAATATGATACCCAGCGCCACCGCGAGAGCTATCAGTATAGCCACTTGTACCATCTCCATCCCATGTCTGTTACCTAAGATCTCAGCGACACCTTGTCTTGCCTTTTTCTTTGTTCTGTTTTTCTTCATAATACTCATCCTCCCTCCACTTGTATGATCGCCGGTGCCGCTGTGACCAGCACAAGCACCAGCAGAAGCAGCGCAAGCGGCATAGTGAGCCTGGTCTCAGCAAGCCTGCCGCGCTCTTCAGCGTTTCTTTTCCGGAGATCCCATAATATCTCCGCTTCACTCTTCAGCTTTCCGCTTATATCATATCCTTTCAGCTGATTATCCCGTATTATGCCGGCAAGTCTGGAAAACTGGCTTACTCCCATTGACTCAGCTTTCCTAGTCATTACGCTGACTATATCGGCCACACCGTTTCTTGTCTCATCTTCTATCTCAACTATTGCATCCTCAAAACAGCTTCTTTTACTGCGTTTCCTGTATCCTTCAGCTATTCGCATGAATGCCTCACGGAATATCAGTCCTGACCCCATCATAAGGAGCAGCTGATCATTGAATGCCGGAAGATCTCTTTCAACGCTGCTGATCTTATTTCTGATCAGCTCACGCTTCTTCCGCTCACCATTGATATAAAGCAGCCATATCAGAAAAGGCGCTATGAATACCAGTATCAGCTCGGTACTGCTGCTGCCCTTTCTCCAGATGAGCTCTGTCCCGTCTGAAAGTGAAGAAGGAAACATTATCCTTTTACTGCATTCTTCTGAAAGTCTTGAGATCATCTCAGATATTTCTGTCTCAAAAAGAGTCCTCTCATCTTTGTGATCAGTTTTCTCACCGGTCTCCTTATTGTCACCTCTGATCGTGAGAGTTACATCTTTCGTTTTCTTTTTGCCGTCTATGTCCGCCTCGACCTTCAGCGGAAAAGAAACAGTCTCATCTGTATCGTCTCTTATGACGCCCTGCACTGTTCCGTTTCCTGCGCTTATATACTTTGCTCCTGACATAAGACTTTTAAGCATGCTGACAGATGTAAGCAAAATAACAGAAATGATTATCATGATTATCGTTTTTCTGTTCTGCTCATCTCGGATGAAAAGCAGAAATGCTCTGAGCTCTTTTATTACTCTGTTCATACTTCTATCTCCGTTATCTTCCTGATCAGATGATATGAGTATATGGTAGCTGCGAGCGCAGCCGTCATCAGAACTGCGCCGGTCAGATCACCATACAGCACTTCTATGTAATCCGGCGCGATCAGCCTCAGGAAAAGTATTATCGCTGCCGGCATTATACTTATCATCACTCCTTCTGTTTTCTTCTGAGCTGTAATCGCACGTATCTCGTTTTCTATTTTTATTTTGTCGCCAAGCATAGATGAAGCATCTGTCATGGCAGTTATCATGTCGCCTCCTGTCTCTCTGCATGCGCTGAATACATCTGAAAATACCTCGATATCCTCTATCCCTGACCTCGCGGCCAGATCATCCATAACATGCTCATCATTTTCACCTTCGCCCATACGCTTCAGCATGCCCCGTATCTCGGTCATTATTACTTCATCATCCTCATATATAGCCGAAAGCTCTTTCTCAGCCTCAGACAGTGCTTCCTGCATATGCCTTCCCCCTGCAAATGAGGCGGCTAGCGAATCCAGAAGGTCTCTGAACTGATCCCTGAGCTCCTTTCTTCTTCTGTCAGCCATGACACGGCTGTATATCCTGCATGCCGGGATGTACAGAATAACGGATAAAGCGCATGTCAGGACAGTGTTATAAAAGAGAATACCCACGGCAGCAAGAAATGCAGTCAGAATGATCATAAGCATTATTCTCTCAGCCTTGCCTGCATCGTATTTCCTGTAATCCATCACAGCTCCCTTTGAGATCCTCTTCGTTCAAGCTTCTCTCTGTTCATAAGACTGTTGTTTTCTCTGATAAGCCTCATATTTTTATCCAGCCTGAACAGCTTGTTGAGCACATATTCTCCGTCTTTGTATCCCGTCAGTTCACTTACTTCTGTCACTTTTCGCTCCCCGCCGCGCATCCTCGAAAGATGTATGCAAATATCTATTCCCTCCAGTATCTGAGCTCTTACTGCCTCAAGAGGTATTTCCTCAGACATCAGATACATGGCTTCAAGTCTTCTGAGCATGCCTGCCGCTGAATTACCATGTCCTGTCGTAATACTCCCGTCATGTCCTGTATTCATCGCCTGAAGCATCATTGCGACCTCGCGGCCTCTGACTTCTCCGACTATTATCCTGTCAGGACGCATCCTCAGACTTGTTCTGATAAGCATATCCATCGTTACTTCGCCGTTCCCCTGTGAATTAGCCGTATGGCACTCCATCTGAACGAGATCGTCTATGTTCCCGAGCATCAGCTCACGCGAATCCTCTATAACGATCACCCTTTCATCTGACGGTATGAAGTCAGTAAGTGCGTTCAAAAACGTAGTCTTCCCGGAAGAAGTCCCTCCGCTTATCAGTATGTTGTATCCCGACTCAACAAGGGCCTTAAGCATGTCCCTGCATTCCTCAGTCAGCGTCCCTTCCTGTACCATCCTTTCTATCGTTATTCTTTCATCAGAAAACTTTCTGATAGTCAGGACAGGACCGCCGTATGCCACATTCCTGTATACCGCGTTGACCCTCGATCCGTTTTCTAGCCTCGCGTCAAGGATCGGATTCATCTCATTGATCTCACGCCTGCATGACGCGGCGATATTTCTGATGATCTCCTCCAGTTCATCTGTGGAATCAAAGTCACTCTTTACACGAGAAATTCCGCCGCCGGTCTCTATAAACACATTGTCTGTACCGTTGACCATTATCTCATTCACACTGCTATCATTGACCAGATACATTAGTACCCCGAGTCTGCTCCTTGTTCTCGCATAAATGAGGTCCACTATCTCTTTCATCTCAGCCGCAGAAAGAGCGTCTTCTTTCATGATCATATTCTCTATTATTTCTCTGTACGAATCTTCCGTGAAAGTCTCTCTCTCAAACGCTGACAGTCCCGAGAATATCTTCCTTATCTCTGCCAGATCTCTTCTGTATATTATTTTCATACTGTCTTTCATCTATTCCGCGCACCCCACTATCTTCTCCGTGAGCATGCTCACATCTCTTCCATATCGTCCTCTTATGTCTATCAAAGTCCTGCCGCTCTGGTTCACGAACGCCGAAGGGTCATATGTAAGAGACACTGCAGAAGGATCTTCTTCCGGTCTGTCACATCCACTGTCAAGTTCAGTAACATATATCAGACGTCCATGCGGAGTTTCCTTATCAAAGCTGTATTCTCCCGTTTCATCAGCCTTATCGCCTTTCTGCCTTACACAGACAGCAACATCAGCGCTCTCTATGGCATATTTCGCGAGAGATGTAAGGTGGTTCCCGACGTCTATGACAAGATATGAAAAATCACCCATCCTGTCTATCATCTTAAAAAGTTGTTTCAGCTCTCCCGGCGTCATCTCACTTGCCGCTCTGTTATTACTCATTCCACGTATGTGGCTGACTCCTTCCTGAGATGAAATGAATTTACACAGAGGGACGTCATCACCGGCATTGAGATGATACAGAAGAGACGTCATATTGCCGCCGTCACCTTCACCTGTATACTTTCTTGAGCCGTCGAGAGGACACAGGCTCAGGAACAGAGTCTGCTTGTCAAACCTGTATTTCAGAAATCTTGCTGCTGTCATTGCGGCTGAGGTCGTGCCGCACCCGCCTCTGGCTGAGAAGAACACTACGCTGTGACACTTCCTTCTTCCATGAAAGTACAGATCTATACCCATGGTCCTGGCGTAGTAATATATGATCTTTCCTATGAATACTCCCGCGTCTTCATATCTGAATATCTCCATATTCCCTGCGCTGTAGCTCAGATCATATGATTCACGATATGTAAGATGTATGATGACAGGATGATTCCTGACGGCCTCATTATCTCTGCCGGTATCGATATCAGTGAGCAGTATCTGGATATCCTTTTCATCTTTTCCCGAAGGCCCTGTTCCTTCCGCAGCCAGCGCGATGAACTGAAAATCTCTGCTCTCATGTGACAACCCCCTGAGAAGCGCGTTTCTGTAGTCCCTGTCTCTGACCTGAATGCCTATCTTTACCGTTTCCATAGCTGAAACCTCCTGTATCAGTTTTCCTTGTGAACCACACACTATCAGCTTCCCCATACAATGTCAACCATTATTTCCATTTTCATCCATATTCAGACTTTCCTCACAGAATGCATTTGACAATATCAGAACTGTATCATATACTGTGATTGCGTGTTGAAACGCATTTTATCTTCAGGGCAGGGTGTGATTCCCGACCGGCGGTAAAGTCCGCGAGCCAATCGGCATGATCCGGTGTGATTCCGGTACCGACAGTACAGTCTGGATGGAAGAAGAGATATACATGATATATTTACTTTTTCATGTGCCCTGGAGTGTTCCAGAGCTTTTTTATTTACAGGGCTGATCATTATACCGACCATGCCCTGCCTGAGGTCAAGATGGAAGAGAAATATATGAGACGTGCGATAGAACTCGCGCTGAAAGGTACAGGATATACCGACCCTAATCCAAGAGTCGGCGCTGTCATAGTCAAGGACGGCAGAATAATCGGAGAAGGATATCATGAGCGGTACGGTGAGCTTCATGCTGAAAGAAACGCTCTTGCTCACTGTACAGACGATCCACACGGTTCTACTGTATACGTCACGCTTGAGCCATGCTGCCATCATGGGAAGCAGCCTCCCTGCACAGATGCTCTGATTGAAGCAGGCGTTACCGAAGTGATAGTCGGCTCGCCTGATCCAAATCCTCTTGTCGCTGGTAAAGGGATCGAGATACTCAGAGCTGCTGGTATCAGTGTTACCACTGACTATCTTCGTAGCGAATGCGATGCGATCAACCGGAAATTTTTCTATTATATAACAAAGGGCCTTCCGTATATCACGATGAAATACGCCATGACGCTCGATGGCAAGATAGCTTCAGTATCAGGCAGATCCAGGTGGATCAGCTGCCCTGAATCCAGAGAATATGTACACCATATGCGCGCAGAAAATATGGCTATAATGGCAGGCGTCGGGACTGTACTTGCAGATGATCCAATGCTGAACGTACGCAGCGCCGAGGGCCTCGATCCGGTACGGGTGATCTGTGATACTGACCTCAGAACTCCCCTTTCATCAAAGGTGGTGACGACTGCCTCAGGCAAAGACGGAAACTACAGAGACTGGCTTCCAAGGACTATCATAGCCACATGCTGCTCTGATGCCGGAAAGATCAGTGAGTATGAAGATAAGGGAGTAATGATACTTGATGTTGCTGAAAAAGATGGAAAGATAAGCATCTGTGATCTTATGCACAAGCTCGGTGACATGAAAATAGATTCCCTTCTCGTAGAAGGCGGAGCGGAGCTGAACTGGTCTGTGCTTGAATCCGGGCTTGCGAACCATGCTTACTGCTTTATCGCGCCTAAGATCCTCGGAGGCAGGACAGCGAAGACCCCTGTATCAGGGACCGGATGTGATTCCCCGGATACCGCATTTCAGCTGGTACACGGGACCGTAAGAGCTGTCGGGACCGATATAGCGGTAGAAGGAGATCTCATAAGATAAGGAGCTGCGATGTTTACCGGAATAATAGAAGAAAAAGGAACTATAGAGTCTGTCAGAAAAGGCGGAGGCTCATATAAGCTCAAAATAGCCTGCAGCAAAGTGCTTGGCCTGGAAGATATGCGCCCTACCGCTGTCGGAGACAGCATAGCTGTGAACGGGATCTGTCTGACAGTTACAGAACTCACCGACTCATCATTTACTGCAGATGTAATGCCTGAGACAGTATCCAGGACATCACTGAAAGACGCCCATACAGGCGCAAAGGTAGACCTGGAGCGCGCGATGCCTGCATATGGAAGATTCGGAGGACATATAGTGTCAGGCCATATCGATGGTACCGGCGAGATCACAGGTATACGTAAAGACGGGAACGCCGTCTGGTATGATATAAAAACAAGCAGTGAGATCGCTGAGCTGATAGTCGAGAAAGGCTCCATAGCTATCGACGGCATCAGCCTGACCGTCGCAAAAACAGAAGGTCTTGAATTCAGCTGTTCTATCATACCGCATACTGTTGAAGAGACGATACTGCCCTGCAAAAAGGTCGGCTCAACAGTCAATCTGGAGACAGATGTCGTCGGAAAATATGTCAGGAAACTGGCGGAGGAAGGTCGCATAAGCGCAGCCGCCGGCCCTGATACCAGAAAACCAGGAGCAGACAGAAGTCTGCTTGAGCTCTTATAGATGATTCAGACTGATCAAGGAGGAAGGCATGGAAGAAGAATTCAGATATAACACCATAGAAGAGGCAGTAGAAGATCTCAAGGCTGGAAAGATAATCCTTTGTTCTGATGATCCAAACCGTGAGAATGAAGGCGATCTGATCTGCGCAGGACAATTCGCGACTACAGACAATATCAATTTTATGGCAGTTCACGGACGCGGCCTGATCTGCACGCCGATCGGTGAAAGCATCGCCAAAAGGCTCAATCTCTCACAGATGGTGACTGAGAATACTGATAATCATGAGACAGCATTCACTGTATCGATCGACCACTATACGACAACTACCGGTATATCGGCTGAAGAACGCGGCATCACAGCAAGAATGTGCGCAGATCCTTCCAGTAAGCCTACGGAATTCAGACGTCCCGGACATATGTTCCCTCTCCTGGCGAGAAGAGGCGGCGTACTCGAAAGGAGCGGTCACACAGAGGCCACGGTAGACCTTATGAAGATAGCAGGCCTTCAGCCCTGCGGCATCTGCTGCGAAGTAATGGCGGATTCAGGAAAGATGCTGAGGACCCCCGGCCTTATAGAAATGGCGAAGAAATACGGCCTTAAATTTATAACGATCAAAGATCTGCAGGATTACAGGAAGAAACACGACGATCTGGTCGAACAGGTCGCAAACACCAAACTTCCTACGAAATACGGCATTTTCCGCGCCAGAGCTTTCGTCAACAAGCTTAACGGAGAGCACCATGTGGCCCTCGTCAAAGGCGATATCGGTGATGGTGAAAATATCCTTGTGAGAGTTCATTCTGAGTGCCTGACAGGCGACGCATTCGGATCCTTAAGGTGCGACTGTGGACAGCAGCTCCAGTCAGCCATGCAGCAGATCGAAAAGGAAGGCCGCGGGGTCATCCTGTATATGCGTCAGGAAGGCTGCGGTATCGGACTGATCAATAAGCTGAGAGCCTATGAGCTGCAGGATAACGGAATGGATACGCTGGAAGCCAATCTTGCGCTCGGATTCCCCGGAGACGCGCGTGAATATTATATAGGAGCGCAGATACTCCGCGATCTCGGAGTCCATACGATGAGGCTTCTTACGAACAATCCTCAGAAAGTCTATGAGCTCGGAGAGTTCGGGCTTGAAATAAAAGAACGTGTCCCGATCCAGATGCCGGCTACGACGCAGGATCTCTTCTATCTGAAGACCAAGCAGAAGAAGATGGGTCATCTGCTGAACTATGACGACGACGCTGACGGAAACAATGAAGACGGTGAATAATATATAATTTTTCAGGAGGAATCAAAATGAACGTTTTTGAAGGAAATCTTGTATCAGAAGATGTGAAGATCGGTATCGTATGCTCCAGATTCAACGAGCTTGTTGTAAACAAGCTTCTCGGCGGAGCGCTTGACGGACTGAAGCGTCATGAAGTAAAGCAGGAGAACATTGACGTCGCATGGTGTCCGGGTGCTTTCGAGATCCCGCTTGTAGCTCAGAAGATGTGTGAATCGGGCAGATATGACGCTGTGATCTGTCTCGGAACAGTTATCCGCGGCGATACGCCTCACTTCGATTATGTATGCGCAGAAGTATCAAAGGGAGTAGCACAGCTGTCACTCAAGTACGGTATGCCGGTCATGTTCGGCGTGCTCACAACAGAAAATGTAGAGCAGGCACTGCTCCGCGCAGGCTCCAAGGGTGGAAACAAGGGATATGACTGTGCTCTCGGCGCGATCGAAATGATCAACGTTCTGAAAGAGATAGGATAACAGCAGACTCTCAGGCTGAAAAAAGCGGGTGGACCAGTCCACCCGCTTTTTTGATTTCATATATCACAGGTGCTGCTCTTTCAGCCCTCGTTCTTCCATCTCAGCTTCTATCTGCTTTATTTCCTCACGCCGCTTGGTCTTCATTGTCGTTGTCTTGACAGTAGGCCTGTCAGAAATGAAGAACCGCTTGACCATCTTATAAGCCGGCATCGTATCGTTGATAGAATCCAGATCCCCGGCAAACATCTCCTCGACCTTTTCCTGATCCAGTCCGTGCTCTCTCATGTATTCCTGATCGCACACTACTTTCACCCACAGCACATAGTCGTTCATTTTATTCTGCGTGAACACCATGCTTTCCGAAACATACGGCAGGAAATTTATAAGATTCTCTATCTCTTCAGGGAATACGTTCTTACCGTTTTTCATGACTATGACATTCTTTTTCCGGCCGGTGATGAACAGATAGCCGTCCTTATCGAAGTACGCGAGATCACCTGTATGGAACCAGCCGTCCTCCATGACTTCCTCAGTTGCTGCCGGATCGTCATAGTAGCCCAGCATCACGTTGTTTCCGCGCACCACCAGTTCTCCTATGCCCTCCTCGTCAGGGTCGTCGATCCTGGCTTCCACATTAGGCATGACATGGCCGCAGGAACCCTTTCTTATGTATCTGTAGGTCTCGCTCGCGATCGTCGGAGACGTCTCTGTAAGGCCGTATCCCTGTACCGTAAGGATACCCAGGCTGTTCAGCCCTTCCTGCACTACAGGATCCAGTGCCGCGGCACCGTTGATGAAGAAGCGCATGCGTCCTCCCATCTCGTCTATGATTTTCTTGAATACGACCTTGCGAAGATTGATCCCTACTTTGTCTGCAGCGCTGCACACCTTCTTCGCGAGCTCCACCTGTTTTGTCTTACCCTGTTTCTCTATGCCTTTACAGATCTTCTTGTACATATTCTCAAGAAGGAGCGGCACGCTCATCATTACTGAAACTTGATACTCCTGCATGTTTTTTGCGATATACTTCAGTCCGTCCGTAAAGCACGTCGTAAGTCCCTGAGAGAGGAACGTCACCAGACCCATGAACCCGTAGATATGGTGCAGCGGCAGGATCATCATATCGACATCGTCCGGGAAGAACAGCTCTTCACAATTCATACCGTAGTTACAGCTCATCAGATTCTTATGTGAAAGCATCACCGCTTTGGAACGCTCGGTCGTACCGGACGTGAACAGCAGATATGACATTTTGTCTCTGTCAAGCTCTGCGTCCAGATAATCCCTGTTTCCGGCTTCCACCGAAGCTTTCCCTTCAGCCAGCAGATCTCCCAGAGTACAGAACTTATCATCCCGGTCTTCTTCCAGAAGCTCTGCCCCATCCATCGCGAACGCCTGTGTAAGTTCGCTTGAGTTTTCGTCAAAGATCTGCCTCAGCATCGGAGCGTGCTTTTTGTCGTAAAATACTGCTTTGGCGTGGCTCCTGTTGAAACAGCTGAGAAGCTCATCTTTCTGCAGCGCTTTATCCAGCGGCACCACTGTCCCGACGCCGCACGCGGCAGCCATGTCAGACAGCACCCACTGATAGCTGTTTTCGCCTACGACCGCAACTGCCTTATCTTTCAGACCTCTCTTCATGAGAGCAGTCCCGAGGTATCCCATCTCACGGAACATTTCGCTGTAAGTCGTTTTTTTATATTCAGGCTCCGGACCTCGCTTTGTTTTGGTGATAAACGCGACATGGTCCGCGTACTTTTTAGACGCGTACTCCATGAGCTCTCTCATATCAGTAAACTCAAAAAACCTCTTCTCCAGTCCGTAATCCTTTTTATAGCCGTTCATGAGATCCTCCTGCGTGTCAGAGACACCCCTTATCCAAATACTTTCTCAAAGCCTTTCATCGCTTCATCTATCTCTTCATATGATATCACAAGTGGAGGAAGCAGTCTCACTTTATTTCCGGCAGTAAGCGTCATGACCCCGTTTTCCAGAAGCTTCACACATGCTTCGGAAGGGTCCATCGATTTCAGCACCACGCCGATCATGAGCCCCAGGCCGGTCGTCTTCTCAACTTCACTGAAAGCTTCCAGCCTCTCTCTTATATATTCACCTTTCTCTCTGACGCCGGCAAGAAACGGATCATCTATTCTGCTGAGCACGTATGACGCCCCCGAGCAGCATACAGGATTCATCCCATAAGTACAGCCGTGATCACCCGGTTCCAGGACATCCGCATACTTATCACTGCATATCACTCCGCCGATCGGAAGTCCGTTCCCTATACCTTTGGCGAATGTCACCATGTCAGGCTTTATGTCATACTGCTGGAAAGCAAACAGAGACCCTGTCCTGCCTATACCTGTCTGTACCTCATCTGCGATAAGCGCTATATCACGTTCCCTGCACAGCTTTTCAACGCCTTTAACAAATTCCTTATCCAGCACATTGACTCCGCCCTCGCCCTGAACGAGCTCCATGACGACAGCACATGGATACACCTCATCGGCAAGTTCTTTAAGGCCGCTGAGATCTCCGGGATCAGCATAATAGAATCCCGGCGCGAACGGATCGAAATACTTATGATACTTTTCCTGCCCCGTAGCTGTTATAGCTGCTATCGTACGGCCATGAAATGAATCCCTGAGTGATATTATCGCGTTTCTTCCCTTGTCGAAGCTCTCCGGAGCCTTGCCTTTGAACACTCCATAGCTGAATTCCATCTTTCCGGGTTTTCCTGTGCCTTTTGCGGCTGTATTGCCATATTTACGGGCTATCTTGAAAGCTGCCTCGTTGGCTTCAGAACCTGAATTGACAAAAAGCGCCTTGCTCATACCTGTCCGCCTGACCAGTTCTTCAGCCAGCTCTGCTCCAGGCTCCTGATAAAACAGATTTGAAACATGCTGATACTTCTCAAGCTGCCCGCTGACAGCTTTGATCCAGCCCGGATCAGCATATCCCATGGAAACGACGCCGATCCCCGCGGTCATATCGATATATTTCCTTCCTTCAACATCAAAAACAGTCGCTCCTTCCGCATGATCCACCGCCATATCGAAGCGCCCGTACATGTTGACGATATATTTTTTATCGTTATTTCTTATCTCCTCAAAAGTCATTTCAGCCTCCATTATAAATCGATGTAACTGCTGGTATTTCAACAGTTACATCATCTCGTCATCTATTCTCCTCTGTAATATTTTTTCTCGTTACTGTTCATTACTGCCGTTCCGATACCTTTATCGGTGAAGATCTCAAGCAGAAGACAATGCGGGATACGTCCATCAAGTATATGCACACGCTTTACTCCTGCTTCTATAGCCTCGATACAGTTCTCAAGCTTCGGTATCATTCCGCCTTTCACTATTCCTTCATCGATCAGCTTTTTGGCGTCATCCGAATACAGTTCTGAAATCAGAGTCTCCGGATCTCTTGGATCTGTACATACTCCGACGATATCGGTCAGATATGCGAGCTTGTTGGCTTCCAGCGCCTTAGCTATGGCTGTGGCTGCATGGTCTCCGTTTATGTTATATCCCTGTCCGTCTTTTCCTTTTCCTATCGGATAGATCACAGGCAGAAAATCGTTATCCAGAAGGTCATATATGATCTTGGGGTCGACGTCCGTTATTTTTCCGACGTATCCGATATCCCTGCCTCCCGGCTCGTTTTTCTCCGCAGTAAGAAGATTACCGTCCTTCCCGCTTATTCCAACAGCTTTGATACCCAGAGATTCTGCTCTGGATACAAGCTCATTATTGACTTTGCCAAGCACCATCTCCGCGACGTCAAGCGTATCGGTATCTGTGATCCTGAGGCCGTCGTAGAACTTAGTCTCAACTCCGCTTCTCGTCAGCCATTTACTGATCTCTTTCCCGCCTCCGTGTACTATGACAGGCTTGAATCCAACGAGCTTCAGCAACACGACATCTTCTATCACGCTCTGCCTGAGCCCTTCATCAAGCATCGCGCTTCCGCCGTATTTCACTACGATTATCTGCCCGTTGAATCTCTGTATATACGGCAGCGCCTCGATCAGTACGCTCGCCTTGTCTATGTATTCCTGCTTGATCATTTCATGTCCCCCATCAGGTACGATATTCCCCGTTTATCTTGACGTAATCATATGTCAGGTCGCATCCCCACGCGTACGCTTCTTCAGTACCGTCGTGAAGATCGACCTCTATATCCACTTCCTCTTCACTTAGTATCTCTGCCGCAATATCTTCACTGAAGTCTTCAGCGAACGACCCTCTACAGACCGGAAGCACACCTTTTGCCGACGCAAGATCGACATCTATGTTTATCGCCGAGAAATCGCACGGAGCATATCCTATAGCGCAGAGCACCCTGCCCCAGTTCGCGTCTTCTCCGAAGATCGCCGTTTTCACAAGGTCTGAGCAGATTATGCTCCTGGATATTACTCTTGCCTCTTCTTTGCCCGGTGCGTTCTTTACGTGCGCCTGTATCAGCTTGGTGCAGCCCTCGCCGTCTCCTGCGATCTTTCTCGCGATCTCCACACTAATCTCATGCAGCGCGGCTCTGAAGCTGTCATAGTCGGCGCCTTCCCTGTCTATCATCACATTGCCCGCTTCGCCGTTCGCTATGATCGCCAGGGTATCATTCGTTGATGTGTCCCCATCTATACTGACCTGGTTGTAGCTGTCCCTGATCTCTTCATCAAGCGCTTTCTGCAGCAGCTCAGTACTGATCGCGGCATCTGTCGTCATGAACGAGAGCATGGTACCCATGTTTATATGTATCATGCCGCTGCCCTTGGCCACAGCTCCGAGCACACATTCTCTTCCGCCTGCCTTGAAAGATACAGCTGCCTCTTTGGGCCTGGTGTCTGTAGTCATTATGGCTTTTGCCGCCGCGGCAGCGTTGTCTCTGGAAAGACCTGCGGCCAGCTCAGGGATCGTCCTCTCAAACGGGGCCGGCCTCATCTGGACTCCGATTATACCTGTTGACGCAGGAAGTACGAATACCGGATCTATCCCGAGCTCACGTCCCGCGATCTCACACGCCCTCTGTGCTATCTCTCTTCCGTGCGCCGTACATGTGTTGGCGTTGCCGCTGTTGCATACTATAGCCTGAGCCATGCCGCCTTCGAGATGATTCTTCATGACGCTGATATGCGCGGCCTTGACTTTGTTCTTCGTGTATACAGCTGCAGCGTTTCCCACAACACTGCTCACTATCATTGCGATATCACCTTTTACGCTGTCATCTCCTATCCCGGCGTAGCCGGCCGATGCTCTGAATCCTTTTGGCGATGTCACTCCACCTTTTTCTATAAGCATATTTTCTCCTCTGTCTTCTGCCCTGACTAAATGTTCAGTCCCTTCATCTCATCTGTTCCAAGCATTATATTAAGGTTCTGTACTGCCGCGCCTGACGCGCCTTTCCCCAGATTGTCGAACCTCGACACCAGCAGGATCCTTTCATCATTTCCAAGGACCATTATCTCTATCCCGTCTGATCCTGCCATCTGATCGCTGTATATCATCCCGCCTCCGGGGTCATCTGTCAGCCTGATCAAAGGCTCTCCTGCATATCTGTCCTCATATGCGGCTCTGATATCTTCAGAGGTGTATCCTTTCAGTTCTTCGGCCTGCAGCTCTACCGTCATGACCATGCCCCTGTAGAAATCTCCAACTACCGGGCAGAATACCGGTTCTCTGGCAAGGCCGGACATCTTCTTCATCTCAGGAAGATGTTTATGAGTCTGTCCTGCCGCATATTGAGCCGGGCTTACTGTTATGCCCTGAGAATGCTGCCTGTCATAGTCTTCTATCATTTTTCTTCCGCCGCCTGAATAGCCGGTGATGCAGAAACATTCAAGACCGGCACCCTCAGATATGATACCTGCGTCGACGAGCGGCCTTGCAAGCAGGATGAATCCTGTGGCGTGGCATCCCGGATTCGCCACTCTCGCGGCGTCTTTTATCATACCGCGTCTTTCCGGCTCAAGCTCTGGCATCCCGTATATCCAGCCCATGTCAACTCTGTGCGCAGTAGATGTGTCTATGACTCTCACACCGTCCGGAAGCGCGTCTGCAAGCTGCACGGCTGCCGCGTCAGGAAGGCACATCAGAGTAACATCTGCCTCTTCTGCCAGGGATATCCTGGCGTCGAGGTCTTTCCTCTTCTCGTCGTCGATATCCAGGATCTCTATATCGTCACGGCCTGCAAGCCTCTCGCGTATCTCGAGGCCCGTAGTACCGTGCCCTCCGTCTATGAAAACCTTATATTTCAAGCTTTTTCTCCATATATTCCATATATCTGCAATATAGTATGTATGTTAACATATTATGTATAAAAATGCAAGTTTATTTTAGATTATACACGCATGCCCCGCTTCTGCAATCCTTGACCTGCACCAGTATTCAATGTTATAATCTCAACGTTATATCAATGCGAAAGGAATAACAGCAATGGCTGAGAACGAAGAAAAATTAACAGAAACCAGACATGAAAGAAGGAAGAGAGTATTCTCGGGCGTTCAGCCTTCAGGAAGTCTCCATCTTGGAAACTACCTCGGCGCTATCAAGCAGTTCGTTGATCTTCAGAACGACAATGACTGCATCTACTGTATAGTGGACGAGCATGCCATAACAGTACCGCAGGACCCGAAGGAACTCAGAAAACATATACTGGACCTTGCTGCCCTCTATATGGCTGTAGGAGTAGATCCTGAGAAATCGATCATCTTCGTGCAGTCAGAGGTACCCGGCCACGCGCAGCTCGGATGGGTGCTCGCCTGCAGCTCATATACCGGCGAACTGTTCAGAATGACTCAGTTCAAGGCGAAAAGCGGCGGCAAAGAGTCTGTCGGCACCGGCCTTCTCGTATACCCTGTCCTTATGGCAGCTGATATTCTGCTCTATGACACTGACATCGTACCTGTCGGAAGCGATCAGAAGCAGCATATAGAGCTCTGCCGTGACATCGCTATCAGGGTGAACAATACGATCAAGAAGACATTCGTAGTGCCTGACGGACGCTTCATGAAGGAAGGCGCCAGGATCATGGCACTCGATGATCCTACGCAGAAGATGAGCAAATCCAACAAGAACATCCACAGCTCGATCGCTCTCCTCGACGACGCGAACAAGATCAAAAAATCAATTATGAAGTCCGTTACCGACTCAGAAGGAATAGTAAGATTTGATCCTGATGAGAAGCCGGGAGTCAGCAATCTTATGAATATCTACAGCGTATTATCAGGCGAGTCGCTGGACAGTATAGAGGAAATGTACGCAGGAAAAGGCTACGGCGATTTCAAGAAAGATCTCGTCGGCGTAGTGCAGAAGGCCCTTGCCCCTATCCAGGAAAGATACAATGAGATCCGCTATTCAGAAGAGCTGCTCACGACCCTTCACGACGGTGCAGAGAAAGCAAATTCCATCGCTGAGCGCACGATGAAGCGCGTATACGATACATTCGGACTCGGAGTGCCGGCAAAGATAGTCAGATAGTTTTCAGAAATAAAAGCAGGCATGGAGATCGACTTCCATGCCTGCTTTTTGCTTGTTCTGATCAGCTGTCAGAAAACCATGCTGTTCCGGACCATATAATCTATGATAGGCCTGTACTTATTATACTGCTTCTTTGACAGCTTTACCTTCTTATACGAGAATGTCCTGGCATCAGCAAACGTCTTCTCCCAGTGTTTACCCGTTCTCGTGTAGTAGGACATAGACGACCTGTAAAGCGACCCGCCTTTATATTTATTACTGAAAACAGTCTTATTAGTGTATTGTTCCAGTTTTCCGTTTTGCTTTGTCAGTTTTCCTTTTGTAATGACCTTCTTGAGATTGCCATATTTGTCTGTTTTCACAGTGGAGACCGTTTTACCCTTCTTATACGATTCATCATCGGCAAATATCTGGTTCGTGATACTCTTTTTAAGTTTACCTTTTTTGTAATAATATTTTACGGTGATTCTGTCTCCCGCACTGTTCCTGCCCTTCAGCAAAACCAGGCGGCCGCTCTTTCTTTTCATCGTGTAAGTGCTGCTGCCTTCATAAGGCGATTTCCCCTTAAAACTGTACTTATTACTTCCCTTGAACACAAATTTCTCGAACCCGTTTCCTGTGATAGTACGTTTCACCGTCTTCCCTTTGTAGGTGATCTTATGTGTACTATCCTGACCCTTTATTTTTACAGGGATCTTATATACTTTCTTTGATGCTGCATATGATGCCGCTGTACACAACGCCATCATTGTCAAAACAGCAATAACGATAACTGCGATAACTCTTGTTGCCTTACTTGTCATTTGATGCCCTCATTTCGATCTTTTTCAGTGTCTCAATAACGTTTTCGGTGATCCTTCCGGTAAGCCCCCAGATCACTCTTCCATCAATGTCATAGACAGGAATGTCATTCGACGGAGTACGCCATGAATAATCACGGCCTATACCCACTTTATCATACGGGAAGTGCGTATCTATCTCAGCTCTCATCTTCTCCCCGTAATGCTCAGGCGTTTCCTCAAGCAGCCGGTCCAGAGGAACAAAGAATATCTCCCCGACCTCACTGTCATCCGGCTCTGCTGTATTTAACGCACCGGGATCGATCTTACCGATAAAAGTATAAAGTGTGAAATTACCGTTCCCGTACAAAGTGTCGCCCTGACCTATGACTTCGACAGCGTTACGTCCGATACCGAGCTCCTCACATGTCTCACGCACCGCGCATTCCTCAGGAGTCTCGCCTTCCTCCATATGTCCTCCCGGGAAACAGATCTCTCCCGGCTGGCTGACAGAACCTGATCTGACTTCATACAGCAGTGAAAGTGTATCAGACTGTAAACAAAAAGGCACAAGAACAGCGTAGAAACGGTGTCTGCCGATCACTCCCGGTGTCCTTGTGCCATATATCTCTTTTATATCACTGATGTCCATCAGTTCAGCACTTCGTATGAGCTGAAGTCCACTCCGACCATCTCTTCCTTATCAGCAGAAAGACTTACGATGAATTCAATATCGAATCTGTCTGAAATAGTCTCGAGTCTCTTCAGGAAAGCAGGTATATCTTCCAGCTGGAAGTTTGCGTGCTTCAGAATGCTGTCTATATAAATGGTTTCTATATCACTGTCAAGACTTATGATCCCATACAGAAATCCGATGTACTCGTCAGCGTTCGTGATCTCTTCGAAATCCTCCATGCAGATGACTCTGATCTTATATGAAAGATCGAAAGTCAGCCTTGCGTTCTTATTGATATAGATCACGCTGCCCTGAGCATCCTCAGCCTGTGTGTTGGCAAGATCGATCATCTGCTTGGTCTTGCCGGAACCTTTATGTCCAATCAGTAATTTGACCATATTTAGTATGCCTCTCTTTCTTTGCTTTTTGTAGTTTCATTATACACGAAACAGCAAAGTCATTCAACCGTAAACGAGCGACCATTTTATGGCATTTTCTCTTGCATGGCAAACTGTTTTGCTGTAATATAAAAATGTTAAATTATGCGGTTTTTCCGCAGTTTTGTATCAGTTTTTGAAAGATCTGCAGGTTTATTTATATGCTTGACTGGGAAGTCATACAGAAATATCTACCATTGTTCGAGGACGCTGCAGTACTCACTGTAAAGATCGGCGCTGTCGGGATAATCTTCTCGATCATAGTCGGCGTCATATGCGCCGCTGTACGCTATTACAGAGTACCTGTACTGCGCCAGATCGCGGCAGTATATATAGAGATCAGCAGGAACACTCCCCTGCTGATACAGCTGTTCTTCATATACTACGGCCTCCCTAAGGTCGGTATTTCCATGTCTGCCGAATTATGCGGCATCGCAGGCCTGACTTTTCTTGGCGGAAGCTACATGGCTGAAGCCTTCAGGAGCGGTCTTGACGCTGTCCCGCCTGTTCAGAAGGAAAGCGCGTTCAGCCTCGGTCTTACCGAAGGCCAGACGTTCAGATATATCATCATGCCGCAGGCGGTCTCTGTGAGTGTTCCTGCATTCGTAGCCAACGTGATCTTCCTTCTCAAGGAAACGAGCGTATTCAGCGCGATAAGCCTCATGGACCTCATGTTCGTATCCAAGGACCTGATCGGCCTTTACTACGATACTGTCGAGAGTCTCGCACTGCTGGTATTCTTCTATCTTATAATACTTCTCCCTGTTTCCATACTGGGGTCTTTGATCGAAAGGAGGCTGCGTTATGCCGAATTTGGGTCTTGAGGTCCTTTTCAAAGGGAGCAACTTCGCCCGCCTTCTCGGCGGACTTGGCGTCGCGCTTGAGATAAGCATGATAGCTGTCCTGATCAGCATCCCCGCCGGGATCCTGCTCGGTATCGTGATGACATGGAAGAATCCGTTCACGAAAGCTGTCACCAGGATATTCCTTGAGGTAATGAGAATAATGCCTCAGCTCGTCCTTCTGTTCATCGTATTCTTCGGATCAACGAGGATCTTCGGCCTGGACATAAGCGGTGAGCTGTCAGCGATAATCGTCTTCACACTGTGGGGAACGGCAGAAATGAGCGATTTGGTCCGCGGCTCTCTTACGAGCATACCGAAACACCAGTATGAAAGCAGTGCCGCGCTGGGACTC
The DNA here is from genome assembly GCA_017511535.1 of Eubacterium sp. Taxonomy (GTDB): domain Bacteria; phylum Bacillota; class Clostridia; order Peptostreptococcales; family Anaerovoracaceae; genus Aminicella. The sequence goes on along the minus strand of JAFWJS010000034.1, from coordinate 28,895 downwards.
GACAATGGTCAGACCTACCGTTACATAATCATACCGCAGGTCGTAAGAAGGCTCATACCACTTTCTATCAACCTGATCACCCGTATGATCAAAACGACGAGTCTCGTTCTCATGATAGGAGTAGTTGAAGTCCTGAAAGTAGGACAGCAGATAATCGAAGCAAACAGAATGTCTAGTCCGAACGCTGCATTTGGCGTATATCTGACTATATTCATAATGTATTTCATCGTATGCTGGCCGATAAGCATGCTGGCCGGCTGGCTCGAAAGGAGGTGGGCATAAAGTCATGGCAGAAGAACTGTTGACCATATCGCATCTCAGAAAAGAATTTGACGGCAACGTTATACTCGACGACTTCAGCATGACAGTCCACAAAGGCGAGGTAATAGTGATCGTTGGTCCTTCCGGATGCGGCAAGAGCACGCTGCTGCGATGTATCAATGCTCTGGAGCCTATCCAGGGCGGGAGCATAATGCTCCGCGGGGAAAGTGTGACCCAGGGAAGCAGGAACCTTACTTCGGTAAGGCGTAAGATCGGCATGGTATTCCAGAGCTATGATCTCTTCCCTCACATGACTGTCATCAACAATATCACACTTGCGCCGATGAAAGTACTGAAGAAATCAAAAGCAGAGGCTGAAAAGGAAGCGCTGCAGCTCCTCGACCGTGTAGGCCTGAAGGATAAAGCGGATAGTTTCCCGCGTCAGCTCTCAGGCGGGCAGAAACAGCGTGTGGCTATCGTTCGTGCGCTGTGTATGCACCCTGAGATCATGCTGTTCGATGAAGTCACGGCGGCGCTCGATCCGGAGATGGTACGTGAAGTTCTGGACGTTATCGTAGACCTGGCCAGACATGACCGGACCATGCTGATAGTAACGCACGAGATGAACTTCGCCAAAGCTATCGCGGACCGCGTGGTATTCATAGATAACCATCATATCGTCGAGGAAGGATCGCCGGAGCAGTTTTTTGACCATCCTGAGACTGACCGCGCGAAGCAGTTCCTGAAGACATTCGAATTCGAACATGTGAAAAAAGAAGAAGACTCTGATGAGATCTTGTAACATAAAGGAGATGTAAAAAATGAAAAATACCTTAATAAAGATGACCGTTCTGCTCGCTGTGCTCACAATGGTATTCGCTTTGACGGCATGCGGCAAGAAAGCAGACAAGAAAGTGTACCGCAACCTGAAGGAGATCCAGGAGTCCGGAGAGATCAATATCGGCGTATTTTCAGATAAGAGCCCGTTCGGCTATGTAGATGAAAACGGCGAATACCAGGGATATGACATCTACCTTGCGGAGAGGTTGGCCAAGGAACTCAATGTAAAGGTAAACTACATTTCAACTGAGGCTGCAAACCGCGTAGAATATCTTGAGACAGGAAAAGTAGACATCATCCTGGCAAACTTCACAGTTACAGATGAAAGAGCTGAGAAAGTCGATTTCGCTCATCCATACATGAACGTATCTCTCGGGGTAGTTTCACCTGACTCACGCGTGATAAAGGACGTCAAAGATCTTAAGGCAGACGACGAAGTGATCGTGATCTCGGGAACAACAGCTGAGACATACTTCACCGAAAACTTTCCGGACGTGAAGCTCCAGAAGTACGACACATATGCAAACGCGAAGAACGCACTTGAGAACGGAAACGCATGCTGCTGGGCTAACGACAACACAGAAGTCATCGCGTTCGCCAATGAGAACAAAGGCTATACTGTAGGTATCCCGGAGCTCGGAAGCCAGGACAAGATCGCTCCTGCAGTTTCAAAAGGAAACACTACCCTCCTCGAAGTCCTGAACGTAGAACTTGAGAAGCTCGGTGAAGAAAAGTTCTTCCACGAAGCTTATGAAGCTACCCTTCTCGATACATACGGAAAAGATTACGAAGAAGAGCTGGTAGTAGAACCAACTGCTGAATAGTGTGTTTTTGGGGACGGTTCCCAAAAACACAAAATCAAAAAGGCGGGCGCCACATCAGCGTCCGCCTTTTTTGTGTCTTTGGGAACCGTCCCTGTTTACCTACTCGCCCGGCGCCGTTGCAACTTTGTTTCGGAGCTGTCCGCAGGCACCGTCGATATCTGAACCGAGCTCTCGGCGAACTGATGCCGGCACTCCGTGTGATTCAAGATACGACTTGAATTCTTTTGCACGCGCGCGCCCTGCTGACTTCATACCTGTCTCGCTCACCTCATTCAATGGTATGAGATTCACATGTGACAAGTGCCCTCGAAGAAGGCCTGCAAGCTCCTTCATATCTTTGTCGCTGTCGTTCTCCCCTGCTATCAGCGCATACTCAAATGTTACGCGGCGGTTTGTTTTGTCCGTGTATTCATCACAAGCTACCATAAGGTCTTTGATCGACCAGCGTTTCGCGACCGGCATTATCTCACGCCTTCTATCGTCATTCGACGCATGAAGCGAGATGGCGAGATTGACTTGCGGGAAATCATCGCCGAACTTTCTGATTCCCGGAACGATCCCGCATGTGGAGACCGTTATGTTTCTCATACTCATACCAAGGCCTTCATGGTCAGTGAGAATACCGATAGCTTTCGAAATATTTTCGTAGTTGTCGAACGGCTCACCCGTACCCATGAATACGACATGGCTGACTCTGACCAGGGAATTTCTCGCGATGTCAAGAATCTGCGAAACGATCTCTCCCGCCGTGAGATCGCGTACCAGGCCGTTAAGTCCCGATGCGCAAAAGCTGCAGCCCATCCTGCAGCCTGCCTGCGTCGAAACGCAGACGGTATTTCCATAGTCATATACCATGAGTACGCTTTCTACGGCATTCCCGTCCTCGAGCTCGAACAAATACTTTTCTGTTCCGTCCTGGGCTGACTGCTGATGTGCAAGCACGCGGAGCATGCCAACTTCAGCGTGCTCTTTCAGCCGGGCGAGAAAACCTGATGGAAGATTCTTCATCTCATCGATATCCTGGATGCCCTTATACAGCCACGAAAAGATCTGCTTTGCGCGGAAAGGCTTCTCGCCCAGTTCCACGCAGAGTTCTTTCATTTCTTCAATTGTGAGATCTCGTAAGTATTTCATATCTTCAACTGAAAAACGCCGTCCTTCTTTCTGAACGATCCCGCAGGATGAAGCCTGCGAACCAGTGAAGAAAGAAGCGGCGGCGCTTTAACTATTACTTCTTCTCTACAGCGATACCTGTGTCGTGGCCGTTGATGTTGACCTTGGCCGCAACAGTCCCTTCTGCAAGTTCCTGAGCAAGAGTCTCTTTCATGATGTACTCTTTATGCTCTTCTACTGCAGCCATGACATCTTCGTCCGCCTCGAGTGTGATCGCGATGTTGTCCATCATCTCGTAGTTGTTCTGCTTACGCATCTGCTGTATCTTTGATACGATCTCACGCGCGATACCTTCTTTTTCAAGCTCCGGTGTGATCTCTGTATCGAGTATGGCGAACACGTTGTTCTCCATCGCTACAGCAAAGCCCTCCTTGGCATCGATCCTCACGTCCACGAGCTCAGGCGTGATCTCCACGTTCTCTCCATCGAGCTCCATGTTGACTTTGCCCTCTTCTTCGAGCTCAGCCTGGAACTCTGCCGGGTCAGCCTTTGCAAGAGCCTGTCCGAACGCTCTGATCTTCTTGCCGAGAACAGGACCGGCGGCTCTGAAATCAGGCTTGAGCTGGAAGTTCATGTATGTATTGAGATCGTCTGCAAATACGACGTCCTTGACGTTAAGCTCTTCTTTGATGAGCGGAGCAAGGTCGCTGATGAGATCTCTGTATTTGCCGTCTACCAGGATCTCCTGAAGCGGCTGACGGACTTTGATGCTCTCCTTCTCTCTGATCCCACGGCCGAGTCCTGAGATCCTCTTCACGAGGTCCATTCTCTCTTCCACGTGCTCGTCGAGAAGCTCCTCATTGCACTTTGGATAGTATGCAGTGTGGACTGTGAGCGACGGGTCTGTCAGCTTCTTGTACATCTCATCTGAGATGAACGGCGCGACAGGAGCGATCAGGCGCGCGATCCCTACCAGGATCTCATATGTCGTAGCGTATACGCTCTTTTTGTCGTCAGTGATACCGTCAGCATAGAAACGGCGGCGTGCCCTTCTGATATACCAGTTCGAAAGATCTTCAACAACAAAATCCTGTATGGCTCTTACAGCCTTCATGTGGTCGTACTGATCCATGGATTCAGTCACTGCCTTGATCAGACGGTTATACTTTGACAGGATCCATCTGTCAAGCTCAGGTCTCTCCTTGTAGTCGATCTCGATCTCTTTAGGGTCGATTTCGTCCAGATTGGCGTACAGAACGAAGAAGTTGTACACATTCTTCAAAGTCCCGAAAAACTTGCTTACAACGTCTTTCAGGCCGTCCTCGTCGAATTTTGTCGGGGACCATGCCGGCGATACGCTTAAGAGATACCATCTTGTAGCGTCCGCACCGTATTTATCCAGCATCTCGAACGGATTTACCGTATTCCCGAGGTGCTTGCTCATCTTCTTTCCGTTCTTGTCAAGGATGAGGTCATTTACGAGTACATTCTTGTACGGCGCCTGCTTCTTTATGAATGTCGAGATCGCCATGAGTGAATAGAACCATCCTCTTGTCTGGTCTATCCCCTCGTTGATGAAGTCAGCCGGGAACAGCTGATCAAAATCATCTTTGTGCTCGAACGGATAGTGCCACTGCGCGTAAGGCATCGCGCCTGAGTCAAACCAGCAGTCCATTACCTCAGGGATCCTTGTCATCTTCTTGCCGCAGCATGGGCAAGTAAGATGTACGTCGTCAACATACGGACGGTGGAGCTCGATCGACTCATCGATATTCTCCTGCGCCTTTTCGACGAGCTCTGCCCTGCTTCCAACGCACTCGAGGTGGCCGCATTCGCAGCGCCAGATCGGAATAGGTGTTCCCCAGTATCTGTTTCTTGAGATAGCCCAGTCCTTTACGTCTGCGATCCAGTTTCCGAAACGTCCTTCGCCGATGAACTTAGGATACCAGTTTACTGTTTTGTTGTTTGCTACGAGATCGTCTCTGAGAGCGCTCATCTTGATGTACCAGCCCGGCTTTGCGTAGTACACGAGAGGTGTTCCGCATCTCCAGCAGTGTGGATAATCGTGGTTGAGCTTCTGCTTTGCAAAGATCTTTTTATCCTGAGCAAGATACTTGATTATCTCGACGTCCAGGCCGTCTTCCATGATGAAGCGGCCCTTCCATGGTGTCTCTGTGTAGCATCCGCGCTCGTCTACAGGCTTGAGCATCGGAAGATCGTACTTCTGTCCGCAGTTGTAGTCGTCTTCACCGAATGCCGGCGCTGTGTGTACGATGCCGGTTCCGTCGTCAACGGAAACGTAGTCCATGCAAGTCACATAGAATGCCTTCTTTGCAGGATCAGGAGTGCAGAACGGCATCAGCTGGTCGTACTCCATGTACTCCAGGTCCTTACCCTTCATCTCGTCAAGAACTTCATACTTGCCTTCGCCCAGGACTTTGTCTGCGAGATTCTTTGCGAGATAGAAGATATTGCCCTCGTCGTCTCCCTCGAGCATCCTGACTTTGATATAATCGATGTCAGGACCTACTGTAAGAGCGACGTTGGACGCGAGTGTCCATGCTGTTGTCGTCCATGCGAGGAAGTATTCGTTCTCTGTTCCCTTCTTGTGGAACTTGACTGTGAGCGTGTTTACGCTGATCTCTTTGTAGCCCTGAGCTACTTCGTGTGACGCGAGTCCTGTTCCGCAGCGCGGGCAGTACGGAAGGATCTTGTGCCCTTCGTAGATGAGCCCCGCGTCAAAGAACTGCTTAAGGATCCACCATCCTGTCTCGATGTAATTGTTGTCGAGAGTGATGTACGGGTCGTCCATGTCAGCCATGTACGCCATACGCTCACTCATGTCGCGCCACATATCTGTATACTTGAATACCGATTCGCGGCACTTCTCGTTGAATTCTTTGATACCGTATTTCTCGATATCCTGCTTTCCCGTCATGCCGAGCTGCTTCTCGACTTCTATCTCAACAGGAAGTCCGTGGGTGTCCCAGCCGGCTTTACGCTTCACCTGGTAGCCCTGCATGGTCTTGTACCTGTTGATCGAATCCTTAAGAGTCCTTGCCATCACGTGATGGATACCGGGTTTTCCGTTTGCTGTCGGTGGTCCTTCGTAGAAAACGAAAGGCGTGCACCCTTCTCTCTCAGAAACACATCTCTTAAGGAGGTCTTCTTCATTCCACTCCTTTACCTGTTCCTTCTGCACTTCAGCAACAGGCTTGTCCGATAATTTTTCAAACATCTGTAATCCTTTCTGTCCGCTGCCTTCTCTGCAGCAGCGGAGCGGTCATTTATTTCTCCGGACCTTCTCTGCAGTTCGGAGACACCTGTCACATGCGCCGTTCTCTAATACGCGCATACACAGTTATTATACACTCTATCCATTACAGTTGCAACGATTCCCGAAACTTGTGGTACATATGTTGCCATTTAGTGTATAATGTAGTCAGAAACCAAAAGGAGGTTCTGATATGCTTAAGGTATACGGTTCGCACTTCTGCCCTTACACGCTGGAGTGCATAAGAAAATATAACGCTGCGGGGATCCAGTATGAATTCCATGACATTTCTGAAGGACTTCTGGACCTGAAGCAGTTCCTGATCATCCGTGATAACAATGAAGAGGAATTTGCAGAAGCCAGAGCAAACGGAAAACTTGGCGTGCCGTTCCTTGTAAAGGACAACGGTGAAGTGTCTCACGACTGGAGAGCACTTGTAAAGGAGCAGTAGATGCATCTTATCATTCTGGGTCTCATACTTGTAGTATGTATCCTTGTTTATTACATAATGACGACAGGCAGCTCCGGCAGCCAGGAGAAGAAGAAAGATCCTCCTCACAGTAAAGTTTCTGACAATCTGCGTAAAGAGGACAATGTTATATTTCTCCCGACGGCAGACGGCCATGGATCTGATAAGCCGGAAGACAGCCCGGACAGCGGAAACGCGGAATAGATGATATGACAAAGAAAAAGAACGGCTAATGCCGTTCCTTTTCTTTTACGAGTTTTACCACCCTGCTTGTTCCCAGTCTGGATGCCCCAAGGTCCAGAAACTTCTCTGCGTCCTCGAGAGACGAGATACCGCCGGCGGCTTTGATCTTCACTCCCGGTCCGATGCGGTCTGCCATCAGCTTTACATCGTCGAGTGTGGCGCCGCCTGTCGAAAAGCCAGTTGAGGTCTTGATGAAGTCTGCTCCTGACTCTGTCACGATCTCACACATTCTGATTTTCTCTTCATCCGTAAGAAGACATGTTTCGATTATGACCTTAAGAATGTGCGTTCCGCAGATCTTCTTTATGGCTTTGATCTCGTCAAGGACATAGCCATACTTGCCCGCTTTCAGCATTCCGATATTTATCACCATATCGATCTCATCGGCACCGTTTTCAAGAGCGTCAAGTGTCTCATAACGCTTGGTCTCTGTTGTCATGTTACCGTTTGGAAAACCGATCACCGTGCAGACTTTGACAGCGTTCTGCAGCTCCGACATGTAGTCCTTCGCAAGCTTCACATAGCATGGCGGGATGCAGACAGACGCCGTGTGGTACAGCATCGCATCATCGCAAAGCTCTCGGATCTGATCCGGTGTCGCATCCTGTTTTAAAAGCGTGTGGTCGCACGCCGCGAGTATTCTTCGAATATCCATATTATCTTCTTTATGGCCTCTGTAAAATAAGTAAAACTAATGCTGACGCTGTCTGAAGCAGTAGTATGATCGGTATCCCGACAACGAACTTCGCCTTCTTGGTTTTATGATGGAAACACAGCATGCCTGCAAGTGCACCGATAGAACCGCCGAGCACTGCGAGTACGATAAGTAAAGACTCTGGTATGCGCCATCTGGACTTTTCCGCTCTGCGCTTATCTGTCCCATATACGGCGAAGGTGACAAGACTTACAACTGCGATATATATTATTATGTATCTTATCGTATCTGTTGTCATGGATCATTCACGTTATAAACAGTAAAAAGCGCCTGAGGAGCATCGCTCTCCAGGCGCGCAGGATCATTCTGCTGTTTACTGCGGCTTCCTTCCGCTTGCTTCAAGAAGTTTGTTTTTCAGCTCGCCCTCGATCCTAGTGAGCTCGGCTTCAGCTTCCTTACGGCGCTTCGCTCCGTCTTCCTGGATCTGGATGACCTCAGTGATAGTGGATATAAGCTGGTCATTCGTATGCTGCAGCGTTTCGATATCTACGATCGTACGCTCGTTCTCCTTTGCAGTATCGACTGTAGCCTGCTTCAGGAGATCGGCGTTCTTCTTCAGCATCTCGTTAGTAGCATCGGACACGAGCTTTTGAGCCTTGGCTGCTTCCTCAGCGTGCGATACTCCAAGCGCGAGGACCATCTGATTCTTCCATAGTGGTATAGTGTTGTTTATCGTACTCTGGATCTTGTCTGACATCATCATGTCAGCGTTCTGGATAAGCCTGATCTGCGGGCCGTTCTGGAGGCTGATGGTACGTGTCAGCTTGAGGTCTGTAAGCTTTTTCTCAAATCTCTCACACTTCTCCGCAAGGTCTTTAGCTGCCTGCGCGTCTTCAGGGAGGCCTGTTGCTTCAGCTTTGTTCTGGAGCTCTGCAAGCTCAGTCTGGCGTACCTGCGCGAGTTTCTTTTCTCCTGCAGCAATATACATTGACAGCTCTTTGAAGTATATCAGGTTCTCGTCATACAGCTTGTCGAGCATGCTCGCGTCTTTAAGGAGTGTGAACTGATGAGTCTCCAGAGCCTTTGATATCTTGTTGATATTTGTCTCAGTCTCGGAGTATTTGACTTTCATTGCCTCGACCTTGTTCCTTCCCTTCTGGAAAAGTCCAAGTATACCTTTCTTGTCGGTTTCTCCGAATCCCCTCACCTCTGTCGTAAGATTGGCCAGAAGAGAACCGATCTCGCCGAAGTCTTTCGTCTGTACTCCCTTCAGCGCCGCTTCAGAGAAATTAGCAGATTTCTTCTGGGCGCTTGCGCCGTATTTCATGATCTGATCCATATTGTTCAGATCTATCTGCTTTACGAAGTCATCTATCTGCCTCTGCTCTGCCTCGGTGAATTTCTGCTCAGGTATATCCTTAACAGTTTCAGCGATGGTCTCTTTCGCGTCGCCTACCATATAATTCAGTTTCGGGGCTTCATCATCCAATGTCAGTTCAGGGACCAGCTCTTCTTTTTCCTTCAATTTGGTTTCCATCTCTTGACCCTCCGTTTTAATCGACTGTATCTTTAACTTTTTCCTGTTCTTTTCTTATCTTAGAGAAAACATCTTGTCCCGCAGCTGAGTTCTCAGGACGCTCAGGCTTAAGCTCAGGAAGTTCTCCCTTTACTTCTTCTTCCGTTGTTTCAGATGGCGCAGGCGTTTCTTCAGATGCCGCATCTGCAGGTTTGAAATCAGATTCGCTGTACCCGTCCATGACAAGCTTCGTCTGAAGCGCGTCGAGTTCTGTGGAGATATCGATCATATCTGAATGTATGATGTTCTGCCACAGCGACATTGCAGCGCTGTCGATAGCATCGAGTGTATCCAGTATGTTGTTCTTAAGTTCGTTATCGTCAGGAAGGTCAGCTGCGCTGTCGACTGCCTCGTACTCTTCCACGAGCCTTATCGTCTTCGGAAGATACATCTCCATGAATGTGTCGACCCCGGCGTTTTTCTTTATCGACGGATCTTCTTCCGCCTTCTGACCGATCTGTTTGAGAGTGCCGCTGATCCTGATCAGCTTCATCTTTATATCTTCATCTTTTACCTTCTTTGAGAGGCGCTCGAGACTCAGGAAGTCCACATGGTCGGCCTCAGACTTTCTGGCCCTGCTCTTTCCTGACGCGTCAGACCTTGTGCCCATCTGAGAAGATGCGGCATCCCCTGCCTTCGCGATCAAAGGCTCAACTGATGAATTATGTGGATCTATCACGAGAAGACGCCTGCCGTAATCGATGTACGCTCCCGGAAGGTCGCCTGTGTTTATCATCTCCTGGAGCTCCTGCACGACCTGATCATATTTCTTCGGATACAGGTATGCGATATTGTCGATCGGGATCATACCGTAGCCCTGATTTATTATGGCAATGTACCTGTTGGTCTTGTCTATCTTTCTGTGTTTCGATATGACTATCCAGAGGCCTGCTATCAGGCTTGCTATCGATATGAGCAGCATAGGGATGTTATCCGCATATCTGGCGAGATCAGTCAGGCCATAAAGTGCGATCCCCTCCGTTATATCGGAGACAGCCGCAAGGAACGTAAGCCCTGATACACCAAAACACGCGGCAGCGGCAGCTGTCATGCTTCTGCTTTTCCTGATCGCTCGCGCGTACGGCTCAGCGGAATTCACCTTCCATCTCTGGTTCCCGGTGTTCACGTTATTCGTGCTTCCCGCCTGGCTTACCGTGCTCCCCTGCACAGGCGTGCCGTTACTCGTATATTTGTATTCAAACTTTTTCCCGGACACATCTGCCTTATCCTGCCTTTTCCCGCCTATCGTGTTCTGAAGGTCGGGGAATGAGACATCCTTTGACGTATCACGTTTCGGGATCAGGTTCTCTAGTCTGGCTTTTGCCTCTTTGCTCCTTGAGTAACTGATAAGGATCTCCGCGATCAGCATCACTATGCCGGCAGGTATCCCGAACATTATCAGCAGTATTATCAGTGAAATCATTTATTTCTCCCCAGTGTATCCTTATACAAGTACATTTTACCACAAAAGCGGATGCTGTACGCAATCGTTTTCAAAGAGTTGATTCTTTACCTGTAGTTTATCAGGGCAAGACCGCCCATGCAGACGAATATACCCAGGATCTTGTTCCATGTTATCGTTTCCCCAAAGATGAGCGCGCCCACGAAGATCAGAACTATCGCAAGTATACTGCTGTGTGTGACCGAAGCCACGCTCACAGGCCAGCCGGCTTTGTACGCGTAGATCATCCCAACTTCAAGGCCTACTACTGCTATACCAAGCGCGAACGGCGCCCAGTTCAGCGCACTGTACTCGCGCATAAGATCTGCGTTCCTGTTGATCGATAAATAAAATATGAGACTTGCCGCTGCTCCGACGAGATATGTGACCGTAAGAGACGCAAGCGGATCGATTTTCTCCGGTATCTGTTTAGCTGCGATCTGATAGACCGTGTTCGAAAACACGACAAGTGCTATCGGCCAGATATATGCGAACATTCTACTCCTCCTTCGTGGCTCTGAGCCCTTTGAACTTTTCTGACATTCTCATGTCTGGGATCGTTATATTGACTCCTGCTATCATTTTGATCAGCCATATAAAGAACAGCATCACGGCAAGCGGTATCACGCATGATGTCACAATTAGCACAGCCGCGGCTTCGACAAAGTCAGAAAGTATATCCCTGAATCTCTCTATCTGCTCTGTTACTCCGCCTTTGATGGAATTGAATATCTTCTCCAGCGCGCCTTCATCGCTTTCGCCCCCTGCAGCGTCTTGTACATCCCTGGACTTGTCTTCAGCGTTTTTTATCGTCTGTTCTATTGAAGCCTGATAGCTTTCATCTATCATCTGTGAGAGCTTTACTCCCGCAGGCACAGTAATGAACAGCACCAGAGCAAAGCAGATGACTTTGATGAAAATATCTCTGAATGCATTTCTGCCGAGCAGTCTGCCCGCAGCGAGCCCTGTCAAAGCGACCGGTATGAGTATCCTGAACGCCAGCATACCCGTTATCGTGATCAGCCATTTCTCAAGAAATATCGCGGAAAGAATTAGCATGAAATACCCGCTCATGTCCACCAGCTTATCAGCTATCGGCGTGCCGGCATCCCCCGGCAGAAGTGATATAGCGGCTGAAGCCGCCGCAGCTCCTCCTGTAAGCGCCATTACCGTCTCACTTTTCTCATCAAGATCTCTGATCGTGTTCCCGAAATTAGCGGGATCTGTCGCTGCTTTCCCGATCAGAAAGAAAGATACCAGAGCAAGCATCAAAAGTACCGCGGCTGCCGCGGCATCTTTTCTGTGATTCATTACGAAGTCCATTCCATCACCTCTTTCTCCCTGTATATCAAGCATTCTGTTAATCCAGATATACCCTTTGTAAAATACTTCAAAACAATGAAAAAGACGGTCCCGTTCAGCAGCTGTGCGATGCCTGCAGGAACCGTCCTGTTTATCTGTCTGGCTTAGTCAAGATGCGTACGCTCAAGATTGATCCTGTCCTGGCTGTCGATCTCGGCTACTTTGACTTCTACTTTGTCTCCGATGTTCATAACGTCTTCGACCTTATCGATACGGCGCTTTGCCATCTTGGAAATGTGAAGCAGACCTTCCTTGCCCGGAAGCACCTCGATGAACGCACCGAAGTTCATGATGCGCTTTACTTCACCCATGTAAGTCTTTCCGACTTCCACTTCAGCCGTCAGAAGCTCGATCTGCTTCTTGGCAGCCTCTGCGCTGGCCATGTCTACCGCGTAGATAGTAACAAGTCCAAGATCCTCTTCAGAGATATCGATATCAACACCGGTTTCCTCGATGATCTTATTGATCGTCTTTCCTCCAGGTCCGATGACGATACGTACCTTATCCGGATCTATTCTCATGGCTACGCAGCGAGGAGCCCACTTGCTGAGCTCAGCTCTTGGCTCAGGGATCTCTTCAAGCATGATGTCCATGATATGCATCCTGCCTTCATGAGCCTGCTGGAGAGCCTTCTGAAGGATCTCTCTTGAAAGCCCGTGGACTTTGATATCCATCTGCATGGCTGTTACGCCCTCAGTTGTTCCTGTGACTTTAAAGTCCATGTCGCCGAGGAAGTCTTCCATGCCCTGGATGTCTGAGAGGATAGCCATCTTGCTGGAGCCGTCCTCTTCAACTCTCTCGATGAGACCCATCGCGATACCGGATACAGGGCGCTTGATAGGAACGCCTGCGTCCATGAGAGCGAGACATGATCCGCATGTTGAAGCCATTGATGAAGAACCGTTCGATGAAAGAACGTCTGAAACGACTCTTATCGCGTATGGGAACTCTTCCTCGCTCGGGATCACCGGGAGGAGTGCTCTCTCAGCAAGAGCTCCATGTCCGATCTCTCTCCTTCCAGGTGATCTCGGAGCCTTGGCCTCTCCTGTGCAGTATCCCGGGAAGTTATAGTGGTGGATGTATCTTTTTTCTGTCTGTTCTGTCAGGCCGTCGATCCTCTGTTTCTCCGAAAGAGGAGCAAGTGCGACCGATGACATTACCTGTGTCTGTCCTCTCTTGAACAGTCCGGATCCGTGTACTCTCGGAAGAAGTCCGGTCTCGCACCAGACAGGCCTGATCTCGTCAAGCTTTCTGTCGTCCGGTCTTACACCGTCGTCCAGAATGGAGTTCCTTACTGATTCCTTGGTGATGTTGTAGAGCACAGCGGCAATATCTTTCTCATTGTCAGGGTATTCCTCAGCGAAGTGCTCCTGTGTCTCAACTTCGACTGCGTCCATGTTGTCGAGTCTTGTCATCTTGTCGGAATTTCTTACAGCAAGCTTCATCTTCTCTGTTGCGAACTCTCTGACTGCCTGATCGATCTCTTCAGGTACTTTATAGAGTTCTTCCTGCTGTTTTTCCTTGCCTACTTCAGCAACGACCTCATCGATGAATGAAACGATCTTCTTGATCTCTTCATGACCGAAGAAGATAGCGTCAAGCATGACTTCCTCAGGAACTTCCTTTGCTCCTGCCTCAACCATCATGATAGCTTCCTTGGTTCCTGCTACTGTGAGGTTGATATCTGATTCTTCTCTCTGCGCGAGCGTAGGGTTGATGACGAATTCACCGTCTACTCTTCCTACTCTTACCGAACCGGTAGGTCCGTCCCATGGAATGTCGGAGATAGCAAGCGCTACCGACGAACCGATCATTGCCATGATGTCTGTCTCGCAGTCAGGGTCTACTGACATTACTGTAGCTACCACTACTATGTCGTGATAGTATCCCTTCGGGAAAAGAGGACGAAGAGGTCTGTCCATAAGTCTTGAACAGAGGATAGCTCTTTCGCTTGGTCTTCCTTCTCTCTTGATGAACCCTCCCGGGATCTTTCCGATGGCGTACATCTTCTCTTCATAGTCACATGAGAGCGGAAGGAAGTCCGCGTCTGGACGCGCTTCCTTGGATGCACACACTGTGCAGTTAACGACTGAATCGCCGTATCTTACCATTACCTGTCCGTTTGCCTGCTCGCAGACCTTTCCGATCTCGAGCTGCAGAAGTCTTCCGCCTATAGCGGTCTTGAATGTTCTGTAATCTGTAAACCTTGGCATTAAATTCTGCTCCTTCCTAATTTACAACTACTTCCTGTAAATTAACCTCTTTACGCCGCCTGCCGCCCGGCCGGCAGCTTCTATACAATAAAATCGGCGGGTCCTTGATGGTGCCCGCCAGATCTTATAAACTACTTTCTCAGACCCAGTCTCTGAATAAGACTTCTGTATCTCTCGATGTCTTTCTCCTTCAGGTAGTTCAGAAGGTTTCTTCTCTTACCTACCATCTTCAGAAGACCTCTTCTTGAATGGAAGTCTTTCTTGTGGCTCTGCAGATGCTCGTTGAGCTCGTTGATCCTTGCTGTAAGTATCGCTACCTGTACTTCAGGGGAACCTGTGTCGCCCTCTTTTGTAGCATACTCATTGATGATTGCTGTCTTTTTCTCCTTAGTGATCATGTCGTTTCTCCTTTTTGTGTCATACGCCCCATCTGAGTCCCGCGCCGGAGCGGCTTCAGGACCAAGCCGGAGTAAAAAATAGGTTTATAAGCCGCTTCTTACACAGCGACACTTTATTATACACACCCCTTATTGAAAATGCAAGGATTTTCTTATCTTTCAGAAAACCAGGCTTTTGCTTTCTCACAATCTTTCACGATCTGCGAAGAAAGATCTTCCAGCGAATCAAATTTCTCCTCGTTACGCATCTTCTTGAGGAACTCAACGGTAATATGCTTACCGTAAAGTACTTTATCAAAATCGAATATATGAGTCTCGATATTTTTCTCGTAAGTGCCTACAGTCGGCTTGACTCCAACGTTTGTTATACTCGGGTACTTCACGCCCTTATAATCACAGTACGTCGTGTACACTCCGTTCGGAGGCGTTACCATAGTTTCGTCTATATTGAGATTCGACGTAGGGAAGCCGAGCGATCTTCCGAGCCTGTTCCCTACCACGACTTCTCCGCCCACTTCATAGTTCCTGCCCATGAACCTGGCACACCTGTCCACATAGCCCTTTGATATGAGAAGACGGATCAGCGAGGAGCTGACGACTTTCCCGTCTATCTCAAACGGCGCCATCTCGAACACATCGAATCCATATTTCTCTCCATATATCTCAAGGATCTCAGGCGTGCCGAACGCCCTCGCCCCGAACTGATAGTTGAACCCGCAGACAGCTGTTTTCACATTCAGACGCCCGACCAGTATCTCTGTCACAAAGTCCTCAGCCTCGAGATCCATGAGTTCTTCTGTAAACGGCACATTGAACAGATAGTCCACTCCGAGAGACTCTATTATCTCCATCTTGCGGTCTTCTGTCAGGATGCTCTTCACGGCCTTTGCTCCCGGAATGATATTTGACGGATGATTGGAGAAAGTGAATACCGCCGACTTCACGCCGTCCTCTTCTCCCCTGTTTACAGTCTCTCTTATGAGTTCCTGATGTCCGAGATGCACACCATCAAAATTACCCAGAGCCACCGCTGTCCTGTCTATGCCTTTTATCTCTTCCAGATTTCTGATGATCTCCAAAACTTTTCTCCGTTAAATAAATATTTTCACAGGAACAAGATGCCCGTTATCTTCATTCATCTCTGCAAGCCCTATGAATCTGAGGCCGCCCCTTTCAGGATACCACTGTACTCCTTCAGGTCTTCCCGGTATCTCCATGTCATCCGGGATACTGCTGTACAGTCTGTACATGCGTCCGTATTCCTCTCTTACAGGGAAATAAAAATCATGCCTGCTGTACCTTGGAAACTTTGTTATTTCATATGCCCGGCGTTCGATCTCAAGACCGTTGATGAGTCTCAATGCCGTGTCCGGCTTCATTTCTGCAGACCCGAACATGCCGAGCACATCATCAGGCGGTCTGAGCATCGCGAGCACATCGTCACTCAACGCTCCTGACCTGTTCTGCTTTCCATTCTGGATACTTCCTCCGTGCGGCTCTGTTTCTCTGGTATAGCCGCACATTTTCCTGAGGTCGTCCAGAGTTACGGCTGTATCTACAGTGAATACGCCGCTTGCTGCCCTCTCCAGCTCTGACAGGACCGCATGCACGCCTATAGCTTCACCGGCATCATGACAGATGGACCTGATGAAAGTACCCTTGGTACACTCGCAGGAAAAGCGGACCCATGAATCGTATCCTCTGCCAAGCTCCATGTCCTCTATTTCCAGAGATGTAATGAACACTTCACGCTCAGGTATATCAACGTCACGTCCCTTACGCGCATATTCATAAAGCCGCTTCCCGTTGACTTTGACAGCCGAATAGAGGGGCGGCAGCTGAGTTATCCTGCCGCGGAACTTCTCAAGCGCGCTGACCACATCCCTCTCTGTTATTCTGTTTACAGCTTCCTCAGGAGTCTCCTCTTCAGGCTCTCCCCAGATATCGAACGTGTTGGTCGAACGTCCGAGCAGCATCGTGCAGCGGTATTTTTTCAGATCTGTATCAAGATATTCCATGACTTTGGCAGATCGTCCCACACATACAGGAAGTACCCCCGTTGCCATTGGATCGAGGGTACCTGTGTGTCCGACACGCTTTACTCCAAGAATGCGCCGGATATGTCCGACCACATCATGGGATGTCATGTTTTTCTCTTTGTATATGTTTATTATTCCGTCTGGTGTCATGATTCAAGTTGTTTCTTTGCTGCCTTCAGAACTGCTTCTTCAGCTTCATCGACAGTCATGTTCAGAGTGCAGCCCGCTGCCTTCTGATGTCCGCCGCCTCCAAGCTCGCGGGCGATCTCAAGTACGCTTGCGTATGATTTGGATCTCATGCTGACAAAAACTTTCCCCGGTCCGCGCTCTTTCAGCACTATGGCGATCTCTACGCCCCTGACAGACCTGATCTCCTTTATTACAGGCTCTGCGTCGCTCATCACTGTACCTGTTTCCTTCAGCATATCCTGCGTGACTCTGGTGAGAGCGAGCTTTCCTCCGAAGAGCAGCTCCATTTCGCTTACCGCTCTGCAGATCAGCCTTATCTTCTCAGGTGACTCGTTTTCATAGATCTCAGTACTGACCGACGAGATATCTATCCCGCTTTCATAAAGGTCGCAGATAATACTGTGCGTCTCTCTCGTCGTGTTGGAATACTGGAAGTTGCCTGTGTCAGTCGTGATCGCCGCGAAGAGCGCCTCTGCCTCTTTCTTTGACGGGATATGATCCATCTCTTTCATTAACTTGTAGATAAGGTCTCCTGCGGCGGCAGCTCCCGGATCAATATAGTTCATATCGAAAGACGGCTTCTCATTTTCATGATGATCGATCGATATCGTGTATCCTCCGGACAGGAACAGATCCTTCAGCTTGCTGAATCTGGATGTCTCGCTGCAGTCCACCGCAACTGAAAGGTCAGGCCTTTCAACATTTTCTTCAGGTATTACGAACATGTCGTCATCCATGAACCGTAGATTTTCCGGCAGCTCCTCCTCTATCATGACATAGCATTCTTTCCCCATGTCACGAAGCATGCTGCACAGCGCCGCTGTAGAGCCTACTGCGTCTCCGTCAGGATTCTCATGAGGAAAGAGATATATCCTTCCTGCGCCGCCAAGCTTCTCTGCTATTTCTGTAAAACTGTTGTTCATATCTTTATATTTCTCGTAAAATGCCCGTATACGGCCTACAGTCCCAGGTCCTTAAGCATCTTGTCTATGTGGCTTCCATACTCCATAGACTTGTCTATTCTGAAGCTGAGCTCAGGCGCGTGCCTGACCCTCAGCTTCCTGCTCAGTTCTTTCCTGATATGTCCTGAACAGCTGTCAAAGCCGTCCAGTACATCTTTCTCTATTTCCCTGCGTTCTTCTTCTCCGGTATTCTGCGGAGTAAGTATGTCAATATAGGCGTGAGCATACCCAAGATCATCAGAGACTTCCACCGCAGTGATGCTGATCATCCTGCCTTCAAGCCTCGGATCCTTGATATCCTTAAGCAGCATATCGCTTATGATCTTCTTGATCTCTTCACCGACACGCTCAGTCCTGTGTCCTTTACTCATAATTCCTCTCTCGCTACTTCGACCATACGGAAGCACTCGATCTCGTCGCCTTCCTTTATGTCGTTGTAATTCTCGATACCTATTCCGCACTCATATCCCTGCGCGACTTCTTTGGCGTCGTCCTTGAATCTCTTGAGTGATGAGATCTTGCCTTCCAGAATGACGATACCGTCCCTTACCAGTCTGATCTCGGCGTTTCTCATCACCTTGCCTTCTGTTACATACGCGCCGCCTACGACTCCTACATTAGGCACCTTGAATGTGTCTCTGATGACAGCCTTTCCAAGCACTTCTTCCTTATAATCAGGCTCCAGCATACCCTTCATGGCCGCCTCTACATCGTTGATAACGTCGTATATGACTCTGTACAGTCTTATCTCGACTCCGTCTCTGTCGGCAGCAGTCGTTACTGCTGTGCTCGGACGTACGTTGAATCCGATGATTATAGAGCCTGATGTCTGCGCGAGCATAACGTCTGATTCTGTTACAGTACCTACGCCTGAATGGATCACATTGACTTTTACGCTGTCTGAGTTCAGCTTTTCAAGCGATGAGATGAGAGCTCCGACAGATCCCTGAACGTCTCCCTTGATGATAACGTTGAGTTCCTTGACATCGCCTTCCTGCATCTCGCTGAACATCTTGTCCAGTGTCGTGCTGGCATTCTTGGCAAGTACTTCCTCACGGAGCTTCTGAGCTCTTGATTCCGCGATATCCCTTGCTATCTTATCGTCCTTTACGGCGTTGAATTCATCGCCTGCCTGTGGTACGTCAGTGAGACCCAGGATCTCTACTGCTGTAGCAGGACCGGCCTTTTTGATCTTCTTCCCCTTGTAGTCAGTCATCACTCTGATATGTCCGGAGCATGTTCCTGCTACGATACTTTCTCCTGACTTGAGAGTTCCGTTAGATACGAGCAGTGTGGCCACAGGTCCTCTCGCCTTATCCAGTCTGGCCTCGATAACAGTTCCCTTTGCCATCCTGTTAGGATTTGCCTTGAGTTCCAGAACGTCTGCCTGGAGAAGTATCATCTCCAGAAGATCAGTGATACCGTCTCCTGTCTTTGCTGAAACAGGAACACTGATAACTTCACCGCCCCAGTCTTCAACCAGTACGCCCTGATCCGCAAGGTCTTTCTTTACCTTGTCAGGATTGGCGCCAGGCTTATCCATCTTGTTTATGGCTACGATGATAGGAACTCCGGCAGCCTTGGCATGACTGATCGATTCTATGGTCTGAGGCTTTACGCTGTCATCCGCCGCTACGACGAGAACAGCTATATCTGTTATCAGCGCACCTCTGGCACGCATAGCTGTAAATGCTTCGTGACCCGGCGTATCAAGGAACACGATCTTCCTTCCGTTTATCTTTACCTCGGAAGCACCGATATGCTGAGTGATGCCTCCGGATTCTTTCGCGGTCACATTTGTTTTTCTTATGGCGTCCAGCAGGGATGTTTTACCATGGTCAACGTGTCCCATGACAGTGATGACAGGAGGACGCTCGACCAGATCTTCTTCATCGTCGACGAAGTCCTCGATCGCGGCTTCAGCGGCGCTTTCTTCCTCTGTTCCTTCACCCACTTTGCCTACTACCACTTCGATACCGAGCTCTGCGGCCAGCATCTCAAGCATGTCTTCATCGATATTCTGGTTGATATTAGCCATGATACCGAGCTTCATAAGAGCCATGATGACCTGTGAGGTCGATACTTCTACCTGCTCGCAGAATCCTGCTACCGTAATAGGAACGTTTACTCTGTAAGTTCCTTCCGGAAGTATCACTTCCTCTTCTTCCTCTACATGCTTCTCTTTGGTGTATTTCTTTCTTTCCTGTCTTTCAAGCGACTTTTTCTCGAACTTGTCGAACTTGTCGTATCCGCCGGCATCATGTTTTCCATGACGCTTGTCAGCACCTTTCCTTCCATGCTTTGCGTCTCTGGAAGCATCTGTCTGAGAAGTCTGGGCATGCTGGTGCTGAGGCCTCCTGTTGCTAGGCTTAGGAGCATTTTCCTCATTGCCTTGCTGCGGCTTCTGCCCAGGTCTTCCCTTCGGTTTTCTGCCGACCGGCTTCTGACCCTGCTTCCTCTCAGGCTTCTGTCCCGGCTTTCTTTCAGGCTTTGTGTTCTGTGCCTCGTCTTCAGAAGCTCTTTTGATTATCTTGACTCTTGGCACTTTGATCTCAGCGTCAAGATTCTTTTTCGGTACTTCTTGTTTTTTCTCTGGTTCCTTTGCCTTAGGAGCAGCCGCATTTCCACTCTTTTCAGCTTTAACGGAACTCTTTGCTTCAACATGTTTTTCGGGAGTGTTTTCTATCTTTGATTCAACAGGAGCTGAAACAGTTTTATTATCCTTTTCCGCCTTGTCTTCAGCTTTTTCCGCAGACTTCACTGCTGCAGGGACTTCTTTTGGCGCAGTTTCACCCTTTTCAGGCTTCTTTTCCTGTGCTGAAGGCGCAGAGATCCTGCTTTCATCCTTTTTCTCCGGCTTTTCCTGAGCCTTCGCCTCTTCAGGATTCACAGATGCTTCTGTCTTTGCCTTTTCACGTCTGGCAAGAAAATCGTCGTCAACGATAGGCTTCCCTACAGGCGGCTTTCTTTTGTTCTCAAAATAGCTGTCGCTGACTATAGGTCTTCCTGCCGGGCCTTTTCTTCCGGGTACCTGTCCCGGCGCGACCGGCCTCATGGCAGGATTGCCTGCCGGCCTTGACGGTCTCGCCATAAGTCTCTTCGCGTCTGTATCTGACACGACACTCATGTGGTTCTTTGCGTCGATACCTAACTCAGCCGCTTTATCAAGCAGTTCTTTACTCGCCACTCCCATTTCTTTCGCGAGCTCATATACTTTCTTCGGCATTAGCTGTTCTCTCCTTCTGATCGAATGCGGTCGATCTCCCTGCTTATTATTTCTGCAAAATGTCTGTCTGTTATGGTAAAGACCATTCCTGATCCTGTACCTGTTGATTTTGAAAGCTCTTCGCTTTCTCCGAAAACGATGCACCGGATATTCTGTGCCCTGGCCTTGCCGGCCACTTTTTCTCTGGTCCCCTCCGCGGCCTCTTCTGAAACTATCACAAGCTTCGCCTTTCTTTTCCCGATCAGGTAAAGGCCGGTATTATAGCCTGACTGAAGATTCCTTGATCTTGCCGCGAATCCCAGATATCCTCTGAGTTTATCAGAAAGCATCTTCTATCACCATCCTGAGGTCTTCATATACTCTGTCCAGATCCTTCTGATCAAAATTCATTCTGAATCCCCTCTTCAAAGCGCCTGCTTTCTTTGCCTTCTCAAGGCACTCAGGATCCTTGCAGATATATACTCCGCGGCCTTTCGAGCGTCCTGTCACATCCACGCTTATCACGCCCTCAAAGCATGTGATCCTTATCATATCGTTTTTCGGCCTGGATACTCTGCACCCTATGCATGTACGCATGGGCTCTGTGAATCCCTTTTTCTGCTTTCTGTTCATTACTCTTCTTCCTGAGTCTCCGCTTCAGCTTCAGGCTCAGCGTCGTCATATTCAGGGAACTCTTCTTCGTAGTCGTCTGAATAATAATCTGAATGACTCTTGATATCTATCTTCCACTTGCTTACTTTAGCAGCGAGACTTACGTTCTGCCCGCGCTTTCCGATGGCCAGTGAAAGCTGTGAATCAGGAACGATGACAGTTGCTATCATAGCGTCTTCGTCCTCGATTATGACTTCTTCTACGTCTGCAGGGCTGAGCACACTGCTGATCAGCTCGACAGGATCCTCACTCCAGAACACGATATCGATCTTCTCACCGTTCAGCTCGTCGACTATCGACTGTACACGCGTTCCTCTTGTACCTACGCAGGCTCCTACAGGGTCCACGTTAGGATCTTCTGAATATACTGCGATCTTGGTACGTGATCCAGGGTCTCTCGCGATACCCCTGATCTCAACAATACCGTCCTGGATCTCCGGCACTTCAGACTCGAACAGGCATCTTACAAGCTCTGATCTTGTCCTTGATACAAGCACCTGCGGACCCTTGGACTCATCAAGCACTTTAACGATATATACCTTTATCCTCTGTCTTATATTGTAATGCTCGCCCGGGACCTGCTCTTTGAACGGCAGCACACCTTCAGCCTTATCCAGATTGATGTAGATCTTGTCGTCGCTTTTCCTGGACACATATCCTGTAACGACTTCCCCGGCGCGGTCCTTGAACTCAGCGAGTACCTGATTTCTTTCTTCTTCTTTGATCCGCTGTACTATGACCTGCTTGGCTGTCTGCGCGGCGACCCTTCCGAAATCTGACGGCGTCACCTGGAATTCGATATAGTCTCCGACTTCATAGCGCGGATCTATCTCCCATGCTTCTTCAAGAGAGATCTGGGTAAGGTCGTCTTCCACGACCTCCACAACATCCTTACGCATAAGCACCATGATCTGCCCCTCATCAGGATCGATCAGCACTCTTACGTTAGAAGTCGTGCCATAATTCTTTCTGTACGCTGAAAGGAGCGCGTTCTCGATAGTCTCGATAAGCATCTCCTTGGAAATGTGCCTTTCCTCTTCAAGCTGCTCCAGTGCTGCCAGAAATTCAGCCGGCACGATCTCACCATTCATTTCGTTCATGTCTTCCTCCTTAGAAAACCACCGCGAGACAGGTCTTAGCAACATCTCTGCTGCTGAATGACCTTTCATTTCCTTCTTCGTCTGTTATTATTATGTTTCCGTCCACGAGACCTTTCAGGATCCCCTGGATCTCTTTCTTTCCGCTGCTTGCCTTATAGAGCTTAACGTCAACAAGCTCTCCCGCGAAACGGTCGAAGTCTTTCTGCTCATAAAGTTCTCTGTCCATCCCGGGAGAACTGACCTGAAGCATATAGTTCTGCTCGATCGGATCGATTTCATCGAGCCTTTCACTCAGATAATCACTTACGAGCTCGCAGTCATCAGTACTCACATACCTGACTTCGCCGTTTTTCTCATTCTCTTCGCGCACGCTTTCTGCGATATCTATATAGACGTTGAGATACCAGTCTTTCCCTTCTTTTCTGAAGTCAGTATGATACAGCTCAAGTCCGTTTTCATCCAGAAAATCAGAAAGCACGCTGCTGACAAGCTCTGTGATCTTTTCCTTCTTATCAGCCATTGTTCCCTCTCACATGATCAGCGGCGCGGCCATACACTGCGCCGCATGAGTCCCTGCATGACGTAATGTCCGTTTCGCTCTAAAAGATAAAGAGTGGGGATTTTCTCACCCACTCTTCAACAATAACTTATTCAACGATATGAATTTTACCATATATATGCAAAAAGGTCAACTGTTTAAATTTTCAGGCTTATTCTATGCTTTTCAGCGATTCTGTCATGCTTATCCTGTCAAGCTTTCTGTACATCGCAGCAGCTACAAGCACCGCGAATGCAAACGTCAGGACAACTGACCACAGGTAGTCTGCCCATGTGATCCTTGCTGCGAAGAAGATCATATCGACTTTGATATTGCTGACGACGAAATCAAGAAGGACTTTGCCAAGCGGTATACCGACA
This sequence comes from Eubacterium sp., assembly GCA_017511535.1. Lineage (GTDB taxonomy): Bacteria > Bacillota > Clostridia > Peptostreptococcales > Anaerovoracaceae > Aminicella. The sequence goes on along the minus strand of JAFWJS010000034.1, from coordinate 5,141 downwards.
AGAGCGCTTATGCCTGTAAGGAAGAAATTCTCCCGGAACACGTACGCCGAAGTCTCACCCGCATAGAAGCCGAGTACTTTGATGGTCGCGATCTCTCTTATACGTTCAGTGATATTGATGTTTGTAAGGTTATACAGAACTATGAACGCAAGAAGCGCTGCAGACAATATTACAGCAAGCACCACTGCGTCGAGACTCACCATCATGTCCCTTACCCTGTCGAGCATGTCCGCATTCACGCTTATCGTACCAGCATACCTGTACCTTGCGCAGTACGCCGCGTCTTCACGTATCTCAGCGTCGCTTCCGCTGTCAGTTACAAGTGCTGTCTTTATCTGCGCCTTCTTTCCGAAGCCCTCTTCATATGAGCTGCTGCTTATATACACGTAATTGGAAACGTAGTTGTCGCATATCCCGCTCACAGTGAATTCTGCGCGTCTCGAGCCTTCTTTTACAGTTATCACGTCACCTGTCTTTACGTTGTAATGGTCGCGGAACTTTCTGCATACTATCGCTTCACCCTGCCCCGGGAAAGCCAGTTCTTTATCTCCGTCATGAAGGTCTATGAAATCCGCAAACCCTTTACCGTCACAAGACACGATATCCGCAGTCACTGTTGTCCTGCCGCATGTCACGTCGGCTCCGGCGGAATGCACGAAAAGAATATCGCGAGCATGCTCCCCGGCATACTTCCTGAAATCCGACTGCCTCTTTTCTGTCATATCCCTGTCAAAGCTTACTGTATAGTCGTATTTCTCTATTTCAGAATACTGGAACTCCGCTACGTTCTTAACCGTAGTGCTTATACCGAAGCCGGCAATGAGAAGCGCCGTACATCCGCTGATCCCCATTACCATCATGAAAAATCTCTTCTTGTATCTGAATATATTGCGCAGCGATACTTTACGGAGGAATCCCAGGCGGTCCCAGATGAATGATATCCGCTCCAGCAGTATGCGTTTCCCGTTTTTCGGTGCTTTCGGACGTATGAGCTGCGCCGGCGCGACCGAGAAATCCTGCGCACAAGATATCCATGTGGCACCGGTGGAGCATATCAGCGCAGTCGCAAGTGATATGACAAGGAGCGGCATATTGATCTTATACGCCACAGGCCTGTCAGCCATATTCAGCATCATACCGTACGCGTGCCATATCACAGACGGGAATATCCTGCATCCGGCAAAGAATCCTGCTGCCGCGCCTGTCAGCGCAGCGCTTCCCGAATAGAACATATATGTGCCAAGCACTGCCTGATCGCTGTAGCCAAGAGCCTTGAGCACCCCTATCTGTGTCCTCTGCTCATCGATCATGCGGGTCATCGTAGTCATGCATACCAGAGCAGCTACAAGGAAGAAAAACAGCGGGAATACAGTTGCTATGCTTTCCACGATACCTGCGTTGCTCTCAAATGTTGAATAGCCGATATTTATCTCCCTGCCATATACATATGACTTTCCTTTCTTGATCTTTCCGATCTTGCGCTCGGCCTTCTTTATCTTCCGCGCGCCGTCCCGGAGCTTCTCCTCTGCTTCATCAAACTTCTCATCCGCCTCTTTCTTACCGTCTTCATATTTCTTCCGGGCGTCCTGAAGCTCCTGTTCTGCTTTTTTCAGCTCTTTTTCACTTTCCCGGATCTCTTCTTTTCCTGCTGACACTTTTTTCTTGCCGGAAGCCAGCTTTTTCTTCCCCGCCGCTATCTTCTTTTCACCTTTGCGGATCTCGGCTGCACCCTTATCAAGTTTTTTCTGGCCTTTCTTCAGTTTTGCCTCAGCGGCCCCGATCTGTGCTGCCGCCTGCTGATATGCCTCTTCAGGGATGTATGCTTTCTGAGCCTCAAGCTCTGCCTTCTGCTTCTCAAGCTCCTTACTGTTCTTATCAAGCTCTTTCTGACGGGCGTTCAGCTTTTTCCTGTTTGCCTTTATCTTCTTTTCGTTTCTGCTTATAGCTCTGCGGTTCTTTTTCAGGAGTTTTTCGTTTTTCCTGATCATGCTTCTGCCGGCTCTGATCTTTTTCTTTCCTGAGGCAAGCTTCTTCTCCCCATCCTCTATTTTCTCAAGCGCTTCAGCAAGCTCTCCATATGCTTTATTTTTCTCCTTTTCTAATTTATCCGCATTTTTCTGATACTTTTTCTTCTGTTCATCCAGCTTCTCTCTGGCCTCTTTCACGACATCGTCATATCGTGCCTTCGCGGCAGCCCTTCCCGCCTTCTTGATCCCAGGTTCGACACCGTCGCATGCTTCTTCATACTCATCGGAATATGCCAGAGCTTCGCTGTCTGCTCTCACATATATTTCCGTATAGAGATCCATATCAAAGCCCTCGCCGGGGATCACTGCGAATCCGCTCACCGTTCCGTTCCCTATCTCGCTGGATCCGCGCTCGAAATTCATATACAGCGGCGTAGTTACAGCGCCGACTATCTTATATCTTCTGTACCTGAACTTCTCAAGATCGTCTTTATCGTTATTCGCAGAAAGAACGAGCTCATTTTTGACTCTGAATGTCTTTTCATCGAGAACAGAAGCCAGCTTATCTGCGTCTACTACACATTCGTCCGGCTTTTCCGGCAGTCTCCCGTATTTCAGACAGAGCCTGTTAACGCCCTCCGTCAACGACATGAACCTGATCACTTCGTCTGTCCCGGCTTCACTCTTCACGAGAACGTCTCCTGTTACAGAACCCTCTGCAAGCTTTACTCCATCCGTTCCCTCTATGATGCCGACGCTCTCATCATCAAAGCCCATACTTGAAAACAGCTCAAAATCATACAGGGCATATTCTCTCAAGTAATCGTCAGCTGTAGCGATCATATCTTCTTTTGTGACTTTAAGGCCTGAGAAAAATCCTACGCCAAGAGCGACGATAAGCATTATCGCAACATATCGTCCAAATGATCTTTTTATCTCTCTAAGCGTGACTTTCCCCAGCATCAGGCTACCATTCTATCTCTTCCACAGGCTTTTTAGATGTATTTATCTCTTCTGAATAGATATTCCCGTTCCTGACCTTTATGATCCTGTCTGCCATCGCTGTGATAGCAGAGTTATGTGTGATTATTATCACTGTCATACCTGTTCTGCCGCTGGTGTCCTGCAGAAGTTTCAGGATCGATTTGCCCGTGTTGTAATCCAGAGCCCCTGTCGGCTCATCGCAGAGAAGAAGCTTGGGGTTCTTCGCCAGAGCACGGGCGATCGCCACACGCTGCTGCTCGCCGCCTGAAAGCTGCCCGGGAAAATTACCCATACGGTCCTCAAGTCCCACTTCGCGCAGCACTTCAGCGGGGTCGAGCGGATCTTTGCATATCTGCGTCGCGAGCTCTACATTCTCCAGAGCCGTCAGGTTCTGCACAAGATTGTAGAACTGGAAAACAAATCCTATGTCGTTACGGCGGTAAGAAGTAAGCTCTCTTTTACTGAACGCCGAGATCTCTCTTCCATCCAGGAACACCTTTCCTGATGTGAGAGTATCCATGCCGCCGAGTATGTTGAGAAGCGTCGTCTTCCCTGCTCCCGAAGCACCTACGATAACAGCGGTCTCACCCTTCTCCACCTGGAAAGTCGCTCCCCGGAGAGCCTCTATCTCTACTTCTCCCGCTTTATATACTTTTCTCACATTATCGAATACTACGTAGCTCATATCTCATTCCTGCAGATCATATAACGGCTTTTTCATTTATTCTATCACAAAACAGCGCACATTTTCCTTGTAAAAGCATATGCTCTAATACTTCTGTTATGGTAAAATGGACACATAGAAAAACATGGAGGATACAATGATTACAAAAGCTTCTGAAATACGTGATATCATAGCTTCTCTCGCAGTCTTTTCCGGAATAAAGGATGACCCTGCGATCGAGGCTCTTCAGCTGTTCTTTGACGCCGCTCAGGGAGACACTTCCGGTCAGCTGGAATGTCTTTCCGGATTTGTCTCAGAGCTGTATAAACAAGGCGGCGATCTGAAGAAATACATCAGGACACTCGTAATGGAAGATGAGAACGCATATCTTACGGCAAGGGCGAAATCTCTTCCGGTCTCTCCTGCTATGGAAAGGACTGCCAGGCATGAGCTGGAAGCACTTCAGAAAGTGGCGGGCTTCGCTCCGGAGGACGCTGCGGAGATAATGGGTTACGCTGGAAATATCCCCGAATGGGAATCAGGCAGTGACGGCTTTGATCTCGTCGGAGAATATGGTGAGATGATAACGAACATACCGAAAAACGGATATGGTATCTATTCAAAATATCACGCTTTCAAGCTGTCGGACGGCGAGCTGTCACCTGTGATGCACGCTGATCCCCAGACACTGGACACACTGTACGGATATGAAGAGGAAAGGAAGAAAGTACTCGACAATACGCGCGCCCTTGCTGAAGGCAAACACGCCGCCAACGTGCTTCTTTACGGGGATGCAGGGACAGGCAAATCTTCCACTATCAAAGCGTGCGCCAACGCATTCAGCGGACAGGGCGTACGGCTGATAGAATTCAATAAAGACCAGATATCAGAGATCCCTTCAATAATCGATAAAGTATACGATACTCCGCTCAAGTTTATTTTCTACATAGATGATCTTTCGTTCACAAGCGAAGATGATGATTTCTGCTATCTTAAGGGAATCCTTGAGGGGAACATAACCGGAAAGTCCGACAACATAGTGATCTATGCGACAAGCAACAGAAGGCATCTCGTCCGCGAGCTCGCGGAAGACAGAGCGGGAACAGACATACATGTAAACGACACCCTGCAGCAGACTATGAGTCTTTCCGCCAGGTTCGGCATAACCGTGACGTTTCAGAAGCCTCAGAAGGATCTCTATCTCGAGATTGTTAAACATCTTGCTGAAGACGAAGGGATCGATATCCCGGAAGAAGAGCTGTTCCGTCAGGCAGAAAGATTCGCGATAAGGTCTAACGGAAGAAGTCCGAGGACTGCAAAGCAGTTCCTGCAGCTTCTCAAGATCGGAAGTGAATTATGACGCACAACAAAAAACCGGGGCTGTGTGAGGTGACCCCCAAAAGTTAGACTTTTTACCGTCGTGAGAAATCACGACGGTTTTTCTATGCAGCGAGCTTCTGCTGTCGATATTCTAATGGGCTCAGATACCCCAGCGATGCCTTGCTGCGCTTTTCATTGTAGTAACG
>JAFWJS010000033.1 GCA_017511535.1 Eubacterium sp. | reverse complement strand
TATCTCACGTAAGGTCTAGATCTATACAGAATATGCCTTTTCAAGCGCCTCTGCCAGTTCCGGCGGGGCGCTTCTCTGTCCTCTTACAGTTTTCGCGACGCCTTTTTCATTCATCCAGCTTCTTGGATACTGTCCCTTTCTGAAAGAGTCAAGGCGCTTAAGGACCATCCTGTACTTTGAATTAGGGGCGAACGTTCCCCAGCTTGCAGGCCTTGGAAGATATGAATCGAGGACTTCACAGCGGTACATGATCGACGCCACAGGCTCTGTCTGATAGATATATACGATATCGCCGGGCATGACATTTATGCGGTGATGCCATTCAAGAGTATCGTTGCCGCTGTCCCGGAATCCCTTTGCCACATCGAAAGTAGATGGATTCGACGGTATCAGCCAGTATCTCCTGCCGCCGTTTTCCTCATAGACCGTAGTACCGCTTCCGTTCATCCCGGCACTTCCTTCCAGTCTTGTGGATCCGCGTCTTCTGACAAGGGATCCGCCCCGCGTCAGGCTGAAGCTGCATCTTAGAAGCTCCATTATCCGGTCATCCCCGGCGCTCCCGTCGAGCGCTGCCGTGAGCCACTGCTTCTTGTTCATGTGATAGCATCTGTACAGGGCCGGCTCTTCAAGCAGATTATCAAGATCATCCGGATAGATCTTCACATTTATCACGTTTATAAGATCCTCTGTATCCGTACCACAAGGGTATCCTTCGATTTTCCCGCTGCTTACAGTCATCAGCAGAGCGAACCACTTGCCGGTGTCCTTATGTCTGAAAACAGCTGATCCATCATCTTTGAAAACATACTCAGGATCTACGTTGAATTCAGTCTTGATCATCGATGTGATACGATTTGCCTGGTCTGATATAAACGGTACGTCGTCAAAACAGGAGGATGCGACTTTCTCTAGCAGGATCCGGTATTCTTCGCGCGCCTGCCCTATGTAAGAACCGGTGTAAGCCTCGATGTTCATCGGCAGATATTCTTCTCCTGAGGCTGTATCAAAAGCCGAGCAGATCACACAGTTATCCCGGCCGATAGTAACTGCCGCTGTCAGGTCGCCGTCCATGAATTCCTCAGAATATGTCCATACTCCTTCTTTGTCCCGGACAAAGCCTGCCGCATCCAGTCTGTCAAAGTCAACTCTCTTCTTGGAAAAAACGTCTCTCGCTATATCCATGATGAACCCTCCGGATAAAGTATAACATAGAATAAGACTTTAAAAGTACGATCCTTTGTGATATTATAAGCATGAAAAGTTGTTTGAATATTCCGGTAAGGGATCTCAATTTATACTTTTATGAGAGAGGAGACAATCATGGCTAGAGTAGCGGTAGTTTACTGGAGCGGCTCAGGCAACACAGAGCTGATCGCGCAGGCAGTCTGTGAAGGAGCAAAGGCAGCAGGAGCAGACGCTCATCTTTACAAAGCGATGGACTTCAGCGCAAGTATGGTGAATCAGTTCGATACAGTTGCGTTCGGATGCCCGGCAAGAGGGAACGAGCAGCTTGAGGAAGAGACGATGCAGCCACTTTGGGATGCCTGCAGGACTCAGCTCCGCGGTAAGAGAATAGGACTGTTCGGATCCTATGGTTCAGGCGGAGGCCCGTGGATGCAGTCATGGGAAGAAGATGCCGACAAGGCAGGCGCCAAGCTTGCTTCACTTTCGGTCATCTGTAAAGGAAAGCCTGACAGCCATACACTTAAAGAAGCAGTTGTAATGGGCGTTGCTCTCGCAAGATAGATATAAGCAGATCTGTAAAGGAGAGAACACCTGTATGTACGACTCTGTTTTAATGGGTGGATCAGCCGCGGTCATCGCATGGGTGATCATTATGATCCTCAGTACAGGCGGAGATAAAGAAGAAAGGAATGACATCCGTTCTGACGGTACCAATGTGCTCCTCAGCGGAGTGGGATATTGCGTGGCCCTCTACGGATGTCTCTATTTCAAGACTCTGTCTATCAGCTGGATAGCTTTTATATTGCTTGGTATCCTGGCAATCATCCCGTTTGCCGCAGCTGTGATCATAGCTGTGAAGCGTGCGGGATCGTTCAGGAGGATACTGTCGGCATTTATCTCAAGTATCGTGCCGCTGTTCATAGCAGGGCTGATATTTACGAACTGTATCCTGAAATAGCGAGGTGAATGATAATGGATCCGCAGACGATGATCGAAGCTGTTGGAGTTTCTCTTGTAATTGCTGTTTTTATCGTGGTAGCCTTTGCGGCCGTCATATTTGCGGTAATAAAGCGAAAGAAAGGCTATCATCCTGAAAACGGTATACCGAAGAGGGTCGATGAACCTGAACGTACTGAGGGATCAACAGATAAGACAGAGCGCAGAGAAGATGATCAGTGATCGGTCGTTTCTGCGGCACACGAACGGAAGAACAGGGCAGCATGGACTTACTCCGTGCTGCTTTTTCATAAATGAGTTAAGGATATAACAGACATATGCAGACGGATCTTACAAAAGACAGTGTGTTAAGGACCATGATCAGGTTCTCGCTTCCATATCTGGCAGCGTATTTTCTTCAGACACTTTACGGTCTGGCTGATCTGTTCATAACAGGCCAGTTCAGCGGCGCTGAAACAATAACAGCAGTGTCGAACGGCAGCCAGATCATGCACTTCGTGACAGTCATGATAGTAGGACTGTCAGTCGGGACTACTGTAATGATCGGCCATGCTGTAGGCGGCAGGAACTATGAGAAAACAGGAAAGATAATCGGAAATACCATATCTGTATTCGTGGTCTCGGCACTGTTCATGACAGTGCTTCTGCTTTTCGCTGCGCGCGGTATTGTGCAGATGATGCGGACGCCTGCCGAGGCAGAGGAAGGTATGCTCGTATATATCATGATCTGTTTCGCCGGGATACCGTTCATCACAGCGTACAACGTCATAGCGGCTGTGTTCCGGGGCCTTGGAGACTCCCGAACGCCGATGATCTTCGTGCTCATAGCATGCGTCCTTAATATAGGACTGGATTATCTGTTTATCGGAGCGTTTTCAATGGGGGCAGCCGGAGCTGCTGCTGCCACGGTAACAGCGCAGTCGGTAAGCGTGATAATGTCTCTCATCATGATAATGAAAAGAGATACAGGTATCCATATGACTATGGGAGATCTCAGGCCTGAGCGTGATGTGATCGGCGGATTCGTCAGGATAGGACTTCCTATCGCGTGCCAGGATGGATTCATTCAGGTGTCGTTTCTGGTGATAACAGCGATAGCGAACAGCCGCGGAGTCGAGATAGCTGCGTCTGTAGGAATAGTTGAAAAGATAATCACGTTCCTTTTCCTTGTACCTTCTTCTGTGATGTCCACGATATCTTCAGCAGGCGCACAGGCTGTAGGAGCAGGTCTTTACGCAAGGGCCAGGAATATACTGTTTACAGGCATGTCAATGTCGGTCGCGGTCGGCCTGCTGTTCGCTGTAACATTTCAGTTCATATCAGAGCCCGTGATTTCTGTTTTCACAGATAACGAAGAAGTTATCAGATACGGGAGCCAGTACATCAGGACATATATCACAGATTGCGTCTTCGCGTGGATCCATTTCTGCTTCAGCGGATACTTCAGCTGCTGCGGCCTTTCGATATGGTCTTTCATCCATAACGCGTGCTCTATAATACTTGTGAGGATACCGGGAGCATACCTTGCGTCGAGGCTTTTCCCGGATACTCTTTACCCGATGGGTATGGCTGCTCCGGCAGGTTCGCTTCTGTCTGTCGTCATATGTTTCGCAGTCTATATATTCATCCAGAAAAAGACTCGTTTCGGGGGCCCTGATAATCCGTCAAAACGTTGACATTGTAACATATTCTTTGTATAATTTTCTTTAGTGTTATTTTGCGGTATTATATACTTTTTCCGCATGAGCACTGAAGAAAATTTTTGGTTTTGAAGGAGTGATTCATATGACAAATGCACTAATCATCGCGGCCATCATAGGTTATATGGCCTTGGTGGTTGGGATCGGCTTCTATTTCACAAGCAAGAACAAATCGACGGATGATTTCTATCTGGGCGGGCGTAAGCTCGGGCCTTTCGTGACCGCTATGTCAGCCGAGGCTTCGGATATGTCGAGCTGGCTTCTCATGGGCCTTCCCGGAGTGGCGCTCGCTGGGCTTGTCGGTATGACAGGTACTTTTGCCGAGGCGGTATGGACAGCCATAGGACTTGCTGTCGGGACGTACGTCAACTGGCTGATAGTCGCAAAGCGGCTGAGGATGTATTCAGAGCATATAGGCGCAAGCACCATACCTGACTATCTGTCCAACAGGTTCAATGATAAAAGCGGCATCCTCATAGGAGTGTCCGCTCTCATAATCATCGTTTTCTTTGTTCCTTACGTCGCTTCCGGATTTGCCGGAGTAGGGAAACTCTTCAACAGCCTGTTCGGCATAGACTATCACATGGTCATGGTCGTTGGTGCTGTAGTAATAGCGACATATACTCTTCTCGGGGGGTTTCTTGCCGCTTCGACTACAGACTTCGTCCAGAGCATCATCATGACCATAGCGCTGGTAGTGGTATGCGCGTATGGTATCGGAAGAGCAGGCGGGATCGATCAGGTTATGGAGAATACAAAAGACGTAGCGAACTATTTCAGCCTTAATGCTCCGGATGGATCTTACAGCGCACTTCCGATCGCGTCTACGCTCGCTTGGGGACTCGGTTATTTCGGTATGCCGCATATCCTTCTCAGATTCATGGCTATCGAAGATCATCAGAAGCTGGACATGTCAAGAAGGATCGCATCGATATGGGTAGTTATCTCCATGGGCATAGCAATATTCATCGGAGTCGTCGGATATTCATTCGCAAAAGAAGAGGGGATCATCAATGATACATTTGATCCTGAAAGGATCATTGTATACATTGCCTCGTACATAAGTAAGGTCAATCCATTCATGGCTATCGTGGCAGGACTGATAATATCCGGTATCCTTGCATCGATCATGTCGACGTCTGACTCACAGCTTCTGGCCGCAAGCTCAAGTGTATCTGAAAATATCATCCACAGATTCATCGTAAAGGATATGTCAGAGATAAACCAGATGATACTTGCCAGAGTCACGGTCGTGATCATAGCGGTGTTGTCGTGTGTATTCGCCTGGGACCCTGACTCAAGTGTTTTCAGGATCGTATCATTCGCATGGGCCGGATTCGGAGCATCGTTCGGACCTCTGGTGCTCCTCAGTCTGTTCTGGAAGAGGACAAACAAATGGGGAGCTGTATGTGGAGTCCTGTCAGGCGGAGTAATGATATTCGTGTGGAAGTTCGGTATCGCGAAGCTTGGCGGTATATTTACTATCTATGAGCTTCTTCCGGCATTCGTCGTAAGCGCTGTAGTCATCGTTGTGGTCAGTCTCGTCACAGGAGAGCCTGAAAAAGAAGTACAGGACACATATGATGAAGTTCAGAAGATGATAAAAGAAAACAAGGAGTTCAACTAGAATCAAGGCATAAATAAAAACGAGAGGAATATCGACAATGGGAAAAAATCTTGCAAAAACGTATGATCCTAAGGATTTTGAAGACAGGATCTATAAGATGTGGGAGGAGAACGGATGCTTCCGTGCCGAAGTGGATCCGGACAAGAAGCCGTACACCATCATGATGCCGCCTCCGAACATAACGGGGCAGCTCCATATGGGACACGCACTTGACCAGACACTCCAGGACGTGCTTACAAGATGGAAAAGGATGCAGGGCTACAGCGCTCTGTGGCTTCCGGGATCAGACCACGCCAGCATAGCGACAGAAGTGAAAGTCGTGAACAGTATCCGTGAGAAGGAAGGACTGGAGAAGGAAGATCTCGGACGTGAAGAGTTCCTGAAGCGCGCATGGGAATGGAAGAAGGAATACGGCGGACGTATAACGCGCCAGTGCCGTAAGCTTGGTGATTCATGTGACTGGAGCCGCGAGAGATTCACTATGGATGAAGGCTGCAGCAAGGCTGTAAGGAAGCAGTTCTGCAACCTGTATAAGAAAGGCCTTATCTACAAGGGCAACAGGCTCGTGAACTGGTGCCCGAGCTGCGGCACATCACTTTCGGACGCAGAAGTCGAGCATGAGGACAAGGAAGGACTGTACTGGTACTTCAGATATCCTTCGGCTGAAGAAAACGGACCTGACATCATGGTCGCTACATCCAGGCCTGAGACCATGTTCGGTGATACAGCCATAGCTGTCCCTGAAGGCGACGAAAGATTCAAAGACATCGTCGGACATAAAGTCGTGCTTCCTATCGTCGGACGTGAGATACCTGTAGTCGAAGACCCGTATCCTGATCCGGAAAAGGGTACCGGCGCTGTAAAGATCACTCCGGCTCACGACCCTAACGACTTCGAGGTAGGACAGAGACATGGACTTGAGATCCTTCAGTGCATCGGCAAGGACGCCAGAATGACTGAGCTTGCCGGAAAGTATGCCGGGATGGACAGGTATGAGTGCCGTAAGCTCTGGGTAAAAGAGCTGGAAGAAGCGGGATATCTTGTAAAGACAGAGAAAATGACTATTCCTGTAGGAACATGCTACAGGTGTCATACCAATATAGAGCCGATGCTCTCTGACCAGTGGTTCGTAAAGATGCAGGAGCTTGCGAAGCCTGCGATCGAAGCTGCCGAGTCAGGGAAGCTTCAGCATGTGCCGGAGAGATTCCAGAAGGTATACCTCCGCTGGCTGTATGAGATCAGAGACTGGTGCATCTCACGTCAGCTCTGGTGGGGACACAGGATCCCTGCGTGGTACTGCGACGACTGCGGTGAAGTCATCGTATCGGAGGAAGATCCGGATGTCTGCCCGAAGTGCGGATGCAGACATCTCCATCAGGACGAGGATGTCCTTGATACATGGTTCAGCTCAGCGCTCTGGCCGTTCTCAACACTTGGATGGCCTGATGAGACAGAGGACCTTAAATATTTCTATCCTACAGACGTACTGGTAACAGGATACGATATCATTTTCTTCTGGGTAGTGAGGATGGTATTCTCCGGCTGTGAAGCCATGGGAGAACCTCCGTTCAAGTATGTTTATGTACACGGACTCGTAAGGGACGCGGAAGGCCGCAAGATGAGCAAATCGCTCGGAAACGGAATAGATCCGCTGGAAGAGATCGATAAATACGGAGCTGACGCATTGAGATTCATGCTTACTACAGGTATCACTCCGGGTAACGACATGAGATATAAGATCGACAGGCTCCTTAATTCAAGAAACTTTGCCAATAAACTGTGGAACGCCTCAAGATACGTCATCATGAATCTTCAGGATGAGAACGGGGAATTCCTTCCGCTCGCGGACGGAGAGGCGCTTGGATTTGACGGAACGGACGACTTCAGCGGTATCGCCCTGAGAGACGAAGATAAATGGATGATCTCAAGGCTGAACGACGCAGTAAAGTATGTCACCGATGAGCTCGACAAGTTCGACCTTGCTCTTGCAGGGCAGAGAGTATATGACCTCATCTGGAACGAGTACTGTGACTGGTATATCGAGATCACTAAGAAACGTCTGTATGGTGATGATGAAGATGATAAGAAGGTCGCAAGATTTGTTCTGGTACTGGTACTGAAGAGCATGCTCGAGCTCCTACACCCGTTCATGCCGTTCATCACAGAAGAGATCTGGAGTTTCCTGCCGCATTCCGGAAGAGAGTCAGAATACCTTATCAAAGCCAGCTGGCCTGTTTATTCGGATTCAAGAAACTTCCCTGAAGAAGAAAAGAATCTCAGCATGGCGATGGAAGCTGTTACGGCTGTAAGGAATATAAGAGCTGAGGCTGACGCGGCTCCTTCCAAGAAGCTCACAGCTGTTATCCTCGCGGAAGGCGACGCGCTGGAAACTATAAAAGGCGGGGAAAGATACATCAAAGAACTTGGCAATATCTCTGATATAGACTTTGTGACAGACAAGGCTGAAGTTCCCGACGACTGCATGTCAAACGTTATCGCCGGCGCGCAGATATTCGTTCCTCTGGCCGAGCTCGTTGACTTTGAGGAAGAGATAAAACGTCTCACTAAAGAGAAAGACCGTCTGACCGGAGAAGTGGAAAGAGTAGACAGAAAACTATCCAATCAGGGATTCGTCGCCAAAGCGCCGGAGAAGGTCGTACAGGCAGAGCGTGAAAAGAAAGAACAGTATGAAGAAATGCTGGCCAAGGTAGAGGAACAGCTGAAAGACATATCATCAAAGGTCAAATAGGTTCTGATGGAGTCCGGAAACACAGAAAAAACTGCAGAAGAAAAGATAGCCGGATTTCTGAAGTTCGGAAGCCGGCTCGGCCTGGAGAGGATGTCTGTGCTGATGAAGAAGCTTGGGGATCCTCAGAATGATTTCGACGTCATCCATATAGCAGGTACCAACGGCAAAGGATCATGCGCCAGATATCTTTATGAGACACTTGTAGAAGCCGGATACAGGACAGGTATATACACATCGCCTTATCTGGAGAAGTTCAACGAGAGGATCGAGCTTGACCGGGAGCCGATATCAGACAGGGAGCTTGATGAGTGCACTGATACAGTACTTGAGAAAGTCAGGGAAATGGTAGACGAGGGCTGCGACTCACCGACAGAGTTCGAGGTAGTGACGGCGGTATGCTTCCTGTATTTCAGCAGGAAGAGATGTGAGATCGCAGTGCTGGAAGTAGGTCTCGGCGGACGCGGCGACTCGACGAATATTGTCAGATCACCGCTTGTTTCTGTGATAACGTCGATCTCGTACGATCACATGGATGTTTTAGGTGATACGATACCTGAGATCGCAAGCGAGAAGGCCGGGATAATCAAAGCAGGATGCCCGGTCGTCGTGAGTACGGAACGAGAAGACGCGCTGAAGGTCTTCAGGGACATAGCAGAGGAGAAAAAAGCTCCGCTCTATGACGCCAGGACTCTTGCTTCTGTTACGGTCAGGGATATGACGCCGGACGGATCAGTGTTCGGCTTCTCCGTAAAGAGTCAGGATTTCTTCTTTGACGATATACGTATATCGATGGGAGGAAGACATCAGATCATGAATGCCGCGGAGGCATTGACGGCTGTCACAGTACTCAGACACAGGCTCGATATCCCCGATGCCGCAGTCAGAGAGGGTTTCAGACGTGCCGTACAGCCGGGGCGTTTCGAAGTCATGTACAGGCCGGACGGCAAAGGAAGGCCGTGGGTCATGATCGACGGGGCACACAACAGCGATGGGGCTGAAAAGCTGAAAGAGGCGGTTAAAGAGTTTTTCCCGGGAAAGAGAGTGCTGACAGTCTGCGGGATACTCGCAGACAAAGACGTTGAGAGCATACTTGACAACTTCTGTTCGTTTACAGGCGACTTCATCGTCACAGAACCTGACAATGAAAGAAAGTCCCGCGCATACGATCTTGCGAGAGCAGTCCATGAGAGAGGTAAGCTCGTATATGAGATACCTTCTCCTGACGACGCGGCAGCGCTTGCGATGTCAATTGGCAGAGGATACGATCTGGTGCTGTTCGCCGGATCACTTTATCTGATCGGACATATCCGTACGCTGCTCAGGGAACATTACCTGAGAGCCGGAAATATCTGCTTTGATAAAGCAGATAAGGAAGACAGCTTTTCCTTTGGTATAGCAGAGGAAGGAGACGATTGAGATGGATGAGAAGAAAAAGAAGCTCACAGAAGAGCAGCTTAAGAAGCTCATGAGCGCCGCGTGCAGGGGAAGACAGTGGTTCCTGATGCGTAAGGCTGAAGACTATAACAAGCTTGCGCTTTTTCTGAAGATCAACGGTGTAGACAGTATAGAACTGGGACAGAAGGCATATACGTATGAAGTGGACCTGAGGGACGAGACGATCGGAGGTGCCTTCATACTTACGGAGAAGCCGGACATGAACGGCGGTACGAGATGGTATATAGCAGCAGCGGCTGTGGCGCCTGATTACCGCGGACATAAGATCGGCGACATCATGTTCAGAAAAATGAAAAAGCTGGTAAGAGAAGAAGGTGCTGACACGATATATGCTGCCGTGCCTGAAGATGCGCCTGCTCCGGACGATATGGAAGGCGTAAGCGACGCCAGATCTTTCTGGAAAGCAGAAGGCATGAAAGTGTGCGACGGAACAGCTGAAGGATATAAGGGGACTCAGCTGTTTTCAGCGCCCGCAGATGATCAGATAGAAGGAGTTGAGCAATAATGAATATCATCCTTGATGGAATGGGCGGAGACAATGCCCCGGACGCAATCGTAGAAGGAGCCTGCCTCGCCGCGGCATCTATGCCTGAGGGATCCGGGATAACACTGGTCGGAAAGGAGAAAGTGCTCCGTGATTCACTGTCAAAACTCAAATATCATGGAGACAGGATCTCTGTAGTCAACGCTGACGAGATCATAACCAATGACGATTCTCCGGTAAAAGCGATAAGGCGCAAGAAAGAATCATCGATCGTAAAGGGTATCGAGATGGTAAAGAGCGGCGAGGGCGACGCGTTCGTTTCAGCGGGAAGTACCGGCGCGCTGCTTGCAGGCGGCCTTCTTATACTCGGTAAGATCCCGGGCGTCGACAGACCTTCTCTTGCTACGATATATCCGGTCATCGGCGGAGAACCGTCCATTATCCTTGACGCCGGAGCAAACGCAGAATGCAGAGCTGTCAACCTGAGGGAGTTCGGTATCATGGGTTCGATATACATGGAGAAGGTCATGAAAAGAAAAGATCCGACCGTCGGGCTCGTGAATATCGGTACAGAAGAGCATAAAGGGACGACTACGACAAAGGAAGCATACAAGCTGCTTAAAGAGAGCAATATAAATTTTATCGGCAATATAGAATCAAGAGAACTTCAGAACAGCGTATGTGACGTCATAGTCACTGACGGATTCACAGGGAATGCTTTGATCAAGCTTACGGAAGGCATAGGCATGATGGTGCTCCGTGAGATGAAGAAGCGCTTCACTGCTGACATCAAGTCCAAGATGGGGGCGGTGCTTCTGAAAGATCAGCTTCTCGCGCTCAAGAAAGAATTCAATTACAGTGAGTATGGCGGCGCCCCGATCCTCGGCGTCAAGGGCGTAGTTCTCAAATCACATGGATCGTCAGACGCTATGGCGATCAGTCAGACCATTCTGAAAGCGATACCGTTCGTGGAGAACCGCGTCGTGGAGACCATAGGCAAAGCGGTAGCTGATATGGCAGTACAGGACAGCGAGAACGCGGGCGAGATCTGATGGCTGAGTTCATAAGAAAAGAGGATGGATTTGGACAGAAGAGAATTTGAAGTTAAGATAGGCTACACCTTCAGTAACAAAGAACTCCTGGACACATGTCTGACACACAGCTCATATGCAAGAGAACACGAGCTCGGGAATTACAGGAGCAATGAGAGGCTTGAGTTCCTTGGAGACGCGTATCTGGACGCGATAGCAGGACTTGCGCTGTATGAGAAGATGCCTCACGTGAGAGAAGGCGTACTTTCCAAGACGCGGTCCCTGGTAGTATGTGAGGATTCTCTGGCCAGAGTCGGAGAAAAGATCGAGATCGGCAAGTATATCGATCTCGGTGTCGGCGAAGAGAAATCAGGCGGAAGGGTAAAGAAGTCTATTATTGCAGACGCTGCAGAAGCTCTTATCGGCGCTATCTTCCTTGACGGAGGATACGATGCTGCAAGCGATTTTGTGCTTAGAGAATTTGGAGATATACTCAGGGACGCGGCTTCGGGGAAGCTCGTTACTGACTACAAGACGACTCTGCAGGAGATCCTCCAGCAGGACGGGAAAATGCATAAGATCGTTTACAGGATCGATAAGACAGAAGGACCGGATCACGACAAAGTGTTTTACGTGACTCTCGTTCTTGAAGGACGTGAAATGGGGTCAGGCAGCGGAAAGACCAAGAAAGAGGCAGAACAGAAAGCCGCAAGGATGACATTGGAGAAAGGATATCTCGATTAATGTATTTTAAACGTTTGGAAATGCAGGGCTTCAAGTCTTTCGCAGACCCTATGATAATAGATTTCCACGAGGGCGTCACATGTATAGTCGGTCCAAACGGAAGCGGAAAGAGCAACGTCAGCGACGCGCTGAGGTGGGTGCTCGGTGAGCAGAGTCCTAAAGCTTTAAGAGGCGGCCGCATGGAAGAAGTCATCTTCAACGGCACCGAAGCCAGAAGAGCAAAGGGGATGGCGGAGGTAACTCTTGTAATAGACAACTCCGCCGGGATACTGAAGATAGACTACAGTGAAGTCGCCATAACGAGACGTATGTACAGGAACGGCGACAGTGAATACCTGATAAACAACAATCAGTGCCGCCTTAAGGATATACGTGAGCTCATCATGGATACCGGTATCGGTGTGGACGGCTATTCCATAATCGGACAGGGCAAGATCCAGGACATAGTCAGCAACAAGCCTGAGGCAAGGAGATCTATTTTCGAGGAATCTGCCGGGATAGTGGCCTATAAGACCAGAAAGACAGAGGCAGAGCATAAGCTGGAAAGGACGCGGCAGAATCTTGACAGGATCAACGATATCGTTTCTGAAATAGAAGGCCGTATAGACACACTGAAAGAAGACAGTGAGAAGGCCAAGAAATACCTCGAAATGAGAGACCGCTTCAAAGAGCTTGAAGTGAACATCACATTGAGGAACATCGATAACGCAGACAAGAGGAGCCTTCAGTACCAGCAGGATGAGAAAGATATCCAGGAGAAGATAGACGCGGCGAAGGAAGGCAAGACTTCGATAGACGAAGAGTCATCCAGGCTTGAGAGCCAGAGGACAGAACTCGACGCCAAAGCAGAGGACGCGCACAACAGGATGCTGGAGACAGTGCAGACGATCAATGACCGTAAGCAGGAGAACCAGCACAGCGAAGAGCGCGTAGTCAGCATACAGGCTGAAAGTCACAGACTCGCAACTGAGATAGAGCAGCTGACAAGGAAGCGCGAGATAAGCGAGGCGGAGCTTCAGAGTCTTAGGACAGATCATGAAGAGGCTGTATCCAAAGACGCCCTGGCAAAGGAGAATCTCAGGGAAAAAACAGAAGAATACGACAGAATAGCCAGTGATACCTCAGGATTCAACAAGATAATCGACGAGGGAAACGACAGGCTGTTCAGACTCCACAGTGAGGCTGCCGCCAAGAAGAGCGAAGCCAGAAGTCTCGAAAATTACAGAGACACTCTGGAGAACAGACAGAAAGAGATAGAGAAAGAGCGCGAGCAGCTCAAGAGCCAGCTCGGGAGCGAGGACGAGAGAAGAAAAAGCGCGGGGTCAGAGCTTGAGCGCGCTGAAGAAGAGAAGAAAAGGATAGAGAAGATACTGTCTGACGGGGCTAAGAGAAAAAGCGATCTCGGATCGTCGTCGGCAAGGCTGCGCACTCAGAGAGAAGAACTCAAGATCACAGAGAACAGACTGTCAGCAAGGCTCCATACCATAGAAGAGATGGAGCATAATTATGAAGGATACAACTATCCTGTAAAGTTCATAATGCAGTCAGGCCTCTCCGGTATACACGGAGTCGTGGCAGAGATGCTTGACGTTCCTGCGCGCTTTGAGACAGCTGTAGAGACAGCGCTCGGAGCTGCCAAGCAGAACATCATCGTTTCTGATGACGCAAGCGCCAAGAGAGCTGTAGCTCTTCTCAAGGAGAACAGAGCAGGAAGGCTTACTTTCCTCCCTGCCGCGTCGATACAGGGGACATATACAGAACCGGATCAGGCTCTGAAGAGTGACCCCGCATTTCTCGGCATAGCTTCAGATCTGGTGGGATTTGACAGTAAATATCAGGACGTAGTCGACTATCTGCTCGGCAGGACAGCCGTGGTCGAGAAGCTGGACGACGCTATCAGACTGTCAAAGAAAGTCAGAAGATCCGGCCTCAGATTCGTAACGACTGACGGGGAGGTGATCAACCCGCAGGGAGCTATAACCGGAGGAAAGTACAAGGGCGAGAATTCGAACCTGATCGGACGGAGAAACGAGATGGAGAGGCTCCGTAAGGAGATCGGCGCAGCCGGAAAAGACCTGGAAAAGATAGAAAAAGAACTTGCGGCAAGCGAGAAAGAGCTCGATGAACTGACAAGACAGATAGCTGAGGCAGAGAAAGAACGTTATGACAACGACGTCAGGCTTTCAGGCCTCATGAAGGATGCGGGATCGATAGACACCGGCATAGAAGAGATCAGAGACAGGATCGAGAAGGCAGAGAACGAGGCAGGAGAGATCGTACACGAGCTCGAGCGCAACAGCAGGATGTCAGAAGATCTTATCAGGGAAAGCGGAGACGCGGAAGAAGAGATCAAGACAGTGAGCGCCGAGATAGAGAAGGCGATGTCAGGCTATGAGAGCAGACAGAGACAGTCTGAAGAGGCATCAAAAGCACTGACTGAGGCAAGGATCGAAGCGAATAAATGGGCAGGCAAGCTTTCGAGCATAACTGCTATACTTGAAAGAGTGGAAAAGGAAGAGAAAGAATATTCACTCGACATCAAGAACAAGCAGGACCAGATCTATATCCTGGAAGAAGAGAAAGAAAGACTCGTTGCCGGGAAAGAAAATTTTGCCGGAGAGCAGGAGGCTCTGGAGAAGCAGAAAGCAGGGATAGAGCGCGAGCTGAAGAAGCTGAACAAGGACAGAGAAAGTATCTCTGAAAGATCTGCTGCCATCGCGGGAGAGCTGAAGAGCCGTGAAGACGAGATAAACGGTCTCAGAGATGAAAAGTATCAGCTCGAAATCAGGGCCGCGAAGAATGAAGCTCTTCTGGAACAGCTGAAAAACAAACTCTGGGACGACTTCGAGATATCATATGCCGAAGCACAGGATCTCCGCTGGGAGACGTTCGCAATGGGCAAGGCTCAGGCAGAGAGTAAAGAGATGCGTGAAGGCATCCGTGAGCTTGGAGACGTGAACATCGGCGCCATCGAAGAGTATGAACAGGTAAGCAAAAGGTACAGATTCCTCACAGAACAGCGCGAGGACGTAACCACTGCGATGAATGAGCTCACAGGGATCATAAATGATATGGATACCACTATCCGTAAGAAGTTCAGAGAGAACTTTGATAAGGTAGAAGAGAACTTTGAGACTGTGTTCAGCGAGCTGTTCGGCGGCGGCCATGCAGAGCTAAGGATCGAGGAGGGACAGGACCTTCTGGATGCGGGGATAGATATAATCGCACAGCCGCCGGGAAAGAGACTGCAGAACATCAACCTTCTTTCCGGAGGAGAGAAGACCATGACTGCGATAGCGCTCATGTTCGCTGTGCTGAAGGTCAAGCCTACGCCGTTCTGTATACTGGATGAGGTGGAAGCAGCGCTTGACGACGCCAATATAGACAGGTTCGCGGATTATCTGAAGAATTTCGCGAATACGCAGTTCGCGATCATAACGCACCAGAAAGCGACCATGGAGCACGCGGATGTTCTCTATGGTATAACGATGCCTGAGCACGGAGTCTCAAGACTGCTCAGCCTGAGGCTCGGAGACTACGATCCGGACGACTATACAGAATAACAGATCATACTTTAACAGACAGGAAAGAGAGACGATATGTCGATAACAGAGAAAAAAATGGGGTTCTTCGGAAGACTGTCGCAGAAGATAACTGACGTTATTCTTGCGAGGACCAAGATAGACGACGACATGATCGACGACCTCGAAGAGGTGCTGATCACGTCAGATATAGGAATGGACACGACCGTAAAGATCATGGACGAGCTCCGTGACGTCGTGGAGAAGAAAGAGATAACAGAGCCTTCATATGTCAAGAGAGAGCTGAAGAGAATAGTCAGCGAGCTTATCGACAAAGGGGAACGCATGGATATGTCACAGGACTATCCGCTCGTGATACTGATGATCGGGATCAACGGCGGCGGCAAGACGACTACGATCGCCAAGATGGGACATATGTACAGGAAACAGGGCAGGAGCGTCATGTTCTGCGCGGCAGATACTTTCAGAGCAGCCGCCGGAGAACAGCTTACGATATGGGGCGACAGGATCGGCATCAATACGGTCATGCATCAGGAAGGCGCTGATCCGTCCGCAGTGATCTACGACGCCATACAGTCTGCCAGAGCCAAGCATATAGACGTTCTCATCGTTGATACAGCAGGACGTCTCCAGACCAAGAGGAACCTCATGGCTGAGCTGGAAAAGATGAACAAAGTCATCCAGAGAGAATACCCTGAGGCAGCCAAAGAGACTATTCTGGTGCTTGACGCGACCAACGGTAAAAACGCCATATCACAGGCGCAGCAGTTCAATGAGGCGGCAGAGCTCTCAGGAGTGATAATCACCAAGCTGGACGGCACAGCCAAAGGAGGAATAGCCGTAACGGTAACAGATCAGTTCGACATGCCGATAAAGTATATCGGAGTCGGCGAAGGCATAGATGATATACAGAAATTTGATCCTGCTGCATTCGCGTCAGAGATCGTAGACGAGTAGGGAAGGCTTTTGGAGGGGAACAGATGAGTAAACCCATAGTAGCAGTCGTTGGAAGACCGAATGTGGGCAAATCGACTTTTTTCAATAAGATGATCGGGAAGCGTCTCGCCATAGTGGAAGATACTCCGGGAGTCACAAGGGACAGGATATATGCCGAGACAGAATGGAGCGGCACAGAGTTCGCTATCATTGATACAGGCGGAATAGAGCCTTCTTCAAGCGACATCATACTGTCCAAGATGCGCGAACAGGCACAGATAGCAATAGATATGGCCGACGTGATCGTGTTCATGACAGACGGCCGCGAAGGCGTTACATCTGCTGATACAGAGGTCGCGGATATGCTCAGGAGGACCGGTAAGAAGGTAATACTGCTTGTTAACAAGATAGACAATCCGGTAAACCTTCCTGATTCTTTCTATGACTTCTATGAACTCGGCATAGGTGTGCCTATCCCGGTATCAGCGGCAAACAAGCTGAATTTCGGCGATGTGCTTGACGAGATCGTGAAAGAGCTTCCGAAGACAGATGAGGCTGAAGAAGATGATAAGATCAATATCGCCATAATCGGTAAACCTAACGCAGGCAAATCATCGCTTGTGAACGCTCTGATCAAAGAGAACCGTGTGATAGTATCGCCTATAGCAGGCACGACAAGGGATTCGATCGACACGCCTTTCACATGGAACGGTGAAGAATATAATCTTATAGATACAGCCGGGATCAGGAGAAAGAGCAAAGTAAGCGAGGATATAGAAAAGTTCAGCGTCGTTAGAGCGATAGCCGCGATAGAAAGAAGCGACGTATCTGTTCTGATGATCGACGCTGCGGACGGAGTCACAGAGCAGGACAAGAAGATCGCAGGACTTGCTCATGAAGCGGGCAAGGGCGTGGTCATAGCGGTGAACAAGTGGGATCTCGTTGAAAAAGAGACAAACACCATGAAGCAGTTCAGGAAGAAGGTCATGGATGAACTTGTCTTTATGACATACGCGCCTGTGATCTTTACTTCAGTAACTGAGAACATCAGGATAGAACAGGTGATGTCTGAAGCAAGGCGTGTCGCTGAGAACTGCCGCAGAAGAGTCCCGACAGGCCCGCTCAACAGTCTTGTCGCGGACGCTGTGATGATGAAGCAGCCTCCTTCAGACAAGGGTAAAAGGCTGAAGATCTATTATGTCTCACAGATTGGAGTGCAGCCGCCTCTGTTCTCATTCCAGGTGAACAAAAGAGAGCTGATGCATTTCTCATATGCGAGATATCTGGAGAACAGACTCAGGGAGTCATTTGATTTCGAAGGTACACCTGTGAAATTCGTCTTCAGGGAAAAGAGAGAAAAGGATCAATAGATATGTTTGAAAACGTGGATCTGTATTTTATACTTGCCGTTGCGGCCGCATATCTTCTGGGAAGCATTTCCCCGTCGACTATACTGGCAAAGGCTCAGGGAAAGGACATAAAGAAAGAGGGAAGCGGCAATGCGGGCACGACTAACACACTGCGTGTGCTCGGCAAGAAGGCCGCTGTCATAACGCTCATCGTCGATATAGGTAAAGGTATACTTGCAGTCTCGCTGGCTTACCTTATCTCTACACCTGAAGCTGCGATGGTGAGTGCTATCGCAGCTTTCTGCGGTCATGTATGGCCCGTTTATTACGGCTTCAAAGGCGGTAAAGGAGTTGCCGTGGCGTTCGGAACAGTGCTCAGGCTCAACTGGCAGCTTGCTCTGATGATGGCGCTGCTCCTGGTAGCCGTAGTACTTGTAACACGCATGGTCTCAGTGGGGTCTCTTGCTGTAGGCGCGGCATTCCCGGTATGCTGCTGGTTCATGTACAGAGAGTTCTTCTGGATCGGACTGATCATGGCGCTGATAATGATATACAACCACAGAGGTAATATAGTCAGGCTCATCAATCATGAGGAAAACAAGATTGATCTGTCCAGGCTGATACATAAAAACAATGAATAAGACTTTTCACATAACGACATTCGGATGCCAGATGAACGAGCATGACTCCGAGATAATGGCAGGCATGCTTGAAGAGATCGGCTATGAGAGGAAAGAAAGACGCCAGGACGCGGAAGTACTGATAATAAACACATGCAGTGTAAGGGAAAACGCGGACAAGCGTTTTTTTGGCACGCTCGGTCAGCTGAAACATCGTCATGAGGATGACCCTGACCTGATCGTATGTGTATGCGGATGTATGATGCAGCAGAAACATGTCGTGGATACTATCGATCAGAAATATCCGTGGGTAGACATAGTATTCGGCACGAACAATATGCACAGACTGCCGCATCTTCTGAATGATCTTCTTCAGTCCAGAGAAAACGGGGAAGAAAAGCCTGAACGTGAGATCTGGGATAAGGCGGAGGGAATAATCGAAGGACTTCCGTCAGAAAGACTGTTCAGGTGCAAGGCACTGGTAAATATCATGTACGGATGCAATAACTTCTGCACATACTGCATAGTTCCGTACACGAGAGGACGGGAACGCAGCAGATCTCCGGAAGAGATACTGAAAGAGATATGCGCCCTCGCTGAGGACGGCGTAAGAGAAGTGATGCTTCTTGGACAGAACGTCAACTCATACAGCGGCGAGTGGCCATGCGGCAGGAAGTGCGACTTCGCGGGACTGATAAGGGAGATAGCTGAGATAGACGGAATAGAGCGTATACGCTTCATGACTTCGCATCCGAAAGATATCTCGGATGATCTCATCAGTCTCTTCAGGACCTGCCCCAAGCTGTGTAAGAACATACACCTTCCTGTGCAGGCCGGAAGCGACGACGTCCTGAAACGTATGAACAGGCACTATACTAGGGATATGTATCTCGAAGAGATAAGAAAGCTCAGAGAAGCAGCCCCCGATATCACTATATCGACTGATATCATCGTCGGGTTCCCGGGTGAGACTGAAGAGGACTTCCAGAAGACGCTGGATCTTGTGAACGAGGTGAGATATGATTCGGCGTTCACATTCCTCTATTCGAAACGCCGCGGGACGCCTGCCGAGAAGTATGATGATCAGATAGCTGACGAAGTCATGCATGAGCGCTTTGACAGGCTCGTGGACGCGATAGATACGATAAGCGCGGAGAAAAACAAAGCATACGAAGGGCGCGTGGAAAGGGTGCTGGTTGAAGGCCCGAGCAAGCGTGATAAAAGAACTTACGCCGGAAGGACGGACGGCTTCAAGCTCGTTAATTTCACAGCTGATGAAGATCATACAGGCGAGTTCGTGAATGTAAGGATAACAAAAGGCAGGACATTCAGTCTTGAAGGCGACCTTGTGGAGGAGTGACATGACAGTAAATGATCTTGGATGCATCCATATCTATTATGGGAACGGTAAAGGAAAGACCACATGCTCGGTAGGGCTGGCCGTAAGGGCGGCCGGATGCGGCAGAAGGGTTTTGTTCATACAGTTCATGAAAACAGGAAAGAGCAGCGAGATAAGCATGATAGAGAAGCTCCCGGGAATCGAAGTCATGGAAGCTCCCCGCATGAAGAAGTTCTCATTCAGGATGAACGATGAAGAGAAGAAAGAGATGCTTGATGCTGACAACGCTGTGCTGGAAAGAGTGAAAGAGAAAGTCTCAGACGGAAGCTATGATCTTCTGGTCATGGACGAGAGCATAGGGTCATGTCATAAGGGTTTCCTGGATGAAGGTCTGCTTCTTGACTTTCTGAGGAACAAGCCTGAACACCTTGAGGTCGTAATGACAGGAAGGCATCCTGACGATACCCTGATGGGGATCGCCGATTATGTGACAGAGATGCATAAGGTAAAGCATCCGTATGACAAGGGTATAAACGCGAGACGCGGAATAGAATTTTAGAAGGGACAAGCTATATACAATGAATAATCTGCGAAGAAATCCAATGCTGCCGGTCATCCTTATATTCGTGCTGATGGCCGTGAACAGCCTGATGAGAGGCGGCTTCTCCAACCCGGCTGACTGGCTCATGTCGAAGCTCATGATACTGCCGGGGATAATAATCGGTCTTTCATTCCATGAATTCGGCCATGCGATCGTATCGACCAGACTGGGAGACCCGACTCCCAGACAGCAGGGAAGGGTCACCGTCAACCCTCTTGCTCATATCGACCCTGTAGGCATGCTCTGTCTCATATTCTGCGGCTTCGGCTGGGGCATACCTGTGCAGATCAACCCGTCATATTATAAAAACAGGAGAGCGGGTGAGATCATGGTCGGCTTTGCCGGAGTAGCCATGAATCTGATCCTTGCGCTGGTGTTCAGCCTGCTGGTAAGGCTTGTGGTCATGTCTTCAGATGTTCTGGGGACAGAGATGGCTTCAGTACTGTATCAGGTATTGTTGAATGTGGTAGGTATCAATGTGGTGCTCATGGTATTCAATCTGCTTCCGATACCGCCTCTCGACGGATTCGGGATCGTGGATAATATCTTCAACCTGAAAAAGTACAGCTGGTACGGACAGGTCTATCAGTACGGCTACTTCATCCTGATATTCATGGTGCTCATAGGCTGGGTAAGCGCTGTACTCGGGCCTGTGACGAACTGGATAATGACGCTCCTTATGCCGCTGATGGGCATGTAGGAAGCGCGGAGAAATGAAAGAAAAAATAAATCAGCACTCTAGCCATAAGAGTGCTAATTTTTTGTTTACATTTGTATTTCAGAGGTATAAAATGAATATGGAATTAGAGATTTTTCCCGAAAGGATGTGATAAATATGGCAGATAATTATACAAACAACGCGCAGAGCGCTTTGATCGAGGCTCAGGATCTTGCGATCTCACTTGGAAACAGCGAGGTCACGCCGGAGCATCTTCATTTTGCTCTTCTGAAACAGGATGAAGGGCTTATCCCGAAGCTGCTGAAGTACATGGACGCCAAGCCGGATCTCCTTATGGCGGATCTGAACGACGAGCTGAACAAGCTTCCTAAAGTGTCAGGGGACGCTTCACAGGCATATGCCTCACGGCAGCTTTCACAGGTACTGACAGAGGCAGGGAACATAGCAGAAAGGCTGAAAGACGAATATATAAGCGTAGAGCACCTCTACATCGCTCTTCTTAATGTTGATCCGCCTGTCTCATCAAAGCTTTTCAAGCGCTACGGGATAACAAAAGACAGATTCCTTGAGGCTTTGACCAAGGTAAGGGGCAACCAGAGGATAACGAGCGATAATCCTGAGGACAGCTATGACGCTCTGTCGAAATATGGTCGTGACCTTGTGGATATGGCTAAGGAAGGGAAGCTGGATCCGGTCATCGGAAGAGACTCAGAGATAAGACACACGATACAGATACTTTCCAGACGAACCAAGAACAATCCTGTTCTGATCGGGGAGCCTGGCGTGGGAAAGACCGCGGTCGTCGAAGGACTGGCGCAGAGGATCTACAACGGAGACGTTCCTGAAGGGCTCAAGGATAAGACTATATTCGCGCTGGATATGGGCGCACTGATAGCAGGAGCGAAATACAGGGGCGAATTCGAAGAGAGACTCAAGGCGGTGCTGAATGAGATCGAGAAATCGAACGGCAGGATCATCCTGTTCATAGACGAGATACATAATATCGTTGGAGCAGGGAAGACTGAAGGATCGATGGACGCAGGCAATCTGCTCAAGCCTAAGCTCGCGAGAGGTGAGCTCCACTGCATAGGAGCGACGACTCTTGACGAATACAGGAAGTACATGGAGAAGGACGCGGCGCTGGAGAGACGTTTCCAGAAGGTGCTGGTAGACCAGCCTTCGGTCGAGGACACTATATCGATCCTAAGAGGATTGAAAGAGAAATTCGAGATACATCATGGAGTAAGGATCACAGACAGCGCGCTTATAGCGTGCGCTACACTTTCTGACAGGTATATCAGCGACAGATTCCTTCCTGACAAGGCGATCGACCTGATGGATGAGGCTGCCGCAAGAATAAGAACAGAGATAGACAGCATGCCGGCGGAGCTAGATGAGATATCGAGAAAGATCATGCAGCTTGAGATAGAGAAGCAGGCGCTCTCGAAAGAGACAGATAAAGGATCAAAGTCAAGGCTGGAGACACTGGAGAAAGAACTTTCTGAGCTCAGGGATGAAGACGCGAAGATGCGCGCACAGTGGGAGAGCGAGAAGAAAGATATCGCCGCAAGCAAGGATATAAAGAAAGAGATCGAGGATGTCCGTCATCAGATAGAGGTGGCGCAGAAGGCCTACGACCTTGAAACCGTAGCAAAGCTGCAGTACGGTACCATGCCTGAGCTGGAGAAAAAGCTTGAAGAAGCAAAGAAGAAAGCGCAGGACGACAGAAGTGAGAGACTCCTTTCAGAAGAAGTAGGAGAAGAAGAGATCGCAGAAGTGGTTTCAGGATGGACAGGAATACCTGTATCCAAGCTTGTTGAAACAGAGCGTGAGAAGCTTCTCCGCTTCCCGGAGATACTGCATAAGCGCGTTATAGGTCAGGATGAAGGCGTTCAGGCTGTTGCTGAAGCTATCATAAGGGCGAGAGCGGGGCTTAAGGATGAGAAAAGGCCGATAGGATCATTTATCTTCCTCGGGCCTACCGGAGTAGGAAAGACAGAGCTCGCGAAAGCACTGTCTGAAGCTTTGTTCGATACCGAGAAGAACATGATAAGGATCGACATGTCTGAATATATGGAGAAGCACTCAGTCTCAAGACTTGTAGGAGCTCCCCCGGGATATGTGGGATATGACGAGGGAGGACAGCTTACTGAAGCGGTAAGACGTCACCCGTACAGCGTCATACTGTTCGATGAGATAGAGAAGGCTCATCCTGATGTGTTCAATATCCTGCTGCAGCTTCTTGACGACGGCAGGCTCACAGACAATCAGGGAAGGACAGTGGATTTCAAGAATACGATCGTCATTATGACTTCCAACATAGGAAGCGCAGAGCTGATAGAGAATATCAGAGAAGACGGCACGATAGATCCGGATGTGAAGGAGCATGTGGAAGGAGAGCTGAAGCAGTATTTCAGACCGGAATTCCTTAACCGTATCGACGATATCATCGTGTTCAGCCCTCTGACAAAAGAACAGATCATAGGGATCATTGAACTTTCAATGAAGGATCTGATGAAGAGGCTCGCGGCTAGAGACATAACGCTGGAAATGACTCCGGAGGCGGATGACTATATCGCTGAAGAAGCTTACGACCCTGCCTACGGGGCAAGACCTGTGAAGAGATTCATCCAGAGCCATATTGAAACGGAGATCGCAGGTCTCATCATCAAAGGCGATGTGACAGACGGGTGCACCATAAAGATAGGCGCTGATGAGTCAGGACTTACTTTTGAAGTAAAATAAACTATACCAATCGTTATCAATTGATGTACAATGTGGTCAGAAGGCGGCTGTGTGTAAGCTGCTTTCTGGCCGTTTTGCTTTTTGATATGTGCGAGGTGCAGTCATGTCAGAATTGAAAGCCGGACAGGAAAACGCCGGCGGCGGTTCTCCTGTCAGAAAAACAGAAGATGATCCGGGCTTCCCTGAAGGAGAAGCCGGCAGGAAGATGCTTGAGCGGATGAACGAGCATCACAGAGAACTGAGGACATGGGGATTCAGCAACATCAGCTGGCGGCCCGGGATGGAGATCCTCGACGCGGGCTGCGGCGGCGGTGCCGCAGTAAAGGACATGCTGAAGCTGTCTGAAGGGAGCATAGTTAAAGGAATAGATTACTCTGAAACAAGCATAAGGCTTGCCAGAGAGCTCAACTCTGAAGAGATAGAGTACGAGCGCTGTCTGATCGAGAAAGCTGACGTGGTTAAGCTGCCTTACGTCGATAAGGCATTTGATCTGGTAACTGCGATAGAGACTGTCTATTTCTGGAAAGATCCTGTTTCAGCGTTCAGAGAGATCAGAAGAGTGATCAGGCAGGGCGGACAGTTCGTAGTGCTTATGGAGGCCTGCGAGCCTGCGGCGGAAGAAACAGGCTTCGACACTCCGATGAGGATATACTCAGAAGATGAGCTGCTCGACATGATGGATAAAGCAGGATTTGTTTCATGCACAGCAAAGCGAGGCGAAGGGGAAAACATTATGGTGACAGGGATCAGGCAGTAACTTGCGATGATCCGGAAATGAGGCTTTTATGACGGGCAGGAGAACGATCACGAAGGAACAGGCAGTCAGGGTGCTTGACAGGCTGAAAGAAGAATATCCTGACGCGAGATGCGCGCTGGACCATGTGAATGTGTTCCAGCTTCTTGTCGCGACCGTTCTGTCGGCGCAGACAACTGACGCAAGTGTGAATCAGGTGACGCCTGCTCTGTTTGAGAAATATCCGGATCCTGAAGCTCTGGGCAATGCAGACGCAGCTGAAGTCGAGACATACATAAAGCGGATCGGGATGTATCACCAGAAGGCGAAGAACATAGTAAGGCTGGCAGGGATACTGGCTGAGAAATACGGAGGAGAGGTGCCGCAGGACAGAGCGGCCCTGGAGGCGCTTCCGGGAGTAGGGAGGAAGACCGCGAACGTCGTGCTCGCGGACGGATTCGGCGAGCAGCACATCGCTGTAGACACTCATGTATTCAGGGTATCTAACCGGATAGGGCTGGTACACGAGAAAGACCCTCAGCATACTGAGATGGCGCTTATGAAAAAGCTTCCTCAGGACAGGCTGACTGAATCGCACCACAGTATAATATTCCACGGCAGATACTGCTGCCACGCAAGGAATCCTGAATGTGAGAGGTGCTGCCTTGCTGATATCTGCCAGAAGAACATATAAAGGCATTAAAAAAGCGGAGTGGGGCGTGTCCCTTATCCGCTTTTTGTCTGGTCTTATTCCTTGATCAGAAGTCCGCCTACTTCAGCAAAGTAGTCAGGGAGCTCATTATCGACTATCCACTTCATTTCTATCCCGAACATATCGGTTGTTGTCTTTCCGAGATCGGCACCGAGCGATTCAAGGGAGTGGTGCATCTTTTCCGGGAACCGGCACGGCTCTCCTTTTCTTCTCGCGCAGTTGCCGTAGCCGCAGGCTATGCAGCTTCCCGGTATGAGCGCGTTGCTTCCGGGGTAGATCTTTTCCAGACTGACAAGCTGTTCCAGCAGGCCTGCGATGTTGCCGTCGATAAGCTTGTTTATATTGAAACTGTCGCCGTCGCCGCCGTTCGTTATCTGTCCTTTGACAGCCTTCTTGCCGCTTTCGCTTACCCAGTCGTCTTTCTGCGGCTTGTCGTTAACGAAATCTTCAGCTACTGACTTCCTGTAATCTTCCTTATCCTTGCCGCTCATTATGAGCTTGCGGCACACTATGATAAGGCTGTGAAACGAATGCCAGTATCCAAGTGTGTCGAATTCATTGAACGGAGGACAGGACCAGCTCCATCCGTATACAGGGCAGAGCTTGCACTTCTCCTGGAAAAGTTCGATATTACAATATTGATCCAGATAGTCCTGGACCGTGATCACTTTCTCATAAGTTTCGGCTTTCATTCTTTTTTCTTTCTCTTTTGTCGGGTTCTGTTTTACAGTACGTCTATGATCTCATCCGGTGATTCGATGAAGTATTCAGGCTGATCGTCAGTCACGCCTGTGACAGCTCTCACCGGAGTGCCGGCTTCATCTCTTTCAACATCATATGTTTTCGTCCACATAACGAGCGCGTAGTCAACACCCGCGTTATGTGCCGTAAGAAGATCAAAGACAGCGTCGCCAACGTACAGCGACTTTTCAGCTTCGGATCCGAGGATACGAAGCGCTTTGTCGATCGGTTCAGGGTCGGGCTTGTGACGCTCTGTATCTTCACATACCACAACAGCGTCAAAATAATCCCTTACATTGAACAAATCAAATAAAACATCCGCTGTTTCTCTGTGCCTCGAGGTCACAAGCCCCAGTCTGAAGCCTGAGCCGTGGATGCGTCCCAGAGCTTCGAATACTCCGGGAAAGGCTTTGACCAGCTCAGGAAGACGTGATATCTGCCAGTCACGGTATATGGCCACGGCTTCATCCACAGGTGTCTCCGGAAAATATCTGTGGAGGCTTACGTCGAGCTGTTCGCCGAAAGTCGAAAGACAGGCGGATTCATTATACTGTCCGGGCTTGAGCATATCGTACGTATGCTTCCAGGCGCCAAGCACCGCCGGAGTAGAGTCGACTATCGTTCCATCAAAATCAAAAAGCACAGTGTCGTATTTAGACATTTTATTTACCTCTTTATTATGATAAAATTATACAAACAGAACCATGTGTTTGCAAGTGGGGTGATGATTTTGAAGAAACTGGTAGTTGTAGATATGCAGAACGATTTCATCGACGGATCTCTTGGGACGAAAGAGGCTGAGGCAATAGTCGGTAATGTCCGGGAGAAGATAGGTCAGTATAATCCGTGTGATATATATGTGACGATGGATACACACGGAATGAATTATCTGAATACTCAGGAAGGGCAGAATCTTCCTGTGGAACACTGCATCAGAGGTACTGACGGCTGGCAGCTGTCGCCTGCGATCGAAGAGATGCTTCAGGACGCGCAGATATTCGAGAAGCCGACATTCGGATCAATCGAGCTTGCAGGAGCACTTAAAGAGCTGGCGGGTGACGATTATCCGGACGGTGAGGGCATGGAGATAGAGCTGGTAGGCTTATGCACCGATATCTGTGTCGTATCAAATGCGCTGCTTATCAAAGCGTATCTTCCGGAAGCGGAGATATCGGTCGATCCTTCATGCTGCGCAGGCGTGACTCCGGAAAGTCACGAGGCGGCTCTTGCCACGATGCGTATGTGCCAGATAAAATGCTGACCGGAAAGTCATAAGACAGATAAAAAAGTCCTGAAGACGGATCGTCATCAGGACTTTTTCTGTTATCTGAAATTGAATTGATTCAGAATGTCGTGTGTTCAAGGTCACCTTCGATTATATGAAGGTCATATGGCTCATATTTCACATTCTTATATGCTTCAATATCCAGTACATATTCATTCCAGTCAGACCTTATCTCACCGTTCTGCTTCACTACGATATCGTAAAGAATATCATATGTTATACCGTCTTCCGGATCAGTTTCCACTATTGTGCTGTAAGGAAGAGTTTTATGATATGTGAGCTCCAGCCCTTTATAGTCGAAATGGAAACCGCATCTCATCCTGCAGCCGTCCAGACCTGTATAATCAGCGATCTTGTTCAGGTCTGCAAGGATCGGGTCATGTTCGCGGTCGTATAGATTTTCAGGAGTTGTTGCCGTATAGTCAAATCTGAACTGTACAGGTATACCGAATCCGACCCATCTGTCAAGATATTCCGGAAGCCTTTCAGCGGGATAATCCTTATACAGTACACAGTTGACACGAACCGGACATTTCAGCTCGGCAAGATATGAATCCGGAGTCTCAGTAACATAGTGCTGCATGTGTCTGGAAATGTTGATGCATGTAAGTTTGTCTTTATTATGTTCCGTGAATTCGATCAGATCTTCCTTACTCTGCCCATCGAAAACAGGAAGTGTCGTGTTGATGAAGAGCCTGTGTGTACCTGGGATAAGGTCGATCATCTTCTGGAGATTCCTGCGGTCTGCAAGAGGCTCTCCGCCTGTGAATACGAAGTCACATTCCGGTGTGATCGAGTCCATGAGTTTTATGGATTCCTCGATCTTATCCTGATCAAACCAGGAAGTGTCAGAATACTCTCCCTTGTTGATGCAGAACGGACAGTGATTACCGCAGTCATATGGTGCGAAGACGGTGACTGTAGCTCCGCCTTTTCTTGTCTTATACGGATTACTCATTCTGAAGTCCTTTCATTATTGCGATTATATCGCCTACTATCGCGCTTCCTGTAGGAAGGGCTCCTGCGCCTTTTCCGTAGAACATGAGCTCTCCAACGGCATCTCCGTCGAGATAGATGGCGTTGAATTCATTAGATACTGATGCGAGAGGGTGATCGAGAGGGATCTCCTCTGGCTTGACATAATACTCGAAGCCGTCATCCGTAAGCGATGCGTGAGCTATAAGCTTGATCACACACCCTCTGTTATATGCGGCCTGGATATCTTCCATGGTGACATCTGTGATGCCCTTAGTCGGGATCTGCTGCGGGTTCACGTATTTACCCATAGCTAGTACCATGAGCAGACACAGCTTGTTCGCGCAGTCGATGCCTTCTACGTCGGCTGTAGGGTCAGGTTCGGCAAAGCCGTTCTTCTTGGCATCGGAAAGAGCATCTTCATATTTCTGACCCTGCTTGAGCATTTTCGTGAGAATGTAGTTGGTAGTACCGTTCAGGATACCCATGATGTCTGTGAAGTGGTTTCCTGCAAGCTGCTCCTGTATGGTAGTCAGGATAGGTATCCCGCCTCCTACAGCTGCTTCAAATTTCAGATACGCATGGCCTTCTTCTGCGGCACTGTGCAGCATATCATAGTTGGCGGCTACGGCAGCCTTGTTAGGAGTCACTACACTGATACCGTTTTTCAGGGCACGTGTCATGACAGACACGGGGAAGTCCATTCCGCCCAGACATTCAACGATCACGTCGACGTCGTCTGATTCTATGATAGAGTCGATATCAAGCGTCTGGAGCGACAGCGGAGCGCCGTGCTTTTCCAGCTGTGTAGCGTACTTTTCGAAGATATGGGTTATCTCATAGTCGACACCTGTTCTTTCAAGAATGATATCGCGGTTTTTCGTAAGTATATCGTATGTTCCCCCTCCGACCGTACCGAGACCGAGCAGGGCGATGTTTACTTTCTTCATTTTTTATATTTACCTCCGGTCATACACAGTTATATTACCACAAAATCCATCCATTTGCGCAAAAAAGTATGATAATATGTATATATAGCAAAAAAAGTACATGGAAGGGGGCAAGAATGGCGCTTCATATTGTTTTTGTTGAACCTGAGATACCGTCGAATACAGGAAATATAGCGAGGACATGCGCTATCACTGATTCGGTGCTGCATCTGGTCAGACCGCTTGGATTCAATATCGACGAGAAATCTGTAAGGAGGGCAGGACTTGACTACTGGCCTTATGTAAAGGTCGAGGTGCATGACAGCTTTGACGACTTTCTTGAGGAGTATAAAGGCCGGCGCATGTTCCTGGCTACGACTAAAGGACCAAGACTGTACACAGACGTTACGTATCACGATGAAGACATGATCCTGTTCGGGAGGGAGACTGCGGGGCTTCCGAGACCTTTCATCGAAGCCCACAAAGACATGGCGGTACGCATCCCGATGAGTGAGGACACAAGGCTGCGCTCGCTTAACCTCGCCAATTCGGCAAACATTATAGTATACGAGGCATTAAGGCAGCTCGGCTTCCCGGGACTTGCATGACGAGGCTGATGCTGACGCCCGCCGCAGGTGAATTCTATGTGGCGCTAAGGACAGTTTTGTAATATAATGTGTAAGGTCAAAGAAGTTATATATTAAGACATTTTACAAGTATAGGGAGAAATGTAATGAAGAAGACGATAAGAGACATCGATCTTAACAACAAGAAAGTAATAGTAAGATGTGATTTCAATGTTCCTCTCGATGATGCAGGGGAGATCACAGATGATACAAGGATCAGGGCAGCAATTCCGACTATCCAGTATCTGCTGGACCACGGCGCAGGCATCATTCTGATGTCGCATCTCGGAAGACCTAAGGGAGAACCTAAGCCTGAGTTTTCACTGAAGGTGGTCGCGGAATATCTGGAAGAGCTCCTTGGGCATGAAGTGGAGTTCATGGACGTTGATACTGTTGTAGATGATTCAGTGAAAGAGAGAGCAGCTGCTCTTATCCCCGGAGAGATCATCATGCTCCAGAACGTCAGATACCGTAAGGAAGAGACAGATAACGACCCTGAGTTCGCGAAAGAACTCGCGGGACTTGCGGATATCTTCGTTCAGGAAGCATTCGGTACATCGCACAGAGCACACGCGAGCACGGCTGGCGTAGCTGATTACATCCCGGCTGTTTCAGGATTCCTCATCGAAAAGGAAGTGAAATTTCTGGACGCTGCCGTGAACGATCCGGAAAGACCTTTCGTAGCGATCATGGGCGGAGCTAAAGTAGTAGACAAGATCAAAGTCATCGAGAACCTGCTCGAGAAAGTCGATACACTCATTATCGGCGGCGGAATGTCGTACACATTCTTCAAGGCTCAGGGACATGAGATCGGGAAATCGCTGCTTGACGCTGACAGCATAGATCTGGCTCTCGACCTTATGAAGAAGGCAGAAGAGAAGGGCGTCAAGTTCATGCTTCCTGTAGATACGGTATGCGCGGATGAATTTTCAAATGACGCGAACAGAGCTACATACAAGGTCGGCGAGATCCCTGCTGACATGATGGGAATGGATATCGGCGAGGAGACTGCAAAGCTTTACGCTGAAGAGATAAAGAAAGCCAGGACTGTCGTTTGGAACGGTCCTATGGGCGTGTTCGAGATGCCGAACTTCGCCGCCGGAACAAAGGCAGTAGCTGAGGCGATGGCAGAGAGCGGCGCAATCACTGTTATCGGCGGAGGAGACTCTGCGGCAGCAGTACAGGGATTCGGACTCGCTGATAAGATGACACATATCTCGACCGGCGGCGGTGCTTCACTTGAATTCCTCGAGGGCAAAGTCCTCCCTGGTATCGATATAATCGAAGACATGCCTGAAACAAACGGCGAGAGAGTCCCTTTCATCTGCGGGAACTGGAAGATGTTCAAGACACCTGATGAGACAAGAGCTTTTGCTGAAGCATTCAACGAGAAGCAGTTCCGCACTGGAAGAAGGATCGGGATCTGCGCTCCTTTCGTTGACCTTGATGCTCTAAAAGAAGGATTTGAAGACAGCTGGGTGGATTACGGCGCAGAGAACGTTCACTTCGAGGATCAGGGGGCATACACCGGAGAGGTCTCACTCCCGATGCTCAAGGCTATCGGCATGAAGCTTGTCATCATCGGACATTCCGAGAGAAGACAGTACTTTGCCGAGACAGATGAGACATGCAACCTCAAGCTCAAGAAAGTGCTTGACGAAAGCGACATCACACCGATACTCTGTGTAGGCGAGAACATCGACATCAGAAAAGCCGGAAATGCCGAGGCACATGTTGAGGCACAGGTACGTGCTGACTTTGATGGGATCGAAGCTGATAAGGCTGCGAAGACTGTCGTGGCATATGAGCCGATCTGGGCTATAGGAACGGGTGAGACAGCCACACCTGAGCAGGCAGAAGAAATGTGCGCTCACATCAGAAGCGTCCTCGCAGACATGTATGGGCAGGCGACAGCGGATAAGGTCATCATTCAGTACGGCGGAAGCGTTAAGCCTGAAAATGTAAATGATCTTATGGCCAAGCCTGACATCGACGGAGCACTGGTCGGCGGAGCAAGTCTTGACCCTGATAAATTCGAGGCTATAGTGAATTTTGAATAGTGATGATCGCAGATTAGCCTCTTGATTTTATGAGTTCTGTATGATAAACTCATATAGTTGTAAATCTAGCGAAAAAAGAGGGATCAGTATGAATATTAGTACAGTTTTAATGGTTATCATGGCAATCGTAAGTCTGGTTCTTATCCTCAGCGTACTGCTTCAGGAAGGAAACAGCGACGGCCTTTCCGGATCGATCGCAGGAGGTGCTGAACAGCTCTTCGGCGAGAAGAGAGGGCGTGGATATCAGGGTATCCTCGAGAAGATAACTGTTGTATCTGCAGTTCTTTTCATGGTACTTGCGCTCGTTATCGTAGTGCTGACCGGTAAATAAGACATGCAGACATTTGTTATGATATCTATTTATTAGATATATTGTAGGAGGCGCTTTAAGGAGTGCCTCTTACTAATGTAATCATTTAAATAAAACAGGTCTTATCAGAAGGAGGTTGACAGTTATGTTGGAGTATGTTGCTCCTGTCTGTGCGGCTGTAGCCCTGGTAGTTGCATTCATCCTTGCAAGCTGGGTCAAAGGCCGCGAAGAAGGAACGGACAGAATGAAAGAGATCGCAGGACACATCAGAGAAGGTGCGTTCGCATTTCTGAAGAGTGAGTACAAGTTCATGATCATCGTAGTCGCAGTAGTATTCGTTCTCATTTTCTTCTTTGTGAACAAAGTCACTGCTGTGCTGTACCTGATAGGCGCGGGCCTTTCGGTACTTGCGGGATTTTTCGGAATGTATGTTGCGACGCTTGGCAATGTGAGAACTGCTAATGCAGCAAGAGAGTCCGGAATGTCCAGAGCTCTGAAGGTCGCTTTCAGGAGCGGAGCTGTCATGGGACTCTGCGTTGCAGGTCTTGGACTCCTTGGCCTTTCGGTCATATTCGTAGCGCTGGATTATGCTACAGTAGTACAGTGCATTACAGGTTTCGGCTTCGGC
>JAFWJS010000002.1 GCA_017511535.1 Eubacterium sp. | reverse complement strand
GCTCCTTACATCTTCACCGAGAGAAACGGCATCTACATCATCGACCTTCAGAAGACCGTAAAGATGATCGATGACGCTTACGACTTCATCAGAGAGGTCGCCGCGACCGGAAGGCCCATCCTCTTCGTGGGAACCAAGAAGCAGGCTCAGAACGCCATCAGAGACGAAGCCACCCGCTGCGGACAGTACTATGTCAGCGAGAGATGGCTCGGCGGAATGCTCACCAACTACAAGACCATCAGCACCCGCATCAAGAGACTCAACGACATCAACACGATGGAAGAGGACGGAACATTTGAGAAGCTCTCAAAGAAAGAAGTCCTGAAGCTCATGGCTGAGCATGACAAGCTTGAGAAGAACCTTGGCGGTATCAGAGATATGAAGGGTATGCCGGGAGCCATGTTCGTAGTAGACCCTAAGAAAGAGAAGATCGCTGTCAAGGAAGCAAGAACACTTGGTATTCCTATCGTAGGAATGATCGACACCAACTGTGATCCTGATGATGTAGATTATGTTATCCCTGCTAATGACGATGCTATCAGAGCGGTCAAACTCATCGCATCCAAGATGGCAGACGCTATCATTGAAGCAAACCAGGGCGAGAGCTTTGACGAGGGTGAAGAAGAGCAGATGGCAGCAGCAGAGGGCGACGATACGCCGGCTGAGGACATCGAGGAAGTAGTAGCTGAAGAAGAGCAGACTGAAGAATAAAGGGAATCAATACACAAGGAGGAAATAAAATGGCAGTAACTGCACAGATGGTTAAAGAACTCCGTGAGATGACAGGTTCCGGAATGATGGACTGCAAGAAGGCCCTCGTAGAGGCCGACGGAGATATGGATCAGGCTGTTGAGATCCTGAAGGAAAAGGGTCTTGCGAAAGCTGAGAAGAAGGCTGGAAGGATCGCTGCAATGGGTCTTGTCAGAACTGCGTTCTCAGAAGACGGTAAAACTGCGGCTATCGTGGAAGTGAACTCAGAGACAGATTTCGTTGCGAAGAACGCTGAGTTCATCGAATTCGTAGAAAAGCTTGCAGCTCTGGCACTGGATGCTGAAAGCAATGACATGGAAGCATTCAAGGCAATGCCTTTTGATGACACAACAGTAGGTGAAGCACTGACAGCTATGATCGCCAAGATCGGTGAGAAGCTTTCGATCAGAAGAATCGAAAAGGCTTCCGGTGAGGTCATGTCCTCATATATCCACGGCGGCGGCACGATCGGCGTTATCGTTGCAGCTGACGGAGCAGACAATGATGACAACAAAGCAGCGCTGAAGAACATTGTCATGCAGGTAGCAGCAATGAACCCTCAGTATGTAAGCAGAGATGAGATCTCAGAGGACGAGCTTGCAAACATCAGAAAGATCACTCTGGAAAGCGCGCTGAACGATCCGTTCTCACTTCCAAAGCCGATCCTGAACGGACTTCTTGATAAGGCAGCTGACGGCGTATGGGGCCAGGAGGATGTCGATATCCTGACTGAGAAGAGAGCAGACAAAGGATTCAACTTCAACTATCTGCCTAACTTCCTTTCTGAGGAAGCAAGAACAAAGCTCGCAGGACTTGCTGTAGTAGCAAAGATGGAGATCGCTGAAAACAAGATCTTCAATGGTCTTGTGGACGGCCGTGTATCAAAGCAGCTGAAAGAAACTTGCCTGCTTGACCAGACTTACGTAAGAGCGGAAGACGGTAAGCAGACAGTTGCTCAGTACCTTGCGTCTGTTGATCCATCGCTGTCACTGACAAAGGTCATCAGATTCGAAGTCGGCGAAGGGATCGAGAAGAAGGAAGAGAACTTCGCAGAGGAAGTCGCTGCACAGATGGCTGGAAAATAGTCTTACATATTGAACGGCTGTAAGCCCTGAAATCACTACATTGCAGGTGGTTTCGGGGCTTTTGTTTTACCCCGGAAAGTGGCTGCTGTAAAGTGCCGCATAATACCATATATATCGCTGGTTTTGCGGGTATTTTTGCGGAAAATTTGCGGGTAACACCTTTCCGCAAATACCTTAATGCGGAGAGCAAGGCGCCTGGAACATACAGAGTAGCTGCAATAGCAAGAGAATGGTACTATGGTTCAGGTGAAGCTTCATATAAGATCAGAATGAAGAAGACCAAGATAAAGAAGCTCAATAAGGGTGTAAGGAAATTCACTGTAAAGTGGAAGAAGCTCAAGAAGAAGTATACCAAGGGCTATCAGATCCGCTACAGCCTGAAGAAGTCAAGGATCAAAACAGTAAAGAGCTGGAAGAAAGGTAAGCTTACTGTAAAGAATCTGAAGGGCGGTAAGAGATACTATGTACAGGTCAGGACTTACGTCCGCTGCAATGGTGTAAAATACAATTCATCCTGGAGTAAGAAAAAGTCAGTGAGGTGCCGCGGATAGCGGATGCCTGTAATGGTCAACTATATGTAAAGTGTAAAAAATGGAGAGCGTAACTATGTCAAAGTTCGAAAAAAACGATGTAAAGACCATCGTATGTATGGCTTTGTTTATCTGTCTGATGACCGCAATGTCTGTGGTCACTATGATGACGGCGGCAGACTGTGTGTATGCGGCAGCGAAGAAGGCGAACCCGCTTAAGGTCAGCGGAAAGACGGTGAAGCTGAAAGAGGACGAGTTAGAGAAAAAGTCACAGACCATCGCGCGCAAGAAGGTTTTGACCGTGAAGAAGGCTAAAGGCAAAGTGACATATAAGATCGCCAAGGTCACGCCTGCGAAGTGCAAGAAGTACTTCAGCATGAACAAAAAGACTGGGAATGTCACGGTGAAGAAAGGCCTTAAGAAGGGGACATATAAGATAAAGGCGGCTGTTACCGCGGCCGGGGACAAGACATATAAAAAGAAGACTAAAAAGGCGACATTCAAGGTAATTGTCAGAGCTCAAAAGGATGACAAATCGCTTGATCTAAGGAACCTGATCGATATATACTGCGCGCAGACAGCCAGGGATGCCTATTCTGATGAGGACCTTGAGTTCTTCATAGATCTTATTATGTATAAACTGCAGCCGCAGGCAGTGGAGATGCTGCTTGATCAGTATCCCTGCCTGAGAGCGGCTGCTGATCAGGGACAGATAGGAAGAGAAATTGGGATGTACTTTTTTTATGAAAGTGGTGATATGGACGGTATTCCGGAGCACGAAAATGCAGAGTCTGGCTTGATGAAGACAAAAGACATGGCGGTAGTGTACGGCGACGATGTGAAGTTTAAATATATGCTTGCTGTTGACGCAGGCCTTCTCTGTAAGTTGGATGCGGATCAAAACCCGGTACGTGATAACACCACCGGTAAATTTGTGATGGAACGCGAGGGGGAGAAAATAGAGCTGATCAAGGATTACATTGCAGGGGAGATTATGCGAGCGCTCATGCTCGACTATAACCGTACCGGAATGATAGGCGCGACCGATATAAGAAACGCTGTCAGAAATGAGGATGGAAAATTCCCGACACAGGAATTGGAAGAACTATACGGTAAGATCGTATTTCCTAAGTGGTTCACTGAAGGAGCGGCGGCTACTGTGGAGGATGTTTTCAGGATTGACAGAGAACAGTTCAAGCTGCTGAGAAGTGAGGGAAATAAAGATCTGCTGAAAAACTATGTTGATAGTAAGAATGGATTTGACCTGGAGAAAAATGTACTGATTTTTGATTCGGAATCAGATCCGGAATTTGATCCAGAAAAGTCATGCAGGGTATCCGGGTATCTCGCCGTTTTATACCTGGCTGAACTGTCGGCAATGAAAACGGGAAAGAGCAGCATAGATGAGAGCGGAGCTGTGTCAGCTGAGAAGCTGTGTGCGGGATTGAATTCGATACTTGAGAGAATGCATGACGGAGAAACACTCGATCTGGTCATTAACGATATCTCACCTGTCGATTCTGGAGGCAAGAAGATATATGGTAATACAGAAGCGTTTGAAAAGCTCTTCGTCAAAGGAATAAAGGACGGCACAGGGCAGTATGCCGGAGATCGTGAGTCAATTGATTTTGTCAATACTCTGCTTGACTATCTGGAAAAAGGAGAGAATCCTTCGCAGGGAATACTGTCCGGCGGATCTATCTTGACAGATCTTAAGGAAGGCTGTTCTCCGCTCGATGGATCCAGGGACAGCTACTCAGACTTCCTGCAGATTGTAGAGAGTAATGAACTGGTAGAATCTACAGTCCCGAACTCTGTGGCGCTAGCTGGCTGCGGCAGGTCTGAGAGCAGTATAGACTGGTAATAGAAGACAATATGCAGAATGAGCAGATATAATGATAAATAGCGAGCATGCTCGTGGGAGAATATTATGAACGAGAACATTTTTAACGGAATGAGCTCCTGGCCAAGAAAGTGATAAAAGGCCTGGAGTCCAGGCAGATGGCAAAGTAACTTCTATATCCAGTAGCACTGTAAACCTTACGTTTAAAATGGCTGTAAGCCCTGAAATCACTACATTGCAGGTGGTTTCGGGGCTTTTGTTTTACCCCGGAAAGTGGCTGCTGTAAAGTGCCGCGCTGTAAAATTCAGAACGCATGGATTCTATACTCAGCCGTTTGCATTCGGTGGTGAGGAAGGCATGGACAAATTTGACCGGAACATAAGATATCGCGGAAGCCTGCAGAATTATCTTATTGATACAGGTGATGATGTCATATTGGTGGATACAGGCCTTTCTGCCGGTACACCTGAGGAGATGTCCGCGCTGTAAACAGCCTAAAGAGAAATACAATAAGGCTTAGGCAGCGCAAAGCATGCGAGTCACAGGGATACCATCACAGAGAAGGACCCCGCGCCATCCGGTGCGGGGCTTTTTTCTGCATTTTTTACGGAAATGATATGATATAATTGTAATATATTTTTTTAAAGCGAAAGGGTAAGGAATATGGCTATTATTCAGCTGGTACTTGCATCGGTCATTCTTGGAGTTATTTATATTAGAATGATCAAAAGAGAACAGCCTTCTCCGATACCGGTCATGCAGGCGGTGCTGCCGGTAGCAGGCGGCATGGCGTCAGTGCCTGTATCATTCATGATGTTTCTGGGGCTGAGCAGTCTGTTCATGTCAATCGGGATATCGCTCAAAGGGCTGCCGCCGGTCCCGAAATCGATAGCTCAGGCATTTTTCGCGGCAGGGCTGCCTGAAGAAGCGGCGAAACTGTGCGTCATGCTGATCGTTATACTCATTTTCCGCAGGAAGTTCAGAAACGTCTATGAGTACATACTGGCAGGCGCAGCGGTCGGTACAGGCTTTACGATGCTGGAAGAATTCTTCTATGGTTCGGGAGGCCTGGCGTCTTTACTGAGGCTGGCTACGATAGCCGCACATATGTTATTCGGCATCATAATGGCAGAGTGTCTTGGAATGGCAGCGTACAAAAGAGCCTCAAAGAATGGAAGCGGCATCGCAGAATGCGCTCTTGCAGTCATAGTCCCGATAGTGATACATACTTTATATGATTCCTTCACTGCCAACAACAACCTGCTGGACAGCGGGAATGATGCGGAGACGGCATTCGGTATGGTCCTGGCTGCCGTTGTTACTCTACTGTTATTTGCTCTGCAGATAATATTGTTGGTCAGACTGAAGAAAAATACAGACCGGTATTGTGATATGAAGCTGAACGGATAATATAGATCCGGTTCATGTGATATAATAATAAAGTATAAATAATAAATCGCAAGGAAAGCGGAGGAGAATTATGTATAAGACAAGAAAACTGGCGCTGCCATGTGCTGTTGCGTTGTTATTTCTGATCCTGTGTATACAGGCTGTTATGCCTGTCAGAGCTGAAGCGAAAGCAGCGAAACTTTTTCCTGACGGCAGGAAGGTCACGCTGAAATACAGCAGCCACATAAACAGCAGGTACCTTTATGATGCTCATTATTCTATTTCGGATCTCATAGATAATATAAAAACGAAGGCGACCTATACAGCGGTAGTCAAAAATA
This sequence comes from Eubacterium sp., assembly GCA_017511535.1. GTDB lineage: Bacteria > Bacillota > Clostridia > Peptostreptococcales > Anaerovoracaceae > Aminicella. The sequence goes on along the minus strand of JAFWJS010000002.1, from coordinate 25,194 downwards.
CGAAAGTAGCAAAAGTCATAAAAAACACAGACCCCGTTATAACAGGCGACAGGCTTTTCCTTGCGACCGGGACAGGGACAACCAAAGCTGTGGTCTATGAGAAGCTGAAAAACGCAAAGAAGAAGAGAAAGCTCGGTATAGTCACGATCAAAGTAAAAGAAGCCAAAATGGCAGACGTTGTAGAAGATGCAGTCTACATGAACGATAAAGGCCCGGCGATGATCTGGCTCAAGCTCAATCTTGGGGACAGGAAGAAAGTATGCGACTACGGATCGTTACTCCATAACGAGGTCCTTAACAACAAGCAGATCGGCACTAAGTTCAAGAAGAGCGATTATACTGCAAAAATGACTCTTACGGGCGCGCCTGATACCGTTGATCCGAGGGATGCGGATAAATACGCAGAGGACGGTTCAGAGATCGTCGACCTGAGCAACGGAGTCCTGACGGCCCGTAACACAGGACTTACGAACCTTCATCTGGAGCTTACGCTCTCTGACAAATCAAAGTTCGAGCAGAACCTCGATGTCAGAGTGACAGGTAAGGCGCTGGATGATGAAGACAAGTACACTATCAGCAATATAAGAGACACCATAGTCGGGCTGAACACTCCTGTAGAACTTGCGGACGGTACAAAGCAGCCGATGATCAATTTCGACAATGCGGCGACGACTCCGGCCTTCCAGGACGTCATGGATCAGGTCGATGAAAAGCTGGAGATGTACGGTTCCATAGGCCGCGGCTCATCACAGAAATCAAATTATTCCACAGATCTGTATAACAGTACCAGGGATAAAGTGCTTGATTTCCTTGGAGCAGATCCTGAGTACTATACATGTTTCTACGTAAATAATACGACAGACGGCCTGAACAAGCTGGCATCCGCTCTGGTCAAGAGCAAGAAAGATCTCGTGCTCGCAACGAGGATGGAGCACCACGCAAACGATCTGTCATGGCGTGAGCGCTGTAAGGTGATATATTCCGAGATCACAAAGGACGGACATATCAGCTACAGTAAGCTGGAGTACAAGCTAAAGAAGTACAAAGGCAAGATAAAGTATGTGACAGTCACAGCCGCGTCCAATGTCACAGGATACGTTACTGACGTACACAAAGTGGCGAAGCTCGCTCATAAATACGGCGCTAAGATAATAGTCGACGGCGCGCAGATCGTTGCTCACAGAAAATTCTCGATGCTTGGTGAGACTGACGACGAGAACATCGATTTCTTCGTGTTCTCCGCGCATAAGATGTATTCACCGTACGGCGGCGGTGCCGTAGTCGGCCTGTCCAGCGTGCTGAACAAGAAGATGCCTACATTCTATGGCGGAGGGACCATCAAGGTCGTCGGAGATTACTGGCAGCACTATAAAGAGGCGCCGGAGCGCTATGAGGCAGGCTCTCCGAATTACCCGGGAGTAGTAGGACTCGGTAAGGCACTCGACATCCTTAACGATGTTGGATTCGACGATATCCAGAAACACGAATATGCACTTAACAGCAAGCTGATCGCAGGGCTGAAGAAATATGATAATGCGATCATCTATGGAAATTCCGAGAAGATCGACGACAGAGTCGGCGTAGTCACATTCAACTTCACAGATATCAATTCCAAGCTTGTGGCAGATAAGCTGAGCGAGCTCGGAGGCGTGGCGACAAGAAGAGGCGCTTTCTGCGCGCACCCATACGTCTGGCGCCTCATGGGCATCCCTGACGATATGGTTGAATCATTTGAAAGCTGCACCGACGCCAAAACTCCGGGCATGATCCGCGTGAGCTTCGGTATCTACAATACTGAAGAAGAGGTAGATAAGTTCCTGGAGATCCTGCCGAAAGCGATGGAAGCGGCAAAGGAAGAACAGTCGAAGCCTGATGCTGACGTTGTTCCTGAATATTAAACACAGGCAGGGGAAGACACTTAAGAATGGAAAAGATCCTGATAGTTGGAGCCGGAACATTCCAGCTCCCGATAGTACAGCGCGCCAGTCTTGATTACGAAGTACTTCTCGCGGCGCCTGCGATCGATGACAGATTCAGAAAATATATAAGCGGCAGCCTCATCGCCGATGTGCGTGATAAGGAAGCTGTACTTGACTTTGCCATAAAGAACAAGGTCTCAGGCGTCATAACCGACCAGACGGATATCGCGGTGTGCACTGTGGCATATGTCGCGGAGAAGATGGGACTTCCCGGGATCGGCTATGAGACCGGCAGGCTCTTTACGAACAAAGCCCTTATGAGGAAGCGCCTCATAGAACTCGGCATCGGTATACTTCCATACAGAGAAGTTTCCTCTGCTGAGGAAGCTGCGGAGTTCTTCAGAGAATGCGGAAGCAGCGTTATCCTCAAGCCGCTGGATACTCAGGGAAGCAGGGGCGTATCCAGATGTACGACCTGTGAAGATATAGAAGAGAAATTTGCAGAAGCCGCAAAATGGTCAGGAAGCGGCAGGGTGATCGTTGAAAAGTGTGCTGAAGGAAGAGAATTCGTCGTTGAAGGTATGGCGGCGGACTATGAATTCAGGAACCTGATATGTGGCGATACTGAGTACTTTGATATCCCTGATGCCTTCGCGGCGAAGAGAAGGATATTCCCGACGAGCGCGGACAAGGAGCTTAGTGAAAAAGTATGTGAGCTGAACAGCAGGATCATCAGAGGATTCGGACTGAAACAGGGCATAACTCACAGCGAATTCATCATGGACGGCGATGATATATATCTGATAGAGACAGCTGCAAGGGGAGGCGGAGTGTTCATATCGTCAGATCTGATCAGCCTCGCTACCGGGCTGGAAACAGAGAAGTTCCTGCTGGATATGGCGACCGGAAAGAGAAACAGTCTTCCGGAAACGGGGCAGGATCTGCAGGCCTGCGGATATATGGCGTTCTATGTGCCGGACGGGGTGATAACCGCAGTAAGAGGACTTGAGGAAGTCAGGGCTCTGGACTATGTGCACAGGAACCAGCTTGATGAGCTTTACGCCGGACGTGTGATCTCAGGCGGACAGAAAGACAAAACGACAAGGCTTGCGGTCACAGTCTCCGCTGATACACGTGATGAACTGCTTGAAAGAATGGATCATATCAGAGATACGCTTGAGGTCGACTGTGAAAACGGACAGGGTGTGAACGGACTTATATGGGAATAGTCCGAAAACGTTTTCCGGTACAGCGCTGTTGATTATTTCTACATTATATGTTAAAATCAATTACTAATATATAGATTGACGAAAAGAGGTATGCTTTGATGATTATGAAGAAGGGATCCAGAAGATTTGTTTCTGTTGTTCTCCTTGTTGTGTTGCTTGTTACATCATTTGCATCAGTGCCTTCAGTATTTGCTGAAGAAACCGGGGGCAGTGATGAACAGGTCAAGGAGGAAGTCCTGGAAACACAGGATGCTGCAGGGGACGCAGAAGCTGCTGAAGAAAATGCTGCAGCTGAGGAAATGCAGGAGCCGGAGGTATTTGAAGAAAAGGCCCCGGCGCTTCAGAGCAGTGCCGACAGCGAGCATGCTCAGAGCATGACGCTGGACACTAATGCTGAAGACCTCAAGCTGACCATATCGGCGGAATCACTGACCAGAAAACTCTATAAAAAAACTAATGAGAAATATAAGGTCAAATTCACTGCCAAATGGAGCGATGCCGATAAAGTCAAGCGTATGGAAGAAGGCGGATGGATCTTCAAGTATTCACTCAGAGATCAAGACGGCAAGAAACTGAAAGAATTCGACAGCGTCAAAAAGGGAGTCTCATATTTAGTTGATAAGAACACTGAGTACAAGATAAGAGCGACCGTATATAAAGAGGACAGCAAGGGCAACAAAACCAAAAATCCTTACAGCCCTTATGAGACTAAGTCGATCGGTAAGCTCAAGTTCCCGGCCAAACCAAAGGATCTGAAGGCTAAATGTAAATCCACAAGCAACGATGTCAGGCTTTCCTGGGATGAAGTGAAGGGAGCAAAAGGATACTACATCTACAGAAGCTCATCCAAAAAAATACCTTCAAAGCCTTTCGAGTTTGTAAAGGACAACTCATATAAAGACAAGAACAGAAGCGGAAAGAAGACATACAGATATTACGTGCAGACTGTATATCCTAAACGTAAATCACATGGTTTCAGCTACCAGACAGCCTCGTATCTGACCAGTGCAGCCAAAGTGACAGTAAATAAGTTCGTCACTCAGCCGATAAGGTCGATCAAATGGGTCAAGAAGCTTTCGGGCGGCGCTGCTATCCTCTATGATAAGGCGACAGGCAACGCTTCTCACGGAAAGCTCAAGAGCGGAGTCAAGGTAGAAGTCCTGAAGAAATATCCTAAACGCATCCCGCGCGGAGGACGTGCAACGAGAATATATGTAAAGTGGACAAACGGGAATAAAGTCAAGAAGGGCTGGATCGCATACAGAAAGCACGTCAAAGGAAGAGTAATTGCTCAGGTTGCATATTCCAAAGGAAAGGCACTCGACTGGACGAAAGAAAGAAAAGAAGAGTACGTAAACAAGAAGGGATACAAGAGCAAGACCAAATATCTGATCTGGGTGAGCACATATACTCAGAGAGCTAATGTCTTCAAGGGCAAGAAGGGTCACTGGAAGCTTATCAAGTCATCCAGAGTCGTAAGCGGAGAGTTCCTGTGGTGGACAAAGCGCGGAGATAACTTCAGGATCTGGAAACATTCGCCGAGGAGGATCAGGTACTTCGTCGGAAGCACGACCAGAAAATACTGGTATCATCATCTGTCGCACTTCCAGGGCGGCAACGCGTTCCATACAGTATGCTGGCTGTATCCTGGAAAGAGCAAGCAGGTCAACTTCATCAAGGCGAACCTGCAGCCGGGTACCAAAGGGTGCCTGAGGATGCACACGCCTGACGCGATCTGGATCTATAACACTATACCTCTGGACACAAGAGTAGTGATCTATTAGTAAAGGGCAGTATTGCCGGTAAAATGTCAGCTGTAATTGCCAGTGCCGCATGGCACTGGCAGTTATTGCATTAATAAGAATAAAGGGTTTGATGAACAATATGCTTAAAGATCTGATTCTGAAATTTGAAAGGAAAAACGTCAATCTGCTGCTTGCCATAGACCTTCTTTTCTTCCTGCAGAAGGGCAGGAACACTTCGCTGAAGCGGGAAAAGAAAGCTCAGGACCGCAGGGTCAGAAAGCTTATGAAAGCAGCGTATAAGATCCCGTTTTACAGGAAGAAATTTGATGAGGCAGGACTGAAGCCTGAGGATTTCAGATGTGCGGACGACCTGTACAAGTTCCCGATCCTTACTAAGGACGAGCTCCGCGAATGGATGGACGAGGAGGTCGATAAGCCGCAGTACAAGTATTATTTCCTGGATACCACGAGCGGTTCATCCGGTACACCGACAAGAGTATATTATTCTCCGAGAGAGAAAGCATATAACATGGCTAACTGGATGAGAGTCCTGATCAGGGGCGGATACAACCCTGTGACAGGACTTACGGCAAGCAGGATGTCAGCGCACAGCGTATCCGCGGGCCAGAAGAACATCTTCCAGAAGCTCGGCTTCCTTCGCCGTGAGTTCATCAACCAATACGCGGCAGAGCCGGACGTCATAAAGCAGATAAACGAGATCAAGCCTGATCTTCTGTATATGAACAAGACAGAGATGATGCGGGTGGCGCTGTACGCGAGCAAGCATAATATCCCGATGCATCATCCGAAGTTCCTGGTGCCTACAGGCGAGATGATAGACAATAACGCGAGAAAACTGTTCACGCAGGTGTTCGGAGACGTGCTCATCGATGCGTACGGAGCTGCGGAGATAGGCTCTGTAATGACAAGATATCACGGTTCAGACCACTGGAGGATCCATGCGGACCTGTTCTCTGTGAATATCTTTGACGATGAGCTCAAGCCTGCCGAAGAAGGGCATCTGTGTGTGACTCCTCTCTACAGGACAGACTTCCCGCTGATCAACTATCAGGTTGGCGACAGAGCCCGCTCAGGAGTTCTCGCCAACGGAGCAAAGGCCGTGCTGTCGATACTGGGAAGATCTAATGACTTCATATCACATGCCGACGGTCAGTTCACAACATTCTTCATGGTCGCGCCGATATTCGCACACGCGAACGAGATAGTGCAGGTAAGGCTGATAGAGAAGACATATGACGATCTGATCATACAGGCGGTAGCTGAATATGAGATGTCAGATGAAGAGAGAAAAGCTGTGGAAGACAGGATCATCTCACAGATGAACGAGAAGCTGAAGCAGCCTATGAATATAACATTCGAATGGAAAGACGTGATACAGCCTGACGCGAACGGAAAGCTCAGGCTCATAGTCAACGAAATGAAATAAGCACAAAAAAAGAAGATCATAAGATCTTCTTTTTTTATCTACTGAAATGAGAACATCATGCGGTTCGCGGAATCTTTCTTGTCATGAGCGCCGATCATGAACTGCGCGTATGACACTATGACTGTATCATATTGATTCTTAAGTATGAATTCATGAAGGTCTTTCTTGAACGTTCTCATTATGATCGAATCCACCTGCCTGAAGTAGAGCGCCAGGAACGCATTCGTTACTGTGTCATATGAGTCGCCGATCACAAGTACCTTCTTCTCACAGCAGGAGCCGTTGTTGATTATGCGGCCTTTGTTGCCGTTGTACGAGTAGTGCAGGCTGCTGCCGTGATATACTTCTGTACTGTCCTTTTTCGCGAATGTTTTCCGTATCGCTTTCTTATTGACCAGGACTTTGCTGAACGGTCCTGTCTTACCTGTCTTGCCTCTTTTTGATACTGTGAACGATGTGTCGAATCTCGGCGTCACAAGAGTGAAATCGTCCAGTCCGACGTATGTTCTTCCCATTTTCTTTCCCTGTTCGCCAAGCCAGGCATTCTTATATTTTTTATATTTGAAATTCTTTTTATCTGAAATGGAATGATCGATCTCATAGCCGAAAACTGTCTCAAGCTCGGACGCGATCGCGTCTGCGCCTTCTTTGCCTGCAGGCACAGTCCAGTGATGATCAGTGCGGTAAAAGTATGAGAATGAATCTTTCTTGTTGAGCTTATCTCGCAGGTCAAGACTCGGTATGCCTGCTTTCCTGATCCTTGAAAGGAAATGGTCTGCGTTCCTGTTGGTATAGCTCTCAAGACCCAGATCTTCCGCTATCACCTTATCATCCGTATATTTAGTCGGTTTGTTCACATACATAAGATCGACGCCGTTTCTGTCAAGGAACTTCTTCAGCTTTTTTATCTGCTTATATTCATAATCAGTACTTGTCTCGGGGTATACGCCGGCTATATAGCCGTTCTTCAATATCACACCGCCGTTGTCTTTGAATGTTTCACGAAGCCCTGCTTTCTTGTTGAAAACACCGTTTACGTCGACCATATGGTCATCCAGATCGACTTTTTCCTTTACAAAGGAAGTATGGTTGTATAAGGTGCCGGCGGCTGTGACAGCCATAAGCGCCAGCGTGATCAATATTGCTTCAGTTTTCCGTTTCATTACTGCACCTTAGAAATTACCATACAGGAACGGATTATTCTGTCCTGCTATTATGAACGATATGCTGAAAATGAAGAGCAGAGTCAGTATGCACGCCATCATAATGTCGGCGGTCTTTGACAGAGCACCGTCATGTTTGGAGAGTATCTCTTTGATCTTAGGGATCGCAGGTGCGGCAAAGACGACCGCCGCAAAAAGAATGATCCCGTACTCCTGCAGGAGCACCAGTGCCCTGACGTCTGACAGAGCGCTGCCGCCGCCGGCGAACATATGGAATATATATGAGAGGCCGCTCTTTATGTCTCTTGAGTTAAACATCACCCATTCCAGATCAATGAATATCAAAGTGAATATTCTGTATACCACTCTGGAGATACCAGACTTGAATCTGTCAGGAAGGCTGAGATATTTCTCTATGGAGATCGCTATGAAATATGTAAGGCCCCAGAAGATGAAAGTGAAGTTGGCGCCGTGCCAGATACCTGTGAGGAGCCATACTACGAACAGATTGAAATAAACTCTCCACTTTCCGCCGGACCTGGAGCCGCCGAGAGGTATGTAGATATAATCTCTGAACCAGCGTCCGAGAGTGATGTGCCATCTTCTCCAGAACTCGCTTATTGACTGCGTGCAGTAAGGGTAGTTGAAGTTATCATGACAGCCGAGTCCGAATATGCGTCCGATACCGATAGCCATGTCAGAGTAGCCGGAGAAATCGTAGTAAAGCTGAAGGCTGTAGATGATCGAGCCGAGCCACAGCAGCGAAGCTGAGCTCCCGGAAGGATCTGTGCCGAATACCTCAGAGACCACGGGGCTCAATATATTGGAGATCAGGACCTTCTTGCAGAAGCCTCTCATGAAGAGGTAAGAGCCGTCAGTCAGATCTTCAGTTTTCTGTCTGATGTCGAAGGTCGAATCATCCTGCTCGTAGAAATCTTCATATCTTCCTATAGGACCTGATACGATATGCCCGAAGAATGAAAGATATAAAAGAGGGTAGACAGGATTTTTCTGCAGCGTCACTTTCCCTTTATATACGTCGATAAGAAGGGAGATGGACTTGAAGGTGAAGAATGAGATGCCCATTGGCAGGAGCAGGTCCTTTGCTCCTATGGATGACCCTGTCAGCCCGTTGATTATTTCTATCGTGAAGCCGGAATACTTATAGTAAAAGAGCAGGCCTGTATTCAATATTATGCCGAGTATGAGAAGCGCCTTTTTCAGTGCCGCAGATCTGCAGTGCGGGATGGCATATGCGATGCATGTGTTTATCACCGTCAGGGCCAGGAACAAAGTAAAGTACTCAGGTGACCCGGCTGAATAAAAATAAAGGCTGATTGCAAGCAGCACCAGCTTCTGCACACCCGACTTGAGGAAACACGCTGACAGTGAAATGGGAAATAAAAAGAATATGAAGGTGGTATCGGTCATCATCATAAGCTTTACCGGTCCTTATGCCTGTTATTTATGATAAGTAGTCCTGATCACATACTGCGGATCGTTGCCTGACGCCAGGAACATACGGCCGACGTATTCGCCGATGAGCCCGAGGAACATCATTATCAATCCGGAGAAGAACGTTATCGTGACCATCGTGGAAGCCCAGCCTACCGCAAGCTCCGGATGCAGCAGCTTTCTGATAAACACAGCCAGAGCCGCGACCAGAGCAAGGACAGCTACAAGTATACCGAACCTTGTGGCTATACGTAGCGGAACGATGCTGAATCCCATAATGTTGGACCAGAGTCCAATCAGCTTCTTCAGCGTATATCCTGACTTGCCGTATGCTCTTTCAAAATGCTCCACAGGAACGCAGGAGATGTTTTTGGTCGTTCTTAGGAACGGACCCTGGAGGTAAGTGTATCTGGTACGGTACTGGATGATGCTGTCGCGTACGAATTTCCTGATGATCCAGAAACTGGACGTCTTCATGTCTTTCGGCTTTCCGATGAGGATACGCACAGTGTTGAAGTTCACCCAGCTTCCGAAGTTTCTGAACGCTGAATGCTTCTTGTCTTTATAATATCCATATACTACGTCGAAGCCCTTGTCGAACTCCTCGAAGAGCTTCGGAAGCTGTGACGGATGTGTCTGCATATCGTCGTCCATGCTGATTATCACGTCGCCGGCAGCCTGGTTAAGACCGGCCATCATAGCGTTATGCTGGCCTGCGTTAACAGCAAGTTCAACTACGGTGATGTTATCGTATTCATCAGCCAGCGCGTGCAGCTCACGCACGGTAGCCCCTTCATCCGGCGAGCAGTCGTCAACGAGCACGAACTCAAAAGGAGTCCTGCCCATTTCCTCCATCTTCTCTGCGGCGCCGGTAACTACCTGTCTTATCGTATGTGACGAGCTGTAGCATGGTATAACTATCGAGTACATATCAACCTCCATTGCGTTTCCGTATACGATTATTATACACTATCAGAATGCTTATATGTTATAATAGATTAGAATTTATCTACTACAGGAATAAGCTGATATGACACATATAAGATTCAATATACCTCCAAGAACAGGGAGAGAACAGGAGTATCTGGAACAGGCGATACAGAGCGGGCACATATGCGGCGACGGAACGTTCACTATGAGATGTGAAGAGCTGCTGGAGAAGATGACAGGAACGTCCAAAGCGCTCCTTACGACTTCATGTACGCAGGCTCTGGAGATGGCGGCGCTTCTTTCCGGGGCAGGCCCCGGAGATGAAGTCATAATGCCGTCATATACTTTTGTTTCCACGGCGAACGCGTTCGTTTTAAGAGGCGCGCGTATCGTCTTTGTTGACGTACGGCCTGACACCATGAACATCGACGAGAATCTGATTGAGCCTGCGGTCACAGAGAGGACCAGGGCGATAGTCCCTGTCCATTACGCCGGAGTAGGGTGCAACATGGACAGGATAATGGACATAGCGTCAAAGTACGGACTCAAGGTGATCGAGGACGCGGCGCAGGGAGTGATGGCGTCATATAAAGGTAAGGCGCTAGGGACGTTCGGCGACTTCGGATGCTTCAGCTTCCACGAGACGAAAAACTATTCGATGGGTGAAGGCGGCGCGATACTTGTAAATCATCCGGAGGATGTGGAGCTTGCGGAGATCGTCCGTGAGAAGGGCACCAACCGCAGGCTGTTCATGGAAGGTAAAGTAGATAAATACACGTGGGTACATGAAGGGTCGTCATACCTTCCGAGCGATATCAACGCGGCATATCTGCTGCCGCAGCTCGAGGACGCAGAGAAGATCAACAGCGACAGGCTGAGGAGCTGGAACAGATATCATGAAGGGCTTCTGCCGCTTGAGAAGGCAGGTAATATCACCCTTCCTGTGATACCGGATGAGTGCAGTCATAACGCCCACATGTTTTATATAAAGGTCCGTGATAATTCCGAGCGCAAGGCTCTCATGGATCATCTGGGGAATAAGGGAATAATGTCTGTATTCCATTATGTGCCGCTCCACACGTCTGAAGCGGGGCTTAAATACGGGGAATTCAGGGGAGAAGACAGATACACCACATGTGACAGCTCAAGGCTCCTCAGGCTTCCGATGTATTACGGACTTACGGACGAGGATATCGATACTGTGACAGACGCAGTAAAGGAGTTCTACAGTGAGCAGTGACACGACGCTTAAGGTGCATGAAGACAGGACACCGGTATGGAGGAGCCTGTTCATTTATACAGCGCTTTTTCTGGCGCTTTCTTTTCTTGTGTATTTTCTGTTCATAGTGAACGGAAAGACTTTTCTGAGATATGACTCCGCAAACAGAGACGCATATGCCCAGAGGTATATGTTCACATTTGAGTTCAAGAGGTTTCTGGAGAATCTGTTTCAGGGCGGCACGATAAACACCTGGGACTGGTCGATAGGACTTGGCGCTGACGGATACGCGTTCAACGTTTCTCAGCTGTTCAGCCCTTCGTCCTATGTAATGTGCTTTGCCCCCGAGAAATACATAGACGTCATATACACGGCGTTCATAGTGTTGAGAGTATATCTTTCAGGCCTGTTTTTCCTGCTGTTCGCGAGGAAGATCGGCATGTCTGATTATCAGGTGATCCTGGGTGCAGTCACATATGCGTTCTGCCCGTGGATCATCAAAACCACTATCTATCAGGGGACGTTTATCAAAGCTTCGATGCTTTTCCCGCTAGTGATGCTTGGTGAGGAAAAGATAATACGGAAAGAATCACCGCTGCTCTTCATCTTATCTGTCGGATACGTAGTGCTCACGATATTCTCATTCGCCTATATGATTGCGCTGATAGTGCTCTTGTACTTCTTTATCCGCATGCTTACGGACGGCAGATCAAGATCTGTGCTGGAGGTGGTAAAGGCAACTGCCATATTCATAATGAGCGGTATGGCTGGCATAATGACGGCAGGCGTCGGCCTCATGGTCACACTGCTGAAGTTCGGCGAGACGACAGGAGCTACCGGAAAGACTGTGAGCACACTCTGGACGATGACACAGTATCTCAGACTTCCGATGAGGCTGATGACATGGACTTCTGCGTTCAACTCAAGCTCTCTCATCGGTATCTCGGCTGTGGGTATCGTAATGATCCCGATCATTATCTACAGAGTCTTCAAGCGTGATACCGGGTCGATAATGACATGTCTGCTCTTCATATTCGTGCTGATACCCGGAGTGAACAGCATGTTCAATTACTTCAGCTATCCTACAGGACGGTGGATGTTTGCGCTGGCGTTTTTCTATTCGCTTGCTGCGGCGTCATGCTTCAGCGAGGAGCTGCTGAAAGACAGGAGGAGCAAGATCGCTGTCACGGCTGTTTTCGCAGTGTATTCGGTGTATCTTCTCTGGATACAGAAGATACTGGACAGAGACGTCAAGCTCGTTGTGCTCGTATCATGGATAACATGTGTCATGATCATCCTTCTGATATGGGTGCGCTACAGAAACGGGGAAGTAAAGGGACATCTCGTATTCGACATACTGATCACTGCGGTCATGTGCGCGGGTATAGCGTTCAGCTACAATGTGAAGTTCCTCTCAGAGTACCCGCTGTATCTGGACATGGGTGAAGCGGAAAAGCTGATGAGTGCCTCCAGGCAGCGAGTCGTGCAGAAAATAGACGACAACGGATTCTACCGTGTGGATCAGATGATCAAAAGCTCGAGAGACAGCAAGAACAACGAGCAGATGTATTTCGGCAACAGATCGAATTATGGATTCTATTCGAATATCGACGTCGGCTGGATAGAATATAATAAGCTTCTCGACAACAGCCAGAGCTATTACAAGCGGGTAAGGATGAGGTCGAACGATAACAGATTCGGTCTTGATCTCCTGCAGGGCACGAGATATTTTATCGGAAATGACAACGATCCGGACGAGGGAGTAAATGAGTATGCCGGATACGGTTTTGAGCCGTATGACAATATCGAAGGGATAGATATACTAAAGAACAGATACTTCATAGGGATCGGCTGCGCGTTCAGCTCATATATACGGGAAAGAGAATGGCTGAAGCTTTCATATGCTGACAGAGAAGCAGCGATGCTCATGGCGGTCGTTGTGCCGGATGATGAGATCATGCCTTCAGGGATGAAAGAAATGGCTGCTTCAGACATAGACTCGGGCATCACGGAATGTAAATACACTATCAAGAGGAAGAAGAACGGTAATAAGCTGATAATAAGTGCAGACAATGACGACGACCATCAGCTCCTTCTTTCTATGATCAATGTGAAAGTCGCGGGAAACGATCCGTTTGAGCTGCATGTGGAGAACGATGCCATCAGCAAGTCAGTCACGAATTCCAGAGGGGATGAAAGAGGCTATCCGGATATGAGGGATTTCTCTGTCAACCTGGGAAGAGGAGAGAAGGCCGGGAAACACATAGTCATCAAACTCAAGGGTGACGGCGACGCGGAGAAGTCAGGGATCAGCTACGACGATCTGATAATATACAGCATGCCTCTTGAGACTTATAAGAAGAATGCAGAAGTGCTTGTCGACAACAGCCTGAAAGTCACGCAGTTCAATAACGACTATATAAGAGGGACTATTACGGCTGACTCGCAGAGGCTTCTGTATCTCTCGATACTTGATAATTATGGCTGGGATGCGTATATCGACGGCCGCAAAGTCAAGACCAGAGACAGGATGGATATAGCGTTCATGGGAATAGATCTGGAGAAGGGCGAGCACAGCATAGAGCTCAGATATCATACAAGAGGCTTCATATCAGGCGCCGTGCTGTCGGCTGCAGGAATTTTATTTGCCATTTTCATTTGTTTTTTGCACAGGAAGATGTATAATAATAGTCTTGAATAAATAAAACAGGGGTAATCAGGGGATTTTTCATGAGGAGTTATTTCAGATCGTTTTTAATACTTGTTCTGGCCGCGATACTGATAAGTATCGCAGCCTTTGCATTCAATCCGACTTTTGCAGACGGGATATACGCTGAGCCGCCGTCTGTTACCAAAACTGTAAGATATATTTCCAGATCCAGGGGAAGCCGTATAACGCTGAAATGGAACAGGTCATATGTCCAGCACAGCGACGGTACGGTAGCTCCGGCTTCAGGATATGAGATCCAGTATTCGAAGAAAAAAGACTTTTCGTCCAAGAAGAAGATATTCAAGGGAAGCGGCGCCAGATACGTCAGCATAAACCTTCCTAAGCTGAACTCGAAAAAGAAATATAAGAAGAATATCAACAAGTACTATGTCAGAGTCCGCAGCTTTGCTGAGGTAAACGGGAAGAGAGAGTATTCCAAGTGGAACAAGGCAGCGAGATTCAAGACGGTCAGGATATATGCCCCTACAGTCATAAGCTCAGCTGAAACAATGGGGAAACATGTGGATCTGAAGTGGGATTCTCCTGATAATGACATCTATTACGACGGATATGTAGTATGCGGGAAGAAGTCTTCAGATATCAGATGGAAGCAGAGAAAACTGCTTGAGACACAGGACGTCAGAGACTACAGAGACACTGTGGGGTTTGAACAGGAATATGATTATATGACTCTCGCGTACAGGTGTATCTCAACTGAGGATCCCCGCACGCTTAATAACACGAGCCGTCTGAAGACGCTGAACGATCTTCAGGATCAGTATAAAACTTCTGTGACTACTGAGAAGCTGGTGCTCGGCATCCCTGAGATATCCTGTGCATTCGATAAAGGTAAACTGATCGTATCATGGAACGCGTCAGAAAACGCGGAGGCGTATCATATCGAAGTATCCAGATCTGAGAGCTTCACGACTAATGATTATTCCAAGAGCATGGATGCTATCGAGGACTTTACGACATATCAGCTCGGTATAGGGTCGCTTAAAGACGACACTACTTATTATGTAAGAATGAAGTCGTCCGCAGTTAACGGAGAAAAAACATATTATTCAGGATATTCAGATGTCAGGACAGCTCAGTTCGAGAACCAGACATATACCATCAAGTTCTCCGGAAACGGCGCGATTGACGGAGAAATGACTAAATACGTCGCACAGTCGGATCAGGATGTTATCCTGCCGCAGAGCCAGTTCACGAAGGACGGATATACATTCGCCGGATGGAGCACTGTCAAGGGAGCCATCAGTAAATATAAAGACAGTCAGGGCGAACAGAAAGTAGATATCGCGAACAGTACGGACGTAGACTGGGACAATTTCCAGATAGGACGTGTGGAGTACCCTGACAAGTCAGCTGTGAGAGATCTGGCAGATGCCGGCGGCACGGTCACTCTTTACGCCTGCTGGAAAGGATCGGGAGTCAGGGCTGCGGCTGACTGGGCAGTATGTATGGCACGTGACGATACGTTTGAGTATGGTCTTGTTACAAAGAGCGGTAAAGTCTCCAAGACAAACAGCCATTCACACTGCTGGTTCTGTAAAGGCGGACCTAAGGTATTCAACTGCAACGCCCTCTGCGCAGCGGCTTACCAGCACGGAATGGGATACTTTACCAGCTACTGGGCCGGAAGCACTTCTCCGAGTCCGTGGAAGAACAGGGGATTCAAAGCGCTGGGCAAGAATTATGACCCGGCACTAATCAAGAAGGGCGATATAATCTGCTGCTATAACGGAAGCAAGTACAGTCATGTGATGATGGCAGCCAGCAACGATGAGACCGATCTTTCCAAGAAGGTCATAGTAAACGCCAGAGGCTGGGGCAAGGGCGTATGCACACAGAACATGCTGGACAAGCTTGATAACTACAAGTATTATTACGTACTTCGTCTCGAATGAACAAAACAAAAATAATTCCATAAATTACAGAAAATGGTATTGTATGAGAAGGTTTTCTGTGATATGATTTTATCATCGGAAAGCTGTGAACAACAGGTCTCTTACAAGGCGGGCTCATGAGCCCGCCTTTTTATATATATAATTCCAGCAGTTATAAGCTGTATCAGTGAAACAGGCAGAAAAGCCTGTTTTTTTATTACGATCAAGGAAGGCAGGTAATGTAAATGCAGGTTAAAAAGAAAAAGAAAGCAGCCATGCTCGCTTTGCTGATCATGGCAGCGGCGGTGCTCGCGGTACCCATATCATATGCAGAGAGCACCAGAGAGGGAAGTGGAGGAGCAGTGACGGCTGTGCAGGTGGACGAGGAGGGAAATGTCGATAAGGGGGCGGACGTAGATCCCGTTTCAAGAAAAACGTCTGACGATGTCATATATCACGCCATGTACATAATGGAACACGGAGACAGCAGGTATATCGACGTATCATCGATAGACCTTGAGGCATTGGCAAGGCCGGTAACCGTAGCAAGGGGCGTGGCTACGTATAACTATGACAGACAGAATGAGTGGGAATTCAGAAGCAATTCTGTTTTCAGCATGGACTATGAGATACCGGTATATGACATAGATGACGACAGCGCATATTATGTCGCGGTGCCTGATGTGAATCTGGGAACTGAAGAAACAGGAAGCTATGACTTCACTCTGGCATATAACAACAACTGCGGAGAAGTCATAGACGGATACGTGTATAAGGACAGCATAGCATATATCCCGAAGAGCGCGGTGGATGATCCGGAGAACAGAGAAAGTTTCATTTCAGATACTCCTGTAGCCATGCAGCTCAATTATTATTTCAGGAACACTGATGACAGCGGCATGATGTTCTCCAAGACATTTCCTGTACAGATACTGAGGAAAGGCATACCAGAATACAGGACGGTCAGAGTAGAGAATATGTTCGCGGATAATTCCGTATCATTCCCGATAGGAGATCTTGACAAGTCGGATATAGCGGTAATGCTGAACGGAACAGTCCTCCCGATTGCAGAGTCTGCGTATGATGTGGCCGGCGGGATCCTTACTGTACACACTTCTGCAGCTGTGATCTCCGGCGTGAACGTCTTTGTTAAGGGAAAGCCGTTCATTGAAAGAGTCAGGGATATGCTGACAGAGGACGTACACGCAGCAGGGGTGGCTCCAAAAGATATGAAACATTATAAGACGTCAAAGGGATCTGATGTGATACTGACTTCAGATCTGGGAGAGATCTATACAGGATGGAGAGGTCACTATCAGGCGCCGGAGAAGATATACTGCACACCTAAAGACCAGACCGGATATCTGAATTTCCCGAGATTCAACACGCTCCGTGATCTGCCGGAGTGGGTGAATTCCATAGATTACATGTACGGAGCGTATGCCACAGGATACGGCAATTACAGCGGCTACTGGGCTCTTGCATCATACACCAAGGGCGTGGATATCTCAGATGGTAAAACAGTAGTGAAAGATGCGGAGCATGAGCTTTACGACAGCAGCTCTGGTACGAAGAAGACCATGTATGAATGGCTCAGGCACTGGACGCAGCATCTGGAGAAGAACAATGGGAAATACGGACCTGACTCAGACAAGCAGCTTTACAACAACGGACTGAGCGGCGTGACGAATTTCGCGGTACCTTTCCCGAAGTCCAGGATCACAGGAGACGACCGCAATCTCATATCTAACAGAGACAACCCGGGCTACGCATCGACTTCATCCGGCAATCCGGACCTGGTCTTTGATGCCGAGACAGAGAGCGGGAAGCCTGCGATCGAGGCCGGAGACTACTTCGCCGCAACATGCGCCCACCTGGACAGCGATGGCTCAGAGGACGGCACCTTCGACGGTGAAAACAGCAGGACCGTATACGTTTCATGTCTCGCTAAAGGCAAGGATTACATAGTCCTCTGCTTTGCCATAGCCGGCGTGACCAAGCAGGAGGCAATGGGCGTATATAAATTCAAGACCCAGTCATACGGCAGATTCTCCATAAAGAAGATACCGGATCCGGCGTATGAAGAGGCTGTCAAAGCAGGTAAGAACGTGTACTCACTGGAAGGCGCCAGGTATACGCTGTATGAGGATCAGGACTGCAAGACCGCGGCAGAGTCAGAAGACGGCGGTAAAGTAGTTCTTACGACAGATAAAAGTGGCAAGGCAGAGAGCCCGGACATCGCTTCAGGCACATATTATCTGAAAGAAACAAAAGCATCCCCGGGATACGCGGTAAGAGAAGGTACGCTGAAAGTATCTATAAAAGCAGGTGAGACGACTGAACTTATGGACAAGAAGATACTGAAAGAGATACCGGTAACACTGGGCAGCCTGGAGATAAACAAAGTCGATAAAGATACAGGAAGACCGGAACCGCAGGGGAATGCAAGGCTTGCCGGCACCAGATTCACTGTGGCTTACTATGATAACATGGATGGCGTCACATCCGGCGAGCCGCGTCTCAACTGGGTGATACAGACGATAGACGAATCAGGATCAGCTGCGCTGGACGATGAACATCTCGTGAGCGGATCTATACCGAAGTCAGAAAGCGGCAAGACGATACTGCCGCTTGGAACATATGAGCTGTCGGAGACCGAAGCCCCTGTCGGATACAGACTTTCTGCCGAGAAGAAGATCGCCGTGGCGGCAGTTTCAGGAGAAAAAGCGAAGCTGACATATACTTCAGGGGAAGGCGATACCTTCAGAAATGAAGTGAAGAGGTTCGGTATTAAGCTTCAGAAAACAGATAACGACTTTTCTGAAGCTTATGCGCAGGGAGATGCCACGCTTGAAAGCGCAGAGTTTACGATCTGGAATGTATCAGACCACAGCATAGTTTCCGGGGGCAGAGAAATACAGTGCTCTGCAGAGCATAAAGATGAAAATACCGTAATGAAGATACATACAGACGGTAAAGGATATGCGGCTACCGGAAACTCGGATCTCCCATACGGTAAGTATTTCATAAAAGAGACAGTTCCGTCAGATGGATATCTGCTGAATGACAGATGGGAATTCATCGTCTGGGTATACAGCAGAGACGGGCAGGATAAAGTAGATATCATAGGGATGAACAACGACGACGGCGCTGTGAATGAGACTCTTGACTTTACTGACGGCATGATGGTGGATCTTACAGGGTATCAGACAAGAGAAGCGGTGAAAAGGGGAGGCGTGCAGATCGTGAAGCGTGATAAGGAGCTTCAGAAGTCTGAAGCCCTTGGAGGAGCGGATCTGAGCGATATCGTCTTCACTATCAGGAATGTGTCATCTCATGATATCGCGGTCAGAAACGATCCTGTCGTCATAAAGACAGACAGTTTTCAGATGACAGTAAGTTCGCTGTGCGACAGCAGTCAGCTATACGGCGCAGGTGATCCGGGACTGGTCCAGCCGAAAGGTAACGCTGTGGCCGTCGACTGGAAGAAGCTGTCGTCAAAAGAGATATCATCGGGCAGCACAGTAAAGCGGGTACAGCCGGGGCAGGACGCAGGTGTTGTCATAACACACTGGAACAAAGAAAAGAAAGCATATACCGCAGAGACGCTCCCGGATGACCTTCCGTATGGAACATACACTATCCGTGAATCGATGACGAATGATTCATATCAGAGGACGGATACCTCAGAGCATCGCTTTGAGATAAGAGAAGATGGAACAGTCAGGTGGTATGGAGAGGCTGAGAGGCCTGACGCATTCATTTTTGACGACTATGTATACAGAGGATCGCTTGGCGGAGTCAAGATAGGAGACGGGAAATCTGACAGATTCGGATATGTACCGTTCACAGTGACGATGAAAGCCACCGGGGAAAGACATGTGATAGTCACAGATGAGAACGGCAGATTCGCGTCAGGAGATATGCGTACTGACGATGAGCTTAACGAGAATGAATTCGATAAGAAGGATACCGGAGTGAATCCTTTTGACGATCTGATCGGAATGGCGCCTGAAAGCATCACGGAAGACATGATGTATAAGAGAAGGTCTCAGGTAAGACAGCCTGTGTGGTTCGGCACCGGGAGAGCAGGTTCGCAGGCCGCATACGATTCGGGAGTGGGAGCGCTTCCGTACGGTGAATATAACATCGAAGAGCTGAGATGTGAAAGGAACCGCGGCTATAAGCTTCAGAAGTTCGATTTCTCTGTAGAAGATAAATCACGTCATGCCGCTGTAGATCTGGGGACAGTTACCGATGATGAAAAAGTACCGGAGATAAGGACGGTCGCGGAGTCGGATGGAAGAAAGGAACTGTTTGGCGCCGAGAACGCGGTAATTACTGATACTGTTACTGTGAAAAACCTGAAACATGGATCTGAGTACAGGCTTGAAGGCGTACTGATGGACAGACAGGCAAACGCATTTGTCTTTGATAAAGACGGCGATGAAGTAAAGGCAGAGACATCTTTTCATGGAGATGTGGATAAAGTGGAGATGGTATTCACCTTTGACGCATCTATGTACAGAGGCCATGACATCGTAGTGTTTGAGACGCTGTATGAAAAAACGGATGAAGGAGAAAAGGAAGCCGCGTCGCACCGCGACCTTACCGACAGATCACAGACTGTGTCTATCCCGAAGGCAGAGACCAGCGCATCATGGGATAAAGATCAGAATGTGAAGGAATGTGTCGTTACGGACGATGACATCGTTGAAATGACAGATACGGTCCGCTACAGCAATCTTACTCCGGGAGATGAATATGAAGTCACAGGGTATCTGTATGACGCAGACACTTTCACAGCCGTGATTGAACAGGACGGCCGGCAGGTGTCAGATCAGGGGAATAAAATAACTGATACTGCAGATGGCATGAATATCGACATAGACAGACTTCCGGACCTGAAAGACGCTGTTAAGTCATCTGTCAGGTTCGTACCGGAGAAGAGAGACGGAGAGGTAAAGGTAATATTCAGGATAAGCAGGGACAGCGCTGCGGGAAAGCGGATAGTCACTTTTGAAGATGTGAGGAATGTGACCGGCGGAGCCGATCTAAGAGCAGCTCTTCACGCAGACTGGAATGACAGATCGCAGATGACTTATATGCCGGCTCTGTCCACTACGGCTCATATAGACGGCAGGAAGAAGGTCACGGCTGACGGATCTGACATTACTGTAACAGATATCGTGAGGTATACAGGGCTTTCTCCGGGGGAGGAGCATACTATACGAGGGATATTATATGACAAGAAGACAGGAAAGCCGGCCGAGGGGAAAGACAGAAAAGTGATCGAAGCAGAGCGTACGTTCACGCCGTCAGAGCCGTCAGGAGAAGTCGATGTCAGTTTCAAAGTCGGCGGCGGAATGTTGAGCGGTACAACGGCAGTCGCCTTTGAAGAGCTGTACGGAAAGAAAGGAGACCATATCGCCTCACACGCAGATATAAACAATAAAGCACAGACGGTGACCATCGCTCCGGATTCGCCGGATGAGCCGGAAAAGCAGGAAGATGACGAGCCGGAAGATGAATGGAATGGCGGGATACCGCCGTACAGGAGCCCGAAGATGGGAGACTTACAGGCAGGTATAATTCCGGTATACGTGCTGCTTGCGGTCTCTGCAGCTGCCGCTGCCATATGGCTAAGAAGGCGCCGGAACGGTCAGAAGGGAACGAAAGGAGGTGAAACAGCTGAATGAACGAGGATATCATAATGATTGTCTCCGGCTGGAAGGAGATGCTGGAGAGGTCAGACAGCATACCGCACAGGGAGTTCGTGGACCTGATGTGCTTCTTTTATGTGATGCAGGAGTCAGGGGAATACGGGCGTGAAGTGGATCTGAGGCTGCTCAGCTTTGAAGAGGCCGGAAGAAGGGGACTGTCGGACCCGGATAAGCTGTTTGAGGCGGCGCTTAAGAATACTATCCGCCATTTCCCGCTCTGCATCAGGGATCACGGGGACGGCATGTGTGTACTCACTAATGAGAAAGGTGTATTCGGAGCTACAGCCATGATATATCCGGATGGGCTGGTGAAGACTGCGGAAAAGATCGGAGGCGATATGGTCGTGGTGCCTCTCAGCATACATGAAGTGGTCTGTATGCCTGCAGACAGAGCGGACCCGGATATAGTGCATGATCTGCTCATGGAATCGATCATTGAGAGAGAGCAGCAGGACAGTCAGGAGAATGTGCTCTCTTCCAGCATCTACTATTATGATTCTGCCAGGAAGCATATCGGCATACTTGTGACAGACGGCAAAATGGTACAATAAAGAATCGCGAAACTGCCGGAATTGTGGTAACATAGGTGTGGAAGTTTTTGCTGAAAAAGAGGGGAGAGCCATATGTCTGCTCCGGATCCGGTAGCGTTCACGATATTTGGACAGGATATAAGGTGGTACGGGATACTTATAGCCGCGGCATTTGTCATAGGGATACTGATGGCTTACAAAAGGGCTCCTGAATACGGCATCGACAGTGATACGCTGCTTGATTTCGCGATCTGGCTCATGCCGCTGTCAATAATAGGCGCAAGGGCATACTACGTGATATTCAGCTGGGCTGACTATGCGAATGACCCGATGTCTGTGTTTGATATACGGTCAGGCGGTCTGGCGATACACGGAGGCCTTATCGCAGGTATCACGACTGCTATAGTATTCTGTCTGGTAAAGAAGGTGAATATTCTGGATCTGTGTGATCTGGTATTCCCTGAAGTCGCGCTGGGACAGGCAATAGGGCGCTGGGGCAACTTCTTCAACGCGGAAGCGCACGGCGGGCCTACAGACCTTCCGTGGGCCATAGAGGTAGATGGAGAAATGGTACATCCGACTTTTCTGTATGAGTCGGTCTGGTGTTTCATGTTGTTCATTTTCCTTATCTGGTTCAGCAAAAGAGCATCTTTCAAGGGGCAGATAGCGTGCCTTTATGGTATGCTGTATTCAACAGAGAGATTTTTTGTAGAAGGACTGAGAACAGACAGTCTGATGATCGGTCCGCTGAGACAGGCACAGGTCATATCCGCCGCGATATTCGCTGTATCGCTTGCGGCGTATATACTGCTGTCGCATAATGATAAAATGAAGAAAACAGGAAAGCAGGTATGATGATATGAAACTAGGAATCGTAGGGCTGCCTAATGTAGGTAAAAGTACGCTTTTCAACGCCATTACCAAAGCCGGCGCGGAGGTCGCGAACTATCCGTTCTGTACTATAGAGCCTAACGTCGGTATAGTCACAGTCCCGGACAACAGAGTGACTAGACTGCATGAGATATACAATTCAAAAAGGACTATCTATGCGACTATCGAGTTCAGTGATATAGCGGGACTTGTGAAAGGCGCGTCGCAAGGTGAAGGTCTGGGGAATAAATTCCTGGGCCATATCAGGGACGTGGCAGCTATAGTCCATGTCGTGAGATGTTTCGACGATGATAATATCGTTCATGTATCAGGTACGATAGATCCTGTTTCGGATATTGAGACGATCAATACTGAGCTTATCCTGGCTGATATGGAAGTCGTGGAAAAGCGTATGGCGAAGACGGAGAAGCTGGCTCAGCATGATAAATCACTTGCAAGAGAGGCTGAGGCTCTGAAGAAGATATACGATTTCCTCGGAGAGGGAAGATCAGCAAGAGCGATGGAGCTTGACGAGGAGGAAGAAGAAGTCATGAATGACCTCAACCTCCTGTCATATAAGCCTGTCATATATGTTGCCAATGTAGGAGAAGACGACGCCGGGGACAACGTCGAAAATGACTATGTGGACAAAGTGAGAGAATACGCCGCTACGGAGGGCGCTGAGGCTATAGCAGTATGTGCTGAGATAGAGCAGGAGATCTCTGACCTTGCCGATGACGAGAAGGCAGAGTATCTGGACGCCATGGGCATAGCGGAATCAGGGCTCGACAAGCTGATCAAAGCGTCGTACAGACTGCTCAATCTTATCTCTTTCCTGACTGCGGGAGAAGATGAGTGCAGAGCATGGACGATAAACAAAGGGACCAAGGCGCCGCAGGCAGCAGGAAAGATACATACAGATTTTGAAAGGGGATTCATAAGGGCGCAGACCATAGCATATGATAAGCTTATGGAATGTGAAGGCAGTATGGCAAAGGCCAAGGAGAAGGGCCTGATAAGAGATGAAGGAAAGGAATATGTTGTCCAGGATGGAGACATAATCACCTTCATGTTCAACGTATGATAAGAACAAACATATAATGCAGGAAAGGGAGCATGAGCATGCTCTCTTTTTTGTGCGCGTACCGGAAAGGAGAGAGATCATGGATATCAGAAGGGTTTCAGTATATGCTGCGGTGATGTGCATGGCAGTTTTGATGACAACGGCTTCTGCTGTGCCGTCATATGCCGCAGAGAAGAAGATACACACGTATTACACAGGACTTGATGTCGCCGGAACAGGCCTGAGCGGTTACGAGATCAGATATCGCGTGCGGTCGTATTACCTGGGGAACGAAGTGAAGTACAGCAGGAAGCGGGAGATAGGCGCGATCAGGAATCATACCGACAAGCCCGCGACCAAGTCGCTTTCCATATCGAAGTCTACTACGAGGACATATTCTATATCTGTCTCGACAGTCATACCGAAACGTGTGCTGCAGAACGATATAAACGCAACGATAGGCGGGTCTCTGTCGTTCAACAACACAATATCGATATCGGCAAGCGCAGAAGTTCCGGCTCATAAGGAGAAGAGCGTATATCTTCAATATAAATACAGCAGAAGCAGGTACAAGTATGTGGTACAAAGGCAGGTGAGAAAGCTCTTCGGCAAATGGAAGAACTCAGGAAAGCTGTCCGTCAGATACAATACAAGCACTACCAAGGTACCGGTGCTTGTCCTTTAGGAACGGAGGAACAATAATATGATCAAAATGGGATCGGGACTGGTGTTCTGTATGCTGGCGGGCATACTTGAGAGCGCCAGATACATCGCGGCAGCGATATATATGTCCGGAGGGGCTACACAAAGCAGAGAGCTGTACGTAAGCGGACTTGGATACGTTGGCATGAGGCTGGAGATCCTTGCAGCAGTATCCATTTGTGCCGGCGCGGCGCTGCTGATATGGGCGGCCACAGATCAGTGCAGGAAATAGCTGCTGCAGATCAGATCGCCTAAAAAAGATACCAAAATGAGTGGTTTTTTCCTTGACAAGAGCCGCTCATTTTGGTACTATTTACCTTGCAGTGATTTTTTGAGCTGTATGTGTGGCGGTGTAGCTTAGTTGGCTAGAGCGTCCGGTTCATACCCGGAAGGTCGGTGGTTCGACTCCACTCGCCGCTACCATTTTTCTTGGGCGTTTAGCTCAGCTGGGAGAGCATCTGCCTTACAAGCAGGAGGTCATAGGTTCGAGCCCTATAACGCCCACCAATCAAGGCCAAGTAGTTCAGTTGGTTAGAATGCCAGCCTGTCACGCCGGAGGTCACGAGTTCGAGCCTCGTCTTGGTCGCCAATTTTTCT
>JAFWJS010000032.1 GCA_017511535.1 Eubacterium sp. | reverse complement strand
GCGGTATACATCGGAACGAAGCTGACTTCTTCCTTCTATCTCTTGTAATACAGACGCGCAGTGTCGACGAATCTTTCCTGAAACTCACAGACGATGTTGTTGTGAGGAACGTCATGCTCGGGGAGTATGACTACGCGCGTTCCCTCGTGCAGCTCCCTGACGGTCGACCTGAAGGTTCCGATGATCCTTGAGTCGTGATACACGCCTATGCAGTCCGCGTTGTTGAAAATACAGTACGCAGGCAGCACTATAAGATACGAAAGTATCTTAAAGGCCCATCTTATGTATGCAGGCTTGCTGCCCCAGAAGTCCCTGTATGAGTACGGCTGTATCTCTTTGAGATGCATCATCTCGCCCGCGGTCCATGTCTTATGCTTTCCCGGAAAATAAAGTTCGCACGCGATAGGGGCGTTCGTCTTTGCGTGATTGCCCACTATGATCACCGGGCCGTCGGGAATATTCTCCGTGCCCTTAAACTCAGTCTTCGGGTAGAATACGCGTATCAGAAATTTTATTATGAGAAATACCAGTCTGGTCAGCTTATCTTTCATTGCTTTCTCCCTGAACCGTGCCGTCAGGCACGACTGTCCTGTCACCCTTTTTATGACGCAAATATTATACTCAAACGGAAAATATGATACAATTATTTCATATCTATCTGAAACAACGGAGGCAAAAGATGTATCATATCAAGGATGATCTCAGATGCCGCAAGTCCGCGGAGAAAATAGGAGAGGCATACAGGAGCCTTCTGAAACTGAAACCTCTCGGCGAAATAAGAATCACTGACATACAGAAGAAGTCCGGAACCGGAAGGTCGACATTCTACAGGCTCTTCGACAATACCGACGATGTGCTGCTCTATATAATCGAAGAGGAGTTCCGCGACCTGGGCAGGATGTACAGGGAACTCGACTGGCAGGACTTTACCGCGGGCTTTATCGGGAGCATCATAAGCGGGAGCCGCGAGCTGAGCAATGTGGCCGGATCCGGCAAGACGCATCTGATAACCATGGCGCTGAGAAGAAACCTTACGCATGAGACTGAAATGCTGGGCTTCGATACCGGAAATAATCCGGGATACATGATAGCGATATTTGTGGGGGCCTGCTTATCACTTGTAATCGCCTGGGAGGAGAACGGAAGGCAGGAATCCACTGAAGAGCTGGCGCGGCTGATGAGAAAGGCTCTCAACTACTCGGAGATGGAGAACGTGCTCAAAAGACACGAAGGGAGAGCCTGATGAAGAAGAATTACAGATCTCTTATTCAGAAACTGGCTCTGATCATCTGGGCTGTGATCATAATCCTGGCGATATTGGAGCGCGATAAGATAACGGCGGATGCAATAATCTCGTATACGCCTTCGAATATATGGCTGGCCGTGCTGATGCTGCTCGGAGGCTTCGCGCTCAAGACACTGTCAGTTGTCTTTTACTCAGGGCTTCTGTTTACCGCCTCGGGAATGATGTTCGACCTTCCGTTTGCAATAGCGGTCAACATAGCAGGCGCGTTGGTGATGCTGCTCGAGGGCTATGCGATAGGGCACGCGGGCGGATCTGAGCTCGTAACGGAGCTGTCAGCTAAATATCCGAAGTTTGCCGCCTTCACCGGTATCAAGGATGATCACCCATTTTCTTTCGCTCTGCTGATAAGGATGCTGAAGGTGGTCAATTACGATATAGGAAGCATGTACATGGGAGCGTCGGGCGTCCGTCTTCTGCCATACCTGGCGGGAAGCCTTACAGCTCTGATGCCTGAGCTTGTACTGTTTGCACTTGCGGGAAGCGGCATAAGCAACATGAACGCGGTCCCGGCAGCCGCTGCGGCAGTCATTTACATAGGAATGACGCTTATATCTGCCG
>JAFWJS010000031.1 GCA_017511535.1 Eubacterium sp. | reverse complement strand
TCGCCTGACATGGTTTGGGTCCTGCGCAATAGGATGCCGTGAACCTTGTCAGGTCCGGAAGGAAGCAGCAATAAGCGGAAGTTCTTATGTGCCGCAGATAAGCCTTCTCCAACGTCATGCGGAGCTATTAAAGGGCAGATTTTTTATAAATGCCGCCAAATGCCGGCCAGCGTTTTCTGACGATATGGCACGGCTGGCGTCAGGTTATTGTACGTCAAGTGGTGTAGATATGAGATATAAAGCACTGTACAGAGAAACAAGACCGGAAGTTTTTTCGGAGATACTGGGGCAGGACAGCATCGTGAAGATCCTGAAGCATCAGGTGGCAACGGGAACTGTCAGCCACGCGTATCTGTTTACCGGTACGAGAGGAACAGGTAAGACGACCACGGCAAGGATCCTTGCCAAGGCTGTGAACTGCGAGGCTCCTGATGTTGAGGGGCGTCCATGTGGCAAGTGCGACACATGCAGAGCGATAGCAGATGGGACTTTTGTTGATGTGATAGAGATAGACGCCGCGTCGAATAACGGCGTTGACAACATCAGAGAGCTCAGAGAAAGTGTGAACTATCCGCCTGCAGCAGGCCGCGCGAAAGTGTACATCATAGACGAAGTGCACATGCTGTCGACCGGCGCTTTCAACGCGCTTCTCAAGACTCTGGAAGAACCGCCAGAAAACGTGATCTTCATCCTTGCGACGACTAATCCGGAAAAGCTTCCGCAGACAGTACTGTCAAGGTGTATGCGTCTGGACTTTAAACGTGTACCACAGGCGGTACTGGCAAAGCATATGAAGGATATCTGTGAGTCAAGGGGCGTTGAAATCGCAGATGACGCGCTCAGGCTGCTTGCATCCAACGCCGACGGTTCGGTAAGAGATTCGCTCAGCATACTGGAGCAGTGTCTGTCGTCGGGCGAGCAGGAGCTTACCAGAGAGATCGTGCTCGATTTTCTGGGCGCCGTATCTGAAGAGTTCTACATGGAGCTGACGCGCGACGTTATGAGCGGCGACATGTCCGGCGCTTTCGTCCTCATTGACAAAGCCCTTTCAGAGGGCAAGGATGTAAAGCAGATAATGAAGGACTGGATGGGCTACTTCCGGAATCTCCTTATCTCCAAGTACGTGGAGGATCCGGAAGACATGCTGAACCTGTCTGCCGAGAACATACAGCTTCTGAAACAGCAGTCTTCCGAGCTCAAGCTGGAGGATATCAACCGCGCGATCATCACACTTGCGAAAGCAGTAAACGACGCAAGGTATTCGTCACAGGCCAGGGTACTGCTGGAAGTCGCAGCGGTAAGCATTGCGTCAGGCATGGAATATGGGGAAGCTACGGAAGCACCGACTCCGCATGCTTCACCAGCTCCGCATGCTTCACCGCTGCCGGCTGAAGCTGCGTCATCAGCGCAGGCCGAAGCACAGGTATCTGCCGCTGCGCCGGCCGCTGCTTCTGTATCAGCCGAAGCACAAGCCGCTGCGCCGGCACCTTCAAGTGAAGTACTGGAAGACATATGGCGCGACGTATGCAGAGAAGCCGCGAAAGAAAACCCGGTCCTTAGCATTCTTTCAAGATATACGCCGGCTGGACAGAAAGGCGACGAGATCAAAGTCGTAGTCGATCTGGAAATGGCGAAGGGCAAGATAGATAAGAATATTCAGTATATAAACGATCTGCTGCACAGGTTCGGCGCAAGCGGACATCTGGTATGCGTGCTTGACGACGGCACGACGGGCGGTCAGAAACAGACAGAAGACGACATAAATGCCAGGCTTAGAAACACACAGAAAGCGGCATCGGATTTTCTGGGAGTAGAAGTTCAGATACAGAAATAGGATTTAACAGCAACAGAGACAGATCTTTGATCGGAAAGGAAGAAAAATGGGAAGAGGAATGAAGGCAGGCAAGCGCCCTAAGGAGAAGAGACCGTCAGGAGGCGGAAGCATGGCACAGATGCAGCAGCTCCAGGCTATGCAGAGGCAGATGGAATCCATGCAGGCCGAGCTTGAGGAGAAAGAAGTCGAGGCAAGCGCAGGCGGCGGCATGGTAACAGCGAAGGTCAGCGGGAAGAAACAGCTCATCGACCTTACTATCGATAAAGACGCTGTGGATCCTGACGATGTTGAGACACTGCAGGACATGATCATCGCGGCTGTCAACGAGGGGCTTAGACAGATAGATGAGATGCAGGAGAATGAATACGGCAAGCTGACAGGCGGACTCAATATACCTGGAATGTAAGCCGAAGCAGATACAAGAGGGTATTTGGAGAAAGAAGAGTTATGCAGTATCCCAGAGAGATAGAAAGACTCATAGCGGAGCTTTGCAAGCTTCCGGGAATAGGCAGGAAAAGCGCGCAGCAGCTCGCTTTTCATATACTTGAGCTGGACGAGAAAGAGGCGGATGACTTTGCCGACGCGATCAGAGACGCAAGACATTCTGTCAGGTACTGCCCGGTCTGCGGGAATCTGACAGATAAAGACAAGTGCGCCATCTGCAGCGATCCGTCGAGAAGAAAAGACGTGATCTGCGTCGTCGAGACGCCGCAGGACGTAATGGCGATGGAGGCCCTGAAAGAATATCACGGACAGTACCACGTCCTGAACGGCGTCATCTCAGCGATGGAAGGGATCGGCCCTGAGGATATCAACCTGAAGTCACTCATCGAGCGCCTCAGGGACAGCGAGGTCCAGGAAGTCATTCTCGCGACCAACCCGAACATCGAGGGCGAGGCGACGGCGATGTACATAGCCAGGCTTCTCAAGCCGGCCGGCATCAAAGTCACAAGGATAGCTCACGGCCTTCCTGTGGGCGGGGATATAGAATACGCAGACAAAGTCACTTTGCTGAAATCACTTGAGGGGCGTACGGAAATATAGGGATAACGAATCAGAGATGACGAATCAGGGATGACAAAGAAAAAAGAAAAGACAATTCCAGATATAATCGACGGGATCCAGGAAGGAAGGCCTTACCACTTCTGGGACAAGCACCCGAAGCTGAACGATCTGAAAGCATTTCTGCTCTGCACTGCAGGCGCGTTCATGATCGCGTTCGTGATCAACAGCTTCGTCAGCACGGCAGGGCTTTTCCCAGGCGGATTTGCGGGGCTAACGCTTCTCATCACGAGGAGTGCTGAGAAATTCATGGGTGTCAATATCCCGTACTCACTGATATACATCCCGCTGAACGCGGTCCCGATAATGATAGGGATAAGGCACCTCGGGAAAAGGTTCACAGCGCTTTCGGTGTATGTCATAGTGCTCAGCTCGTTCCTGGTCGACCTGCTGCCTCAGTACGCGATGACTTACGACGTGCTGCTTCTCAGCGTTTTCGGAGGTATCATCGACGGCGCGGCGGTATCGCTATGCCTGTACTCAGGCGCGTGCGGCGGCGGAACGGACTTCATATCGCTGTACTTTGCCGAGAAGCGCGGCGTCGACACATGGAACTATATCCTCATGGCAAACGTCGTTATCCTGAGCATAGCAGGGCTTATGTTCGGCTGGCAGAAGGCGCTTTATTCGATCGTTTACCAGTTCTGCGTGACGCAGACGCTGCACACTCTGTTCAACAGGTACAGCGCTCATACGCTGATAATAGTGACAAACATGCCGGAAGCGGTATACAACTGCATTTATACGCTCACGCATCACGCGGCGACGCTGTACAAGGGGACAGGGCTGTACGACAATGAGAAGCGCAGCACGATCTATTCGGTGGTCTCCAGCGAGGAGGTCGATTATGTCGTGAAGCGCATCAAAGAGATAGATGAGCACGCTTTCGTGAACGTGCTGAAGACAGAGCAGCTGCTCGGTAGTTTCTACCGGCATCCGAACCGGTAGAGCAAAAGGGAAAGCTGCCATTGATCCGCGGCCTGGTGTGAGGGGCAGCAATAGGGCTCGCGGTTTTGAAAAGAGACAGGCCCCGGGGCACCCGGGTCTGCAGGAGGTGCGATATGGCACAGTTGATGCTGGGTAAGGACACAGCGGCGGCGGTGAAAGCCGATCTGGACTGCGAGATAGAGGAATTAAAGGCGCGGGGCATAACGCCGCGCCTTGATATTATAAAGGTAGGGGACAAGCCGGAAGACAAGGCGTACGAGAACGGCGCCAGAAAGAGATTTGAAAAGCTCGGGCTGGACCTTGAAGTGACAGAGCTTCCGGAAGACGTGACCGAAGATGAATTCGAGAAGAAGTTGGCTGATGCCAACGACGATCCTCTGGTCCACGGTATTCTTGTGTTCCGTCCGCTTCCTGAACAGCTTGACGCTGACAGGATCGCCAGGCTTACGGTGCCGGAGAAAGACGTTGACTGTTTTGACCCTGTGAATATCGCAAAAGTGCTGACCGGAGAAAGCAGCGAAAGTGGTTTTGCTCCGTGTACGGCCGAGGCGGCGATAGAGATAGGCGAGCGGAACGGGATCGACTTCGACGGCATGAAAGTGACGATCATCGGAAGAAGTATGGTCGTAGGAAGACCGCTTGCCATGATGCTCCTTCAGAAGAACGCGACGGTCACAGTCTGCCATTCACATACCGCTGATCTGAAAGAATCATGCAAAGACGCGGATGTGATCATATCGGCGGCAGGATGCGCAGGGCTGGTAACAGCGGATATGGTGAAAGACGGCGCGTGTGTGATCGATATAGGCATCAACGTGACGGAAGACGGCAAGCTCACAGGCGACGTGGACTTTGACGCGGTATCTGAGAAGGCGGCTTTGATCACGCCTGTACCCGGCGGAGTCGGAGGAGTTACGACGTCGATCCTTGCGAGACACGTTGTCACCGCTGCACAGAGGCTGGCAAAATAAGCAGCTTCTGGCGAACATATGTTTGCAAAGGCGATAAGTATCTGATATAATACAAACGGAAAACGTTGATCGGTCATAAGGGATCATTACAGCATGCCGGAATTCAGATTACATTCAGAATACAAGCCGACCGGAGATCAGCCGCAGGCGATAGATAAGCTCGTCGAGAGCTTCAGGGCCGGGAACAGAGCGCAGACCTTGCTTGGAGTCACAGGCTCCGGCAAGACTTTTACTATGGCGAACGTCATACAGAAGCTCCAGCGTCCGACTTTGATCATATCGCACAATAAGACGCTTGCTGCGCAGCTCCATGGGGAGATGAAAGAGTTCTTCCCCGAGAACGCGGTCGAGTACTTCGTTTCATATTATGATTACTACCAGCCGGAGGCGTACGTGCCGTCGACTGACACATATATAGAGAAGGATTCTGACATCAACGATGAGATCGACAGGCTCAGGCACTCCGCAACAGCGGCTTTGTTCGAGAGGAAGGACGTCATAATCGTGGCGTCGGTGTCGTGCATATACGGACTCGGAAGCCCGTTCGACTACGAGCACCAGATGCTTTCGCTGAGACCGGGGATGGAGAAGCCGAGGAAGGAGATCCTGAGAAGGCTCGTCGACATACAGTACACAAGGAACGACATGGATTTCTCGCGCGGAACGTTCAGGGTCCGCGGAGACACGATCGACATATACCCGGCAGGCGAGGACAACGCCGCGAGAGTCGAGCTTTTCGGCGACGAGGTGGATACGATCAAAGAGTTCAACCCGGTGACGGGCGAGATCATCGGCAAGCTGAACCACCTGGCAGTGTTCCCGGCGTCATATTACGTAACTCCGCCGGACAGGATGGAGAGGGCGCTTGGGACGATCGAGTCAGAGCTCGAGGAACGCGTACAGTGGTTCAAGGACCGCGGCAAGCTTCTCGAAGCGCAGAGGATAGAGCAGCGTACCAGATATGACATGGAGATGCTGCGCGAGATCGGGACCTGCAAAGGAATAGAAAACTACACGAGGCATCTTTCAGAGCTGCAGCCGGGGCAGAAGCCGTACTGCCTGATCGACTACTTCCCGAAAGACTTCATAATAATGATAGACGAGTCGCACGTCATGCTGCCGCAGCTCCACGCGATGTACCACGGGAACCTTTCCAGAAAAGAATCCCTGGTCGAATATGGATTCAGGCTGCCTTCAGCGCTCGACAACAGACCGCTTAAGTTCAGCGAGTTCGAGGACGAGGTGAATCAGATACTGTACGTCAGCGCGACTCCGGCGGAGTATGAGCGCGAGCAGTCGGGAGGCGTGACGGCGGAGCAGGTCATCAGGCCGACAGGGCTTCTTGACCCGGAGATCGACGTCAGAAAGACAGAGGGACAGATCGACGACCTCATCAGCGAGATAAACAAAACGACGGCAAAGAACCAGCGTGTGTTCGTCACTACGCTCACCAAAAAGATGGCGGAGAGCCTGACAGACTATCTTGAGAAGGCGGGGATCAAAGCCAAGTACCTGCATTCGGATATCGATACTCTGGAGAGGCTGGAGATAATACGAGATCTGAGGCTGGGGAAATTCGATGTTCTGGTGGGCATCAACCTGCTTCGTGAGGGTCTGGACATCCCGGAAGTGTCGCTCATCGCGATACTGGACGCAGACAAGGAAGGATTCCTCAGGACAGAAACGTCGCTTATCCAGACTGTGGGACGTGCCGCGAGAAACGTGGACGGACATGTAATAATGTACGCGGACTATGTGTCGCCGGCTATGAAGGCGGCGATAGACGAAACGATGCGGCGACGCAAGATACAGCAGGCATATAATGAAGAACACGGCATCACGCCTAAGAGCGTTGAGAAGGGCGTGAGAGATATTATAGAAGTGACGACTGAAGCAGAAGATGAAGTCGCCGAGGCTGCGGGACGCGGCGGCGGAAAGCGCCTGAAGCCTGAAGAGATGACACAGAAAGAACGGCAGAAACTTGTAGCGAAGCTCGAGAAAGAAATGAAGCAGTGCGCGAAAGACCTGCAGTTCGAGCGCGCGGCTGAGCTGCGAGATATCATATTCGAATACCGGGTGAAATAATGGCAGGAAAACTGATAATCAGAGGTGCAAATGAAAACAACCTGAAGCATATGGATGTGACTATGCCGAGGGACAGCCTTAACGTTCTTACAGGGCTGTCAGGGTCCGGCAAGTCATCGCTTGCTTTTGATACGATATACGCGGAGGGTCAGAGAAGATACGTGGAGAGCCTGTCGTCTTACGCAAGACAGTTCCTGGGACAGATGGACAAGCCGGACGTGGAAATGATCGAGGGTCTGTCGCCTGCGATATCGATCGACCAGAAGACGACGAGCAAGAACCCGAGATCAACGGTCGGCACAGTTACAGAGATCCACGACTACCTGAGACTCCTCTTTGCGAGAGTAGGAAAGCCACACTGCCCGATATGCGGACGGCCGATCTCCAGCCAGAGCGTAGACCAGATGGTGGACATAATAATGGGCTATCCGGAAGGGACAAGACTCATCATAATGGCGCCGGTGGTAAGACGCCGTAAAGGAGAACACGTCAAGATACTGGAACGTATACAGCGCGAGGGCTTTACACGAGTCAGAGTCGACGGCGAGGTGATGTCGCTCGATGAAGATGAGATCAGGCTGGACAAGAAGTTCGCACATACCATAGAGATAGTGGTAGACAGGATCGTAGTCAAGCCGGGACAGGAGAGCCGCATATCAGAGGCGTGCGAGCTCGCGATCAAAGAAGGCGACGGGCTCGTGAACATACATATAAAGGACAAGGACTTTGAGAAGGAGCAGACGTTTTCGACTAAGCTTGCGTGTCCCGAACACGGAGCGAGCATAGAAGAGCTCGAGCCGAGGATGTTCTCATTCAACAGCCCGTTCGGAGCATGCCCGGCGTGTAACGGACTCGGATTCACAGAGAAAGTCGATGAAAACCTGCTGATCGATGAAGATAAATCGATCGGCGGAGGCGCGCTGAACAGGTTCTACATGTCGATGGAGTTCTCGGGTTATTATAAGGATATGGTGCAGGGACTCGCCGAGGAACACGGCGTGACTTTTGATACGCCGTATAAAGATCTGCCAAAGAAGTTCAAGCGGGAGCTCATGTACGGCACCGGCGGACGCGATATCGACTTTGTCCACTACAGCAGGACCAAAGCTAAACAGATGAGGCATCCGTTTGAAGGCCTTGCGTCGAACCTCGAGAGACGTTACAGGGAGACAGGCTCAGAGATGATGCATGAATGGCTCTCCAGGTTCATGGTTATGAACGAGTGCCCTGAATGCCGCGGAAAGCGCTTCAAGCCTGAGGTACTGGCTGTAACGGTAGGGGATAAGAATATAGCCGAGATATCAGATATGGCAGTAAGGGATTCGCTCGAGTTCATGAGGAACCTTAAGCTGTCGCAGATGGATGCGATGATCGCCCATCAGATAATAAAGGAAATAATTGAGCGTCTCAGATTCCTGGTAGACGTCGGCCTGGACTATCTTACGCTTTCAAGAGCCGCGGCGACACTTTCCGGAGGCGAGGCGCAGAGGATAAGGCTCGCGACACAGATCGGATCCGGTCTGACCGGGGTTTTGTACATACTGGACGAACCAAGCATCGGACTTCATCAGAAAGACAACGCCAAGCTTCTCGCGACGCTTCGTCACCTTACCGACATAGGCAACACGCTGATCGTTATCGAGCACGACGAGGAGACGATGTACGCAGCCGATCATATCGTAGACATCGGTCCGGGAGCCGGCATCTACGGCGGAGAGCTCGTGGCGCAGGGAACTGTCGACGACATCAAAGCCTGCAAGGCCTCTGTCACGGGGCAGTATCTGTCAGGCGCCAAGAAGATAGAGATTCCTGCCGCGCGCCGCAAAGGTAACGGAAAGCACATCACAGTAAGAGGCGCGGCGGAGAACAACCTGAAGCATATAGACGTCGATTTCCCGCTTGGGAAATTTATCTGCATAACCGGCGTGTCGGGATCCGGAAAGAGCAGCCTCATAAACGAAGTGCTCTGCAAGGGCGCGTCCAGAATCATCAACGGAACGCGCGAGGAGGCCGGTAAGCACGACAGAATAGACGGCCTGGAAAACATAGATAAAGTCATTGATATAGACCAGTCGCCGATAGGACGTACACCGCGTTCCAATCCGGCGACATATACAGGCATGTTCACCAACATAAGGGCTTTGTTCGCGGCGCTTCCTGAAGCGAAGATGAGAGGATTCCAACAGGGAAGATTCAGCTTCAACGTGAAGGGCGGCCGCTGCGAGGCATGTAAGGGAGACGGCATCATCAAGATTGAGATGCATTTTCTGCCTGACGTCTACGTGCCGTGTGAAGTCTGCAAGGGCAAGCGTTACAACCGTGAGACGCTGGAAGTGAAATACAGAGGAAAGAACATATTCGACGTACTTGATATGAGCGTAGCCGAGGCACTGGATTTCTTCAAGAATATCCCGGGTATCTATAGGAAGCTGCAGACGCTGCATGAAGTCGGGCTCGACTATATCAAGCTTGGGCAGCCTTCGACAGAGCTGTCAGGAGGCGAGGCACAGCGTGTCAAGCTTGCGACTGAGCTTTCCAAGAGAAGCACGGGGAAGACACTGTATATACTTGACGAGCCGACTACAGGCCTTCACTTCGCAGATGTGGACAAGCTCCTTCAGGTGCTGCAGAAGCTGACCGACGGAGGGAACACAGTAGTCGTTATCGAGCACAATCTGGACGTGATCAAGCAGGCGGATCATATCATCGACCTCGGACCGGACGGCGGAGACCGCGGAGGCGAGATAGTGGTGCAGGGCACGCCTGAAGAAGTGGCGAAATGCGAGAAGTCATATACAGGCCAGTTTCTGAAGAAGTTGCTTAAGGGCAGACTTGAAGGAGCGGAGAACCGGTACTATAATTAACATATAAAACGCACACATGCTGAACGCAGGAGGCGGTCCTATGAAAGATATAAATCTTACACTTTTAACTGATTTCTATGAGCTCACAATGGCGAACGGATATATGAACTCCGGCATGGCTGACAAGACGGCTTATTTCGACGTGTTCTTCAGGAACATACCGGATAAAGGCGGTTACGCCATCATGGGCGGACTCGATCATATAATCGATTATCTGGAAAATCTGAAATTCACAAACGAGGATATAGAGTATCTCAGAAGCAAGAAGATCTTCAGCGAGGAATTCCTGGACTATCTTGCGGATTTTAAATTTGAGTGCGACGTCTGGTCGGTGCCGGAGGGAACTCCGATCTTCCCGAAGGAGCCGGTCATCACAGTCAGAGGACCGATAATCCAGGCGCAGTTCGTTGAGACAGCCATACTGATGATGTTCAACCACGAGAGTCTTATCGCGACCAAAGCAAGCCGTATCGTAAGAGCGGCGCAGGGGCGCGCTGTCATGGAGTTCGGTTCCAGGCGTTCACACGGCGCCGCGGCGGCTATGTACGGCGCGAGGGCCGCGTATATCGGAGGATGCATTGGAACGGCATGCGCTATAGTTGACAGAGAGACAGGCATCCCGGCGCTCGGAACCATGGCGCACAGCTGGGTACAGCTTTTCCCGACAGAATACGAAGCATTCAAGGCTTACGCCGAGAACTACCCGCAGAACTGCACGCTTCTGGTCGACACATACGATGTGCTGAAGTCGGGCGTTCCTAACGCGATCAAAATCTTCCGCGAGATGAAGCCGGAGAAGATGGGCATCAGGATCGACTCAGGAGATATAGCATATCTGACAAAACAGGCAAGGAAGATGCTGGACAACGCAGGATTCCCACAGGCAACGATTACAGCTTCCAACGCGCTTGATGAATATCTGATCAGAGACATCATTCTGGAGGGGGCCAAGATCGATTCATTCGGAGTAGGCGAGCGTCTTATCACAGCTAAGTCCGATCCAGTATTCGGCGGAGTTTACAAGCTGTCCGCAATAGAGGATGAGGACGGTATAACACCTAAGATCAAGATATCAGAGAACGTAGGCAAGATCACCAATCCGGGAGTCAAGAGCGTTTACAGGATCTACGCCAACGATTCAGGCAAGGCGCAGGGCGACCTCATCACGCTGAAGGATGAGGGCGTCCCGCAGGGCAAAGTCAATTCTGAGGGAGTTGAAGAGATCGAGATCTTTGATGAAGAGAGCCCTTGGAAGACCAAAGTAATCACCGACTATACGATCAGAGATATCCGCGTACAGATCTTTGATAGAGGCAAGCTCGTATACGACAGACCGTCAGTAAAAGAAGTGCAGCAGTACTGCATGGACCAGCTCGAGACGATCTGGGAAGAAACACTCAGGTTCGAGAATCCGCAGACTTACTATGTGGACCTCAGCCAGAAGCTTTACGACCTGAAGAGGGGAATGCTGGAAGAGCATAGGAAAAAATAAAACCGTTGATCAGGTAGATACAATAATCGATGTGTAATTTAGGTTAACTAATCTCGGCGGACACAGAATCCGGAATTCAATACAATTGTATATGGAAGCCACAGTAACAACATGTTTTTGATTGGGCATGAAACGGAAGAACACTGTAAAAGCTCCATATAAGAAACTGGATGATGTTCCGTACGAGCTGACTGAGCCTGTTCTCATCAGGATGCAGAAGCTGGAGAGGGGGCTCAGTTTTATATTGCAGAATTTAGTCGGCGATGGTCTGACGGACGCCGCCGCGGCTGAGGCGGCCGGATACACGACCAGATATTTTCTGAAAGCGTTCAGGGACCATTTCGGGATGCCTTTCAAGAGATATGTGACGAAACTCAGGATAAGGCAGGCGGCACGGGACATCAGAAACGACCATTATCCGAAAGGTATTGGCAGCAGATACGGCTTTTCGACTCTGCCTAGTTTCACCAGAGCGTTCAGACGAGAGATAGGAATCTCTCCGCATGATTATTATTATGGTGATTACACTATCCCGGATATGCCGTTTCCGGAAGATGTAGAAGGACTTGAGGTCAGGCTGGAATACAGGCCTGCTAATGCTTTTGTCATGCAGGGTACTGCGCTTCCTGTGCCAATGTGGTGCTACGCATTGGAGGCCGCCGGGATCGTGATTCGTTCAGAGCAGGTACTCGCCAGGCGGCGGCGCCATAAGATGAGGCATAAGAGGTAATATGAAAAGAGAGCCGGCCAATGTATGGCCGGCTCTCGTTTTTACATCGTGATTTTTTATTCTGTGACTTGTTTCACTACGGTTATCCGCGTGCTTCCTTTCTTGAACGTGAACGTCCCGGTCTTGATGTCGGCTTCGGATACGCCGGCTTTCCTGCAGTATGAGCTGAACTGCTTGGACGTCTTGAAGAGACCTGCTGTGATCAGGCTGTTGATCGCGGCTTCAGTAGAGTCGCTGGCGACTTCTATCGTAAGAGTCTTTCTGAGCTTGCCGTCCTTCCACTTTGCGGTCTCATTGCTGGCGCCTTTTCCTTTGCTCTCCTGCTCTACAGCAGTCTGGACTTCCTCGGCCGTTGTGACGCTGTCGAGCGTATTAGGGTAGTTCATGACGTTTCTGACACACCAGATGATTACTGCCGTCGCTGCGATAATGATGAGGAACGCGATAAGCACGTCGTTATGGTCATATATAAAATCACGGAAATTTCTTTTTGCCTTCATATTTTCTCTCCCTTTGAAGTGTATTCTTATTTTAACATAGAATCAGCTGTTTGAACAGGTCATATAGTACTGTAAAACAACTGTTTAGGAGCATGAACACTTTGCAGTGCGGCGCCTTATGCGGTATAATATTTTCATGGTTGAGATCGTTATCGGGAAAAATGAAGAGGGACAGCGTCTCGACAGATTCCTGCGGAAATATCTGCCTCAGGCGCCGCTTTCGCATATATACAGGATCATCCGGAAGGATGCCAAAGTAAACGGGAAGCGCGTTAAGGATGACTTTGATCTGAGTGAAGGCGATGTGCTGAGACTGTACCTCACCGATGAAGAGGTCGTGAGCTTAAGAGGCACCCGCGGCAAAGAGAAGACGAGACCGGTCAGAAAGACTTTCCGGACCGCGTATGAAGATGACGACATACTTATATGTGACAAACCGGCCGGACTCCTGACGCACGGCGACAAGACAGAGAAGAGCAACCATCTTACGAATCAGGTCCAGGGCTATCTCATGGAGAAGGGGGAATTTGACCCTGCCGGAGAGAAAACATTCAGTCCGTCGCCGGTCAACCGTATCGACAGGAATACGACAGGGCTCGTGATCTTCGCGAAGAACTACGACGCTCTGAAGAAGCTGAACGGCCTGATCAGGAGCCGGGAGAAGAT
Organism: Eubacterium sp.; assembly: GCA_017511535.1. GTDB lineage: Bacteria > Bacillota > Clostridia > Peptostreptococcales > Anaerovoracaceae > Aminicella. Next base: position 2,715 of record JAFWJS010000031.1, on the reverse strand, counting down.
CAGAAAATTCTATCTTACGGTCGTGTGCGGGATGATAAGTGAAGAAACGACACTGACCGGATCCATAGAGAAAGATGAAGCACGGAATGTGAGCCGGATGACGGAGCCTGATACATCGGAAAGCGCAAAGTCAGCTGTGACGCATGTCAGGCCGGTACTTACAGGCAGGATCCGGGGGATACCGGATACGGTCGAGAGATTCTTCACACTGGCTGAGGTCGAGATCGAGACAGGAAGGACCCACCAGATCAGAGTACAGCTTGCCGAGTCCGGTCATCCGCTCGCGGGAGACCCGAAGTACGGAGATCCTGAGGTGAACAAAGCGCTCCGCGATAAGTTCGGGCTGACACATCAGCTGCTCACCGCATGGAAGCTGGAGTTCGGAGATCTGGATGATGATTTTCCCAAGATCAGCGGTAAGACAGTTCACGCGAAGCTTCCGAAGGATTTTGTTCAGATAAGATCGGAAATACAGAAGAGCACGAAAAAGAGCATGGGCAAGGGTAAGAGAGCATGAGCGAAGAGAAAAAGAGCGAAGAAAAGAAAACCGTAGAGAAAACAAGCACGACTAAGCAGGTAATACTTGAATGGGTAAGAGACATAGCGATAGCCATAGTGATCGCGCTTGCGATATCGATGATAGTCAAGCCGACTGTGGTGAAAGAAAGCTCGATGGAGCCGAATTTCTACGCGAATGACTACATATTCCTGAGCCGTCTGGCATACAAGTTCGGCGGGCAGCCGGAGAAGGGCGACGTCATAGTGTTCAGGACAAACTCAAACAGCCTCCTGGACGACAGCGGGAAGCACAAGCTTCTGATAAAAAGAGTCATCGGAGTGCCGGGAGACAAGATTCGTATAGTGCACGGCGAGGTATATATAAACGGAGAGCCTGACGATCAGAGCTACACGAGAGACGGCGATACGACAGGCTATATAGAAGATGCTGTCGTCCCTGAAGGGAAGCTTTTCTGCATGGGAGACAACCGCGAAGTGAGTATAGACAGCAGAAGCGGTGAGGTCGGATTCATCGATCAGGACACGATCGTAGGGAAAGCTGTGTTCAGGCTGCTTCCGCTCGGCAATATGGGCGTGATACATAACGTGTACGACGTTAAAGAAGGGTAATTGGATATGAACAGGATAATAAGGAATCTCACGATACTGGCATCCGCGGCGCTTGTGGCGAGGCATTTCTTCCAGGTGACCAGAGTCTCGGGAAATTCAATGTTCCCTGAGCTGCATCCGGACGACAGGCTTCTTATCGACAAGACGGCTTACGAGAAAAATGACCCTGAGCGCGGGGACGTGGTCGTGTTCTCTGAGCCGAACACAGGCAGGATGATGATCAAAAGGATCATTGGAGTTCCGGGAGATCATATAGTGATAAGGAACGGCGAGCTGAAGGTCAACGGAGTTACCGGAAACGACGACTATACGGCAGACGGAGCGACAGACGGGAATGTGGACATGGTGATACCTGAGGGCAGATACTTCGTACTCGGGGACAACAGGCTGCACAGTAAGGACAGCAGAGCCGCTATGGTAGGGTGTGTTCCCGGAAATTCGATCATGGGTAAAGTCAACATCAGGCTGTATCCGCCCGGAAGAGTGTTCTCAAGGAATGTGCTCCCTGAAGAGGAAGATAAGGAGCCTCAGGAAGCTGCGCCGGCACCTGCATCAGCGGTGACCGCTGAAGAACAGGAGTGATACGCATGGCGCAGAAAACGATAAAGCTTGTCGCCAACAACAAGAAAGCGCGCCACGATTATTTCATAGATGAGACATACCAGGCAGGCATTTCGCTTACCGGAACTGAGATAAAGTCAGTCCGCGCAGGCAAGGTGAGCATCAAGGAAAGCTACGCCAAGGTAGAGCGCGGAGAAGTAATACTGTATGGAATGAACATAAGTCCTTATGAGCAGGGCAACAGGTTCAACGTCGATCCACTTCGGCCGAGAAAACTTCTTCTGCACAAGCGGGAGATCAGGAAGATACTTGGCGCGACGACTGAAGAAGGCAAGACAGTAGTTCCGCTTCAGATGTATATAAATGAAAAAGGCCTGGCCAAGGTAGATATCGCGATCGCGCGAGGCAAGAAACTGTACGACAAGCGCGACGACATGGCAAAGAAAGATGCCGACCGTAAGATGGAGCGCGCGCTGAAGAGCAGAATGTGACTGTTGGGGACGGTTCTGGGGGTGACGTGAATGCGCCACCCGGGGACAGAGATGATCCCTGCATCAAGGGGGTGTAATGGTTTCGACGGGGGTATAGAAACAGTATAAGCGGGCAGTGGCGCCGATCCACTATAATAGCGGCCGTTAAAGAATAAACGACAAAACTAACAACAATTTCGCAATGGCAGCATAGCGCTTGCCGCGATGTCAGCTCACATTCACCTGCAGGCGTGAGTACTGGCAACGACTATGCAGGAAACCTTGCGCGGGACTCCCGTACCGCGTGAGGACTTACGGGATAGCGAAGCCTGAAGTCTGCTGACGGACGTCAAGACGGGCGAATCTCCAAAACATCAGCTGCGCCCGGAGAAAATACTGCAGAAATATTTTCGGACAGGGGTTCGATTCCCCTCATCTCCACCATTCCGGAGACAGTGACATAGTTCGCTGTCTCCTTTTATTTGCAACGGTTACAGCGATTCATCACTCTTTGAAAAAACTATCAAAACCTCGTTCAATACCCTTCGGACAGCAC
>JAFWJS010000030.1 GCA_017511535.1 Eubacterium sp. | reverse complement strand
GACAGAGACCGGGCATGAGACTACAGAAGAATCAGACGACTATGACATCGCATCCAATCTGCAGCTTGCGGGCGGCGGAGATGAGAAAGCGATAGATACTGATCATTTCACGATCACGCTTACTCACGGCAGCAGCTGGGATTACACTGTGGACAGCAGGACATCCATCACGATCTACAATGTTGCAGCCAGAGAAGCGAACTGCGGCGGCAGGCTTGTTTCGATCAAGGCTTATGATCCTGCGGACAAGGACTACGAGATGCTTCCGAGCTACAGCGTTATAGGCGAGAAGAACGGAAAGATGTATATCGCTGAATATCCGTCAGATGTGCAGTTCGACCCCTCTGACGAACAGGCGGCTGCAGACTATCAGGCGGTATTCGAGGAAGTAAATAAAATCCGTGAAAGAGCAGCAGACAGCCCGCTCGTGCTGAAGTAGAAGAAACAACATAATAATCAGTTGCTGGCGGCCGGTGCGAAAGTACCGGCCTTTTATTATGCGCAGGAAGGAGGAAAGCACATGACGAACAACAGAGTGAAGAACGTTGACGGCATGGTCGGCGAGGGCGTCAGGTTTGAGCGCGTCAGAAGGATAACGGGATACCTGACCGGGGATGTCAGCCGCTGGAACGAAGGCAAAGCGGCGGAATTGAAAGACAGGCGTGCTCACAGCGTTACCCGAAAAAAACATGACCGCGACAGAGAGGAGAGGTGAATCCTATGGTAAGCAATCAAATTAGGAGGGGAGGTGACAGGTTTTGGACAGCGACAACTGGGTAGTGCAGAATCTAGAGAATGCACTGAATACTTGGAACACAAAGATGGCGGAAGTGTGGTCGCTTCTGACCACATCACCTCAGAGCTTCAAGGGCGGAGGCATATGGCACGTCATACAGCAGATCAACGGAGCAGTTAAGGGCATAGGCCTGGCGCTGCTCGTTTTGTTTTTCCTGATGGGAGTGGTCAAGACCTGCGGAAGCCTGACTGATGTGAAGAGACCGGAGCATGCTCTTAAGCTGTTTATCAGGTTTGCAATTGCCAAAGGTGTAGTCACATACGGACTCGATCTGATGATGGCACTCTTCGATATAGCTCAGGGAGCGATGAGAACGATCATGAACGCTTCAGGCATAGGATCTGCGACCAAGACGACTTTGCCGAACGAGATGGTGACGGCGATAGAGAACTGCGGCTTCTTCGAGAGCATTCCGCTCTGGGCGGTGACGCTGATCGGCAGTCTGTTCATCACCGTGATGTCGTTCATCATCATACTCACTGTCTACGGCAGGTTCTTCCGCCTGTATATGTACACGGCAATCGCGCCAATACCGCTATCAACCTTTGCCGGTCAGCCTACCCAAAGCGTGGGAGTCAGCTTTCTGAAGAGCTATGCGGGAGTGTGTCTTGAAGGTGCGATCATAGTGCTTGCCTGCATCATATTCAGCAAGTTTGCAGCAAGCCCGCCTGTCGTGGATAAGGATGCAGCAGCGGCGACTATGGTGTGGAAGTATGTCGGAGAGCTTGCGTTCAATATGCTCGTGCTCGTGGGAATGGTCAGGATGAGCGACCATGTCGTGAAAGAAGTAATGGGTCTGTAGAAAGGAGGAAGAATGGAAGTTATCACTAAAGACAGGATCCAACTGGACAGAGAACACCAGGAGAAGAGGATCGAAGGTTATCGTTTCAGACTGTGGATGATGGAAAGGATGAGTAAGAAGAATGGAAGTAAAAGAATTCATTAAGATCATTAAAGAGGAGCTGCCGGATTTCCTGCCAGATGAGGTATATCAGGATCTGGTCATCGATGATGTGGAGATATCCAAAATGAATGATCAGAAGCTGCATGGACTGACTTTCAGGCCAAAGGGAAGCGATGCTGTGCCTACACTGTATATCGACGATCTGTATGAGCGTCATGAGAACGGAGAGGATATCGGATTCCTGCTTGTGGATCTGGCTAACAGATATGAGGCTGCAAGGAATGCTCCTACTCCACCGGCTGTAGATCTCAGCTGGGAGACGGTAAGGGACAACCTGACTGTGCGCCTTCTCGAGAAAAGCCGCAACAAGGATTTCCTGGCT
>JAFWJS010000029.1 GCA_017511535.1 Eubacterium sp. | reverse complement strand
GTCATCGTCGTCATCGTCGCGGTCGTACCGGTCATCATCACGATCGTCGTCATCGTCGTCATCGTCGCGGTCGTACCGGTCATCGTCACGATCATCGTCACCGTCGTCATCGTCAGCGCTTTCACGCTGTTTCTTTACCGATGAAGAACCTCTCTCCTCTTCCTCTTCATGTGAGATGACCTTCCCTGTAGAGGCGTCGATATCGTATTCATATTCCGTACCGCCCGCTGTGAATTCCACCTCATAGATTATGACCCCGTCGTCACAGTCAAACTCGGCTCTTGCGCCCACAGCCTGCTTTTTCGTGACGCCTGCCTGACTGAGCGCCAGGTCGATGGCTTTGCTTTTTCCAATATACTTGCTTGTATCGGCTTTTCCGTAAGAATCTTCACGCTGTACTTTTCTCTGCTGCCCCAGAAGTATGAGTTCCTGTGTCGACAGCTTGAGCAGAGCCTCTTCGGACATCCTGCTGCTTCCGCTCGCGAGAAGCTTTCTGATCAGAAGTGCCTTCCCTAGTGAGATACCATGTTTATCCGCAAATGCTTCAAGTTCACTGTCGTCTTCCACATACTGGCCTATTATCGCTGCCGCAACTTCTGAATTCTCCAGAAACCGGCTGAGTCTGGCAGACAGTTCCTGCTCCAGCTGCCTGCCTTTCTCGCTGTCTTCAGCCCGCACAGAAACAAGCATTGAGTTGGACTCGTTTGTAAGGTATCCGTGTGTCAGCATGGCGCCGATCAGCGCGTTGCAGGCAACATTTATGTCGCTTCCTTTAAGGTCCATCTCACTGACAAGCTCTTCTCCCTCATCGTTGAGCGTGTTCACTGCCACTACACGGTCTGATCTGTTTACCGACAGCTCGACGCTTGGATTTACGTCGATCCCGACTACGGCAAAGGATTCATTCTGCATGCGGAGCATGCTCCCCGCTCCGATGAACAATACCAACGCAGCGGCCAGCGCCGCAAGTCCTCTGTACCAGTTCTTCTTGTTCAGGCCTGGCTTTTTCTGCTTCTTTTCAGCCGCGACAGGCACCGGAATCAGGGCAGGCCCGGCTGCCGTTTTGCTTTTCTGTTCTGTCTGTTCGATCTCTGAAAGGAGGCCGTCAAGCATATCAGGCGTTTCGCTCTTCACGGCTTCTTCCAGCTTTTCTTTGATCATTTCATTTGTCAGCCTGTCGTTCTTACCGCCGTTCATTCTGCGTCCTCCTTTCCGTTCAGTTCATTTTTCATCTTTCTCAGCGCTCTGTTGTATTTTGACAGTACGGTACCCTGCGGCATTCCCATAAGGTCTGCGATCTCTCTGTGCCTGTATCCCGTGACCGCATGCAGCAGGACGATCTCACGTTCCTCATCGTCCAGCACATCCATCGCGGCGTCAAGCACCATTCTTGCAGTCAGCTGCTCTATCTCATCGCCTGGGTCTTCCACCTCGCTGATCTTCTCGTCATCAAAGCCATCTGCCCGGTTTCCTTCTCTTATCTTGTTCAGACACAGGTTCCTTACTATCGATACGATCCATGCGAGCGGCTTTCCTTCCGGCTTATACGAATGCGCGCCGCTGTATATCCTGATGTAGGCATCGTGCATCACGTCTTCAGCGTCCTGTCTGTTCTTAAGGATCGACAATGCTAAACCATAGACGGTGCTGTCAGTGGCTTCATAGATTTTTCTGAAAGCCTCTTTATCGCCGTCTGCCATATCCAGTATCAACCTCTCATCCAGATATACAACTGCCATACTCGTTTGATCTGTCCCCGCTATTTCCGCTTCTTTTCCATTTCCATCACTTCGCCTGTCGGCGCAAGGATCTCATATTCATATATGTACTTGCCGCTTCTGAATTTTATCTCGTACTTGCCTTCCTTCTTCTTGTTGCTGTATTCATACTTGCAGGTACCTTTCTTTACTTTATTATAACTCACTCCGGAGTGGTCGGCGGCCTTCTTCCTTGCGGCTTCCCTGCCGATCTTCTCTTTGGAATTATCATGTTTGTATCTGTACTCTACGGATTTTTCCAGTATGGTCCCTTTCTTCGAGATCTCATAATCGAACTCTGTCTTGTCGGCTTTGCTGATGAACTCCACCTCGAACTTGCCGCCGTCTTTCTCTGCGTCGAGCGCGCGGACCTCGGACCTCGTGAGGCCGGCGTCTTTCAGCGCCTTATCTATCGCTTCTTTTCTGGTTATTCCTGTCACCGCAAATGACGATACGGTCATTGCGGCTGTCATCACGATCAAAACGATCACTGCCGTTATCTTTTTCATATCTATATCTCCTTTCAGGTTTTACGGGCGTCTTCTCTTTCTTCTGCCCTTCTGTATAGTAAACACACGAGCACGCACTTTTATTGCAGCTTAAGACAAATTCTTGCATAAAATATGCCTCTTTGATATATTATATAAAGGACGGAGGACATATGAGAAAACTGTTTCTATACGGAAGAAGTGAATCGGGGAAAACAAGTCTTACGCAGGCATTGAAGGGCGAGAAGCTTCACTACGAGAAGACCCAGTACAATAAATCCTGGGATATAACGATCGACACGCCGGGAGAGTATACTCAAAGCAAGCGTGTTTCGCACGCGCTCTGCAGCATATCATTCGATGCGGACGTTATCGGCATACTCTGCGCGGCTAATGAGCCGTTCAACATTTTCTCTCCGGGTGAGATAGGATTCACAACCCGTCCGATGGTAGGTATAATCACCAAGATAGACCTTCCGAACACGAACATACCGATGGTATCGCAGTGGCTGAAAGAAGCTGGATGCGAAAGAGTATTCCCTGTCAGCAACGTGACAGGCGAAGGTATCCAGGAGCTCCGCGATTATCTGATGCAGATACCTGAGCGCCGTACGCTTGAGCAGGCCAAGGCAGACCAGCAGAGTGGGAAGCGCGCTTATTAACAGACGCTTACCGGCGTCAGTGCCGGAATACTCCAGACCATGCCGGCTGTTATTTGAACGGCAACCACATATCAGCTATCATTCAACTGAAGATATGTAATAAAGTAAACGGATTATTATGAGGAAACTATTTTTATACGGAAGAACAGAGGCAGGAAAAACAAGCCTTACGCAGGCACTGAAAGGCGAGAAGCTTCATTATCATAAAACACAGTATAACAACTCCTGGGACATAACCATCGATACGCCGGGTGAATATATCGAAAGTAAAAAGATCGCGCACGCGCTGTGCAGCATCTCTTTCGATTCCGACGTCATCGGAGTATTGTGCGCGGCCAATGAGCCTTACAACGTATTCTGCCCGGGCGAGATCGGATTCACCACAAGGCCGATGATCGGCATCATCACCAAGATCGACCTTCCGAATGCGAACATCCCTATGGTGACAAGATGGCTTAAGGAAGCCGGATGCCAGAAGATCTTCGCTGTAAGCAGCGAGACCGGCGAAGGAATCGACGAGCTTCGCGATTATCTGATGCAGATCCCGGAGCGCCGCACTCTGGAACAGGCCAAGGCGGATCAGGCAGCAGGCATCCTTCCTTTCTGACCGCTCCTGCCGCGCTTCCGAAACGCGCTTCGATCCGCAAAATATGTATCATAAAACTGCTGCAGATATGACATTTCTCTCATATCTGCAGCAGTTTTTTCATTCTTCACCATTTCAGATCTGGCCCTGGCGGCGGCTGATATGGAATTAGTGGTGGTGCTTCGGCCACCACTGAAGCTTATATAGTACCCATCTGCGGGCCTCCGGTGGTGGCACATACGGAATTGGTGGTGGCGCAGCCACCAATGAGGCTTACACAATACCCGCCTGCAGGCCTGTAGTGGTGGCATATAAAGAAGTGGTAGTGCCACAGCCACCAATGAGGCTTACACAATACCCGCCTGCAGGCCTGTAGTGGTGGCATATAAAAAAGTGGTGGTGGCGCGGCCACCACTGAAGCCGACAAAAGCCTGCAGTGGGACTGCATGAGCCAGGATCCGGCCGGCGGAAATCGGACCAGGAGCCGGCCGGCGGAAATCGAAGCCGCAGGCTTTATCAGCGCACATAAAAAGCAGCCAGACAACTTATATGGCTGTTGTCTGGCTGCATTACACATTTCTGTGATACGTGCACGTGCCTGCTGCGGCGCAGGCCGGCGTGGCAGCGGCTGCGTACCTACTCGGCTGCGGTACAGATCTGCGTGATACCGGCTGCGCTCCTATTCCTCCGACATAGCTTCACGCGATCCTGTGATTATCCATGGCGCCGGCTCTGTCGTGAATGTATTGTTGCTCTTCAGTCTCGATACCGATACCTGGATGATCTCTGGGTCTTTGATGCCGACGGATTCAAGTACCTGCTTCATCCTTCCTGCCGCTACGAAGTCAAGCGTGTATACGACGAGTATGATATCCGGATTAAGCTCAGTAAGGCATTTGACCTCCTGCTCGGTGCTTGCGGATGCTGTCAGGAAAGCGACGTTCGGTCCAGGGTAATCGTCAAGAGATTCCTTGTCGACGTGGTCGAGAACAGTCACGTTTCTCAGATCGTAGAATGAGATGTTCTCTTCCAGCGCGTCTCTCTCCTTATGGTTGTATTCCACTGCTACGATGTGGCCTTCGTTTGCCCGGAAAGCAGCGTCGATCGCCACTACCTCACCGCCGACGACTACGACTGTGTCCTCAGAGTCGATCCTCATCTTCGTCATGATGATATTCCTGATCTCTTTACCGACCTCTTTGGAAGTAGCTCCGGCCAGGAGATTTCCGAGCCCGCTCTTGTTCGTTGAAAGCGCCTTCTTATTTACGACGAGCATTCCGGCTGATTCATTGATGCCGCGGTCTATCATATCCTTGAGGCTGTCATGCTTGATCGCTCCAACGGGTTCCGATCCTTCGTTATACCACACCTCACAGTCGCCGAGCCCCGCGTTCCACATCCTGTAGAACACTTCCTTGTCTCCGGCTTCCATGAAAGCGAGCACTGCCTTGTGAGCCTCTACCATAGGAATGATGTTCGCGTTCCCTTTTGTAACGTCCATCATCGTTATCTGCTCCAGATCGATAGGCGTGTTGTCAGCAAAATACTGCATCCATTTGAGTACGTCCGCGTTACTGAATAGATTTTTCGCCATTTTTCTGCTCCTTCTTTCCCTATATCAAAACCCTTCCGGGCGGTTTCCTTTACTCCTCCCGGGCGGATCATTCTTCACCCGGGCGGTTTTCTTTCTATATTATAATACCAAATCAGTGATAATCAAATACTTTACAGCCCCGCGGCTATGAGTATGGCTCTGACAATGAAGGCGCCCGCCCAGGCTACCATACACTGCCATACTACCATTGAAAGCGCGGTCATCCCTCCGAGTTCACGCCTTACCGCCGCGACGGCTGCCACACAAGGCGTATACAGAAGCGAGAACACCAGAAGAGCCGCGGCAGATACCTGACTCAGCGCTGCAGAAACGTCTGCGCCGAACAGAAGCTTCATAGTCGCGACTACACTTTCCTTGGCCATGAACCCGCTGATAAGCGACGTCACTATACGCCAGTCTCCGAGACCTATCGGCTCGAACAGTGGTACCATGATCCCCGCGATAGAAGCCAGGATGCTGTCTTCCGAATCACTCACGAGGTTCAGTGAGAAGTCAAAGCTTCTCAGGAACCACACGATTATCGTCGCGAAAAGAATGACGCCGAACGCGCGTTGAAGAAAATCCTTCGCCTTGTCCCACAGCAGCTGAAGGACATTTCTGACACCAGGCATACGATAGTTCGGAAGCTCCATCACGAACGGTACCGCTTCACCTTTGAATATGGTCTTCTTGAACGCAAGCGCGATCAGTATCGAAGTAAATACCCCGAGTACATACAGCCCGGTCATTATGAATCCGCCCTTTCCCGGGAAGAAAGCATTCACCAGGAACGCATAGATCGGGATCTTGGCTGTACAGCTCATGAAAGGCGTAAGCAGTATGGTGAGTCTCCTGTCTCTTCTGCTCGGGAGCGTCCTCGTAGCCATTACCGCAGGCACGGTACACCCGAATCCGATCAGCATAGGAACTATGCTCCTTCCGGACAGACCGATCCTTCTGAACAGCTTGTCCATAACGAAAGCAACTCTTGCGATATAGCCGCTGTCTTCCATTATCGAAAGGAAGAAGAAAAGAGTCACTACTATTGGAATGAAGCTGAGTACGCTTCCGACTCCTCCGAATATCCCGTCGTTGATCAGGCCGCGTATGGCAGGATTCACTCCTGATCCCTCAAGACTTTTGCCTACCACACCCGCCAGGCTGTTTATCATATTCTCAATGATGCCCTGGAGGAAGGGGCCTATATAGTTGAACGTCAGAATGAATACGACCGCCATGATCCCTATAAAACATGGGATCGCTGTCCATTTTCCTGTAAGCACGCCGTCGATCTTCTCAGAGCGCTTACGCTCGATACTCATTTCCGGCTTTTCCACCGTGCTCTCACAGACACGCTCTATGAAGTCAAACCGCATGTCCGCCATGGCGGCTGCTCTGTCCATGCCGCCCTCGTGCTCCATCTGGACGACCATGTGCTCGATCATGTCCAGCTCGTTCTGGTCAAGAGAAAGCTTCTCCAGCACGAGCTTATCTCCTTCTATGACTTTCGTCGCGGCGAAGCGAGGCGGGATATCAGCTCTCTCCGCATGGTCCTCTATCACAGACTGAACTGCATGTATAGCCCTGTGTATGGCTCCGCCGTGGTCGTCCTTACTGCAGAAGTCCTGCTTTGAAGGACGCTCCTGATATTTCGCGATGTGGAGAGCATGGTCGATCAGTTCTGACACTCCGGCGTTCTTCACAGCCGATATCGGAACTACAGGAACTCCCAGCTTTTCCTCCATCTTGTTTATGTCTATCGCGCCGTTGTTGGCTGTGATCTCGTCCATCATGTTCAGCGCGACGACCATCGGGACGTCCATCTCAAGGAGCTGCATGGTTAGATACAGATTCCTCTCTATATTAGTCGCGTCCACTATGTTGATTATAGCCTGCGGCTTTTCATCCAGCACGAACTGACGCGATATTATTTCTTCGCTCGTATATGGCGACATCGAGTAGATGCCGGGAAGATCCGTAACAAGAGTATTCGGATGGCCTTTGATCGGGCCGTCTTTCCGGTCTACCGTAACACCCGGGAAATTCCCAACGTGCTGGTTGGCGCCTGTGAGCTGGTTGAAAAGAGTCGTCTTGCCGCTGTTCTGATTGCCCACAAGAGCAAACCTCAGAACTGTGCCGTCCGGAAGAGGATCTTCCCCTTCTCTGGAGTGATATCTGCCGTCTTCACCAAGTCCCGGGTGCTCTGAAGGGTCTATCCTGTTCACCCTCGTATGCGGGTTTGCCCGCTTATCGATCTTTCTGACGTCGATCTTGGCTGCTTCAGCCAGCCTGAGCGAAAGCTCATAGCCGTGCACCTGTATCTCTATCGGGTCTCCCAGAGGCGCGAACTTGACGACCGTGAGCTCTGCCCCCGGTATCAGCCCCATATCAAGAAAATGCTGGCGAAGAGCTCCCTCTCCGCCAACACTTGCAATAACCGCGTTTTGTCCTGTTTTTAATTCTGCCAGATTCATTTTCTATCTTTCAAACATCATTCCACCGGCCATCGTAGGATGGTCCATATACAATACATCATCTGATTTTGACCCGTGCTTCAGTATTTCCCGTACGATCAGAATGTCTCCTGCCGCGGAGATCGTCATTATCAGGCCTGAGAAAAGCATGATGAACGACCCGTTGAACATCGACGCGACAGTCGGAAGGATCCCGAGGACTATAAGGGGCATGAGCGCCCCGAGTATGTACTCGCGTTTACGCAGAGGCACAGTGCACGTGCAGTATGGAGTCATATACTTTCTGATGAATCCGAACTCTATATCTTTGAAATAGTGTTCCGCGTACAGTCCCCATGTGAATCCGTGTATGAACTCATGAAGCACGATCATTACGAACAGGCCGATCAGCCAGATCAGAAGCTCTCTGAATGTCATGCTGCCCATTCCGGCGGCTCCGAATCTCATCAAGAAAAGCCCGATCCCTATGCATAAAACAGGGATGCCGAACACAAGGGCAAATACATTGGCTTTCACGATGCTTACCGTGAGCTCTGTTCCCCTGTATCCCTGACGCTCCAGATCCATGCATGTATCGTTGAACAGCTCCACTCTCCGCTTCTCGGCCTCAGTGAGGCTGCGCTGCTTCTCGATCTCTTTAAGTCTGTCTTTACTGCCTGCCATAACGTCTGCTCTATTTCCCTTCGTATTCTTTCAGAAGCTCAGGGAATTCATCCGTTTCTGTCATTGTCAGAGGGAAATCGTCCTCATCATCGACGTAGACAGTCGACAGCGTGCCGTCATCATGTACAGTGAACGTCATGTCTTCCAGCTCGTCCATGTCTATCGTGACCGTCTCACCTTTCTCGCTGTAATCGTTCACAAGTACATCATCCTTATACAGCACGCTTGACAGCCTTGCTTTCCCGTCTTTTCCGAAGTATACCGACATGTATTCAGAGATGTCTTTGATATCGAACATCTCCTCTACTGTTTTCTCGTCGTATGGTCCGTCCTCAGAGCTCATCTCGGTAAGCACATAGCATTTACCCGCGACGAGGCTCTCAGTCTTCCCGCCGTTTTCTGTACCCGACGCCTTGTTGCATGCGGAAAGCGTTAAGGCCGCCGCGACGAGCATGATCGCCATGATCAAAGTCATTACTTTGTTTTTTCCAGTCATATCTGTCACACCCCTTCTTACCGAAGATCAAAAAAGGTTTTTGTCTTAACTATATTATACTTCATTTTACAGAAAACAAAACATTATTGTTTCCTGATCGTACTTGCAAGTTCTTTTTTCTGATGATAATATAATATCAAGAGGAATCGCTTAGCGATAAGCCTTTTTTGTGGTCAAAGCCACCTACCGGGTCTTACAATCGGAAGGGTGGCTTTTTCGTCCTCTGATACTCACTATGTCAATATATTCCTGCCGCTTCCCTCCTTTATAGAACGACTTTCACATCGACCTCTGACCCGGCCTCGGATACAGGGATGACGTTCCCGCTGATCTTCCCGCCGTTCACCAGGATCTCTGAAACGCCGCTCCCGGCTCCATGCTGATTCTCTACATCTATATTATATACGGCTCCGCGGAACTTCCTTATCGCATGGAAACCTTTCCAGTCTGACGGTATGCACGGATCCACAACGAGGCCGTCCATCGCCGGTCTGATACCGAGTATATGCTGCGATACTGCCGTGAACCCCCATGAAGCGGATCCTGTGAGCCAGCTGTTCTTTCCTTCGCCTTTCACCGGCGCCGCCTTGCCTGACACCATCTGGCAGAATGCATACGGCTCAGTCCTGTGCACCTCGCTTATGTCTTCCAGGTATTCCGGACATATCTTCCTGAAGAGGCTGTACGCGCGGTCGCCGTGGCCGAGTATCGTCTCGGCGATCACGATCCACGGATTATTGTGGCAGAACACGCCCGCATTCTCTTTGTATCCCGGCGGGTATGACGTTATCTCTCCAAGCTCCGGATGATACTCTGTATATGGAGGGTCCAGAATAACTACGCCATAGTCGCACTCCAGATGTTCCTTTACGCTTTCAAGGGCTTTCCCGGCGTATCCGTTATCCAGTCCGACCCCAGCCATGACGCACATCCCCTGAGGTTCGATGTAGATCTTTCCTTCATCGCAGACCTTGCTTCCCACAGGCTTTGACTGAGCGTCGTACGCGCGCCTGAACCATTCTCCGTCCCAGCCGTCTGTAAGCACAGCCTGCTCCACCTTCGAGACTTCGGAAAGCACCTCTTCAGCATCAGCTCCCTTTCCGAGACACTTAAGTATGTCTGCGTACTCTTTTCCGTATTTCACGAACATGCCGCCGATGAAGACGCTCTCCGCGACAGGGCCTTCACTCGGCCCGGTCGTCTGGAAGCTTTCCCCGGGCTCCAGCGAGAAGCAGTTCAGATTAAGGCAGTCGTTCCAGTCTGCGCGCCCTATCAGAGGAAGCCCGTGCGGCCCTTTGTGTGTTGCCGTGAAGTCAAAGCTCCTCTTCAGATGTTCCAGGAGCGGTGCTCTCTTGCTCTTATCGTTATCAAAGTCACACTGCTCGTCCAGTATGGACAGGTCGCCGGTCTCCCGTATATATGCTGACACAGCAGCTATCAGCCACAGGGGGTCGTCGTTGAAACCGCTTCCTACGCCCATGTTCCCTCTCTTGGTCAGCGGCTGATACTGGTGATATGTGCTTCCGTCCTCGAACTGTGTGTTCGCTATATCGATGATCCTCTCCCTTGCTTTCTCCGGGATCATGTGAACGAATCCCAGTATATCCTGGCAGGAGTCTCTGAATCCCATGCCTCTTCCAAGGCCGCTCTCATAGTAGCTGGCGGACCGGCTCATGTTGAACGTGACCATGCACTGATACTGGTTCCATGTGTTGACGGCTCTGTTAAGTATCTCGTCCCCGCTCTCGATCGAATATACAGAGAGAAGATCTTCCCAGTAGTCCTTCAGCTCCTCGAGAGCACCGTCTACCTGCTCGTCTGTTCTGTACTTCGAAAGTACTGCTTCCGCCGGCTCTTTGTTTATCACAGGAGAGCCCGGTATCGACTGCAGGATATCGTCCTGAGCACCGCTCTTCTGTACGAATTTACGGTCGCGCGGGTTCTCGCAGTATGCGAGCACGAATATGAACGACTCCGATTCGCCGGGTCTCAGGCTGCACTTAAGATGATGGCTCCCGATGACCGCCCAGCCGCGCGCCACGCTGTTTCTGCTTTCTCCCGCGAGCACGGCTTCAGGCCTGTCTGTTCCCGAGTAGCTGCCAAGGAACGAGGCCCTGTCCGTATCAAAGCCCGCGAGGGTTTTGTTCACGGAGAATACGGCGTAATGGTTCCGCCTTTCGCGGTACTCTGTCTTGTGATATATGTCGCTTCCCGAGATCTCCACTTCGCCGGTGGAATAGTTCCTCTGGAAATTGGACATATCGTCCTGAGCGTTCCAGTAGCAGAACTCGACATAGCTGAAGAGGTCCAGATCCTTCTCTTTCTCGCTTTCGTTCGTGAGGGTCATCCTCGTGACCTCGCAGTTGTCTTTCAGCGGGACGAACACTTCCTGTCTCGCCCTGACGCCGTTCCTGCTTCCCTCCAGCACGGTGTATCCCATGCCGTGTCTGCAGGAATATGAATCCAGCTCTGTCTGCACAGGCTGCCAGCCGGGGTTCCAGACGGTATCGCCGTCCTTTATATAATAGTAGTGACCGTTCGAGTCGGGGTGGTCGTTGTTATACCTGTATCTCGTGATACGCATCAGGCTCGCGTCTCTGTAGAAGCAGTATCCGCCTCCTGTGTTGGATATCAGCCTGAAGAAATCTCCCGACCCGAGATAGTTGATCCACGGCAGCGGGGTCCTCGGATCTGTCACCACATATTCTCTTTTCTCATCGTCAAAATGTCCAAACTTCATTTCTCCTACGATCCTTTCTCAGATTCTTCTCACATTATATAATGTGTGTCAACATCATGGACAGTCTGAAAAAATTTACGAAAAAGTTTCGTAAATTTTCATTTCACCTGTTGACGAAATCGTTTTCTCAAAATATAATGAAAGTACGAAAACGTATTCGTAACTGATCTGATTGACATGCTGATTGGAGGAGAACATGGCCACTATCAAAGACATTTCAAGAAAATGCGGTGTCTCTCCGGCTACTGTTTCCAAGGCTCTTAACGGTTATCCCGACATCAGCCAGAAAACAGCAGAAATGATCAGACGCGTAGCTACGGAGATGAACTACACGCCTGACGCTGCGGCAAGGCTTCTTAAGACTAATATATCGCACGATATAGGGGTCTTATTTGTCGATGAGCATGCGAGCGGTCTGAAGAACGAATATTTTTCACGCATCCTGAACAGCGCCAAGGAAGAGGCCGAATCTCTGGGATATGACATCACTTTCATAAGCCAGTACGTTGGCGGAAGGTCTGTTTCATTCCTGGAACATTGTAAGTACAGGCGCTGCGACGGAGTAGTGATCGCGTGTGTGAATTTTGATGATGAGAGCGTGAGAGAGCTCATCCAGAGCGGAGTCCCTGCTGTCACCATCGACTACACCCTGGATGGAGGAAGCTCGGTTCAGTCGGACAATGAGACAGGAGTGTATACCCTCGCCTCCCGGCTGATAGAGCTCGGACATGACCGTATCGCATTCATCCACGGCGAGAACGCGCAGGTCACCGATAAACGACTGGCCGGATACCGTAAGGCTCTCAAGGACCACAATATCCCTGTACGAAGCGAATACATCATACAGGGGAAATACCATGATCCCGAATCGTCGAAGGGAGCCACTGCAGAGCTTCTTGCGATGACAGAACCGCCGACAGCCATCATGTATCCAGACGATTATTCAGCCCTTGGCGGATACAATGAGATCACAAGCAGAGGTCTCAGCATCCCCGAGGACATCAGCGTCACAGGATATGACGGCATCAGCCTTTCTGAAGTCATCAAGCCGCAGCTGACAACATGGCGTCAGAATACAGATGGTATCGGAAGAGAGTCCATCCGAAGACTGGTCAGTATGATCGAAAAAGGTGAAACATATTCCAGCGATGAGATCAGCATCTCAGGCAGATTACTTGACGGATATAGTGTGAAGGACCGGAGATCCCAGTTGTAGTTGTTAACGGATCGTCCGGTGAGAGGAGGATTGAAATGAAAAAGAATTTTAAGACCATCATGGCACTGCTTCTCGTATTCGCTATGGTATTCTCAATGGCGGCCTGCGGAAATAAGGGCGGCAGTGAGGAAAAAGGCGGAGAAGAAGCCGCTGAACAGGGTAAAGTCCTGAACATCTGGTGCTGGAACGACGAATTCCAGAGCAGATTCAACGACTACTATCCAGAGGTAAAGGAAGTTGCCGAGGATAAGTCAACAACAACACTGAATGACGGAACAGTTGTTAAATGGACTATCAACCCTAACGAGGGCAATAACTATCAGGATAAGCTGGATGAGGCTCTGCTGAAACAGGCTGACGCAGCTGCAGATGACAAGATCGACATCTTCCTGGTAGAAGCTGACTACGCTCTTAAGTATGTTGATTCCGACTACACAATGGACGTTAAAGAGATCGGACTCACAGACGACGACATGGCTCAGCAGTATCAGTACACAAAGGACATCGTCTCTGTAGACGGAGTTCAGAAGGGAACCACATGGCAGGCTACACCGGGACTGTTCGCTTACAGACGTTCGATCGCCAAGGACGTTCTCGGAACAGACGATCCTGATAAAGTCCAGGAAGCTCTCGCTGACTGGGATAAGTTCAATGAAGTAGCTAAGAAAGCCAGCGACAAGGGATACAAGATGCTGTCAGGATATGACGACGCATATCGTACATTCTCCAACAACGTATCTGCTCCATGGGTAGACGGCGACACAGTAAACGTTGACGCCAACATCATGAAGTGGGTAGACCAGACTAAGGAATTCACAGACAAGGGATACAACAACAAGACTTCACTCTGGGATGAGAACTGGGCTGCTGACCAGGGTCCTAAGGGTAAGGTATTCGGATTCTTCTATTCAACATGGGGAATCAACTTCACACTGCTCGGCAACTCTCTTGAGACTCCTGAGGATCAGGGAGGAAAGCAGGAAGTCGGAAACGGAATCTTCGGCGACTATGCTGTATGCTATGGACCAGAGCCATATTACTGGGGCGGCACATGGATCTGCGCTGCAACAGGTACAGACAACACTGACCTCGTTAAAGACGTTATGCTGAAGCTCACATGCGACAAGGACATCATGAAGAAGATCACTGAGGATACTCAGGACTACACAAACAACCAGGAAGCTATGCAGGAGATCGCCGACTCCGACTTCCAGTCAGCATTCCTCGGCGGACAGAACCACATCGCACTGTTTGTAGAAGCTGCCAAGAAGATCGACATGAGCAACGCCGGTCCATATGACCAGGGCTGCAATGAGAAGATGCAGACAGCATTCAAGGATTACTTCGACGGAAACGTTGACGAAGCTAAAGCCAAGGCTAACTTCGAAAAGGCGATCAAGGAGCTCTATCCTGATCTGAAGACAGTCAACTGGCCTGAATAGTCAGTTCGGTAACTGATATGGGGGCGGCTCCCGCCGCCCCCATTATTTATCTGTATTTCAATGAATCGAGGACAATATGAGTAAGAACAATGAGGGCGCCAAAGTAAAGAGCGTAGATTACGCCAAGTGGGGCTACATCTTCATCGCTCCTTTCTTCATCGCGTTCCTGATATTCCAGTTCATACCACTGGCATCTACGATATATTACAGCTTTTTTGAATACTACAGGGTAGGCCTTAAGATCGTAGGGCCGACTCCTGTCGGACTCGCAAACTATGAAGCTCTGTTCGCGAGCGACTTCCCGAAGTACATGGGGAACACTATCATCCTCTGGCTTGCGGGATTCATCCCACAGATAATAATCTCGCTTCTGCTCGCCGCCTGGTTCACAGACGTAAGACTCAGGATCAGAGGCAAGCAGTTCTTCAAGGTAGTCATCTATATGCCTAACCTGATCATGGCGTCGGCTTTCGCTATGCTGTTCTTCGCCCTGTTCTCCGCGAACGGGCCTGTGAACGGTTTCCTGATCTCGGCAGGCATCCTGAAAGAACCGTTCCGGTTCCTTGCCAACGTGGCGGGAGCGCGCGGACTGGTCGCTTTGATGAACTTCCTTATGTGGTTCGGTAATACCACGATACTTCTTATGGCTGCCGTGATGGGCATCAACCCTTCACTGTTCGAGGCAGCTGAGCTGGACGGCTGCACACCTACGCAGACGTTCTTCAAGATAACGCTTCCGATGATCCGTCCGATACTCGTATACGTACTGATCACGTCCATGATCGGCGGCCTGCAGATGTTCGATGTACCGCAGATCCTGACAAACGGCAAAGGAACTCCGGACAGATCTGTAATGACTATCATCATGTATCTGAACAATCACCTGTTCAGCAAGAACTATGGCATGGCGGGAGCCATCTCAGTCATACTGTTCATAATATGCGCTATCTTCTGCATAGGCGTATACTTCACGCTGAATAAAGACGACAACATGAAACTGGGTAAGAAAAAAGCGAAGAAAGGAGGTAAGTAAGCGATGGATGACAATAATATCAAGACTTCGAAAGTAAGAACAGTTGTAGCGTATCTGCTGCTTATATTCCTGAGCTTTCTCTGCCTGTTCTTCTTCTATATACTGATAATCAACGCCACCAGGAGCCACGCTCAGATCATGCAGGGCTTCTCGGCGATCCCGGGCAAGGCGTTCATCCCTAACCTGAAGCACGTTCTTAACGACGCCAACATCCCGGTATTGTCCGGTATCAAAAACAGCCTGATCGTATCGACCTGCTCTGCGGCGCTCGCCACATATTTCTCGGCGCTCACCGCTTACGGTCTATACGCGTACAACTTCAAGCTGAAGAAGCCGGCGTTCATCTTCATCATGCTGATACTGGTGATGCCTACGCAGGTCTCAGCTCTCGGATTCATGCGCCTGATGGACAACATGGGCCTTCTGAACACACTCTGGCCTCTGTTCCTTCCGTCAGTCGCTGCACCGGCTGTTTTCTACTTCATGTACAGCTACATGCAGTCCAGCCTCCCTATGGAGCTGGTCGAAGCGGCGAGGATCGACGGATGCAATGAATTCAAGATCTTCAACAGGATCGTTCTTCCGATCATGAAACCGGCGATAGCAGTACAGGCAATATTCGCTTTTGTTACAGCATGGAACAACTACTTCCTTCCGGCCCTCATCATTTCGGACAACAACAAGAAAACGCTTCCTATCCTGATCGCGGCTCTGAGAAGCGCGGACTTCCTGAAGTTCGACATGGGCAAGGTATACATGCTGATAATGATCGCGATAGTACCTATCATCATAATTTACATCCTGCTGTCCAGATACATCGTCGCGGGTGTCGCGCTGGGCGGCGTGAAAGAGTAGGAGGAAAGAAATGGCTGGTATAACATTCAAACATATAAAGAAATCATATGACGGCGATGTGACGGTCATTCCTGACCTGAACCTTGAGATCAAGGATAAGGAATTCGTCGTACTCGTCGGCCCGTCAGGATGCGGAAAATCAACGACACTCAGAATGATCGCCGGACTCGAGACGATCACAGACGGCGAGCTCTACATCGGAGACAGGCTCATAAACGCAGTGCCTCCGAAAGACAGAGACATAGCGATGGTTTTCCAGAACTACGCTCTGTATCCACACATGTCTGTATACAAGAACATGACTTTTGCTCTGGAGCTCCAGAAAGTCGATAAAAAGACGATCGACAAGAAGGTGCACGAGGCCGCTAAGATGCTCGGACTTGAGGAGTATCTTAACCGTAAGCCGAAAGCTCTTTCAGGCGGCCAGAGACAGCGTGTCGCTCTTGGACGTGCTCTTGTCAGAAACCCGTCCGTATTCCTTCTGGACGAGCCTCTGTCCAACCTGGACGCAAAGCTCCGTACAGAGATGAGGAGCTCTATCTCCAAGCTGCATCAGCAGCTCGGAACTACGTTCGTATACGTAACGCACGATCAGATCGAAGCCATGACCATGGGCGACAGGATCTGTGTAATGAACGCAGGAGTAGTCCAGCAGTTCGATACGCCGCAGGCGCTCTACAATTCTCCATGCAACCTGTTCGTAGCGGGCTTTATCGGCTCTCCTCAGATGAACTTCATCGATGCTGCAGTCGAGAAGGCAGACGAGGGCTACAACATCGTATTCGGCGACACGAAGATCCCGTCAGCGCGCGAAGAGCTCGCGGACTACGTCGGAAAGACGGTAGTCCTCGGCATCCGTCCTGAAGACTTCCACACAGAGAAGGAATTCGTCGCAGGCGAGAACGTGGTGAAGGCTGTAGTAGACCTGGATGAGATGATGGGTTCTGAAACTCTCCTGTATATGGAATATTCCGGAACAAAACTCATCGCCAAGATCCCGTCAGAGATCACTGTCAAGACAGGCGACACAGTCGAGCTCGCAGTCAACGTGAACAAAGTCCACGTTTTCGACAAGGAGACTGAAAAGGCGATCCTGAACTAAGGAAATAGCTTCCAGAAAGAGACTGCCCTTCAGGAACAGTACTATATGCAGCTCAGGGTGGGACGATAGTTCCACCCTTTCTTTTATTTCGTTCCAAATTTCTGTACACTTGGACGGTTTCTGGTGTAGTCGCTGGCACGTTATCACCATGTAGCTTCTATTCTCGTTCCAACTTTTTGTATCTTAGACTTGTTTCGCTACAACAGTTACCACGCTGTCACCATATGTCTTCATTTTTCGTTCCAATTATTCTTTATAAATCTATAACATTGGAAACCTCGCTGAAAGCATTTTGATCAGGTCCTCTATTTCGGCAGAATCAATCCCACCATTTACATCATCACTAGTGACGAACAATGTTTTCCCGATAATGTATCCATTTGTGAGGTATATCTGCATTTTGGATGCAAGGTCTACTGCATAGCCGTCTGACTTCAGCATGCCTGCATGCTCAACCAATATCTCTGAACCATCCGGACATCTGATCTGAAAATCAGGACTCTTTTTTATGACAATGATCCTTCCATCGGAATCCACGATCCTGAAACTCATTACCGGATCGTACCGGAATGGTATTCCTGCATCAAGCAACGCATTATATACGATGCATTCCGATTTTGATCTTACCCGTGTACCGTCTTTCGCTATGTTCACTGTACGCGGATATTCTCTTGGATTTTTCTCATATGGTTCATGCATCCACAGAAACAGCTCACTCATTATCATATTATCAGTATTGGGGAAATCCAGATCCTGCACGCATGGCGACAGCTGTTTTATGATATGATTCCTGTCATATGGGATATATTTATTCTGTATTGTCTCAAGTAGATTTATATTTCCCTCTAGGCTTTCCATCAGAACTGCTTTATATGCTGATGCTAATGCTTTCTTCAGTTTAACAGATCCAGGACCGCCAAGATAAGTTCGCTTGTTATTGTTCTTTGCGCCTTTGTAATAATATAACCTGTTTTTTTCTTTTTTTACTATGATATTGACCTTCTCTGGCTTGACTTGATTCTGACTGAGTTCCCGGAGCTCTGCTTTCATGTTTTGAAGTTCTTGCGATAGCAGATCTAAAAATGATGTCATATTGACCCCTCCTGTATGTGACATCATCCTCTCTTCCCCATAGACTGTAAAGACCCTATTTTATATCCTGTCGAAAATATGTTTATAAATGTCGTTTTACCGTATTTAATTGTTTTTGGGCATTTCTCTTGCAGTATTTTGTTTCCATACGCATGGAGATCCCGCTCGCGTTCCATTACGTTCGCGGGGGCCGCCATACATACGGCCATACCGCAGATGCTCGCCTTTCAGCTGGCATGGTCAGCCTTTTTACGGGCTGGCCTGCCAGCGCGGCATCTTCGGGGCGGCCGATCTCTGCCTGTATCGAACTGTGAAGTAAATCATTAAAAAAACTGACTGATAAATATGAATAACATATTATCAGTCAGTATATAGTTCTTGCTGTTACAGGATAACCTGTTCTCTACAGAAGTGCGCACGCCGCGCCGATCATACCCGCGTCGTTACCGAGCACGGCCAGCCTGAATCCTGTGTTGTGGGATGCGTGGAACACTGTTTCACGGTAATACTTCTCGACCCTTGTAAGCAGGAAGTCCCCTGCTCCGGCAACGCCTCCTCCGATTATGAATACGTCAGGATCTATCACAGATGATACCGCCGCAAGGCCCGTACCGAGCGTCTCAGCGAAGAAATCCACGACTTTGAGCGCCAGCTCATCTCCTGCTTTAGCCGCGTCAAAAACGGCCTTAGCGTCCACTGCAGAATAGTCGCCCTCCGCACCGTTGCCCTTGCTCTTCACAAGCACCCTGAGCGAGCTTTCATCAGAAAGCGTCGCAAGCGTCGCTCTTGCCATACGCGCGATCCCGGTTGCTGAGGCATAATACTCCAAGTCGTTGAAACTCCTGACGGCCTCATCAGCCACATCAGCTCCAGACTCAGCAGCTCCATCAGCTCCAGACTCAGCAGACGCATAAGTTCCAGATTCATCAGGCTCATCCCGGCTGCAGCATGCGTTGATCTCCCCAAGCAGCGGATGCTGCGGGCAGATCTTCATGTGACCGATCTCTCCGGCAGAGCCAAACGCGCCCTGAATGATCTCTCCGTCTTTTACGATGCCTCCGCCGATCCCTGTACCCAGCGTGACTACCACGGCAGTCATGTCATCATATGTGCCTCGCGTTTCAGCGATCTCCTTACTGGTCCCGCAGATGACTTCCCCGAGCGCGGCAGCGTTCGCGTCGTTCAGCACAGCCACACGGCTGACTCCGGTAAGCTCCGAAAGCTCTCCCGCGACATCTTTTATTCCCCAGTTCAGGTTCACACATTTATTTACGTAAGACCCGCCGGTCTCTTTATCGCGCACTACAGGCCCCGGCACCCCGATGCCTATACCTGCTATGTCATCCATTCCGATACCAAGCTCCTCAGTAAGTACCGAGACCGCTTCAGCGATATCCGGAAGTATATGCACCCCGCCGCTTTCCGTTCTGGCCGGCACAGCCGTCTTCACCAGGATCTCAGATATATTCTCGCTGTCAAATACAGCAATCTTGGAAGTAGTTCCGCCGACATCCACGCCGATAAGATATTTGCCCAATTCCATAACCTCTGTCAGAAAATTCCCATACAAGGAGCGGCGGCATGCCGGATCATCCTCAGTAATGCGCCGCCCTCAAACGCACGTCGTTTTATCACTTATGTATATTATACTCCATTCCGGATGCCGTCAGAATCGTTTTTGTTGGAAATCTCCTGATCTCTCGCGACCTCAAGACGCGCCGCCATCTCTGTCTGCACAGTAGGGAAAAGATGCGCGTAGCGGTAAGTGATCTTCTCCGCCTCATGCCCCACTCGCTCCCCTATCGCAAGCGCCGAGAATCCCATGTTGATAAGGAGCGACACATGCGAGTGCCTGAGGTCGTGCACCCTTATCACTTTTACGCCGGCCCTCTCGCAGCCAAGCTTCATCTCATGCGTTATATGGTACTTTGATACAGGAAACAACCGTCCGCTTCTCCGTCCGCGCTTCGACCTCATATATGTCCGCATCTCATCACACAGGAACACCGGCATCGTGACCGTGCGGTTGCTCTTGGGCGTCTTTGGCGATGTTATGACATCACGGCCCGCCATACGGTGATATGTTTTGCTTATCTTCACAGTCCCTTCATCCAGATCGATGTCCCCGGCAGTCAGCGCCAGCAGCTCGCCCGCTCGCATACCTGTCCAGTAGAGCATCTCAAAGATATAGAAGTACATTCCCCTGCTCTTCATCTCTTCCGCGAATCTCAGATACTCGTCCCTGGTCCAGAACTGCATCTCGTGCCTTGCGCCCTTGTGCGGTGCCCCTACATATCTCGCCGGGTTCTTCGGGAGTCCGTAATACCTCACTGCGTGATTGAATGTGGCAGAAAGCTCCGCGTGTATAGATCTGAGATAATCCGGCGTATACGCCTCGCCCCTCGCCATCAGCCCATTCTGCCAGTTGATCACATCCTTCGCCTGGATATCGGACATCCTGTAATTCCTGAAGAAAGGAAGTATCTTGGACCTCATGATATTGTCCTTTATCATCCAGGTGCTTGCCTTCACCCGCGGCCTCCTGTCCGCCTCATACAGCTCGATAAAGCTCTGGAAAGTCATGTTCAGGCTCGCCTCCATCCGGAGCTTTGCCTCCTGTTCCCACTTCCTCGCCTCACGCTTGGTCCTAAAACCCCTTTTGGACGTCTGGCGCCGCACTCCCGACCAGTCGGTGTAGCTGTACACCACACGCCACTTCTCTGTCTTTTCATCCATGTAAATACCCATGCCACTCGAACCTCCTTACCAACAAAGCCCTCCAGTATTGTCGATCACGATCCTGCCGGAGGAGGTCAATATAAATGCTTTATGGATCAAAGACCCTGCATCCATATTAACCCATGTTATAAAGGAAAACAAATTTTTAATTATTCGTTATCACTAATCAAAATTGATAAGTTATTGTATTAAGAAAGAGGAGAAGATAATGAACAAGAATTTCAAAAAAGTACTTGTTGTTCTTCTGTCTGCACTGATGGTCTTCACATATATGCCAGCCATGGCATTTGCTGAAGGCGAGGAGCTTAAGGGAGCTTCCGTAACAACATCAGAGACAACAGAAGCGATCCAGTACGAGACATTCGCAGACGCATTAGAAGCTACTAATGTATCAGCTAATGCTGCAAAGAAAGCAGTCATCACTCTCAACGAAGATGCTGACGCTCCAAATGCAACTGTAGCTATTCCGCTCACGATCAAACTGAACGGCCACAAGCTTACAGAAACAGAGTCAGCAGCTCTTGCTCCTGCAGTAGGTGCTAAAGGATCAACGATTGCAGAGGATGCAATTTGTCGTAAAAATGCTGATGCAGAGATCATTTTTGCAAAGCATAAGACAAATACAGTTTACAATTGGGAACAGCAGACTAATGGTAAATGGCATGTAGTAAGCAAGCTTGTAAGCTGCGAAAACTGCGGTGAAGTAACAGAGTCAGTATCTGGAACAACGGATGATGGCGTTACTCAGGATGGAAAAATCACTTATACTTATTCAGAAGATGGAGTAGCTAAATCAACAAAAGTCGTAGATGCTGCACCTGCTGCTGCATACACAACACCTAAAGCTAATATCGTAGTTGTTAATGGCGTTAACCAGCATAAGGATGGACTTCCAGTAGTAAAGGCTACAGTATATGATGTAGCTATCAAAGATGACGTTGATGCTGATGCTAAAGTAACAGCTGCTACAGAAGCTGAGATCAGAAAGCTCACAACAGACAGTATCCCTGTTTATGCAGAGAATGGTACTACTGAAACCACAGGAACAAATGCTAAGAATAATGAGCCAGCAACATGCAAAGCAAAAGGTAAAGTCATCTACAAGGTCGTTGTTTCCGCTAAGGATGGCACAGAAGTAGGAACTCTCTATATCAAGGACAGTCAGGCTGTTGCTGAGACTGACCATGTAAAGGGCGCCCTCAAGGGAATCAAATGGCTTGTTAAATCTGCAGCTTATGACTCTGAAGAAGATGCTCTGGCAGCTGCAAAGACAGCAAAGAAAGTTGTTATCAAGGTAACAACTGCTACTGTTTCAAATGCCACAAAATACTATTACTGGTCATATGATTCTACTATTGCATTTGAAGGCACAAAGACTATTTCTCAGGAAGTAACAAAAGAAGTTCCTGCAGCCGCATTGGAGGCTGACGGCAGCTTCACATATATGCCTGTTTATTACTGCAATTTCGAAGACACAACAGAGATCGATGATGCTGCAGTTACAGTAAAGCCGCTCGCAGATGCTAAGACAGCAACTGAAGCTAACGATGGTAAACATTCTTCATGCACACAGTGGAAATATGCTGAGAAAGCATACACATACACATTCGGAACAGGTGCTGTTCAGAGCACATTCACATGCACATTCAAAGTAAGCCCAGTAACAAAGGATGCTGAACATCTTTCACACATCAGTGATGGAACCCTGTATGATGTAACACTGCAGCCAACATGTAAGACAGAAGGTAAAGCTACAGTTAAGTGCGCGATCTGCGGTGAGTCTAACGTAGAGGTCGATATCCCTAAGCTTGCTGACAAGTTCGGCGCCTGGACAGGTGAAAATGCTCCTGCAATCGGAAGCTTTGTAATCGGAAATGTAACACTTTCAGGAACAAAGCATAAAGTAACACTGAACGCTGATAAGACAGAGGCTACTGTTACACCGACATGCACACAGCCAGGCGGCACATTCAAGTTCTGTACACAGGAAGGCGGACACTGGGTACTTCAGGGTGAAGCAGTTCCAGCTACAGGACATAATCTTGCAATCGTAACAGAAGGTAACTGGGGAACTGGAGACAATGCTCCTGATTACAACGGCAAGAAGGCAGATTATACTTATATCGCTAAGGTAGTATGCAGCAACGCTGCATGTGATGCCTCAGCAGCTGTATTCGATGTTACATATCATTCTGCTAAGGGTACTGACGGCATCAGCGATAAGTTCAGTGCTATCGAGATCAACAAAGAAGAAAAGGGTAAGGACTGCCAGACAAAGGCTAAGACAACTTACACTGTTAAAAACGTTAAAGACAGAACAGGTGCTGCTATTACAACATCCGTTCCGGGTGATGACTCTACAAAGGGACCTCACACACTTGAAGCTACAGGATTCAACTGGAGCAATGACTTTGAGTCAGCTACAGTTACTGCAAAATGTACTGTTAAGGGCTGCAACAGAACAGACCTTTCAGAGACGGCTAAGGTAACTAAAGCTACTGACGCTACAGGTCTTACAACTTACACAGCTACATATGGCGAGAAGTCAGAAGTCAAGAAGGTCTATACACTTGATGGTGCAAAAGTCACTTATGACACAACTAAGATTACAGATGGTAACCTTGTAAAGGGTATCGATGGTGCTGCTGCTCAGACACCGGAAGTAACTGTTACACTCAACGGAACAGTTATCGACAGTAAAGAGCTTAAAGAGACATGGTCATATGATACTACTACAAGCGAAGTTGGCCTTACAGTTACATGGGCAGACAACAAGGCATATGACGATGATGCTGCAAAGAAGCCACTGCCTACAGATAAGGCAGAAGCTAAGAAGATCAAGGTTGCTGCAAAGAGCAAGTTCAATGCTCCTACAGTAGTCGTTAAGAAGGGCGGAAAAGAAACAGCAGCTCGCACTGGTGAATATGATCCAGCTACAACTTGGTCTGTAGAGGCTACATCAGCTGTTAAGGGTGCTACAGTTAAATATGCAGTGGACGAAAAGGATCTTGAGCAGGAAGATATCGAACTCCTTGCATTCGATCTTGACAAAGTAGACGACATTCAGGATGCCGGCACATACTATGTATATGCTCAGCAGACAAAGGATGGATATACTACATATTCAAAACTTGCTGCAACAATTACTATCAGCAAGAAATCTGTAGAAGTTGCAATCGATAACTTCACAATGAAGGAAGGCGAGACACCTGACTTCAAGATGACAGTTACTGCAGGCGGAAGCGTACTCGATGTTGATAGAGATCAGTTCGATGTAACTTCTGCTGGCGGACAGGCTCTTGAAGACCTTATACCTGGAGATTATGTACTGCTCGTATCATCAGACAACTATAATGTTAGAACATTATTCGTTGAGGGACGTGTAGGAACAGTCACAGTTCTTACTAAGGAAGGAAAGACTGCTGAGGAAGATGCCAAGGCTGCAGCAGAAGCTGCTGATACAGCTCTTGCAGCTGCCAAGAAGGTCAACACAAAGAACTACACTGATGACAGCGTTAAGAACGTTGCCGCTGCTAAGAAGGCTCTGCAGGAAGCTATCAAGAGCGGAAGCACAGCAGACGTTAAGGCTGCTACAGCTGCTCTTCAGGAAGCTATCAAGAACGCAGTTGCCAAGAAGGCTAACCCAATGAAGGTCAAGGCTAAGGCTAAGGTCCTCAAGGCTAAGGCTAAGAAAGCTACAAAGATCGCTGCTAAGAAGGCATTCAAGTTCACTAAGAAGGCTCAGGGTAAGGTCACTTACAAGAAGGCTTCCGGAAACAAGAAGATCACAGTAGCTAAGAATGGTAAGATCACAGTCAAGAAGGGTCTGAAGAAGGGTAAGACATTCAAGATCAAGGTAAAGGTTACAGCAGCCGGTAATGCAAATTACAAGAAGGCTACAAAGGCTGTAACACTGAAGATCAAGATCAAATAGTCGATCCTGATAATTGACTCTGACTGTTAAGTCAGCTTGAACAACCTAAAGG
>JAFWJS010000028.1 GCA_017511535.1 Eubacterium sp. | reverse complement strand
TAGAGTACGTCTGACGAACGGTATCGAGGTAACGGCTTACATCCCTGGAATTGGACACAATCTTCAGGAGCACAGCGTCGTTCTTATCAGAGGCGGCAGGGTAAAGGATATCCCTGGTGTCAGATACCACATCATCAGAGGAACTCTTGATACTGCTGGTGTTGCAGAAAGAGGACAGGCCCGTTCCAAGTACGGTGCCAAGAGACCTAAGAAAAAATAGGTCTGTGGCCTGAAACAAGGTCAGCGGCTTTGTTGAGATAAGCCGCAGAAAGTTAGTTGAATAAATCGGGACTAAGGTGATCCTGATATATGTAGGTATGCATATTTTACATTCCTTGTATCAGGCGCCGCGGCATTTATTGCCGAGTACCTTAAGACACATCTGGGCGGCAAAGAATATAGGACCGATCCAGAGTAACCCGTACTAACGAGCGAAGAGTAAATTATTGTCTTTAGAAAAGGAGGGAAGAGAAGTGCCTAGAAAAGGAAATACACCAAAACGTGAAGTGCTTCCTGATCCTGTTTACGGAAACGTCGTTGTTTCCAAGCTGATCAACAGCATCATGCTCGACGGTAAAAAGAGCACAGCTCAGAAGATCGTCTATGGGGCTTTTGATCAGATAAAAGCGCAGACAGGTGAAGATCCACTTGACGTTTTTAATAAGGCAATGGAAAACATCATGCCTCAGCTCGAGGTCAAAGCGAGAAGAGTCGGCGGAGCCAACTATCAGGTTCCTGTCGAGGTAAGACCTGCGAGAAGGCAGACTCTCGGACTCAGATGGCTCACAGCTTACACAAGAGCCAGAGGCGAGAAGACCATGGCAGAAAGACTTGCCAAGGAGCTTATGGATGCTGCAAACAACACAGGAGCATCTGTAAAGAAGAAGGAAGACACACACAAGATGGCAGAGGCCAACAAGGCATTTGCACACTTCAGATGGTAACAGAAGGGAAAGGAGAAGAATTTGGCTGGTAGACAATTTCCACTGGAAAGAACAAGAAACATCGGCATAATGGCGCACATTGACGCCGGGAAAACAACTACCACAGAGAGGATCCTTTTCTACACCGGAAAGACCCATAAGATCGGGGAGACTCATGACGGAGCTTCCCAGATGGACTGGATGGAGGAGGAGAAAGAGCGTGGCATCACGATCACTTCGGCCGCCACAACCGCTTTCTGGAAAAATCATCGTATCAATATCATCGACACCCCGGGACACGTGGATTTCACGGTCGAAGTAGAGAGATCGCTCCGCGTGCTCGATGGAGCAGTAACAGTGCTCGCCGCTAAAGGCGGTGTTGAGCCTCAGTCTGAGACCGTATGGAGACAGGCTGAGAAATATGGAGTTCCGCGCATGATCTTCGTCAATAAGATGGACGTCATGGGAGCGGACTTCTATAAGGTCATCGATCAGGTAAAAGACAGACTGCAGGCGAACCCTGTAGCGGTCCAGCTTCCTATCGGAGCTGAGGAGACTTTCGCCGGTATCATCGACCTTATCACCATGAAAGCTGAGATCTATGATGAAGACGCTCTCGGCACCAAGTTCAGCATTGAGGATATCCCTGCCGACATGCAGGATCAGGCCGAAGAATGGCGTGAGAAAATGCTCGAGGCTGTTGCTGAGACTGATGAAGATCTCATGATGAAATTCCTGGACGGTGAAGAGCTCACCGAAAAGGAGATCAAAGATACGATCCGTAAAGAGACGATACAGAACCGGATGGTACCGGTGATGTGTGGTTCTGCGTATAAGAACAAGGGCGTACAGATGCTGCTTGACGGTATCGTGGATTACATGCCTGCGCCGATCGACATTCCGCCGATCAAAGGCATCAATCCTGACACCGGCGAGGAGGAAGAACGTGTCAGCGACGACAACGCTCCGTTCTCAGCGCTCGCGTTCAAGATCATGACGGATCCTTATGTTGGTAAGCTGGCGTTCTTCAGAGTTTACTCAGGAACGCTGGATTCAGGCTCATATGTCTACAACTCATCAAAGGGAACGCGCGAGAGGTTCGGCCGTATCCTCCAGATGCACGCGAACAAAAGAGAAGACCTGGAAAAGGTCTACTCCGGAGATATCGCTGCAGCTGTAGGTCCAAAGAGCACGACCACAGGCGATACTCTCTGCGATGAGAAAAATGAGATCATACTTGAGTCAATGGAATTTCCTGATCCTGTTATCGAGATCGCTATCGAGCCTCGTACCAAAGCAGGCCAGGAGAAGATGGGCATCGCTCTTGCCAAGCTGGCAGAGGAAGACCCGACGTTCAAGACTTACACCAATGAAGACACCGGGCAGACGATCATCGCCGGCATGGGTGAGCTCCATCTGGAGATCATCGTCGACAGACTGCTCCGTGAATTCAAGGTCGAGGCTAACGTCGGAAAACCGCAGGTATCCTACAAGGAGACTATCACCAAGCCTGCAGATGTCGATCATAAATATGCAAAGCAGTCAGGCGGACACGGACAGTATGGTCATGTAAAGATCAGAGTTACGCCGCGCGAACCTGGCGAAGGTTTCGAGTTTACGAACTCCATCGTCGGCGGAGCCATCCCGAAAGAGTACTTCGGTGCTATAGAGGAAGGTATCAAAGCCGCTATGGAGACAGGTCCTGTTGCCGGATATCAGGTAGTTGACGTCGGAGTTGATCTGTACGACGGATCATATCATGAAGTCGACTCATCTGAAATGGCATTCAAGGTCGCCGCTTCAATGGCGTTCCGTGAAGCCGCGCAGAAGGCAGACCCTGTTCTGCTCGAGCCTGTATTCAAGGTCGAGGTAACAGTACCTGACGAATATATGGGAGACGTTATCGGAGACCTTACATCAAGAAGAGGCCGTATCGAAGGCTCAGACATGGACAAGGGCGCAGTATCCATCAGAGCGATGGTTCCGCTTGCCGAAATGTTCGGCTATGCGACAGACCTGAGATCCAAGACACAGGGCCGCGGCATCTACGTGATGCAGTTCGACCATTTCGAGAAGCTGCCTGACAGCCTTCTCGACAAGGTGAACAAAAACTAAATTCAGATTATTTTAAATCAATC
>JAFWJS010000027.1 GCA_017511535.1 Eubacterium sp. | reverse complement strand
TCCATATTGTCGATATGTTCCATCCAGTTCTGATCAACAGAACTCAGCAGAGAGAACCTCTCAAGGAGCCTCATCATATCGCTTCCGATCTCGGCTTCTTTTTTCTCGAGGATGGCCTGCGCCTTATTGTTGAGAACATCTACGACATCGTCTCTGGTCATACCGGAAAGCTGATCCTGCGAGAACCTGAGGTCGGTAGGATCGGTGAGCCAGCCAAGATAATGATCTCTCAGCCCGGAAATATTCCAGTTATGTTCGGTATCATTCTCAAACGGGAGATACAGATAGACATTTTCTCTGATGGAATCGAGGATCATCGTGTCTATGTTCTTCCTGACATTCTCTCCTCTGAGTACTACATCTCTTTCTGAATAGATCGTTTCGCGCTGCTGATTCATGACGTCATCATAGCTGAGAACGCTCTTTCTTATGGCGAAGTTCCTGCCTTCAACTCTCTTCTGAGCGGATTCTATAACGGACGTCAGTATCTTGTTTTCGATAGGGATATCGTCTTCGACATTCAGCGTGTCCATAAGGGCATTGATCCGTTCGCCTCCGAAGAGCCTCATAAGATCATCATCAAGAGCAAGATAGAATCTGCTTTCGCCGGGGTCACCCTGGCGGCCGCTTCTTCCTCTGAGCTGGTCGTCTATCCTGCGGCTCTCATGTCTTTCAGTGCCTATGATGAACAACCCTCCGGCTTCACGGACTGCGTCTGCTTCCGGAGCGATCTTTCCTGCGTAATCCACGAGAAGGCTTCTGTATCTCTCTCTGTTGGCAAGCACAGCCTCGTCATCAGTGTAGTAATAGGAAGTCGCAGCAAGTATCTCTTCGTCAGTAAGGCCGTCTTTAGCCATATGGTCCTTCGCCATGTACTCGGCATTTCCTCCGAGCATGATATCCGTGCCTCGGCCGGCCATGTTCGTAGCGATAGTGACAGCTCCGAGCTTTCCTGCCTGAGCTATGATGAAAGCTTCTTGTTCATGGTTCTTTGCATTGAGCACATTGTGTTTGATACCGCGTCTCGACAGGAGGCTGCTTAGTCTTTCTGATTTGTCGATGCTGACGGTGCCGACAAGTACGGGCTGTCCTTTTTTATTGCATTCGATGATCTGGTCAATTACAGCCTTGTATTTGGCGTTGAGATTCTTGTATACGACATCATCCCAGTCCTTGCGTATAACAGGAGCATTAGTAGGAATGGCTACTACATCAAGATTGTAGATCTCCTGGAATTCATCTTTTTCTGTCATGGCTGTACCGGTCATTCCGGACAGTTTTTTGTACATTCTGAAATAGTTCTGGAAGGTGATGGTCGCGAGTGTGCGGTTCTCGCGTGCAACGTGTA
Organism: Eubacterium sp.; assembly: GCA_017511535.1. Taxonomy (GTDB): domain Bacteria; phylum Bacillota; class Clostridia; order Peptostreptococcales; family Anaerovoracaceae; genus Aminicella. The sequence continues at coordinate 1,351 of JAFWJS010000027.1, read as the reverse complement.
CTCTTTCTTTTGCTTCAATTGCCTGATGAAGGCCGTTGCTGTAACGGCGTCCTATCATGAGACGTCCTGTGAATTCATCAACGATGATGACTTCACCGTCTTTAACGACGTAATCCACATCTCTTTTCATTATTCCGTGAGCACGTATCGCCTGATCAATGTGGTGAGCAAGAGTCATATTCTCTGGATCGGAGAGATTGCTTATCTGAAAATGCCTCTGGGCTTTCTCAATACCGCGCTGCGTCAGAGAGCAGCTATGTGCTTTCTCATCTACGATGTAGTCAGCCGTAGAGGATTCCATCTCAGTCTTGTCATCATGCTCGGTAACGACCTCTTTCACAAGAGTGCGTGCAAAGTCATCTGCCTTTCTGTAAAGGTCAGTTGATTTGTCCCCGCGGCCTGAGATTATAAGAGGAGTGCGCGCTTCATCTATGAGGATCGAGTCTACCTCGTCAACGATCGCGTATACATGTCCTCTCTGAACTTTGCTCCTTATGTCGGCGACCATATTGTCACGGAGATAGTCGAAACCCATCTCGTTATTGGTGCCATAAGTGATGTCTGCGTTGTAAGCTATCTGCCTGTCTTCCGGAGACATGCCTGGTAGGATCAGACCGACTGTAAGACCGAGATAGTTATATATCTTTCCCATCCATTCGCTGTCACGCTTGGCCAGGTAATCATTCACGGTGACTATATGTACGCCTTCTCCAGTAAGAGCGTTTAGATATGCAGGAAGCGTCTCAACAAGCGTTTTTCCTTCACCAGTCTTCATCTCGGCAATCATGCCTTTGTGAAGAACGATACCGCCTAGTATCTGAACAGGGAAATGACGCATCTCCAGCACTCTCCAGGATGCCTCACGGCAGGCGGCAAAGGCATCAGGAAGGATATCATCGAGAGTCTCGCCGGAGGCAAGTCTTCCTTTGAGAACCTCTGTCACACCTCTTAATTCCTGCGCAGCCCATCGCCTCATATTTAGCCTGAAGGCTGAGGACCTTCTGCTGTATCGGCGTGATCTTCTTCAGGGTGCGGTCACTTGTGTTTCCGAATAATTTATCTAGAAAAGACATTATTTTACCTCGATCTTTTTGCTCTCAGGAGATTATAACATACGAGATATTAACAAACAGTTATGAGGTACTTAATGTACATCTGTTCAGGACGTGATTAAGATCGGAAAATGAAGTGATACAAGTCATGCAGCGAATACTTCAGGGCTATTTGTTCACTTGAAATAAGAGTAGCTTGCAAGTATACTTTATACGGATTTTCACGCAATATCGCGGAAGGAGTAACATAATGACTTATTCTAACGAAGTAGAACGCATGTGTGTGGTCGCCAAGGGAC
>JAFWJS010000026.1 GCA_017511535.1 Eubacterium sp. | reverse complement strand
GTAGTTGGCATTGTAGGAAAATCCAAAAGTTTAGATTTTCCCACAATGCTTATCTTTTGGTCTTTGGTTCGGAATAGTGTAGTGCTGGCGGTCTATCTCTTGTTTTCGGTTGCTTGCTTCCTTACCGTACATGAGCATTATATGACGGCATGAAGTGGCGCGCTGCCTGCGGAAGCACTATCCCGAAGAACGTTTCTCTATCGTTGAAGCCAAGCGCATACGAAGCCTCGGTCTGACCTGCTCCGACTGCTTCTGTACCTGACTTCAGCATGCAGTACACAGAGGCGCCGAACAGTATAGTGAAGCCGAGCACGGCGACCCAGACCCCGTCTATGTTCACTTTCCCAAGGATGACGTAATACAGTATCATCAGGAACACGACGAGCGGCATCCCCTGTACCAGCCATACGGCAAATCCGGTTATTTTATTTGCAATACGGTTTCCCTTCCTGTAGAGCAGGAACACAAGGAACCCGAGCACCGTCCCAAATATAATAGAGAGCACGGATATCAGAAGCGTGGTCAGCATGCCCCTGGTGAAAAGCCTGTATCTGTGCTCCTTTATGAAAGTATTATTGAAGCTTTTCGTCAAGGATCCAAAAAGCGACTTGTCGGCATCCTTTCTGAGTACCGCGATAACTATCCTGTCCTGTATATACGGATCAGAGAACAGCACATTCTTCTTACGCTCCTCAGTAACCGCGATACCAGACGCGCTGAGGTCGTATTTCCCTGCCGTCAGCGCAGGCATGAGAGCGTCGAACGACATATTGGTTATATTGAGCGCATAGCCGTATTCCCGGCAGAACTCCCCTGTCAGTTCGATCTCCAGACCGACGTCTTTACCTTCACGGACATAGTTGAACGGAGGATATAAGCCCTCTGTCACGTATCTTATCGTACCGTTCGTCGCGGGAAGATCTGAATAGTCATCTATCGTCTTCCTGTCTTCACTTCCGCCTATCCATTTATCCTTCAGCTCTTCGAGCTTCCCTTCAGACTCCATCTTTTTTATGTATTCATTGATCTCGCCTGAAAGCTTCCTGCTCCTGTCTGCCTTCGGGAACAGATATGCGATGTCCATGACCTGAAGCGGCTCGCCGATCATGCAGAGTGCTTCATCTTCTGAAAGATACTGCCTGAAGAATATCTCCGTGCAGCCGAGCGCGTCCACTTTATTTGCCTTCAGCGCCGCTACCAGGTCCGGAGTATTGTTATAGTAATTCACCTTTGCTTTCGGCATCTTTTCCTGTACCGCAAGGTCGATGACCGTGCCCTCCTGGACGGCGATCCTTTTATCGGCGAGCTCGTCAAGCGACAAATATACTCCTTCGCTTCCGGCCGCGTCACCTGCTGTATCTGACGCCGTGTCTTCAGCCATGGCGGCGCACGTAAAGAACAAGCCTGCCAGTATGGCCGAACAGACGATCAATATAAGTGCTTTATGTTTTTTTATGCGCAAATGCATTCCCTCCTCTTCAGATCATCACGAAGAATAATGTGAAAATTCCTGATATGACTATCGCTTTCATATATCATGATTTTAGCACAAATCGGCATATAAAAAAAATCAGGATCAAATACGATCCTGATTCTAAATGGTGCGCAAGTTTCACTTTCCTGAAGAAAGGCGGCTATTCCGCCAGGTTCGCGTCCAGTATCTTTCTGAGCTCGCTCTCCGGAGTGAGTCCCGTCTTACGGTCGATCTCTGCTCCGTCTTTGAAGAACACGAGTGTCGGTATGCTGATCACGCCTAGCTTCTGCGCGAGGTCCATTTCCTCGTCTGCGTCTACTTTACCGACCAGGACTTTCCCATCATATTCTTCAGCCAGCTTATCAACGACCGGTCCCATCATCTTGCATGGTCCGCACCATGTCGCCCAGACGTCTACCATAGCGAGAGACGCATTTTTCACTGCCTCGTCGAATGTATCTTCTGTCAGATTCTGTAATGCCATTTCTGTTTCCTCCTCTGTGTTATCCTGTATGTTCAGTCTGTCTTATATCAGCGCCGCGATGTCTGCGTCGAATTCAGCCGGATCGCTTGTCGGCGGGAAGCGCTTCACTACGTTACCTTCGCGGTCAACGAGGAATTTTGTGAAGTTCCATTTGATATCCTCGTGCTTCTTATATGTCTCGCTGATCTTCTCGATAGCCTTCATGGCAGCTTTGTTCTTGAGACCCTTGACCTCTTCATCCGGCTGCTGCTCTTTCAGATATGTGTACAGTGGCTCCTCTGTCTCACCGTTCACGTCGATCTTTCCAAGCTGATCAAATACTGTATTATACTTCATAGTGCAGAACTCATGGATCTCATCCTCATCTCCGGGCGCCTGATGGCCGAACTGGTTGCATGGGAAGTCCAGTATTTCCAGACCCTGCTCATGATATTTATCATACAGCTTCTCAAGTCCTTCGTACTGAGGAGTGAATCCGCATCCTGT
>JAFWJS010000025.1 GCA_017511535.1 Eubacterium sp. | reverse complement strand
TGAGAGGAGAGATAATGGGCGGATTTTTTGCGGCAGCATCAAAGGAGAACTGTATCTTCGACGTATTCTTCGGAACAGACTATCATTCTCATCTGGGGACCAGAAGAGCCGGAATGATCATGTACGACCATAAAGACGGGTACCAGAGGGCGATCCATAATATAGAGAATTCGCCGTTCCGTACCAAGTTCGAGTCAGAAGTAAACGACATGCACGGCACTATGGGGATCGGATGCATATCGGACTATGATCCGCAGCCTCTTCTGGTGCGTTCTCATCACGGCACTTTCGCCATAATGACAGTCGGCAGGATAAACAATCACATAGAGCTCGTGAACGAGATGTTCGACGGCGGGAAGATGCATTTCCTTGAGATGAGCGGCGGACTGATCAACAAGACAGAGCTCGTAGCTGCGCTGATCAATCAGAAAGACAATCTGGTGGACGGCATACGTTTTGCTCAGGATCAGATAGACGGATCGATGAGCATTGTGATAATGACAGACAAGGGCATATTCTGCGCGAGAGACAAGCTTGGCAGAACGCCTGTAGCTATCGGAATGAAGCCTGACGGATTCTGCGCGTCATTCGAGGCGTTCGCGTATAAAAAGCTCGGCTACAGGGATTACAAGGAGCTTGGCCCGGGCGAGATCGACGTGATAACGCCTGAGCAGGTCACCATACTCATGAAGCCGGGAGAGAAAATGCGTATCTGTACTTTCCTCTGGGTGTACTACGGGTATCCTTCTTCGAGCTATGAGGGCATCTCCGTAGAAGATATGAGATACAGGTGCGGCTCCAATTTCGCAAAGCGTGACGGCATGACGAAAGAGGACATCGATACTGTGGCAGGAGTCCCTGATTCCGGTATCGCCCACGCTATCGGATATTCCAACGAGTCACACGTGCCGTATTCGCGGCCGTTCATAAAATACACTCCGACGTGGCCGCGCTCGTTCATGCCTACTATCCAGTCAAAGCGCGATATGATAGCGAAGATGAAGCTGATCCCGGTCCATGAGCTGATAGATGGGAAGCGGATCCTTCTGATCGACGACTCGATAGTCCGCGGGACACAGCTCAGGGAGACATGCGACTTCCTGTACAGCGACGGAGCAAAAGAAGTACACGCGAGGCCGGCGTGCCCGCCGATAATGTTCGGATGTAAATATATCAGCTTCTCCAGATCTACTTCTGACATGGAACTGATCGCACGCCGCATCATAAGCCGCGAGGAGGGTGAGGATGTGTCGCGGGAGATAATCGACGAATATGTCGATCCTGATTCAGACCGCTACAAGAATATGGTGGCAGGTATCTGCAAACAGATGAATTTCACATCACTCAGCTATAACCGCCTCGACGATATGCTCGACGCGGTCGGAATAGATAAGGACAAGCTGTGCACATACTGCTGGACAGGGAAGGAGTGATGTTGTCTGCACGACGATTCGAGCTGCGCAAGAATCGTTGCAGAGACAACATCAGCGCCTGAGAGAAAGATGAAGGAGCTTCGCAAGAATCACTGCGCAGGATGCCATCAGCTCCTGAGATATAGAAGAAGGAGAAGGGAATGACTGAATTCAGGAAAATGAGAAGATTCAAGCAGGAACTTGACCATGAGACCTGTCTTGAGATCATACAGCGGGCAACGTCCGGAGTCTTATCGGTATCAGGCGATGAAGGCTATCCTTACGGCGTCCCTCTTAGCTATGTTTTTGTTGCCGCAGACGCAGATGATCAGCCGGACAAGTTCTACTTCCACTGCGCCAAGACAGGGCATAAGATAGATGCGGTACGTGCCTGTGATAAAGTGTGCTTCACCATAATAGACCGTGATGATGTGGTCGCTGATGAATTCACCACATACTTCAGAAGCGTGATCTGCTTTGGCAGGGCGAAGATACTGGAAACGCCTGAAGAGATCATGCCGGCGATCAGACTTCTGGCTGACCGCTATTCACCGGATGAATCAGAGGAAAAGAAAGAAGCGGAGATCAGCAGAGAGTTTCCTGGCCTTGCGATGATAGAGCTCGATGTCGAGCACATGACAGGTAAAGAAGCGATAGAGCTGGTGCGTAACCGTACGAAGTACGAATAGACAGATTCCGGGAGAAATATTAAAAACAGAGGCTGCTGCATAAAGTGCTGAACGAACACTTTATGCAGCAGCCCCTGTTTAAGGTTTGTTGCTATCCAGCTGCGCTTACTGGATATTATGGATGAAACCCCTTATATTGCTTACGTTGCCGTACAGGTCAGCCTTATCGCCGTTCTGTACGATCAGAGTAGGTGCTGAAGTGATATTGTACTCTGTGGCGAGTGCTGCGCCTTCAGGTTCCTCTGCGTAAACTACGTCATATTCTATACCTGCTTCATTAAGCAGTGCCTTTGCTGTGTTGCAGTTCGGGCAGGTCCTTGTTGTGAGAAGGACGGCCCTAGCCTGAGCCTGATCCATAGCTTCAGCTTCTTTTGCAGGAGCGGCATTCTCCTGTTCCTGCAGTCTGTCGCCGATCAGCATGTTTTCATTTGCTGCCTGTGCGATGTCGTTACCGTTCGGAAGACGGACGCTGTCTGTGAATTCGGGATCTCCGGGAGCGTATGTCTTTCTGTTTCTGAACTCTGAAGCTTTACCGTCGTTCCAGTTCCTTACAGGTCTGTAGTATCCGGTGATCCTGGAATAGACCTCTGCGTCCTTGCCGCAGATCGGGCACTTGAAGTGCTCGCCCTGGATGTATCCGTGCTCGCGGCATACTGAGTATGTAGGTGACATCGTGTAATACGGAAGCTTGAAGTTCACAGCGATCTTTCTTACGAGGTTCGCCGCTGATTTCCAGTCCGGAAGTCTCTGGCCGAGGAATCCGTGGAATACAGTTCCTGATGTGTACAGTGTCTGCATGTCGTCCTCAAGCTCGAGCGCATCGAAGATATCATCTGTGTATCCGACCGGAAGATGTGAGCTGTTCGTGTAGTAAGGAGCCTCGCCCGGCTTAGCTGCTGTGATGATGTCGCCGAACTCTTCCACATCGTGTTTTGCGAATCTGTATGTAGTTGATTCAGCAGGAGTAGCTTCCAGGTTGTACAGGTCGCCGTAAGCTTCCTGATAGTCGGAAAGTCTTGTTCTCATGTGATTCAGTACTTCCAGAGCAAAAGCCTTGCCTTCTTTATCGGTGATGTTTCCGCTCATCCATTTTGCGTTCAGGATCGCTTCATTCATTCCGACAAGACCGATGGTCGAGAAGTGGTTCGTGAATGTGCCGAGATATCTCTTTGTGTATGGATACAGTCCCTCGTTCATAAGTCTTGTGATGACCTTACGCTTGATGTTAAGTGAACGTGCGGCAATGTCCATGTAGTGGTCGAGCATCTCATAGAAGTCTTCCTTGCTGGATGACAGGTAAGCGAATCTCGGGAGGTTCAGCGTAACTACGCCGACAGAACCTGTGCTCTCGCCTGAACCGAAGAAGCCGCCGCCTTTCTTCCTGAGCTCACGAAGGTCAAGTCTCAGCCTGCAGCACATAGACCTTACGTCAGACGGCTTCATGTCTGAGTTGATGTAGTTCGAGAAGTAAGGTGTCCCGTACTTCGCGGTCATCTCGAACAGGAGCTTGTTGTTTTCTGTTTCGCTCCAGTCGAAATCCTTTGTTATCGAATATGTAGGGATAGGATACTGGAAGCCGCGGCCGTTTGCGTCTCCTTCGATCATAGTCTCGATGAAGGCTTTGTTGACCATGTCCATTTCCTTCTTGCAGTCGCCGTATGTGAAGTCGAGCTCCTTGCCGCCGACGATAGCAGGGTTGTTCACCATGTCGTCAGGTACTGTCCAGTCGAGCGTCACGTTAGTGAACGGAGCCTGTGTTCCCCATCTTGACGGTGTGTTGACGCCGTAGATGAATGACTGTACACACTGCTTTACTTCTTTATATGAAAGGTTATCTGCTTTTACGAACGGTGCCAGATAAGTGTCGAATGATGAGAATGCCTGAGCGCCTGCCCATTCATTCTGCATGATACCGAGGAAGTTTACCATCTGGTTGCAGAGGGTGGAGAGGTGCTTTGCAGGAGCTGATGTGATCCTGTCAGGAACTCCGCCGAGACCTTCCTTGATCAGCTGCTTCAGGCTCCAGCCTGCGCAGTATCCTGTGAGCATTGAAAGGTCGTGGATATGCATGAAGCACTTTCTGTGAGCTTCTGCGATCTCTTCATCATATACTTCTGTCAGCCAGTAATTCGCTGTGATGGCGCCTGAGTTGGAAAGGATCAGGCCTCCGACTGACATCGTGACTGTGGAATTCTCCTTTACGCGCCAGTCCTTCTCGGATCCGATATATCCGTCGACCAGCTTCTTGTAGTCAAGGAGCGTATCCTTGGTATTACGCAGTTTCTGGTGCTGGCTTCTGTAGAGGATATATGCCTTGGCTGTCTTAGGAAAGCCGCATGTCATAAGGGCTTTTTCGACTTCATCCTGCACCTGCTCTACTGTAGGCGTCTCGATGCCCTGCTCACGTATCGAGGAGCCGGCCATCAAAGCCACTGTCCTTGCTACTGAAGATACGTCGCGTGTATCAAGCTCGCCTGTAGCGACGAAAGCCTGAGCGACCGCGTTTTCGATCTTGGTCTGGTCAAACAGAACGACCTGACCGGTTCTCTTGATGATACTTTTCATGATTCCCCCCTGGGATCCATGTCTGAGGTCCCGGCTCAGACATCCGTTCAAGTGATCCCCTGCTTTTCTAAAGTAGATTTTCAAAGCTTTCAATATTACCAGTAAGCTGCTGTCCGGCCTGCGCGGCCGGTACAGCCGTTACTCACGGTATTCCACGACGCATCCTTCTTCAAGGCTCTTCTGTACGTCTACGAGCCTCTGGTTGAAGCTTCCCCGCCACATGCATTCCTGACGTCTGTCGTCGTCTACGTGCAGGCTGTCCACATACCGTCCGTCCACAAGGACGTCGACATATCTCAGAACATCCTTCACGCCGTCCGGCGGAACAGGGAAATCGCCCGTTCCGGTCCCCGTAAGCTGTTCGAAAGTCCAGCCTGTGTAGGCCCAGACGCTGAGTCCGGATTCCTTTGCGGCCTTCGCGATCTCTCCGCTCGCTTCAGGCTGCAGGAACGGATCTCCTCCCGAGAGGGTGATCCCGTCCAGAAACCTGGTGGACAAGATATCGTCTATTACTTCGCTGATATCTTTCTCCGTGCCGCCTTCCGGATCGTGTGTTTCAGGGTTCTGGCATGCTTTACATCCGTGAGGACAGCCCTGAAGAAAAAGCGCGTATCTTACGCCAGGCCCGTCTACTGCGGAGTGCCTGACCTGTCCTGATATCCTGACTGTCTTTTTCAATCCCGGATGCTCCTTTTCATGCTCTCCGGAGCACATACCGAAGCGTTTTCCGCCGCTTTCATAATGCTCCGTATGACGCTTCTTCTAACGCCGTGCAAAACACATTATATGCGCACTATCTAGGGATGTCAATAGGGTAATACACTATATGTTGTGTTTTAAGTAAATTTTATTTTTAACAGATAAACAGTGTTCAGAGCCGAAAAAAACAGAGGCCTCTGTTTCTTCCCCCTGCAGAAGATATTATACCCCGGCGAGGTATATACATGCCAGGGAAAAAGTTTATTTTTAAGATTTTATAGTGGTATAATTACGTAAAATAGTTTTGTCCGGGAAGAGGGTCTGTATTATGAATATGAAAAAACTGTTTTCGATATGCCTGACAGCAGCAGTGATCCTGACAGCGGCTTTTTCGGTCATGGCGGTCAATCCTGTTTTTGCGGAGAATGATCCTGCGCAGGAAGTGCATTATCTCGCGTTTGCGTCAGACCGGCATGGTAACACGAGCGCAATAGAACAGGCTTTTGCCGGGATGCCTTCATCAGAAGGAGCATCTGTCGAATATGTAAGCATAATAGGCGACATGGTGGGGAGCGGTAAAGAAAAGGCTCCGGCCTATGACTCATCTGCGATATATGACGAAATCGTGGATGCCGGGTTCAGCGGCGTGAAAACAAATGAAGATATGTCAATACTATGGGCTGACCACGACGAATATGTGAACGATGACGCGAAGATCGTATTTGCGGATAAGGGAACGGGGTCCGGCCTCATGAAGACCGGGCTGAATAATGACGGGACTCCTGCGTATTACATATACGGAATAGCGTTCTACGACATGACAGATAGTGCTAAGGCGGAGGCTGCCGCGGAAGAATTTATGGACTGGGTCGACACGCTGACAGACAACACTGTTCCGGTCATAGTGCTCTGCCACGTTCCTCTCCATTACGCGAGGGGAGACAACAGAGGCGCCATTTACTGGAGCGATGCCTTGAACTACGCGGCGACGGGAGAAATCACTGCAAAGTCGGGTGAAACGGTGATCAGGGACGTCGTTTATATGCATGGACACAACCATACAGTTGAATATAGCGCAAAAGATCCGGAAAATGTATACAGCGGCGAGTTCTATGTGCCGAGAGGAGCTGCGATGGAAATTGGCGCTGAAGAGAATCATTTTTCACGTATCTACTATACGTATACGACTGCGGGATATCTGAAAGATGATCCTAAAGCGACTTTGATCACGATAGACAGCGAGGGAATGAAAATAGAGAAATACTATAAAGGCGAAGTGGCGGACGGACTGTATGATGCGGAGAGCAGGCACAGCGGGGATTTCGCGACCAGGTTTCTGCAGGAAGGGGTGCACCAGATAGCACAGACCTCAGAAGCTGAGGACATATCGGCCGCAAGGACAGATGATCCGGGAGCGGAATATGTGTATACAGGAAGTGAGATACGGCCTGAGCCTGCCATTATGGTCGGAGATAAGCAATTAGGTAAAGGCAACTACTGGATAAGATATAAGAACAACGTGAACGCAGGTACTGCAAAGATGATCATATCCGGTAAGGCGGCAAACAATGTCAGGTGTTCCGGAGCACTGACGATAGAATTCACTATATCGAAGGCAAAGAACCCAGTGAAGGTCTCTGCCTCGATGAAGACCGTAAAATACTCAGCTCTGAAAAAAGCGAAGATGATCACGGCGCCGCTCACGGTCAATAATGCCGCCGGCACTGTCAGATACAGCAGAGTATCCGGATCAAAGAAACTCACCATCAATAAAAAGAACGGAAAGATCACAATAAAGAAAGGAACCAGGAAGGGCACGTACCGGATCAAAGTGAAAATCACGGCAGACGGAGATGTGAATCATCTTTCTGCTTCACAGAAAGTCAGTGCAGCGGTCAGAGTAAAATAGATGATCCGGCTGGAAGAAGATATCAAAAAACAGGATGCCCTGCGTGACATCCTGTTTTCATTTGCTTTTCATATGGTCTCCTGATCTATTTTTCTTCGGGTTCCCCTTCAGAACCTTCAGCTTCCTCCGGCGCATCTTCCGGAGCGTCGAACTTCTCAAGTGCTATCGCGACTCCAAGCTGGAATACTGCGAAGCAGGACTGAAGTACTGCTTCTGACTGTTCTTCAGTAGCGCCTGCTGTTTCGACGGACTTGTCTTTTCCTGTCTCTATATACGGCTGCATCTGGCTGCTCCATACTCTGTGGAGACCGATCAGGAACTGCTTCCACGCTGCCGGAGAAGGGCAGATGTTCTCAGTTATATCTGTAGAACGTCTTCCTACGTTGTTCTTATACAGGATCTCGTCATATCCTTCCTCTTCAAAGCCCTCCGGCTTGACCTGCCACTGCGCGCCGTATTCGATGCCGGCTGTGAGGCAGTAGCGGATAACATTATAATAGTAGATCGTCGGATCGTTCCCGCATGCGTCAGACAGGTTTTTGTCGCCGAGCAGCGTCGCGACGAAGATCTCGCGTCTGGCCTTAAGATCGGCGACCTCGTCGATGCCGTCTTTAGCGTATCCTACCGCGATCGCGTAGCTTCCGAACAGTTCCTTGCATTCCGCGTAGAAATTTGATGCGTTGAAATTACTCATATCTACCTCCTGTGTCGCCCATTTCACATTAAAATTCTGCTGTCTTAGGTGTGCGTGGGAACGGGAGCACGTCTCTGATGTTGCTCATCCCGGTCGCGTACATGATCATACGCTCGAAGCCGAGCCCGTATCCTGCGTGTTTCACGCCGCCGTATTTACGGAGCTCTCTGTACCACCAGTAAGCGTCTTTGTTCATCCCGAGCTCGTCCATTCTGGCGTCGAGTATGTCGAGCCTTTCCTCTCTCTGGCTTCCGCCTATGATCTCGCCGATGCCCGGTACGAGAAGGTCGCTTGCGGCAACGGTCTTGCCGTCGTCGTTCATGCGCATGTAGAACGCTTTGATGTCCTTAGGATAGTCGGTAACGAACACCGGCTTTTTGAACACTTCCTCGGTGAGGTAGCGCTCGTGCTCTGTCTGAAGGTCGCAGCCCCAGTACGGATCAAAGTCGAATTTGTGGTCAGCTTTGCTGAGCAAGTCGACTGCCTCAGTATATGGAAGTCTTTCAAAATCTGATTCAACGACGTTCTGCAGTCTGTCCAGAAGGCCTTTGTCGATTCTTGTGTTGAAGAAGTCCATCTCTTCAGGTGCTTTTTCCATGACATACCTCAGTATGTATTTGACCATCGCCTCTGCCAGGTCCATCGCGTCTTCCAGATCGGCGAAAGCGATCTCAGGCTCGATCATCCAGAACTCCGCGGCATGTCTCTGCGTGTTGGAATTCTCGGCTCTGAAAGTCGGTCCGAATGTATATACGTCCCTGAACGCGAGCGCGAATATCTCTGCTTCCAGCTGGCCGCTTACCGTGAGGTTCGTCGGCTTTCCGAAGAAATCCTTGGACCAGTCGATCTTTCCGTCTTCTGTCCTCGGCGGATCTTCAGGGTCGAGCGATGTCACGCGGAACATCTCGCCTGCGCCCTCAGCGTCACTTTCCGTGATGATCGGCGTATGTACATAAACAAAGCCCTGTTCCTGGAAGAACTTATGGATAGCATACGCTATGAGAGAGCGGACTCTGAAAACAGCAGCGAAAGTATTGCTCCTTGGACGAAGGTGAGCGATCTCGCGGAGGAACTCCATGGAATGGCGCTTGTTCTGAAGAGGATACTCCGTGCTGGACTCAGCGAGCACTTCTATCTCTGACGCGTGGATCTCGAACGGCTGCTTAGCATCCGGCGTAAGCACAAATGTACCGGTCACCCTGACTCCGGAAGAAAGCGCGAGTCCCGCGATCTCATCAAAATTATCTATCTTGTCCTTTTCATATACTACCTGGACCGGCTTGAAGAAAGAACCGTCGTTCAGCTGTATGAATCCGAACTGGTTCGACGCTCTGTTCTGTCTTGCCCATCCGCTGAGCACGATCTCTTTATCCGCGAAGCTTTCAGGCTCGCGAAACAGCTTTTTTACTTTGATATCATTTCTTTCTGACATTATTGCCACCTCATCTGGTTTTTGTTTCGTGTCCTTTAATAATAACACAAAACAAAGTCAATATTCCATTGTACGGCAGGCTTTTTTGTTATATAATTGTAATACGTGAAAAATCAAGGAGGTATGGTTAATGAAAAGCTATACAAGTGAGAAAATAAGAAACGTCGCACTGCTCGGACACGGCGGCTGCGGAAAGACTACTTTTGCTGAGGCAGCTCTGCTGACATCGGGAGCTATTTCCAAGGCAGGAAAAGTCGAGAGCGGAAATACCGTGTCTGACTACGACAAGATGGAGATAGAGAGAGGATCATCGATCAATACTTCAATAATCCCTGTAGAGTGGAAGGGAACCAAAATCAATTTCATCGACACTCCGGGAGACTTCGATTTTGTTGGCGAAGTCACAGCGGCTCTCAGGGCATGTGAAGCGGCGATGATCGTTGTCGACGCCGGCTCAGGAATACAGGTAGGAACAGAGATGGCCTGGAAGGCATGTGAGAAATACGGAGTACCGCGTTTCTTCGTGATCAATAAGAGAGACAAGGACGAGTTCGACTTTGATAAGACACTGGGAGAACTTCAGGATATGTTCGGACCATCAGTTGCTCCGCTTGCACTTCCGATCAATGCTGATATCGACGACGATCTGAAAGAAGCCATCGCAAGCACAGACGAAGAGCTTCTGGACAAGTATTTTGAAGAGGGAGACCTGACAGAGGACGAGATCAAGACAGGCCTTGCAAACGGTATCGCAAGCGGAGACATCGTACCGGTCCTCCAGTCGATCTTCCAGCTCGGACAGGGCGTGGACGACATACTGGACGCTGTAGACGCATGTGTGCCGAATCCTATGATGCACGCTCCGTATAAGACAGAGGACGGAGAGAAAGCGCCGGCAAAGGACGAGCCGCTTTCATCATTCGTATTCAAGACGATCATCGACCCGTTCGTAGGTAAGATCTCGATCATCAAGGTAGTATCCGGAAAACTCGAGGCAGCTTCAGAAGTTTACAATGCGAATTCTGAGAAGCCTGAGAAGGTAGGAAAGGTATTCTATCTGAGAGGTAAAGAGCAGATCGATACGCCGGCTGCTGAGACAGGAGACATCGCTGCAGTAGCTAAGCTTCAGTTCACACAGTCCGGAGACACACTCTGCGACAAGGCAAACGTTGTCAAGTTCGCACCTATCCCATATCCGCAGGCTACATACTTCATCGCAGTTGAAGCTGCAGATAAGAACGACGAGGATAAGATGGGAACAGGCCTGAACAGGCTCCATGAAGAAGATCCTTCATTCGTAGTCGAGAGAAACGTCGAGACACATCAGACGCTCCTCGGAGGACAGGGAGATAAACAGCTCGGTATCATCCAGACTAAGCTCAAGGACAGATTCGGCGTAACAGTCAACGTGATTCCTCAGAAGATAGCTTACAGAGAGACTATCAAGGGTAATTCCGACGTAGAAGGTAAACATAAGAAGCAGTCAGGCGGAGCAGGACAGTTCGGTGACGTATTCATCAAATTCAGCCCGTCCGATCAGGATTTCGAATTCGCTGAAGAGATCTTCGGCGGATCGGTTCCTAAGAACTACATCCCTGCAGTCGAGAAGGGACTTCAGGAATGCATGGAGAAGGGACCTCTCGCAGGCTGTAAGGTACAGGGCGTCAAGGCAGTCCTCTACGATGGTAAATATCATCCTGTAGACTCCAACGAAGTTTCATTCAAGATCGCTGCTTCACTTGCGTTCAAGAAAGGTATCGTAGAAGCTAATCCGTGCCTGCTCGAGCCTATCATGAAGCTTGAGATCCTGGTACCGGACGACTTCATGGGAGACGTAATGGGCGACATGAACAAGCGCCGCGGCAGCATCCTCGGCATGGAGCCGCAGGCTGACGGCCAGAAGCTTATCGCTGAGGCACCGCAGGCAGAGCTGTTCGACTATGCGCTCGGACTCCGCGCCATGACACAGGGCAGAGGATCCTTCACAATGGAATTCACAAGATATGAAGAAGTTCCAAGGAACCTTGCTGAGGAGATCATCGCAAAGCACGCAGCAGAGGAAGAGAATAAGTAAAGACTGTTGACCAGATGTTTAACATGCTGTTCGCATAAAGTGCCGGATAAGCACTTTGTGCGAACAGTTTTTTAGTGTCATGAACGTTCGGTGTTTCGCTGTGGCAATCTTGGAAAACAGGAAGTGTTATGATACAATTTTTATGTAGGCAATACTGTAAAGCGAGGTTGATAACATGACAGGGAAAAGGTTTTTATATAGCAGGATCATCGTATCAATCACATTGTGTCTGTTATTTGTCTGCGTACTCGGATCGTATGGCTCTGCCTGCGTGTTTGCCGGCGAAAACGAGGGTGAACCGGTCCGTGTGGGTTACTATGACAATGAAGTGTTCCAGGAAGGCGCCAAAGACGGCGCGGTGAAGACCGGCTATGCCTATGAGTATTATCGGAAGCTTTCTGAGTATACCGGATGGAAATACGAGTACGTATACGGCGGATTCAACGAGCTGTATCAGATGTTCCTTGACGGTGAGGTAGACCTTCTCGCAGGGCTCGCCTGGAGAAAAGAGAGGACAAAGCTGTTCAGCTATCCGGACGCCATCATGGGAAGTGAGTCATATTATCTTGTAAAGCAGGACAAGGACAAGGATGTGACTGCCGATCCTTCAACTCTGAAAGGGAAGAAGATCGGAGTTCTGGACAGCGCAATGGTGGGCGTGCTTGAAAAGTATCTTGAAGAGCATGACGTTAAAGCGGAAGTAATAACATATACTGACCATGAGCAGCTTTTCGCCGCATTCGACTCTGAGAAGGTGGATGTTCTTGCCGTAGAAAGCGATGGCTCATATATGAGAAATCACGCTGAAGTGCTCTGTGCGTTCGGGTCGTCAGATTACTACCTCTGTGTCAGTAAAAAGCGGCCGGATCTGTTAAAGGAGCTTAACGAGGCCCAGGCGCTTCTCGCGGCGGAGGAGCCTAATTACCTGAATTCGCTCAGTTCGAAATACTATTCGGTAAGTGTAACGGCGAGGGCGTTCTCGTCAGTCGAAAGGGAGTGGATAAAATCTCACGACACGCTGAATGTAGGATATCTCGAGAATTATCTTCCATACAGTGACACCGATAAAGACGGCAACGTGACCGGACTCATAAAGGATATGATACCGGATATCCAGAAGTCGCTCGGCATTACCGATATAGCTGCGACTTACACAGGATATAAGAGCTATGACGACATGATCAAAGCCATGGCTGATGAGACCATCGACGTGGCTTTTCCTGTAGGCGGAGGACTGTACTATTCTGAAGAGAACGGTATCTATCAGTCGGCTCCTGTTGCTTCTGCTTCTACGGAGATCGTTTTCAAGGGAGAATACACTGAAGATACGACATCATATTTCGCGGTGAACGAGAAAAACCGCATGCAGTATTATTATGTGAAGACCAACTTCCCAAACGCAAAGATATCATTCTATCCATCTATTGACGACTGCCTTTCCGCTGTTCTTTCCGGGGAAGTCACGTGCACGACTTTGAATGGCCTAAGGGCTAATGACATGCTGAAAAACGGCAAATACCGCGGCCTTTCGCTTCATCAGACAGGCATGGACGACGACCGCTGCTTCGGAGTGGAGATCGGAAACGAAGGGCTGCTTAAGCTGCTGAACCGCGGGATCAATGTCATCGGGAACGATTTTGCGCAGAATCTGTCGTACAAATATACAGGAGGGCTGTATTCTTACAGCTTTACTGACATGATCAGGGATCATATGGCATTGTTCATTCTGATCATATCAGCGATAGCAGCTCTTGTGTTCCTTCTGCTTCTCCGTGATGTAAAAAGGACGCGCAAGGAGGCACAGGAAAAAGAAGAAGCCAGGCTTACGCTCGAAAAGAGCAACCGCGACCTTGCGGAAAGTGAGAAGGCTCTCTCAGAAGCGCTGGAGGCTGCTGAGCATGCCAACCGGGCGAAGACGACATTCCTGAACAACATGTCTCACGACATCCGTACGCCTATGAATGCGATCGTCGGCTTTACCTCGCTCGCGATCTCACACATAGATAATAAAGAACAGGTGCAGGACTATCTGGGGAAGATATCTGTATCCAGCCAGCATCTTCTTTCACTGATAAACGATGTGCTTGACATGAGCCGTATAGAAAGCGGGAGTGTCACTATAGAGGAAAGTGAAGCACGTCTTCCGGACATCATCCATAATCTGAAAGATATCATCCAGTCAGGGGTCACAGCCAAGCATCTGGAGCTGTACATCAGCACGCAGGATGTCGTGCATGAAGATATCGTAACAGATAAGCTGCGCCTGAACCAGGTGCTACTGAACATTCTGTCCAATGCGATCAAATTCACGCCTGATGGAGGAACGATAAACTTCAACGTTGCCGAAAAGCCGTCGACTTCTCCTGATACAGCCGTTTTCGAATTCCGCATCAAAGATAACGGTATCGGCATGAGCGAGGAATTTCAGAAAACGATTTTCCAGGCATTCACCCGCGAGCGGAGCAGTACTGTGAGCGGTATCCAGGGGACCGGTCTCGGCATGGCGATCACAAAGAATATCGTTGACATGATGGGAGGAACCATAACCCTGAATTCCGAGGCTGGCAAGGGAAGCGAATTTGTCGTAGTGATCCCGTGCAGGGTCAGCAGAAAAGCCATGGAACATGAGCCGGTTCCGGAATTACAGGGAATGCGTGTGCTGGTGACTGACAATGATACCGATACATGCCTGTCGGTCTGCTCGATGCTGCGCGAGATAGGAATGAAGCCTGATTGGACGAACTACGGAAAAGAAGCAGCGATCCGTGCCAAAGACGCCCTTGACTGTGAAGATGAGTTCAGGGCTTATATAATAGATCTGATCATGCCGGATCTGAGCGGTATAGACACAGCGCGCCGGATTCGCAGACTTGTTGGAGACAGTGCTCCTATCATAATTCTCACAGCTTACGACTGGGCAGATATAGAAGAAGACGCCCGGGAGGCAGGAGTTACTGCCTTCTGCTCCAAGCCGCTGTTCCTGTCAGAACTGGAGAATGTGCTGGCAAGATCATTCTGCCCTCAGGAAGAAAAGGAGACGGAAGAGGAATCATTTCCTGACTTTACAGGCAACAGGATACTTCTTGCGGAAGATAACGAGATGAATCAGATAATCGCGGACGCGATCCTGAAAGAAGCCGGCTTTGAGTTAGAGATAGCAAAAGACGGTATAGAGGCGGTCGACATGATGACAGCAAAGCCTGCCGGATATTACGATGTCATTCTTATGGATATTCAGATGCCTCGTATGGACGGATATGAGGCAGCGAAGAAGATCCGTGCTCTTGATGATCCGGCGAAGGCAGGAATACCTATCATAGCGGTCACGGCAAATGCGTTTGAAGAAGACAGGCAGGTGGCTCTGGAATCCGGCATGAACGGTCATCTGGCAAAGCCGTATGACATCAAAGAGATCATGCGTACGCTCAGCGATTTTCTGCTTAAGGAAGAGGATCAGAGAGACAAAGCCGGAAACGGTAATAGATCAGAAAGGGTATAGATATGCCAAAGAAGACTAAGACAGTTTTTGTATGTCAGGAGTGCGGATATGAGAGCCCGAAATGGATGGGTCAGTGTATCTGCGGCGCCTGGGGGTCTTTTGTTGAGGAGAAAGTGGACCTGGAGCCGGAGAACGATCCGAGGTCTCGCGCAGGGCTCGGCGGGACTTCCGCCGGCGCAGGCCGCGCATCCAGGCCGTCAGTCCTGAAGTCTGTAGGCTCTGCCGACTATGAGAGGATCCCGACCGGCATCGGAGAGTTGGACAGGGTGCTTGGAGGCGGACTGGTTAAAGGTTCGCTCGTCCTTATCTCAGGAGAGCCGGGGATAGGTAAATCGACCCTCATAGTCCAGGCTGCGTCTCATATAGCGAAGACTCAGGGGAAAGTCCTGTATGTCTCGGGCGAAGAGTCTGAAGAACAGATCAAGATGAGGGCAGACAGAGTATGCGGCGATCTCGGCGAAGATCTGTTCGTGATGTCTGAGACCAATATGGAAACGATAGAGAATGCGGTCGACGATATGAAGCCGGAGTTCCTCATCATTGACTCGATCCAGACCATGTATACGAGTGAGCTGGATTCAGCGCCCGGCAGTGTGTCGCAGGTGAGAGCGTGCGGCAACATACTTATGAAATACGGCAAGACCAGGAACATACCGGTATTCATCGTCGCGCACGTGACCAAGAGCGGCGATCTGGCGGGACCTAAGATAGTCGAGCATCTGGTGGACTGTGTGCTGAACTTTACCGGAGAAAGGGACCACGACATCAGGATACTCCGCGCTTTCAAGAACAGATTCGGAACTACAAGCGAGATAGGAGCGTTCCAGATGATGGAGAGCGGACTCGTGGAGATCTCTGATATATCCGCGAGCTTCCTTGAGAATACTGACGAGCAGGCTGAAGGCTCAGTCATAACGGCGGTATATGAAGGGAGCAGGCCGGTGCTGCTCGAGATACAGGCGCTGACGTCGACGTCCGGCGTAGGTTTTGCCAGAAGAACAGCTGTAGGTATAGACAACCAGAGACTTTCAATGATACTGGCGGTTCTGGAGAAGAAGATGGGCATGAGATTCATCGATCAGGATGTGTATGTGAACGTGGTAGGAGGTCTCAGGCCTGACAGTACGTCGGTGGACTTAGGCGTTGCTCTTGCGGTCTACTCAGCGATGAGAGGGATAGTTCCGCCGCGCCGCATGATAGCGGTAGGTGAAGTCGGGCTGACCGGTGACCTGAGGTCGTGCCAGAACGCGGACCGGATCGCGTCCGAAGCAGCGAGGCTCGGCTATGAAGAGATGATAATGCCGCTTCGGAACGCGCGCAAGATATCAAAGGAATGCGGCGGCATCAAGATCACCGGCGTGAAGAATATCTACGAGGCGGTGAACGCATTCAAAGAGTAGACACAGGCGCAGACTATAAAGCGGATTCACGCTAGCACTGTGGTGATATAAGTAGTATATATAACTGGCAATATGTTTTTTAAAAGCCGTAAAACCTTGCAAATACTTGACCACAGGCGGGTTTTGATGATATATTTGAAACAGGTCAGAAAGCGGCATGTATCATGCTGATGACATATGGAAAACTAAGGAGGAATGAAAAATGAAAAGATTATTGACTGTTTTACTTATTTCTGTCCTTGCTGTATCCGCAGCAGTAATGATGTCTTCATGCGGAGCCAAGGGCGGTGAAGAGGGAGGAGACAAGGCTGAGAAAGTCACGATCGCCATCCCTAACGATACGACCAATGAAGCCAGAGCACTCATGCTGCTTGCGGACAACGGATATATCACACTGAAGGAGGGCGTTGACATAACAGCTACTCCGAGAGACGTTGAAGCGCCGGACAACATCGAGTTCAAGGAAGTTGAGGCCGCGCAGCTGCCTAACACACTGCAGGACGTCGACTTCGCGATAATAAACTCCAACTACGCTATCGACGCTGACCTGAATCCGGTAGAGGATTCACTGATCATGGAAGGAAGCGCCGCCGCATATGCGAATATCCTCGCTGTGAAAGAGGGCAACGAGAACGAGCCTAAGATCAAGGCGCTTGTCGCAGCGCTCGAGAGCCAGCAGGTAAAGGACTACATCGAGAACGAATATAAAGGCGCTGTAGTAAGTACAGTTGAGGAGCCTACAGATGGTTTCGACCCTGACGTTGACTATGATGCTCTTAAGGGCGAGAAGGTATCAGTTGCATGCTCGCCGGCACCGCACGCTGAGATCCTGAAGGTAGCCCAGGATATCCTCAAGGAGAAGGACATCACACTGGACATCAAGGAATTCACAGATTACGTACAGCCTAACAACGTAGTAGAGAGCGGAGAGCTCGACGCGAACTACTTCCAGCACGTTCCGTATCTGGACGACTTCAATGAGGAGAACGGAACACACATCGTTTCCGCGGCGCCTATCCACAACGAGCCGATGGGACTCTACGCAGGAAAGAAAGACAGCCTGGACGTACTGCAGAAAGTAAAATAATAAAGCCTGGTAAAAACGATAAAGCCGTCATGTTTGAATAAAGCATGGCGGTTTTTTGTATGAAAGTATGATACACTGTATCTGTAAAAATATCTGTATTTGTGATGCAGGGTGGTGACGTGTCATGAGTATCAGTTTTAAGAGGGTAATACCGTTTATGATATTCTTAAGCCTGCTTGCGGCGGCTTTGCTGCTGCCGGATGCGGCTTTTGCGGAAGGTAATGAAGGAGGAGCAGAGGAGATACCTGACGACTGGGAGTGTGAGTCCCTGGTCGGCGAGCGGATAACCCCGGACATGATTCCGGGTGAGAAGAAGTCAGGGCTTTCTCTGGATTATGTAGAAACTAAGAACATACCGACGGTCGTGATCGTGATCGGCCTGAACAATATAGCTTATGACAACACCTATGACTGGTCAGAGACGATGTTCGGGAATACGGACAGTATAAGGGAATATTTCCTGGACATGTCATACCAGAAGGTATCTTTCAAGCCGGTAAACGAGGCGAGCTACTTCGGAAGAGACGGGAATACGAATACTGCAGACGAGTGGAACGACGGCGTCATACATGTAAATGTAAACAGAGATCACCGCAACTGGGGCCGTGACGATGAGGAAGACCGCGCGGAGCTGACACGGACGCTGTACGATGGTCTTATGCAGGCGTCGTCATACATAGACGTTACTCAATATGACGCCGACGGGGATAGCGAAATCGAGCCGCAGGAGCTTACGGTCGTATTCGTCGTCGCGGGATATGGATCGACATTATCGCATAAAGCGTTCGACGAGTCGTTATATCTCAGATCTCACAGATTTACATTCACCGGAGCGATCACCTTATATAATGTGAAGGAACTGTCCAAGCCTCAGATAACAAAGAACGGGAAAACAGTTACATTGGATCCGTATATCGTTACTAATGAGAAGGCTGAAGAATACGACAGTAAGACTGGAAAAACGACTGTAAAACAGGGTCTCTACGGTACGATCGCTCATGAGCTCGGACATCAGCTTGGTCTTCCAGACCAGTATGATACTGTAAAAAATTCAGATGAAAAGCCGTGGGAGGGATATGGTGTCAAATATACAAGCCTGATGGCCAGCGGGAACTATGCTGTCGACGAGAACGGGAACGACCGTCCGGCCTCGCTGGATCCATGGAGCAGGATATTCCTGGGATGGATGACGCCGCAGACGATCTCTGCAGCGGGGGTCTATACCGCGACATCACAGGACTATTCAGATACTGAAAAACCGAAGAAGGTATTCAGGATAAACATGCCGTATGACGGCGAGTATTATCTCATAGAGAACCGGTATGCCGAGAAATGGGACAGCGGCATAGTAAAGAAATGTTATCCGTACAATCAGACGAAGGGCAGGATGGGCGGTCTCCTGATCTGGCATATCGACGAGAAAGTGATGGATGAATGCCCGAGCGACGACGCTGTCGCCTACAGGGAGCTGAATAATCCTGAGCACAGGCCTGCGATAATGCCGCTTTTCCCTGAGACTGACGTAAACGGCAACTATACTTTGATCGGATCAAACGGGCCGAACGCATTCAGGCCCTTCTTTGATAAGTATCTCTGGGACAACTTATACATTTATATAGGCACATATCTTGATCTGCCTACATACTGCGGCGCGGACATACTCTGCAAGCCTGCGGAAAGAGAATATTCGAAGCACCGGATACAGTTCCTGTCAGACGCGGGGAAGAGCATGGACTTCAGATATGTGCCGTCGGATCACACGCATAAATGGATGCGCTCGTACGGAGACGTACCGGAAGACATATGTGAAAACGGCGGGTACTATGAATCCATACGGACATGCTCCTTATGTGGGGAAGAACGACGCAGCTGGGTATACCATGATCCGGGCCATTTCAGAGTGCGGCATCTGTACGGCATAGAGGCCACCTGTACCAGGGACGGACGAAAAGATCATTACTGGTGCATTCACTGCGGAAAGAAGTATCTCGATGAAGAGATGACAGAGGAAGCCACGGATGAAGATATCGTCATCCCGGGCGGGCATCAGTATGAAGCCATTTTCATCACACCTCCGACGTATGATAATGACGGCATAATCGAATACGACTGCAGGATCTGCCATACCGGATATTGGGACTCGATACCGCAGCTGGATCACAGAGATAAGCCGGGGGATGACGGGACAGCATGCGGGCACGGCGCCGCTATCCAGAAAGCTGATAAAGCCATACGAAAGAGCAGCTCAGAGAAAGACATGCCCGGATCAGGCTTCAGCCCGGTAAAGCTGACATCCACAAAGCAGGGTAAACGGTCGATAAAGCTTTCCTGGAAGAGTACTGAAGACTATATGAATAACGTGGCAGACTGCTATTATGTCTACGGAGCCAAATGCGGAAAGTCGAAGTTCAGAAAACTCAAGACAGTATACGGCACTTCGGTAACGATCAAGAAGATCGGCAGTAAGAAGCTCAGTCCCAGGACATATTATAAATTCATCGTAGTCGCGGTACATGACGGTTCCGAAGAGGTGCTGAGCACATCCAGGACAGTACATGTCGCTACCAAAGGCAGCAGAACAAGAGCCAACTACACGGGCTTATCTGTGAGCAGCAAGGCGGTGAAGAAAGCTGCTAAGATGAAAAAGGGACAAACAGTCTCACTTAAGGCAAAAGCCAGGAAGAAGAGCGGGACAAAAGTCGTGCCTCATGGGAAGCTGAGATATGAATCAATGGACAAGAGCGTCGCGTCCGTGACGAGCAAAGGCGTGATAAAGGCCAGGTCACCGGGCGAATGCACTGTGTACGTTTACACCCAGAACGGGAAATATAAAAAGATACATGTTGAAGTAATATATGACTGACAGTAGCCGTCATGTTAACGCATGGCGGTTTTTGTTTGAAGATATCTGCGGCAGTTGAATAATACAGTAACACACACGCCGTAAATGTGATACAATATACAAGTTGGCTGCTTGAGCAGCCGGCATCATTTTGTTTATTGGAGAACCGTAAATGATACAGATACAGCATTTATACAAGACATTTGAGACTAAAGACGGTAAGGTCGAGGCGCTTAAGGACATCAATATCACTGTCGAGGACGGCGATATCTACGGCATCATCGGAATGAGCGGCGCGGGTAAAAGCACGCTTGTCCGCTGCATCAATATGATCGAGCGTCCGACGAGCGGCACTGTCGTGATAGACGGCGTAGACATGAGCGAGCTGTCAGAGAAGGAACTCAGGAACATCCGCCGCAAGGTGACGATGATATTTCAAAGCTTCAACCTTCTGATGCAGAGAACATGCCTGAGAAACGTCTGCTTCCCGCTCGAGCTGGCCGGCGTCAAGCCTGACGAGGCTAAGAAGAGAGCGCTTGAGCTGCTTGAGACCGTAGGACTACCTGACAAGGCGAACGCATACCCTGCGCAGCTCTCCGGCGGTCAGCAGCAGAGAGTGGCTATAGCAAGAGCGCTTGCAACCAACCCTAAGATCCTGCTCTGCGACGAGGCGACGAGCGCGCTTGACCCTAAGACGACGAACCAGATCCTGGACCTCATCCGCGAGATCAACAGGAAGATGGGCATCACTGTCATCGTCATCACACATCAGATGTCAGTAGTTGAGAATATCTGCAACAAGGTTTCTATCATAGATTATGGCGTCGTGCAGGAGACCGGGCTGGTGACAGACATATTCGCTGACCCCAAGTCTGAAGCAGGACGGCGCCTTGTGTTCCCGGACGAGAAGAGCGGAGAGCTTGAAGTACCGGAAGACAGGATCTGCATATCGCTTTCGTTCAACAGCGCTGAGTCGACCGACGCCCCGCTCATAGCTACGCTTGCTATGGAAAAGGGAGTAGCCGCAAACATAATGGCGGCACGGACAAAGACAGTCGGCGGTAAAGAATACGGCAAGATGCTCATTTCAGTCCCTGACGACGGTAAGAGCGTGGATACTGTGCTGGAGTATCTGAGCGACGCCAAGGGCATCAAGGCCGAGGTCGTAGACCTGGACAAGGCCAGAGAAGAAGCTGAAGAAGAAACAGAAGAGGAGGTGATGAGCGATGATGAATAAGATCTTTGATCCTGAAGCTACAGCGGAAGCGCTGGCGATATTCAGAGAAGAGATCCCTCTCGCGACATGGGAGACAGTATACGTTACGATACTTGCGACACTGTTCGCTGTGATCATCGGACTTCCTCTCGGAGTGCTACTCGTAGTCGGAGAAAAGGACGGCATCAGGCCGCTTCCGGCTCCGTTCATGCAGGCGCTCAATCTGGTGATAAACCTGCTGAGGTCGGTACCGTTCCTTATCCTCATGATCCTCGTGTTCCCGCTTACGAGATTCGTAGTCGGAACAGTAGTAGGAACGGTCGCGTCGATAGTACCGCTCGTGATAGCTGCGTTCCCGTTCGTCGCCAGACTTGTGGAAGCGAGCCTGAGAGAAGTCGACCAGAACGTAGTTGAGGCTGCGGTAAGCATGGGCGCGTCGCCGTGGCAGATCATCATGAAGGTCATGATACCAGAAAGCGTGCCGTCGCTCATTTCAAGCCTTACGACGGCGATAATCACCATCCTCGGATATTCCGCGATGAGCGGTATCATCGGAGGAGGCGGACTTGGAAAGATCGCCATCAACTATGGTTACTACAGATATAAATATCTGGTGATGCTGATCGCGGTAGTACTTCTGATCGCTATCGTACAGATATTCCAGAGCATCGGTACACACGCCGCGATCAAGTCAGACAAGAGACTTAAGAGATAAGATGAAAAGGGGGAGGTCTTCTTTTCTGATTCACACGCCATAAAACAGCACAAAAAACTGGAACGTTTTCACCAGGAATAATCCTGCAACGTTCCAGTTTTTCATATATCGTGCTGTTTTCGGTGCCGAACATGGAACGCTGTCACCATACACATATGAAAAGCATTCCAAACAGCGGCGAAAGTGTTATTTCACTATCGGAAGAGCGAACCAGAAGGTGCTTCCCTTGCCTGGCTCGCTGTCGACTCCGAATTTTGCGTCATGCAGCTTCAGGATCTCTTTTACGATCGAGAGCCCGAGGCCGGTGCCGCTCGTCTCGCGTACGTGATGCGTGCTGGACTGGTAGTATCTGTCCCATACGTGAGGAAGCTCTTCCGGCTTGATCCCCTGGCCGTGGTCGGAGACCATGAATACTGCGTCCTTTCCATCTTTCCTGAGTGTCACGATGATCTTCTTGTCTTCGCCGCAGTACTTCACGGCGTTGGTCATGAGATTGTTCATGACCTGTTCTATCTTGGTGCGGTCAGCCTCTACCATGAACGGTCCTTCGTCGTTAAGCTCGATGTCATAACCCTCTTCTTCTTTCAATATTTCATATGAAGCGAGTACGTTCGCTGCGGCGTCGCTCATGTTGAAGCTGCTCGTTTCCAGCTTGAGCTTGTGGGACTGCAGCCTTGACAGGCTGAGCATGTCGTTCACGAGCACGTTGAGCCGGTCTGCCTCTTCGATTATGATATTGACGTGCTTTTCTCTCTTTTCGGGATCGTTTCCGGAAAGATCCCTGATCATCTCAGCATAGGATTTGATCATCGTGAGCGGCGTCTTGATATCATGAGAGACATTTGCGATAAGGTCCTTATGATACATCTCCGTCTTCTTCATCTCGCCTTCAGCTATAGTAAGCGTATCGGCAAGCTCGGTTATCTCCGAATAGTGTCCGCCCTTGAACTCCACGTCGAAGTCGCCCTGGCCGAGCTTCTCCGCAGATCTTGTGATGTCTTTGATCGGCCTCGATATACGCTGGGATAGATACAGAGCCATTCCCAGCACCAGGACTACTGCGAAGAATATGATCGTAACGAGTATGTTATACAGTATGCGGACTGTGGAAGACGTAGGGTACAGCGGATTCAGAATGTACATGACCAGGCCTTTGCCGCTGTATGTGGAGAAAGACTGTCCGCCGTAATAGCGTGACTTCGGCTCGCCGGAATCCATGCCGCCCTCAGGGCCGTCGCTGTCGCTGTCAGGCCTTAACAGATAGCAGGCGTACGCAAGCACTTTACCGTTGCTGGTCGTGCTCTCGAGCATGACTTCGGCGGACCTGGCCCGTATGTTCATGTTGTCTTCGTCGGCCTGAGACGAAATAGACTCGTACAGCTTCCAAAGCTCATTGTTGTATTCTGACGTGATCGTGCTGTAGCTTCCTGTGCCGAGGTTGGAAGAGACCAGATCGAGCTCGCTCCCGTTAGGTCTCATGATGAGTATGTAGATGTCGTTCGCCCTTGCGTATCTCTGGACGAAGTAGTTGATGTTGAAGCCGTCAGCTTCGCTTTCTTTCGCGTATGCGTGTCTGATGGTGTTGGCGAGATTCCCGGTGTCGCGCGCCTTCATCGTACCGTAGAAATTGTTGAACAGAAATATCTCCATCCCGCCGATCATGGCGATGACAGCGATGGCGAATACCATGAAATATATGAGCAGCTTGAAATGGATGCTGTGTATGTCTATGAATTTTCTGTTCATTTGGCAGAATTGCGGTCTGGTTTGTCGGAAGTGCGGTCTGGTCTGGCGGCAGCGTCAAAACGCCGGCAGAGTCTATTCTTCGGTGACCTCGAACTTGTATCCCACGCCTCTTATCGTTTCTATGAAATCGCGGTACGGTCCAAGTGAATTCCTGAGGTTCTTTACGTGAGTGTCGATCGTGCGGTCGTCCCCGAAAAAGTCATATCCCCAGATGTCAGACAGCAGTCTGCTTCTCGAGAGGGCGATCCCCTTGTTCTCGATCAGATAGAACAGAAGCTCATATTCCTTCGGTGTGAGCTCTATCCTTTCGCCGTCTACAGTCACTGTACGCGCCGGTATGTTGATCTCCAGCCCTTTGAATTTCAGTATGTCGCCGGTCTGCGACTTGCTCGCGTTCTTTCTCGCGAGTACGGCGTTCACTCTTGCCATAAGTTCTTTCGGGCTGAAAGGCTTGACGACATAATCGTCTATTCCAAGCTCGAAGCCGAACAGCTTGTCGTATTCCTCACCTCTCGCGGACAGCATGATGACCGGGATGTCCGGCTTGAATTTCTTGATCTCCTTACAGGTCGAGAATCCGTCCAGCTTCGGCATCATGATATCAAGAATGATAAGGTCGTAGTCGTTCTCTCTGCAGAGCGTCACGGCTTCCATGCCGTCGGCAGCCTCGGCTACTTCATATCCGTTGAATTCGGCATATTCCCTGATGACTTCACGTATCTTCATTTCGTCATCGACAACAAGCAGTTTATACATTATCTCCTCCAGGGTCGTTTTATATCAAAAACTATGTTGGTTGATCTTTTCTGTACTATTTTATCATACGGGTCCTGATTTGCAAACGGTGCTGTGTGACAATACGGTGAAGTTATGGCAAAACCTCTATGAATACAGCCTGCCTCCGGCCCTGCCGTTATTGACTGAATCAATCGCGGGTAGTATTATTGATACTATATCAGATGAAGGAAACTTCGGCGGCTCAGGCTGCCCGGGGAGGTAGATATGAAGAAGATCATCGCAGTGCTTACAGCCCTTATCATGGTGCTCACCATGGCGTCATGCGGCAGAAAGGGCCCGGGTGCAGAGGTAGACGATGCAACAAAAGAGATAGAGCTTGATACATGGAGTCCGGTCGTGAAGAACGGGATAAACGCCATGATGAAGAAATACGGGAAAGACTCAAAGGGCTACGATGAGTCTGTTTACGCCGTATTTGACTTTGATAACACATGTTCGATATTCGACGTGGAGGAACAGCTGGCGGTATATCAGCTCCAGCATATGGCTTTTGATGAGGACATGACGGCGGAGAAGCTCTCTGAGGTCCTAATGACAGGACTGGGCGACCCGGTCAAAAAGCGCGGCCGGGAATACAGTCAGAAGAACACGTCCTACCAGGGCTGGGTGGAGGATATCACCACAGCTTACAGTAAGCTGTACAATAAGTTCGGGCCTTTCACGCCTTCAGGCCTTGACGACGAGAAGTCAGAGGAGGTCCAGGGGACCAAGGCGTGGAGAGAGTTCGCGACCAAGATGCGCGCGATGTATGACCTGGTCTATGACTCAGAGTCGGCAGAAGTCGCCTATCCGTGGGTGCTTTACTGGTTCACCGGATTCACGGAGGACGAAGTATACGCGCTGGCAAAAGCCTCACACGAGTACTACAGAGAAGAGGAATCCGAGTATGTGACATGGACTTCGCCTGAGATCAATTCCAGAGCCGGTATCTGCGAGTGTGAATGGACGAGCGGCGTTCAGGTACCTGACAACATCAGAGAGCTGATGTCAGTAATGAAGAACAACGGGATCAAAGTATATATCTGCTCCGCTTCTTCAACAGACGTCGTCAGGGCGGCTGTCGACGTATGGGAGCTCCATGACTCGGTCGACGGCGTAATGGCGATGACCAATAAGCTGGAAGACGGAAAATATATAAACGAATACGACTATGAGAAGGGCTTCATGTGCATTCCTTCAGAAAACGGAGGATGGGAGAAAGGCGACAAAGCGACCAAGACACAGACCCAGGGACCGGGTAAAGTCACGGCAATCAATAACGTCCTGGTAAGCGAGTACGGACACGGTCCTGTAGCAGGATTCATGGACTCCACAGGCGATTTCAACTTCTGCACAGAGTATAAGTCGCTTAAGATAGTCTGCTGTTTCAACAGAGCATCGAGAAAGGTCACAGACGGAGGCGGACTTATCGCCGAGCTCGCGATATATCAGAACCACGATCTCGAGTATGACTTTGAGAAAGCTGAAGAGAACGGCGACATCTACTATGTGCTCCAGGGGCGAGACGAGAACAGCTACAGGTCCCTCAGAGACAGCGACGCGACGGTAAGACTCGGAGAGAGCGAAGAAGACGCGCATATCTTCAAGACATACGGCGAAGGCGAAGAGAACCTTAACGAGCTGGAGCTCGAGTACATGCGTGAGAACAATATGACGACGGAAGAGATCATAAACACACTTTCGATCAGCACCAAAGACGACGATCCTGACAACAAGCTGGGATTTGAGTACGGATTCCTGGAGAAAGATGAATATCCGGGATACAAGAGCACCAAATAAATGGTATAATTACAACAGTAAGAGGTAAGCAGCGCAAGATCTTTTTATTCATTTTATTATCCGCTTGCGTGAGCCTTTCGCTATATAAGTTATTTCCATTTTAAAGTGATCAGAGAAAGGAGGTGTAACTGACTTAATGTTCAAAAACTTAATACGAGTCCTGTCGGCGCTTTTCGGAGCAGTACTTGGATATGGCATGTGTGGGCTGGTGCTTTATGTCATACAGAGACTGAGGATACAGATCCCGGCTTCTGTTGAAGAGAATCAGTTCATTATAGCCATAGCAACCGCAATTATCTTAAGTATTTTATTTTTCATTATTGCTCCGTCCTTAGCAAAAATGGGAGTCAGACTTGCAAGGCGTCTCGGTCATGAGCTGCAGAATGTTTCTGCGGGCACTATAGCAGCGGGCGCGGCAGGCCTTCTCTTCGGTCTCCTGATAGCGACTCTTCTCGCGCAGTTTTTCCGGATAATACCGAACGACTACGTGTATTCGGCTGTGGTCATCGTAACATACCTGGTCTCATGCTATTTATGCGTGGCGGTCGCGGCGATGAAGGGGAAGGACATAGTCCAGAGTATCTTTTCATCCGCCGGTAAAACCTCTCAGAAACAGCGTGAGGAGTACGAGGGGGATGAGAAGGCGGTCCCGAAGGTGTTCGACACCAGCGTCATCATCGACGGAAGGATCGCGGAGATCATGAGCACAGGCTTTCTGGAAGGGCCCGTGATCATACCGGACTTCGTGCTGGTGGAACTGAGACATATCGCGGATTCAGCTGACTCGCTGAAGAGGACCAGAGGAAGAAGGGGACTTGACATACTGAACCGGATCAGGGAAGAGCACGGAGTCGAGATCTACAACACTGACAACGATAAAGTGCTGAAAGAGATACCTGAAGTGGATGTCAAACTTCTTAAGCTCGCTGAGATCATCGACGGCGACGTAGTCACCAACGACTATAACCTGAACAAGGTCGCCGGGATAAACGGAGTGAGAGTACTGAATATCAACGAGCTCGCCAACTGCCTGAAGCCGGTAGTGATACCGGGAGAGGACATGCAGGTAACGCTCATCAAAGAAGGAAAGACGCAGGCGCAGGCTATAGGATACCTGGACGACGGCACGATGATCGTAGTCGAGAACGGCCGCGAGCAGATAGGACAGACAGCAGAGATCAGAGTGACCAGCGTGCTGCAGACATCTGCGGGGCGCATGATATTCGGCCGCCTGAAAAACTGATGTGAAGGTCTGAAGCTTCCGGCCGGAACAGTGAGATAATGTATAAAAACAGAAAAACAGCAGTAATAATATGCGCCGGCGGCATCGGTGAGAGGATGGACGCCGGAAAGCCAAAGCAGTTCATAGAGATAGACGGCGGAAACAGCATCATCAGAAAGACTGTCGACGCGTTCCGCAGTGAAGCAGTCCGTGGACTGGCTGATATTATTGTTGTCACAGCGCCGTCAGGGTTCGAGGAAGAGACAGAGAAGCTGGTGAATGACGGCGGAAACGAAGCTTTCCTCCGGGCGGAAGTCATCACAGGGGGTAAAGAGCGTCAGGATTCAGTGATGAATGCGCTCAGGTACCTTGACGGCTTCGGATTTGAGGATGACGGTATCGTTCTCATACATGACGGGGCGAGGCCGTTCGTTACAGCAGAAACGATCAGAAACGTAGCAGAGAAGGCCT
Source organism: Eubacterium sp. (assembly GCA_017511535.1). Classification (GTDB taxonomy): domain Bacteria; phylum Bacillota; class Clostridia; order Peptostreptococcales; family Anaerovoracaceae; genus Aminicella. Next base: position 48,555 of record JAFWJS010000025.1, on the reverse strand, counting down.
TTGATGAAGGCGCTGCGATAGCCGCGGTCCCGGTGAAAGATACGATAAGGGACAGAGACCTCGGGACGCTGGACAGGAGCAGGCTGTATTCTGTACAGACGCCCCAGGGGTTCAGGTTCCGCCTCATATACGACGCTGCAAGGAAGGCGTCTGAAGATGGTTTCACAGGAACAGACGACGGAAGCCTCGCTGAGCGCGCCGGCGTGATGCCTGTGATCGTGGAAGGAAGCTACGGAAACATCAAGATAACGACGCCGGAAGACCTGAAATAAGTCAGGCGGCGGACAAAGAACAGAAAGGACCACGATGGCAGAAAGAAATATAAGGATCGGACACGGATTCGACGTACACCAGCTCGGGACAGGCAGGAAGCTTATCCTCGGCGGCGTCACTATCCCATATGCGCTCGGCCTTATCGGCCATTCCGACGCAGATGTGCTCGTCCATGCTCTGATGGATGCCATGCTCGGCGCGTGTGCTCTCGGAGATATAGGCCATCTGTTCCCCGACACCGACGACGCATATAAGGGAGCGGACAGCATGAAGCTTCTTGAGGAAGTGGTTCGCGTGACCGGAGAAGCAGGATACATCCTTTCGAACTGCGACGTGACAGTCATCTGCCAGAAGCCTAAGCTCGCGCCGTACATCGACGAAATGCGAAAAAACATCGCAGACGCAGCAGGCGTGAGAGAAAGTCAGATCAGCGTCAAGGCGACCACGACTGAAGGCCTCGGATTTACCGGAAGAGGCGAAGGGATAGCGGCAGAAGCCGTGTGCCTGATGGCCCCGAAGTAAGCCGGATCCCTGATGGCTCCAAAGCAGGCCGTGTGGAAACGCACCGGCGCATCCCAGAGAAAACAGCCGCCTTCCAGGCGGTGAGAGAATATAACTAAGGAGAAATGAACAAATGAGACTATCCAGAATGCATCTTAAAACACTTCGCGAAGTACCTAATGAAGCGGAGATCCCAAGCCATATCCTGCTCCTGAGAACAGGAATGATCCGGAAGCTTGTTTCCGGCATTTACGGATTCATGCCCATGGGGTGGCGTTCAGTAAGAAAGATCGAAGAGATAGTAAGAGAAGAAATGGACAGGACCGGAGCTCAGGAGATCCACATGTCGGCAGTGCAGCCGGCAGAGCTCTGGCAAGAATCAGGAAGATGGAGCCACTACGGCCCTGAGCTCTGGAGGATCAAAGACAGAAACGGAAGAGACTTCTGCCTCGGTCCTACACATGAGGAGATCTTCACGGACATCGTGAGAAACGACATAAGCTCATACAAGCAGCTTCCTGAGAATCTGTACCAGATACAGACGAAATACAGAGACGAGGCGAGGCCTCGCTTCGGACTCATGAGGAGCCGTGAGTTCGTCATGAAAGACGCGTACTCATTCGACAAGGACACTGAAGGACTTGATAAGAGCTACCAGGACATGTACGACGCGTACACCAGGATCTTCACGAGGTGCGGACTTTACTTCCGCCCTGTAGAAGCAGATAACGGAGCGATCGGCGGCAGCAACTCCCACGAGTTCCAGGCGCTGACAAGCGTTGGCGAGAGCGAGATCGCGTACTGTGAGAAGTGCGACATGGCGGCGACCACAGAGCGTGCTGCGTGCGTAGACGCGAAGCCGGAAGACGATGTAGAGATGCTTCCGCTCGAGAAGGTCCATACTCCCGGAACAAAGACCATCGAAGAAGTCGCTGACTTCCTCGGCATCGACCAGAAGAAGACGATCAAAGCCCTTCTCTTCGTGACATACGACGATGACTATAAAGAGAACGGCTATGTCGCGGCATTCGTGAGAGGCGACCGTGAATGCAACATGACCAAGCTGATCAACGCGCTCGGCATCCCTGAGCACCAGATCGAGTTCGCGGATGAAGAGAAGATGCATGAAGCTACAGGCTGCGTAGGCGGCTTCACCGGTCCTACTGCTCTTCACGACTGCACTATCGTAGTGGACAGCGAGCTTCCCGGACTTAAGAACATGTGCGCGGGAGCCTGTGAGGAAGATCATCATCTCATCAACGTCAACTACGGACGTGATTACAAGGGCGACATAGTGACAGACATCAAAGTCCTTCAGGAAGGCGATCCATGTCCGTGCTGCGGAGCTCCTGTGAAACACGCGAGAGGTATCGAGGTAGGCCAGGTATTTAAGCTTGGCACCAAGTATTCAGAAGCGATGCACGCTATGTACGTGGATGAGAACCAGCAGGAAAAGCCGGTCGTTATGGGCTGCTACGGCATCGGAGTCACAAGGACTCTCGCGGCTATAGTAGAGCAGCACCACGACGACGACGGCATCATCTGGCCTGTATCGGTTGCTCCGTATCATGTGATAATAACAGAGATGAAGCCTGGCGACGAAGCGCAGGACAAGGTCACGGCAGACATCGAGCAACAGCTAGAGAAAGCCGGAGTGGAAGTCCTGCTTGACGACAGAAAAGAGCGCCCGGGAGTCAAGTTCAAGGACGCAGACCTCATCGGTATCCCGGTAAGGATCACAGTCGGGAAGCGTGCACCTGAGGGAGTAGTTGAGTACAAGCTTAGAAGAGAAGATGAAAAGAAAGAGCTCACAGTCGAAGAAGCAATAGCCGAGGCGACAGAGCTTGTGAATAAAGAAAGATTCGGGATGTAGAGCCCTGGCGCTGTGTTCCGGAAAGGGATCCGATGAGTGAAGAGAAAGCTTCAGATAATAAAATAAGAGAAGCAGGGCTCTGGGAGCTGTTCTTCGAGTTTTTCAAGCTCGGGCTCTTCACGATCGGAGGCGGTATGACTATGATACCGCTCCTGCAGGGGATCGTGGCTGACAGGAAGAAATGGCTGACGCCTGACGACGTCGTGGACTGCATAGCGGTGAGCCAGAGTCTTCCCGGAGTGATAGCGATAAACATGGCGACATACGTCGGCCACAGGAAGAAGGGCATACCCGGCGCCGTATGCGCGACGGCGGGAGTCATACTTCCGAGCCTGATATCGATAATACTTGTGATAGAAGTCCTCCGCGGAATAGGTGACAACAGGTACGTGAACGGGGCGCTTATGGGTATACGCGCGTCAGCGACAGGACTCATAGCATATTCTGCTTATTCGGTAGGAAAGAAAGTCCTGAAAGACATGTTCTGCTGGGCGGTCGCCGCTGTGGCGTTCGTGCTGATAACGTTCCTGGACGTGAGCATCGTATATATAGTGCTCGGAGCGGCTTTGCTCGGGATAGTCAGGCAGGCTGTGACAGCAGGGAAGGCAGGTGATCAGGCATGATCTACTTTGATCTGTTCCTTGCTTTCAGCAAGATCGGGCTTTTCGGGTTCGGCGGCGGGGCGGCGATGCTCCCTGTGATATATGAAGCGGCAAAAACGCTCGGCACTATGGACAAGTCAGAGTTCGCGAACCTTATCGGTATCTCGCAGATGACTCCGGGGCCGATTGCGGTGAATGCGGCGACGTACGTAGGATATATGTCGGCAGGACTCGGCGGCGCGCTGATGGCGACGTTTGCCGTGGCGCTCCCGTCGTTCATACTTGTGACGCTGGCGAGCTACTTCATCCTGAAGTTCAAGGAAAGCCGCATGATAGACGGCATACTCGCGGGAGTCAGGCCGATGACCGCGGGGCTCGTCCTTTCGGCGGTCGTGCTGATGGGACAGCAGGCAGTGACAGGCGCAGGCCAGACAGCTGGCCTCATATCGCTCGTGATATGCGCGTCGTCGTTCCTGCTTACAGGATCAAAAAAGATAAATCCGATATTCATAATGGCCGGAGCAGGCGTCATAGGCGCTTTGTTCATGGCATAGACAGAAGGAGAGAAACATGAAAAAGGTAACTATCGAAATGGTTGACGGCGGAGTCATGACAGGCGAGCTGTATGAGGACATCGCTCCTGCGACAGTCGAGAACTTCAAGAGCCTTGCTGACAAGGGATTCTACGACGGACTCACTTTCCACCGCGTCATCCCGGGATTCATGATCCAGGGCGGAGATCCGGACGGCACAGGAATGGGCGGCCCGGGCTACACGATCAAAGGCGAATTCACGTCAAACGGATTCAAAAATGATCTGAAGCATACAGACGGCGTGCTCTCGATGGCAAGGACGATGGACCCTGATTCAGCAGGATCGCAGTTCTTCATCATGGTCGCGGAAGCGCCATATCTCGACGGACAGTATGCCGCGTTCGGAAAGATCACAGACGGAACAGACGTGGCTCATCAGATCGCAGCTGTTCCGCGCGACTCCATGGACATGCCGCTTGAGCCGGTAGTGATCAAAACCATTAAAGTAGAGGACTGATAAAGAGGTTCAGGAAATGGGATTTTTCAAGGATGTAAAAGAAGACATCGACGCTGCCGTTGAAAGAGACCCGGCGGCGAGAAACGAGCTTGAGGCACTGCTCTGCTATCCGGGCGTGTGGGCTTTGATACTGCATAAGCCTGCTCACTGGATGTACAAGCACAACATGAAGCTTCTGGCAAGGATACTGTCGCAGCGTGTAAGGCATAAGACAGGGATAGAGATCCACCCCGGCGCGACTATCGGAAGGCGCTGCTTTATCGACCACGGTATGGGCATAGTGATCGGTGAGACTACCGAGATAGGCGACGACTGTACTATATATCAGGGCGTAACGCTTGGAGGAACAGGTAAGGACACCGGAAAGCGTCATCCGACGATAGGCGACAGAGTCATCGTGAGCTCGGGAGCAAAAGTCCTCGGGCCTTTCCATGTCGGAAACGACGTCAAGATCGGTTCGGGATCAGTCGTGCTGAAGGAGATACCTGACGGGTGTACGGTAGTCGGCGTTCCCGGAAGAGTAGTGAGAAGATTCGGCGAGAGCACGTCGGACATCAACCAGATCAACCTTCCTGACCCGGTGAATACAGAGCTTGAGATCCTGAGAAGACGCCTTGAGCTCATGGAAGAGAAGGTAGAGAAGCTCACGAACGAGCTGAATGAAAAGAACAGCCGTGAAGAAGCTGCTGAAAAGGTGAAGCCTGATGAAGACGGCGCCATCGACATGGTGAAGCTTGAGTCCGGCGCTGAAGTTGATGACACAGTTTCGCCTGAGGCCGCAGATACAGTTGACCTCACGATGATAGAAAATGAAGAAGGCACAGTCGATCTTTCTGAAATGGAGACCATGGACGGAGCGATCGACCTGAAATAGATGCAGTAAGAAGATAAAGAGGAAAAGCAAGTGATAATCTACAATACGCTTACAAGGAAGAAGGAACTGCTGAAGACGATTGAAGAGGGCAAGGTCAGGATATATGTGTGCGGGCCTACTGTGTATAATTACATACACATCGGGAACGCGAGGCCGCTCGTGGTCTTCGATACACTGAGGAAATATCTGATCTACAGAGGATATGAAGTCAAATATGTCCAGAACTTCACCGACGTGGACGACAAGATAATCAACCGCGCCAAGGAAGAGGGCATAACAGCTCCTGAAGTCTCAGAGAAATACATCAAAGAGTATTTTGACGACGCGGAAGCGCTGAACGTAAAGAAAGCGGACGTACATCCGAAAGTGTCAGAGACGATCCCTGAGATCATCGATTTCGTGCAGACACTGATAGATAAAGGTTTTGCTTACGAAGCAGACGGCGACGTTTACTTCTCAACGAGAAAGTTCCCTGACTATGGCAAGCTCTCGAACAAAAACGTCGACGACCTTCTGGCGGGCGCCAGGATCGCGATAGGAGAAGTGAAGAAAGACCCTCTGGACTTTGCTCTCTGGAAAGCCAGGAAAGAAGAAACTGAGATCGCGTGGGAATCGCCGTGGGGTCTCGGGAGGCCGGGCTGGCACATCGAGTGCTCTACAATGGCGAAGAAGCACCTCGGAGACACTATCGACATACACGGAGGCGGACAGGATCTGGAGTTCCCGCACCACGAGAACGAGATCGCGCAGTCAGAATGCTGCAACGGATGCAAGTTCTCCAACTACTGGATGCATAACGCGTACATCACGACGAACAAGACCAAGATGTCCAAGTCGCTTGGCAACTTCTTTACGGTCAGAGACATCAGACAGAAATACGACGGCGAGGAGATCAGATACTTCCTCCTGTCAGGACAGTACAGGAACCCGATCGATTTCAGCGAGGAGCTGATGCAGCAGTCAAGGAACAGTCTTGAGAGGATGCGTAACTGCAAGGCCGACCTGGAGCATATGAAAGCAAACGGCGCAGACGGCGAAATGACAGACGAAGAGAAGGCGGCGGTAGAAGGCTTTGACGGATACAGACAGAAGTTCATCACAGCCATGGACGACGATCTCAACACGGCCGATGGAATCAGCGCGGTGTTCGAGCTCATAAGCAGCATAAACGGACAGCTGAAGGGCGGCGCGAGCAAGGCGTTCGCGGGAGCAGCTCTGGACATGCTCATGGAGCTCTGCGATGTGCTCGGGCTTCTGCAGCAGAATAAAGACGACGGTATCGACCCTGAGATCCAGAAGCTGATCGACGAGCGTCAGGAAGCAAGGAAAGCGAAGAACTTCGCGAGAGCAGACGAGATCCGCGACTTACTGAAGGAGCAGGGCATCACCCTGAAGGATACTCCGCAGGGCGTACAGGTGATAAAGGAATGACTTCAGAACTGACAGATATAAGGAATGCCGATACGACCAAGCTGGCATATATCGGAGATGCGGTATACGAAGTGTTCGTCAGGATGAGGTCTGTGGAAAGCTGCGGAAGGCACGCCGGCGACATGAACAGGTATTCAGTCCGGCTGGTCAAGGCGGACAGCCAGGCGCTTGCCGCGAAAGAGCTGGTGAACGGTTTCTATACCGATGAAGAAACAGCTTTGTTCAAAAGGGCGAGGAACAGGACGAACACGACGCATCCGAGAGGGACAACGCCGGCGGAATACAAGCTGGCGACAGGTTTTGAAGCAGTCATCGGATGGCTGTATATAAAGGGAGATACCGGGCGTCTTGACGAGGTGATCGGCGAGGCGGTCCGGATAATAGAAGATAAATCAGATGAGAGGTGAGTGTGATGAGTAAAGCAGACGTTTTATTCGTGGATATGTGCCGTAATATACTTGAGAACGGCTATTCGACCGAAGGACAGAAAGTAAGGCCTCACTGGGAAGACGGTACTCCGGCGTATACGATCAAGACATTCGGCGTTGTAAACCGTTATGATCTTTCCGAGGAGTTCCCTGCGCTGACGCTCAGGCCGACCGCGATCAAATCCGCTGTTGACGAGCTTCTCTGGATCTGGCAGAAGAAATCCAATAACGTGCATGAGCTGAGGAGCCATATCTGGGACTCATGGGCTGACGAAGACGGTGAGATAGGTAAGGCGTACGGCTATCAGATGGGCAAGAAATACAAGTTCCATCAGGGCTATATGGATCAGGTGGACAATGTTATATGGCAGCTGAAGAACACGCCGTACTCCAGAAGGATCATGACGAACATCTATAATTTTGAAGATCTGTCTGAGATGAACCTCGAGCCTTGCGCTTACAGCATGACATTCAACGTTACGGGAGACAGGCTGAACGCGATACTGAACCAGAGGTCGCAGGATATCCTTGCGGCGAACAACTGGAACGTCGTGCAGTATGCTGTGCTCGTTTACATGATGGCTCAGGTGACCGGCTACAAGCCGGGCGAGCTCGTCCACGTCATCGCGGACGCTCACATCTACGACCGTCACATCCCTATCATTAAAGAGCTTATCGAGAGACCGCAGTATCCGGCTCCTAAGTTCACACTCAATCCGACAGTGCACGACTTCTATGATTTCACTCCGGACGACGTGATGATAGAAGATTACCAGGCAGGCCCGCAGGTTAAAGGCATCCCTGTAGCGATATAACGAAACGAGAAGCGGCTGTCCCTGCGGCAGCCGTTGTTTTTTGCGCGGGTGGGGACGGTTCTGCCCGGCGCATTCCGGGACAGAGTTCATGTCCACGAATGAATAGTGAGGATGGATGCAGATGAATATAATAGTAGCTTGTGACAGAGAATGGGGCATCGGGAAAAACGGTCAGCTGTTATGCCATATTCCCGGCGACCTGAAACATTTCAAAGAGATAACGATGGGGAAGACTGTCGTCATGGGACGAGTGACGCTTGAGAGCCTCCCCGGAGGAAAGGGACTTCCCGGAAGAAGGAACATCGTGCTTACGAAGAATCCTAATTTCAGGGCTGAAGGCGTCGAAGTCGTCCATGATCTGGACGAGCTCGACAAAGCGCTGGAAGGAACTCCGACGGACGATGTTTTCGTGATCGGCGGGGCGAATATCTACAGCCTTCTTTATCCGCGGTGCAGAAACATGTATGTAACGCAGATCGAAGAGGAGTTCGGCGCAGACAGGTTCTTTCCTCGCGACCTCGACGAGAGCCACAGGTTCGATGTAGAGAGCCGCTCGGATTATATGGAAGAAAACGGTATACGCTACAGGTTCGTGAAATACGTGAAAGTACCGCCCGAAGGCGGAAGAAGGTAGTATGGCAAAGATAGCAGGAAGGAATCCGGTCACAGAAGCAATCAGGGCCGGACGCCCGATAGACAGGATATTAGTGCAGGAAGGCGCCGGAGGCGCGGCGGACAGGGTAAAGAAACTTGCGAAGGAGAACGGCATCCCGGTTGAGATCGTACCTAAGCGCGACATAGACAAGCTCGCGGCGGGAGAGAACCACCAGGGGATAGTCGCTTTTGCCTCGTCGCATGATTACGCCTCGGTGGACGATATACTCGCGGCGGCGGATAAGAAGGGTGAGGCGCCTTTTATCGTCGTGCTCGACGGCATAGAAGATCCGCATAACCTCGGGGCAGTGCTAAGGTCGGCGGAATGTGCCGGCGCTCACGGAGTCATCATTCCGAAGAGGAACGCGTGCGGCCTTACGGAAACTGTAGCAAAGACCTCAGCCGGCGCTGTGGAGTATGTTCCGTGCGCCAGGGTAACGAACATCGCGAGAACGCTGGAAGACCTGAAAGAGCGCGGCATATGGGTCTATGCCTGCGATATGGACGGAAAGACATATTATAAGCAGGACATGACAGGACCCTGCGCCATAGTTATAGGCGCGGAAGGAAAGGGCATCTCCAGGCTGGTAAAAGAGAAGTGCGACTTCACTGTTTCGATGCCTCTCATGGGAAAGATCCAGTCGCTGAACGCGTCTAACGCTGCGTGCGTTCTGATGTATGAGATAAGACGCCAGAGAGACGAGAAATAGCGTGACAGGCGCAAAGTAAAGATCGATTTAAGGCGGGGCGGAGGCCCCGCTTTTTTATTACGCGAGAAATTGTCAGAATATTCTGTTTTGCGAAAGATTTTCGCTTGCATTTAAATATAGAAGTGCAATAATACAGTTAGGATAGTATCTGCAAATCATGGGATCCAATAGGATCCGCTTATAGAAAGGATGATGAATATGAGGACGATGAAAAGACTGCTTCCAGTGCTGGTACTGTCGATGCTCATGGTGCTGGCGGTTGGAATGATGTCTGCGGCATACGCAGAGCCAATAGAAGATTACGAAATGGCGATCAAATCGGTCAAGGCGGTAGACGGAGGATATAAAGTGACCTGGAACGCGCCCGATATTGAAGTAGACGGTTTCAGAGTCTATGTCGAGCATGCGAATAAATACTACCAGGAATTCTTTGTTGATGCGTCAAAAACATCAAAGCTCATAAAAAAGGTCGAGGGCAAGAGCATAAATATGTTCAAATATACCGAGATCAGTGTTAAAGCATACAAAGTAGATTCTTCTGGGAAAAAAGTATATTCATATGGTGATTATAAAGAGCCCCGGGTGCAGTTCAATACTCCGATAAATGAGCATGCAGATGATTTCTGGTATGACGACTATAACGGTTTGATCACCGATGCAACGAAATATGTTTACGACGGGAAGAAGCATACACCTAAAGTAACAGTGAAATATAAACAGAGACAATACGATTCGTATGAAAGTCCTGTTAAAGTGTCCAGTAAATATTACACCCGCAAGTATTCCAAGGGGCGCAAGGCTATAGGAAAATACAAAGTTACAGTTACACTTAAGGGTAATTATAAAGGAACCGCAAAAGGGTTTTTCTATATTACTCCGAAGCCGACTTCCCTAACAAGTGTGACCCGTACAGCGGATGGGCTGAAAGTTAAGTGGAAGAAACAAACGAACAGAACAGACGGATACCAGGTCTTCTGGTCATATAATTACTGGGAAGATAGCGACGAGGAGGCAGACAGTTATTATTCGTCTGTAAAACTCATTAAAAGTAATAAAACAACTTCAACTACCCTGACAAAGTGCGGCCCTGCTGTTTCATATCAGGTAGCTGTCCGTACATACAAGGTGGTTAATAAAAAGAAGATCTATAGCAAGTGGAGCAAACCGGTAGTTATAAAAAAAGAAACCACGGAATAACTCTGAACGGCAAGGCCGATCAGATAAGATACTGAATGACCTGAAGTCAATATTTGTTGTATTTGTTCAGAAAAGGAGTGGTCAAGATGAGAAAATTAATATCAGTATTGATGCTGTCGCTTTTAATGGTTTTGGCGATAGGCATGGTATCGACGGCTTATGCCGCGCCGGGACAGTATACAGATGATCATGGTAATGTCATATACTGGACATTAAATCCTTCTCAGGAACTGCTGAAGGTATATGTTGCCAGTGGTACACCTTCAGAAGACGGCGCGAAATGTGAGTTTGGTCAGGATAAAGCGCCGTGGAACTACTATAAAGATAAGATCAAGGTAGTCTGGCTGACCAACATAAAATGGCTTGGCGGCAGCACATTCCGGGGGTATCCGAATCTTGAAACAGTAGTTATTGATGGCTCGGAAATGGAAATGACGGATCTGTTCCTGGCTGACTGTAAAGCTCTTTCAGAGGTGGAGTTCAAAAACAAGAAAGATGAAAACCAGATTGGAGAGAATATGTACATTCTCAAAACTTATTACGATCCGGACGATGAAGAAGGCGTGGATCCGTACAAGGATTACGACGACGATGAGTATGGACCATTCTCAGGGTGTGACGCAGATAAGCTGAACATCATTGCTCCAGAAGGCTCGACCGCGGCAAATAATGCCGGATATCTCGGGCTTAAGGTAAACGGCAAGTGGAGGATCGGATCCAGATCCACTCATATAGGCGGCATGGATGATTATAACGGGCCTATTGTAGATGAGGATATTTTCTATTTTACAAGTCTCAAATGGACAGGGGAAGCACTGGAGCCAGTTCCGGATGTATGGGTAAACGGTAATGCTCTTGAATATGGAATAGATTATGTGGTTACCTGGAAAAAGAATAAAAATGTCGGAGAGGGACAGGCGCATGTAACAGGTATCGGAGATTACTGGGATACTGATTTCAGGCTGTTCAAGATCTATCCAAAGGGGACGAGTATAAAGAGAGTCACAAGTCCGAAGAAGAAGCAGCTTAAAGTGACATGGCTCAAGCAGGATAAGAAGATGTCTTCAAGCAGGATCGACTATTATTACATCCAGATCGCGACAAACACATCCTTTACCAAGAACAGGAAAACAGCTAAGGTAAAGGGCTATAAGAACATCTCGAAGACATTCAAGAACCTGAAGTCAGGGAAGCGTTATTATGTACGTGTAAGGACAGCAAAATATGTAGGCGAAGATGCATTCAGCTCAACATGGTCGCCGAAGAAATCGGTAAAGGTCAAATAATGACATCATTGAACTTCAAGGCGAGAAAGTACATGGCAGAATGAGTTGGTTTATGAGCTTCGGAGCATATGACTTTTCATAAGCTCCGGAGCTTTTATGATTTAAATGTGATGCTTGACAGAAAATAAACAAAATATGTCTATTTGATTTGACTATTCCGTAAAAGTAGTGTATTCTTAAAATGCTATGTTATAGGCAAATCGTGCTGTTGTAGCTCAGTCGGTAGAGCACTTCCTTGGTAAGGAAGAGGTTCGGCAGTTCAAGCCTGCTCAACAGCTCCAGTTATTATTTTAATTTTATTAATGGTTGTTATTGTAAGGTATGTAAGGAGAAAGCGAAATGGCAAGAGAACATTTTGAAAGGACAAAGCCGCATATCAACATCGGAACTATCGGCCATGTAGACCATGGAAAGACAACACTGACAGCGGCGATCACATCAGTACTGAGAGACAGATACGGACTTGGAGAGGACGTAGCGTTCGATCAGATCGACAAAGCGCCGGAAGAGAAGGCAAGAGGAATAACCATCAGTACAGCACACGTAGAGTACGAGACACCGAACAGACACTACGCGCATGTAGACTGCCCGGGACACGCAGACTATGTAAAGAACATGATCACAGGAGCAGCTCAGATGGACGGAGCTATCCTGGTAGTAGCAGCGACAGACGGACCGATGCCGCAGACAAGAGAGCACATCGTACTTAGTAGACAGGTAGGAGTACCATACATCATCGTATTCCTGAACAAGTGCGACATGGTAGACGACGAGGAGCTTCTTGACCTGGTAGAGATGGAAGTAAGAGATCTTCTTAGCGAGTACGACTTCCCTGGAGACGACACACCTATCGTAAGAGGAAGCGCGCTGAAGGCACTTGAAGACCCATCGAGCGAGTGGGGAGACAAGGTAGTAGAGCTTATGGAGATCGTAGACAGCTACATTCCTGAGCCGGAGAGAGACAACGACAAGCCGTTCCTGATGCCTGTAGAGGACATCTTCAGTATCACAGGCCGTGGAACAGTAGCGACAGGAAGAGTAGAGAGAGGAGTACTCAAGGTCGGCGAGGAAGTCGAGATCGTAGGACTGACAGACGAGAAGAGGAAGGTAGTCGTAACAGGACTCGAGATGTTCAGAAAGACACTGGACTTCGCAGAGACAGGAGACAACGTAGGATGTCTTCTTAGAGGAGTACAGAGGACAGAGATCGAGAGAGGACAGGTACTTGCGGCACCTGGGACTATCCATCCACATACAGAGTTCAAGGGCCAGGTATACGTACTGAAGAAGGAAGAGGGCGGACGCCACACACCGTTCTTCAACGGATACAGACCACAGTTCTACTTCAGAACAACAGACGTAACAGGAGACCTGAACCTTCCGGAAGGCACAGAGATGTGCATGCCTGGAGATAACGTAGTAATGAGCATCAAGCTTATCACACCTATCGCTATCGAAGAGGGACTGAGATTTGCTATCAGAGAAGGCGGAAGGACAGTAGGATCCGGAGTCGTAACAGAGATCATCGAGTAATTCCGAATAAGGGAGACAGCGATCTGTGGATTCCGACGAGAGTTCGGCTGAAGAGAGACGAAAAAGCAGGGCCGGCGCGTTTGCGCCGGTCTTTTTGTGTGCGCGATGCGGATGATTCTTTTATGTGCTTTTTATACGGCTGATATGCGGTTTTCGACTGCCCGGTGGTGGATGCAGCACCACGGTTTCGGTATGTGCCACCACCCATGCTGCGAAATAAGGGCTTTTACAGAGCGAATTGGTGGCTGTGGCACCACGGTTTTGGTATGAGCCACCACTGCCACTGTGCATTCAGGACTTTGATGTGGCGGATTGGTGGCTGTGGCACCACCGTTTCTGTATATGCCACCACTGCCGCTGCGCATTCAGGACTTTGATGTGGCGGATTGGTGGCTGTGACACCACGGTTTCGGTATGAGCCACCACCTGAGCTGTGAGATCAGGTCTTTGATACGTCATTGGTTTTGCTGCGTGGTACCGGACTGTGTGGTATCACATTCTACCCACATAGAATTCAAAAACCTCTTTTTTTAGTACCACAACGGACTCGACTTGTGGTGGTCCTGCGCAGCTCAGTGGTGGCTGCGGCACCACGGTTTCGGTATATGCCACCACTGCCACTGCGCATTCAGGGCTTTGATGTGGCGGATTGGTGGCTGTGACACCACCGTTTCGGTATATGCTACCACCTGGGCTGCATATTCAGGCTTTTGATGTGGCAAATTGGTGGCTGTGGCACCACCGTTTCGATAACTGACGCCGCTTCGAGGGATGAACGATTTCTGGTCAGTGGTAGAGCGGCAGTATCATCTGGTTACTTGCGTTTTGAAAGACGCTGTTATAAAATCAAGATGTAAATTGGCATAATATGCGTATTGGAAAGGGGAATCGATATGTTAAGGTGCCCGAACTGTGGAGCTGAATATAACGATAATACATGGTTTTGTGTAAATTGCGGAACTATGTTGGACGCAGAAAAAGACAAGATCGTTCAGGAGGCTGCTGAACCTGAAACCAAAGAAGAACAGGCGGTTGAAGCAGAGGTTGCTGAGGCAGCGGAAGAGGTATCAGAAGAACCGGAAGAGACAGAAGCAGCAGAGACTGAAGATTCTGAACCGACTGAAGCAGAGGAGGCTGAAGCGGACGAGCCGAAGATCGTAACGTATTCCTCATATGCAGGAGGCAGCGCTAATGTAGATTATGTTTCATCTGCAGATGGCGAAAGTATGGAGCCGGTAGATGAAGTCGAATCAGAGGGCTTTGCTGAATATATGAATACGGAAGCTGAGGCTGCTGATAAAGAAGAACCACAGGCAGAGGAAGAATCCGAAGAGGTCGAGGAGCCTGCATCTGAATCAGAGCAAGAAGCAGAGGAGGCAGTTGAAGAAGCTGAGGCTGAACAGCCCGAGCAGGAACCGGAAGAAGCCGAAGCTGAAGAATCTGCCGAGACAGAGCCAACAGAGGAAGAAGCCGAAGCTGAAGAATCAGAAGAAGCCGAATCGATAGAAGAGGAGCCTGAAGTTGAGGAGACCGATGAGGCCGAAGCCGAGGAACCGGCTGAAGAATCAGAAGAAGAGCCTGAAATCGAGGAGTCTGAAGAAGAGGCAGAAGAAATAGAACCGGCGGAAGAAGTTGAAGCGGACGAGAAGGAAGACGAAACCGAAGCGGAAGAGCCTGGATCCGAAGATGTCGAAGAGGAATCCGTAACTGAGTCAGGAACTGAGGGACCAGATGTCGAGGAGAAATCCGAAACCGAGCCAGAAACTGAAGAGCCGGAGGCCGAGGAGGCCACGGAAGAGCCTGGATCCGAAGATGTCGAAGAGGAATCCGAAACTGAGTCAGGAACTGAGGAACCAGAGGTCGAGGAGGAATCCGAAGAAGTCGAGGCTGAAGCGGAAGTCGAAGAGCCAAAAGAAGTAGAGGAGGAAGCCGAAGAGACCGAGGAGTCTGAAGCTGAGGAAACCGAGGAGCCTGAGCTGTCTCCGGAAGAAGAGGTCGAGACGATCGCCGGAACGACAGTGATCCCGACGTTGCTTGCGAAGAGTGATGAGGCACAGGAACAGCCGCAGGAAAGTGATACGGCGGATGTTGTCGATGCGCAGGAAAGCGATGCAACGGATATCGCAGTCACACAGGAAGATAATTCGGATGATTCTGCTTATGGCAACGACAATGCGGGCAGATATGCATACGACTATGAAGATGAAGCGGTCAATGACAGCGGAAGCATCGGATGGGGAATACTGGGCTTCTTTATTCCGATCATCGGGCTGATCCTTTTCATAGCATGGCACAGAAGCAAGCCTAACAGCGCCAGAAGCGCAGGGCTGGGGGCTTTGATCTCTGTGATAGTACACTTCATTCTTTCGATAATAGCGTTTATCATATTAGGAGTCGGAATGACGTTCATGGCGGCGGGAGAAGGGCTTGAAGCCGGTACCATGGGAGAGCAGATCGCGGCTTTGCTTAAGTCTATGATAGCGTAGAAATCTGCCAGTTAATGGCAGCGATTTGTTTGCAAAATGACTTTACCACTTGTTTTGATTGTGTTATTATTAAATTGAATCAAAATGAGGTCAACTGTATTTATGTGCAGTTTTCATGAGGCAGGCTGATAAAATGGATGAACAGAACAAGCAGAATGAGAGAGCACAAGGTCAGGTACGTATCGTACAGGAGACTGTAGCAGGTAAAGAGATCACTCTTTGCCATGTTATTGGTGGTCCGCTTCCGATCGTATATCAGAAGCTTGGACTTAATCCTGAGATCGACTACAGGACGTCTGCTATAGGTATTATGAACATGACTCCTCCGGAGTCCGCTGTTATAGCATCCGATATTGCCGTGAAGAACGGCGATGTCTACCTTGGATTTGCCGACAGATTCAGTGGAACGCTTATCATAACAGGAGAGATTTCTCAGGTCAAGGCCGCCCTTCATGAGATAACAAGGTATTTTGAATACGACCTGGGTTATGTAGTCTGCCCGATAACAGAGCGGTAGTTCTATGTACGGCGACAGAGGCGGAAAGCTTACTGCTGAAGGTCAGGCCATATTAGATGAAATATACAGAGATGCGTATGAACGTGCACAGGGCGGTCAGGTACGTATCACACGTGTAACGATACCGGGAAAAGAAATCACACTGGCACATATAATCGGTGTGTCCCAGTATCCTGTATACAAGAATATGGCACTTGATATCGGCTTACACCAGGGTGAAGATCCAAGAGGAAAAGCGCTTGGGATCATGCATATGTGCCCGTGGGAGTCGGTAGTCATCGGAGCAGATATAGCAGCAAAGATGGGCAACGTGGAGATCGGTTTCATGGATCGTTTCTGCGGATCCCTTATCCTGCTGGGTGAGCGTGAGGATATCAAATCGGCTGTTTACGAGATAGTCAGATATTTCGGAGAAGAGCTGCATTATCCTGTGTGCGAGATCACAGAGCAGTGGAGATGATATTCAGCCGGGATTTGTTCCCGGCTTTTTTTGTGACAACAGTGAAATATGAAGAAACTATTTTTATGCGGAAGATCAGAAGCCGGAAAGACATCGCTCACGCAGGCGATGAAGGGCGAGAAGCTGCATTACTGGAAAACACAGTATATTAACACCTGGGACATCACGATAGACACGCCGGGGGAAGCCGCGGAGAATAAAAAGCTTGGATATGATCTCGGCGCGGTATCCTTCGACGCAGACATAATCGGCCTTCTGGTCGCGGCAGACGAACCGTTCAATCTGTTCCCGCCGGCATGCATCGGCGTTACGACGAGACCTCTGATCGGGATCATCACTAAGATAGACGTCCCGGGAGCGAACATCCCTATGGTAAGGATGTGGCTTGAGCAGGCAGGCTGCGAGCGCGTATTCTGCGTGAACAATAATACAGGAGAAGGCGTACAGGATATCATCGATTATCTGTGTGAATACTCAGATAAGCTGTCGATAGAAGAAGTAAAGGAAAACCAGAAAAAGGGCCTGAAAGACTGGGCATAGGACAAGAAGGAGACAGATTTTGGAAGAGAAAATTGGAAGAAACGATCCGTGCTGGTGCGGGAGCGGCAGAAAGTACAAGAAGTGCCATTATGATTTTGATCAGAGGATACGCCAGATCGAGAGCGAAGGCCATATCGTGCCGAGACATGACATGCTGAAAACTCCCGATGAAGTGGAAATGATCAAAAAGAGCGCCCACATCAATATCACGGT
Source organism: Eubacterium sp. (assembly GCA_017511535.1). Classification (GTDB taxonomy): domain Bacteria; phylum Bacillota; class Clostridia; order Peptostreptococcales; family Anaerovoracaceae; genus Aminicella. The sequence continues at coordinate 31,112 of JAFWJS010000025.1, read as the reverse complement.
CCTCGACGAGATCACAGAGAAGATCCACGAAGGCATGCGCCTTTCCGAGATAGACGATCTGGTAAACGAAGTCACAGAGAAGATGGGAGGCATCCCTGCGCCACTCAACTATGAGGGATTCCCGTACAGCGTCTGCACATCCGTAAACGATCAGGTGTGCCACGGCTATCCGAGAGAGGATTATATCCTGAAGTCAGGCGACATCATCAACTGCGACTGCTCTACGATACTGAACGGGTACTACTCGGATTCGTCGAGAATGTACTGCATCGGCGACGTCAGCCCGGAGAAGAGGAAGCTTGTTGATGTGACCAAAGAGTGCGTTGAGCTCGGACTTCAGCAGGTAAGGCCTTGGGGATTCATGGGCGACATGTCACACGCGGTAGAAGAGCATGCTCTTGCGAACGGCTACAGAGTAGTTGAAGAATTCGGCGGACATGGAGTCGGTATTGAATTCCACGAGGATCCTTTTGTCGGATATATAGGAGAACCGGGGACGGACATGCTTCTTGTGCCGGGCCTGATGTTTACGATAGAGCCTATGATCAACATGGGCCGCAAGGATATTTTCATCGATGAGGACAACGGCTGGGAAGTCTACACTCAGGACGGCAAGCCGTCCGCGCAGTGGGAGATACAGGTCCTCGTAACTGAAGACGGGCACGAAGTGATAAGCTGGTAATTACAGGAGAGGCGCCGGCTGTGCCCCGGCATGATCCGGAGCATAAGCGATGGCGCCTTTTATGGTGGATAAATGTATGAACTGATAGCGACGGCGACGTTCGGACTTGAGGCTGTGGTGCGCCGTGAGATCGAACAGCTTGGATATAAAGTGATCAGGACCGAAGACGGCAAGGTCACTTTTTCCGGTGACGTGAGAGCGATAGTCAGGGCAAATCTCTGGCTCCGCGCGGCTGACAGAGTACTGATAAAAATGGCGGAGTTCAGGGCAGAGGAATCTGAAGAACTGTTCCAGCAGGTGAAAGGGATCGCATGGGAAGAGCTCATACCGCCTGACGGAAAGTTCGCGGTGAACTGTTCTACCGTCAAGTCCAGGCTCAGGAGCGAGCCGAACAATCAGAAGACCGTAAAAAAGGCGATAGTGGACCGCCTTGCCGAAGAATACGGAATGGAAAGGTTCCCTGAGACCGGGGCTGAATATACTGTAAAGGTCACTCTCCTCAAGGACAGAGCGACGATAACGGTAGATACATCAGGAGAAGGACTTCACAAGAGAGGCTACAGGATCGCGCCGGTAGCGGCTCCGCTCAAGGAAACGCTCGCCGCCGCGATGGTCGAGCTTTCGTTCTGGAACAGCGGAAGGGTGCTTCTGGACCCATGCTGCGGGTCCGGGACCATACCGATCGAAGCGGCTTTGATCGGCAGGAATATCGCGCCCGGACTGAAGCGTACGTTTGCGTGTGAGAAGTGGGACCTCATACCGGAAGAGATATGGGAGGACGAGCGCAGGCGCGCGAAAGAAGCGGCTGACGACCGGATAATGGCGATCGAAGCGTCTGATATCGACCCCGCAGCGATCAGTGCCGCAAGAAAGAACGCAAAAGCTGCCGGAGTCGCTGATACGATAAAATTCGTAACGACAGACATAAAATACGCGCTTGGCGATCCGGTAAAGATGCCGGACCACGGTATAATCATCAGCAATCCTGTGTATGGCGAGCGTATCGGAGATCAGGAGCAGAAAGACGAGGTGTTCGCCGCGGTCGCGAGGTTCATGAAGAGGCGCCCTGACTGGTCAGTGTTCCTGATAACGCCGGACAAAAAGACAGAAGAAAAAACGGCCGGCAGACGCGCCGACCGAAGACGTAAGCTGTATAACGGGAACATTGAAGTGTGTTACTATCAGTTCCACGGAATGAAGTAGATGCATATATGGCTCTAAGAGCACAGATGACGAGGCAGCAGATCTTCAGTAAGAGCTTCTGCCTGACTGCTGGTCTGACTTTGCCTGTTCAAGAGTGCGGCGCTCAGGGATCTGCAGAAGGTAGTCTCTGAGCTCATCTATCCCTTCACCCGTCACATTGCTGACAGCAAAGACCCTCTGACACCCGGCTTCCTGCATCCACTGCATGACCATGGGCACATTGGCGTTCGGGAGATCTATCTTGGTGATGATACCGATGAACGGGCGCGACGTCCAGACGATCTCGCCGGGACTGAACAGATTGTACGGCTCGTTTGCCGCGCACAGAATGCCGATTATATCAGAATCAAATGAAATGGAAGCAAGGGCGTGGGAGATCTTCTTCGTTTCAATATACTCCCCCGGAGTGTCGATAGTTATATCCCAGGAATTGTTGTATTGAGTTTTATGGTAATGCAGCGCTTCACCTTTCAGCGCCTGGGTCAGGCTCGTTTTGCCGGCCTCACTTCTTCCGTATAAAAATAATTTTCTCATATTTTGATCAGCCTGGATTATAGAGCTTTTACTTTGTCACCGATCTCCTCGATCAGTTCCTTCGCGCGGTGGAATCTCTGCCAGTACAGTATGAAGCCGTGCATCATTCCATCCATCATTATATATTCGACGTCGTTTCCCGCGTTCCTGAGGCGCTTCGCGAATTCTTCGCTGTCGCTTCTGAGTGTGTCGAACTCGGCCGTTACTATCAATGACGGCGGGAAGCCTGTAAGGTCTTCCGCTCTTCCCGGGTTCAGCCTTATGTCGTCGGGGTCTGCGCCGTCCGCAGTGTATATCTTCATCATCTCATTCATCGCGTTTACAGGGAGAACAAAGCCCCCCTGGCCGTATTTTTTCGCGGACTCTGACTCCTTAAGGTCCACACTTCCATAGACTCCATAGAACAAAATCAGATATGACAGCTCCGGAGCTTTGCCTTCTTTCGCGAGCAAAGCCAGTGCTGCGCATATATTGGCGCCTGAGCTGTCTCCTCCTGCCATAAGCTTTTCACGGTCGCCGCCAAAATCAGCGGCATGCTCATATGCCCAGTTCGCCGCACAGACCGCATCGTCGATGCACGCCGGGAACGGGTACTCGGGAGCCAGCCTGTATTCTACAGATATGACCACTGCACCGCAGGAATCAGCAAGCTTTCCGCAAAGCGGATCGTGGTCTTCCACGCAGCCCATTACGAAGCCGCCGCCGTGGAAGTACAGTATTACCGGCGCGGACTTCTCTTTTCTTTTCACGCCGTCGGGGATATATATCCTGACCATGAGCGGATCCGCATCGTCACGCGGTATGAACTTTTCATACGTCTGTAATACTTCATACGGATCTGTGTTCGCGGCGTGACGCTTTACCTCATCTTCCCTCAGCCAGTTTATGTCGTTGACAGTGAAAGGCGCGTCAAAGCCGGGACCTTTCAGCGCAGCCTTATAGAATTCATAAACTTCAGGATCAAATTCTTCATTGCTCATAGGTGATCTCCTGTTGATTTATAAAGAAAAAGGCTGGATGCATTTTACATCCAGCCATATTATATCATCTGCTAGAAACAGTTTTCCAGGACGTCCGGGTCAAGGTCTTTTTTGTTCATCATACCTACGATGAAGTATGCAAGACCTCCTGCTATGAGACCGAGTACGATCTCATGGATACCGAACGGAGCTATCTTATTCTGGTTGAAGAACACGAATGTACCTACGCCGCATATGATCGACGCTATACAGGCTGCGGCATTGCCGCGCTTCCAGTAAAGTCCGCCGATAAGAGGCCAGAAGAATGTGGCCTCGAGTCCGCCCATGGCGAACAGGTTGATCCATACGAGGATCGAAGGCGGATTCATGGCGAGTGCGAAAACGATGAGCCCGAGAGCGGTGGTCAGAGCGAAAGAACCGTATTTGATCTTTTTCTCCGTTGCGTCTGATACTTCTTTGTTCTCGTCCTGATCCGCGCGTACAGCTGCTACGACATTCTTCTGTGCGAAGTATGTGACATACAGGTCCTTCAGGATAGTGGCTGAAGCCAGGATCAGAAGCGAATCGACTGTTGACATCACAGCCGCGAGCGGCGCCGCGAGGAACAGGCCGGCAGCCCATGTCGGCATGTATTTATGCACTACGTAAGGGATGACAGAGTCTGTGTTGGCGAGCTGTTCTTCACCGACCAGAGGGAAGGCGAGAGCGCCTGCAAGGTGCATCCCGATCATCAGTATACCGACTACGACAGTACCGTAGATCATGGCTTTATGCAGAGATTCAGTATCTTTGAATCCCATGCTTCTTACTGCTGTCTGTGGAAGTCCGAGGACTCCGACGCCTACGAGCACCCAGTATGAAAGCAGTGTGCCCGGGCGAAGCGCGGGTATCTCAGCTCCGAACTCACCTTTTCCGAGAAGATCCCATCCCGGGTTGTTCGCTGTGTTGAATTCGATTATGCTGTCCATACCGCCGCCTGCGCGTATCACGAAGAACAGCAGCAGGAAAGTTCCGCAGGCCATTATGAAGCCCTGGATCGTATCAGTGATGACTACCGCCTTGAAGCCTCCGAACGCTGTATAGATGATGACGATAGCAGAGAACAGCATCAGCGCGCTGATATACGGAAGGCCTGTTACGGTCTGGATCAGCGTGGCGCCGCCCTTGAACTGAGCGATCATCTGCGTTATGAAGAATATCACGAGCATTATGCTTGCGAGGATGACTACTGCAGGAGATTTGTATCTTGCCTTCAGGTAGTCTGATATCGTTACAGCTTTGATACGGCGTGAGATGATACCGAGCTTCTTGCCTATGATACCAAGAGTGAGGAACGCGGTGCCTATCTGGACAGCCGCGACCCACGACTGAGTGAGTCCCCAGCTTGCCGCGAGGCCCGGACCTCCGAGGAAAGAGCTTGCGCTCGTGTATGTGGCTACGATAGTCATGGCAAGCACGACGCCGCCCATCGTACGTCCGCCCACGAAATAGTTCTGCAGGAATCCGCTCGACGCGTTCTCCTGTGCGGAAACATGGCTCATCCATACGCCGATAACAGCATTGGCCGCCATATAAGCGATAAGTATCGCCAGGATCGTGATCTGATTTGCGTTCATACTATGCCTCCTTTCCGGTCTCATCGTCGTCGTCGAGGCTGAAGTTCACGAATACTTTCTTCAGCAGATAGATGACTCCGACTACTGCTACAACAAAGACACCGGGTGTGCTCAGTATCCACCAGAGCGGCAGTCCGAACAGCTTGATCCCTGATCCGGACAGAAGATATCCGAATCCCACGTGCCAGATGAAGCAGATCGCGAACAGGATCGCTGTCGCGCGCGCCTCTTTCTTTATCTGACGTTCTTTTTCTTCTCTTGTCATTTCTGACTCCTTTCAAAACCATAATCAAAAACCGCATGTTTCTGATTTGCATGCGGACTAAAAAATCCGCATGAGCAAATATGTTCTTGCGGATGGACGTTTCATATTTCAGAAAGTGTTCTGACCGGCTGCTTCGTCTGGTCATGCTCCGATCTTCGGGATACATGCCTGTAATGTCCGGCTCTTTTTTCTTTCTTCCTTTATATGATGGTATAGTTTCCGTTGCGGAATACCGTCCACCAGCTATTTATATATCATGTATCGTCTGATTTGTAAAGATACCTGATTATAAAGAATTTTTGATATACAGACGGTACAGCGACATACGGACTGTATTGTATCAGCGCTTAAATGGTGATATAATTATCCTGAACAAATATAGACGGGGATATAAATAATATGAAGGAGAAAGACGTATGGAATTAGTAACTTCAACTGAAATGTTCAAAAAAGCATACGACGGCGGATATGCCATCGGAGCTTTCAATGTAAACAATATGGAGATCGTACAGGGAATCACAGAAGCATGCGAAGAAGAGCACGCACCTGTCATCCTGCAGGTATCCAAGGGCGCAAGAAATTATGCCAACCCTATCTACCTGAAGAAGCTGGTAGAAGCTGCAGCTGAGTGCTGCCCTGACATCCCTATCTGCCTGCACCTTGACCACGGCCCGGACTTCGAGACATGCAAGTCATGCGTAGACGGCGGATTCACATCAGTAATGATCGATGCTTCAAGCAAGCCGTTTGAAGAGAACATCGAGATCACAAGACAGGTCGTTGAATACGCTCATGACCACGGCGTAGTAGTAGAAGCAGAGCTTGGAACGCTCGCCGGCATCGAGGACGACGTAAACGTAAGCGCTGAGGATTCATCATACACACATCCTGAGCAGGTAGAAGAATTCGTAGACAGAACAGGCTGCGATTCACTTGCCATCGCTATCGGAACGAGCCACGGCGCGTACAAGTTCAAGCCGGGCACCAAGCCACAGCTGAGATTCGACGTACTCCACGAGTGCGAGAAGAGACTCCCTGGATTCCCTATCGTACTTCACGGATCATCATCAGTACCACAGGAATACGTACAGATGATCAACGAGCACGGCGGAGCTATGCCTGATGCTATCGGTGTTCCTGAGGACCAGCTGAGAGAAGCTGCCAAGTCAGCAGTATGCAAGATCAACATCGACTCAGACCTGAGACTTACAATGACAGGAACGATCAGGAAGTTCTTTGATGAGCACCCTGAGAAGTTCGACCCAAGAGAATATCTCAAGCCTGCAAGAGCCAACATCAAGGAGCTCGTCCGTCACAAGCTGGTAGACGTACTTGGATGTGCCGGCAAAGCTGACTAGAGCTGATAGATAATGATTATATTTACGGCGCGGGTCCGTTATGGATCACGCGCCTGTTTTTACAGGAGGAATAATATATGTCAGAAGAATTAAGAGGAGCTTTGATCATCGGACAGTCGGGCGGCCCGACGTCAGTCATCAACGCCAGCGCATACGGCGTTATCCGTACAGCACTCGACGCTGACTGCATCACCAAGGTATACGGAGCGCATTATGGTATCAAGGGCGTTCTTGAGGACCAGCTGTTTGACATGGATGAAGAGGACAGGGAAGAACTTGACAAACTCATGTACACGCCTTCTTCAGCGCTCGGCTCATGCAGATATAAGATGAAGGATCCGGATGAGGATGAGACAGACTACAAACGCATCCTTGAGATCTTCCAGAAGTATGATGTCCGCTATTTCTGCTATAACGGCGGAAACGATTCCATGGACACATGCAACAAGATCTCCAAGTATATGAAGAAAGTCGGATATGAATGCCGTGTAATGGGAGTTCCAAAGACCATCGATAACGACCTTTACGGAACAGACCACTGTCCGGGATTCGCTTCATCAGCTAAATACATTGCGACATCGATCATGGAAGTTGCTCACGACACAGTAGTTTACGACACAGGAATGGTCACGATCATCGAGTGCATGGGACGTCACGCAGGGTGGCTGACGGCTGCGGCGGCTCTTGCTAACGCAGCTGAGAGAAACTGCGACCTCATCTATCTCCCTGAAAGAGATTTCGACATGGAGAAGTTCGTAGCTGACGTTACGAAGGTATACGAAGAAAAGCACAACTGCATCGTAGCTGTCTCAGAAGGTATCCACTATGCCGACGGGTCATTCGTATCCGAGGCCAAGACATCCGGAACAGACGGTTTCGGCCACGCGCAGCTTGGTGGACTTGCGGCTATGCTCGCGAGCATCATCAAGGACCGTCTCGGCGTCAAGACAAGAGGTATCGAGCTCAGCCTTCTCCAGAGAGCCGGTGCTCACGTTGCTTCCGGAACAGATATCAGCGAGTCGTTCGCAGCCGGCAAAGCAGCTGTTGAAGCAATGCTTGACGGTGAGACAGACCACATGGTAGGCTTCGAGTGCGAGCGTTCTGAAGAAATGGGATATGACTGGGAAGACAAGGGCGAGTACGTATGCCATACTAAGCTGTTCCCGCTGTCCGACGTAGCCAACTATGAGAAGCACGTTCCTGATGAGTGGATCAATGAAGAAGGCAACGACATCCTCGGCGGATTCATCGATTACGCTATGCCGCTCATCCAGGGCGAGACACCTATGAAGAAGAAGAACGGACTTCCTGACTTCGCTAAGCTCAAAAAGGTATTAGCATAATATTTTCACAATTTTCAGAGCGGGGATCACATTCCCCGCTCTTTTTATATTCCGGCGTGATATACTGTACTTGAGATTCGGAATATTCTGACAATATGCTTTTGCAGGGAGGATATTGAGATGAAAGCCAGAGTTGAAAGATTATGCTGTTTACTTGTCGTCGTTTCAGCCCTTATCTGTCTTACACTTGCTATGGCAGAAAGCGCATTTGCTGAAAACATTGATGAAGGAACGACAGGAACATGTAAGTGGGAGCTGTATAAAGATGGAGCCAGCACTGTGCTTAAGATATCAGCTAAGGATCCGTCAGTAGGCGGCGCTATGGCAAACTACAGTTCCGCCGACGCGCCGTGGTCAAAATACAGAGAGCAGGTAGACAAGATCGAGTTCAGTAAAGTAAGCAATATAGGGAACTATTCCTTCTATAACTTTACCGGTATATCAAAAGTAGTGATATACGGCGTCCAGAGGATCGGAAACTATGCTTTCGCGCACTGCTACAATGTTGCCCAGATCAATATTTACGGAGATAACTGCGTGATAGAGGATAACGCTTTTGCTTTCTGTGAGAACGTGGTAATGAAAGAAGTCGTGATCAGCGGGGTTAAGTCGATCGGTGATGAAGCGTTTGAAGAAGTAGACTGCCATAATCTCATTCTTGAGGAAGGTATTCAATCCATCGGAATGGGCGCATTCAACAATAACGAGGCAGTAGATGCGCTGGCTATACCATATAGCTGCACCAGTATAGGGGATAACGCGTTCATATCATGTCCTGAGCTGGGAAGAGTATTCATAATGAATCCGGAGTGCACCCTGAAGCAGTATTCATTCGATAAGGATTACACTACGCTGTTTGTATATAAGAATTCTACAGCTCTTGATTACGCAAAGCAGTATGGCTTCACTTACTATGTCATAGGTGATAACGGAAGATATACTCTGGATCTTTCAAAAGGTGAAGTAAAACTGTCAGCGGCAGAAAGATTTAAAAGTAAGGATTTCCTTCCGTTGCTCACAATAGAATACATATATGTTTCTAAACTGATATCAGTTAAACAAGAAGGGAATATCGAGTATTTAGACCTCAATAACGATGGTAAGAGCGATGTGATCGTGGATGAAAGCAATAGTCCGACTGAGGTCATCTTCAGAGAAGATCCAAAGAGGAGTATCGGCGGAGATGTAAAGATAATAATACCTGAAGAGTTTGAAGAATATGCTGATGAAAACGGCATACCGTACTACGGAACATTCATTTTCAAACTCAATAAGGCTGTCAATCCGCTGTACGCCAAGGGAAAGACTGCTTCTGCAAAGAGATCGAGAACTGTTACGCTTAAGAGAAGCAAGGTGATGACAGTAAAGAAAAACAAGGGGAAGCTTTCGTTCAGGATGCTGAAGGGAAACAAGAAGATATCGATTAACAAGAAGACAGGGAAGATAACAGTTAAGAAAGGCCTAAAGAAAAAGACATATTCTGTTACTGTAAAAGTGTCTGCAGCAGGGGATAAGCAATATAAAGCGGGGAGCAAGAAGATAAAGGTAAAGATAAGAGTGAAGTAAGAGAAAGAGGACGTGTGAGCATGCTCACACGCCCTTTTTTATACCATATATTCCTGTATTTTGAGTGCTTGCAAAGAGACAGCCTGTATGGTAACATATGGACAGCGGACACTTTAGCACATTAAACAGTGACTATATTAAAGTGTTAAAAATAACCGGATCAACGAAAGGAGACTATCATGACAAAAACAATTAAAAGAGTCGTTGCTGTCAGCATGATAGCAGTACTGGCACTGTCAGTATTCATGCTCACCGGCTGCGGCAAGAAGAGTGATGACGGAAGTAAAACAGACTGGGAGTACATCGAAGACAGAGGAAAGATCATAGTAGGTCTTGACGACACATTTGCTCCTATGGGATTCAGAGACAAGGACAACAATATAGTCGGATTCGATATCGACCTGGCCAAAGCCACCTTCAAAGAGATGGGGCTTGATGTAGAGTTCAAGGCGATCGACTGGACAGCAAAGGAAGCTGAGCTTTCTTCCAAGAAGATAGACTGTATCTGGAACGGACTTTCAGTAACACCTGACCGTATCAAGAACCTGTCGATGTCCAAGAGATACTGCGCGAACAGAGAGCTCGTAATGTCTCTTGACAAGAGTATCAATATCAAAGACGCTTCAGAGCTGAAGAACTACAAGATCGCGACACAGGCTGACTCTGCTGCCGCTGACGATATCAAGGCTCACGAGCTTTATGAAGAGTTCAAAGATAACGTGACAGAATACAAGACATACGACCAGGCTCTTCTCGATATGAAGGCAGGAAGAGTAGACGTAGTGGTTATCGACGAAGTTTACGCCACATACAACAACGCCAATAAAGAGAAGCTCTATGAGAGCGAATTCAACTTCGGTTCTGACGACTATGCTGTAGGATTCCGTAAGGAGGACACACAGCTGACTGAGAAGTTCAATGAAGCGTTCAAGAAGATCATTGACAGCGGAGAAGCTGAAAAGATCAGTAATGAATGGTTTGGCAGAAACCTCGTTATCTTCGAGGATCTGTAAAGAAAGCCTGACCAGGCGGTCACCTGATAAGGCGGCCGCCTGATTTTTGTTTTACTGCAACTGGTATTTGACTATAAAGATAGGAGGTTTCTATGAATATGACCTTTCAGGAAACCATGATTTATTTATGGGAGGTCGCGACGCCGACGATCCTGAGGGCTACGGTCGTAACGCTGCAGCTCTGGGGGATCACGGTGGTGCTGGCTGTTCCTCTCGGGCTTCCGATCGCTTTCGGAGAGATCAGCAAAATAGCGCCCATACGCTGGATATGCAAGCTGTATGTCTTTATTTTCAGAGGCACGCCGCTCATCCTCCAGCTTTGGTTTTTCTATTTCTTCTTCCCGATCGCGCTGGACATAACACTGCCTGCGTTCCCGACAGCCGCGATAACGTTCGTATTGAATTACGCGGCTTACATAGCGGAGATCTACAGAGGAGGAATAAACAGTATAGACCACGGTCAATATGAAGCCAGTCATTCCCTGGGTCTTTCCAAGACACAGGAGATGTTTGACGTCGTTATACCGCAGATGATGAGAGTTGTGCTTCCCGGCGTAGCCAATGAAGCGATCCTGCTCATCAAAGATACGGCGCTTGCTTCTGTTATCACGCTGCAGGAGATCATGAGAGTTTCCGAGAGCATGGTAAACAGAGACTTCGTTCTTGCGGTATATGTGGTAGCGGCTATAGTATACCTGTTCTTTACATTCATAACACAGACATTCGCAGACAAGGTCGAGAAGTATTTCTCGAAATATGATGAAAGAGAGGAGTAAGAGATGGCAGAAGTACTGAAAATGGAACACATCGTCAAGAAGTATGCCAACTGTACTGCTCTCGACGATGTCGATCTGGCTGTAAACGAGGGAGAGACCGTAGCGATAATCGGACCGTCAGGCTCAGGAAAGAGTACGCTTCTGCGCTGTGTGAACTGTCTGACAAGAATAACGTCCGGTTCTATATCGCTGAACGGAGAGACCTTCGTGTCGACGGGCAGCGACGGCAAGGCGAAATATCTGCCTGACAAGCAGCTGAGGAGGATAACCCGTGAGACAGGAATGGTGTTCCAGCACTTCAACCTGTTCCCGCACATGACATGTCTGCGTAACATCACGTACGCGCCGATAAAAGTAAAGGGTGTTCCTAAACAGAACGCGGTAGAGCGAGGCGAAGAACTGCTTAAGATGGTAGGCCTTCCGGATAAGAGAGATCAGTATCCGGGCATGCTTTCCGGAGGACAGAAGCAGAGGATCGCCATCGCGAGGGGACTTGCGATGGATCCGTCGATCATGCTTTTCGACGAGCCTACTTCAGCTCTAGACCCTGAGATAACGGGCGAGGTGCTTGCTGTAATGAAGCGCCTTGCGCAGCAGCACATAACGATGGTAGTCGTAACACACGAGATGGGGTTCGCCAAAGAAGTGGCTCACAGGGTAGTGTTCATGAACAACGGTAAAGTTGTTGAAGAAGGCACGCCGGACGATATTTTCAATCATCCGAAGAGCGACAGGCTCAAGGCCTTCCTCGCAGCCATGATCGGAGGCGGCGACTGATCAGAAAAATAAATGGAAAATATTGACAGTCTATGAGGAAGTTGATATTGTAAGTGATACCAGAAGGATAGCGGGGTGGTTGGCCTTTCTGTCGGTGCAGTTTACAGCCTTATAAAGGCAGAGATGCAACAGGAAAGGAGGCGCCACAATGAGGCTCACGATCTCATACCATAAAGGAGTATTGAGGATCACAATGAGTATCAGGGCAAGAAAAGGCCACCCCTGTGACTTGACCGAGTAGGGTGGCACATCCACAAGAAAGGCCGATCGCTAAGCGATTCCTTCTGGCTTTATTATATCATGGTCATTTATGAATGCAACGGGGTATATGCCGTTTCCGCCGTGCTTTTAATACGATCCGCTTTGTGGTAAAATACATGTAAATGGAGACTATCCCAATACTACAGGAAGGGAGGAACACTTATGAAGACACAGAAAGAAGAATTTGAAGATTACGCAAAAGAGATGCAGGCTCTCTGTGTGAAGAATGATGTGATCTCCGACGACCTTTTCAAGGAATACAATGTTAACAGAGGACTCCGCGACCTTAACGGAAAGGGTGTCCTTACGGGACTTACAGGGATATCGGAAATAGTTTCTTTCAAGCCGGATAAGGACGGAGTCATGCAGCCGTGCGAAGGCGAGCTCTGGTACAGAGGGCATAAGATCGACAGCATCGTGAATTCCATAGGCGAACATGAATATGGCTTCGCCAGAACAGCGTTCCTGCTTTTGTTCGGTCAGTATCCGACAGAGGAAGAAGAAGCGGAATTCAAGAAATACTTAGGAGAAGCGATGGAGCTTCCGACGAATTTCACAAGAGACGTCATCATGAAGGCGCCGTCGGGTGACCTGATGAATTCAATGACAAGAAGTATCCTTACTCTTGCCTCATACGACGATAAAGCCAAGGTCGATACGGTGGATAATAACATCAGACAGGCGATAAGACTCATAGCGGTCTTCCCGATGATCGCGGCGTACAGCTATCATGCGTATAACCACTATAACAGAGATCAAAGCATGTACATACATCATCCGGATCCGGCGCTGTCCACTGCTGAGAATTTCCTCAGGCTGCTGAGACCTGACGCGAGCTATTCAGAGATCGAGGCGAAGGCGCTGGATACGGCTTTGATCCTGCATATGGAACACGGCGGAGGAAACAACTCCACTTTCACGACGAGAGTCGTCACATCATCGGGATCAGACGCATACGCTACTATCGCTGCCGCGATGTCGTCTCTCAAGGGGCCTAAACACGGCGGCGCCAACATCAAAGTCATGGAGATGATGGATAACATCCGCGAGAACGTCAGCAACATCACAGACAGGGCGGAAATGAGAGATTATCTGTCAAAGATGCTTGACGGAGAAGTGTTCGATAATAAAGGTCTCATCTATGGAATGGGCCATGCCGTATATTCACTGTCCGATCCGAGAGAGAAGCTCCTTAAGGGTTACTGCGAGAAGCTTGCCGCTGACAAGGGAATGGATGATACGATGACGATGTATAATCTGATAGAAGAGCTTGCTCCGGAGCTCATCGCCGAAAAGAGACATATATTCAAGGGCGTAAGTCCTAACGTCGACTTCTACAGCGGATTCGTATATCAGATGCTCGGTATACCTGTTGAGCTCTACACGCCTCTGTTCGCGATCGCCAGGATAGTCGGCTGGAGCGCTCACAGGATCGAGGAGCTGATCGGTCAGGGCAAGATCATCAGACCTGCGTACAAGAGCATCATGAAGGAACTGGAATAGACGGAGGGATAAGGAATGAACATCAGGAAAGTAAAATATTTCTACAGAGAAGGCGACCACAAGTGTGAGGTGGTCAACAAGGCGATAGAAGACGTCGGTATGGAGAACCTGGAGGAGTATAACACACATGACTTCCAGCACATTGAAGAGGATCTTATGCCGGATTACGCCGCCAGATATCCGCACGACAACGTGCCTTGCATGTACTACAAGAACCAGAAGCTGTTCGAAGCTGACGATGATATGTCGGACGAGGACCTCGTGGATGCGGTGAGGCACGTGTATGACGAGATAAAGAATCTTCCATACTGATCAGTTGAGAATATTACCATAAGAATAAAAAAGGCATGCCGTACGGCGTGCCTTTTGCTTTTTCCGGCTTCAGTCAGTACTCGTCGAAGTAATCACCTTCGGATTCGAGCTCCTGTTCTACATCCTCGTATTCTTCGTCCTCTACTTCATCATCGTCCGGAGGTTCGAAGATATATGTCCTTGGGATATCTGACATCCTAAGCAGAGAGTCAGCAGCCGCACCGGCGGCGGGATGGATGACCCTCTGGTATCGTTTCTTTCTGCATTTTCCCGGTCTTGTGATATTCATTATGACAATTGTATCACATCTTTCGCGTGGCATGTTGTTTTTAACAAATATATAGCTTAAACATGTCCCTTGATGTGTAAAGAATCCGCAGAATAGTGTATAATAGTGATATAAAGGAATATTGTGCGCCAAGTGCGGCTTTTGATATAGAAGGGGTAGACAAGCATGAGAAGTGACGGCAGAAAAGTTAAAGAGAAAGGAAGCGGGATAAGTTTCTTCGCGAAGTTCCTTCTGGTGGTGGCGATCATCGTCGCAATGATAATCGGAGGATTCATCCTGTGGGTACTCTACGGCGAAGAGGGAGATGGAAAGGCAGACATGTCGCAGCAGAAAACAGAGAAAGCGGAAGTACAGACAGAGGACGTGGTCGTAGACGTGTCCAAGAACTGGAGCGTTCCGAACGACGCTTTCAAGGGGACCAACGGATATGGGAAATTCGTTTCCAAAAAAGTAAAGAACAATATAAGCAGAAGCAAGATCTTCTCCGAGATGGGGATAGATGAGAATACCAAAGATGCTGCGGAGAAGAACAGGATGGAAGCAGTCAGGATGTTCCTTGACGGTCTTTACTATGAGGCTGATAAAACGCAGGATCTGTCAAACGGGGACACCGTCGATGTATATATAAGAAGCACCGAGGATCCGGAAGAGATAGAAGATACCGCGCATATCATAATAAACGGCATCGGAGAGCACAAAAAAGTAACAGTTGCCGGTCTTGCGGAGAAATTCACATACAGTGAGCTGGCTCAGCGTCAGGATCTTCTTGAAGAGCTGGTGAAAAGAGGCAAGCAGAAAGTCAGAGCTTCCGGAGACGGAAATCATGAGTATATCTTCGGAGACGAGGAGAAATACGATACGGAACTCACGCTTTATGGGCTTTATTTCGCTCAGCCGCAGGACAGGTCCTGCGATGATCATATCGTTCTGATATACAGACTGAAGTCCAGATATCCCGACGATAAATACGTTTACTGGACCAAGGAGGGAGACTGGGTATTCACATACGAGATGTGCCATTTCGAGGGGATCAATAAGGATACCACCGTGGACGACATAAAGAAGGGCGTAGTATACGACTCGTTCCGCTATCAGGATAAGGCTTCAGAGGTGTTCCAGTGGTATAAGGATAACCTTGATACAGATACGACGTATTACCTGCAGCAGATGTCATACCAGGAGTAGGAGGTAAGCATGAAAGAGTATAAGCCGGTAAAAGAAGGAAAAGTAAGAGAGATCTACGACACTGAAGATGGACTTATCATGGTGGCGACAGACCGCATCTCAGCCTTTGACAACATTCTGAAGAACGATGTCACTGACAAGGGCAAGGTACTCACCCAGATGTCAAAGTTCTGGTTCGAGTTCACAGGGCATATCGTGGACAACCATATGAAGTCTACAGATGTTGAGGACATGCCTGAGTTCTTCAGGAACGACAGGTTCCGCGGCAGGAGCATGCTCTGCAAAAAACTCAACATGCTGCCGGTGGAATGCATAGTAAGAGGCTACATCACAGGAAGCGGCTGGGTCGGATACCAGAAGACCGGAAAGGTCTGCGGCATCACGCTCCCGGAAGGCCTTAAGGAATCACAGAAGCTTCCTGAGCCTATATATACTCCAAGCACCAAAGCTGACATCGGGGATCACGATGAGAACATCTCATATGAGCAGAGTATGGATGTTATCGAGAAAGACTTCCCTGAGAGAGGAAGGATGTACGCTTCAATGATAAGGGACTTCTCCCTTGGTCTGTATAAGAAGTGCGCGGCCTATGCGCTGGAGAGAGGCATAATCATCGCTGATACCAAGTTCGAGTTCGGTATCGATGAGAACGGGAACGTTATTCTTGGCGACGAGATGCTTACGCCGGACAGTTCCAGGTTCTGGCCGCTTGAGGGATATGAAGAAGGCAGACCTCAGCCTTCATATGATAAACAGTACGTAAGAGACTGGCTGAAAGCAAACCCGGACAGTGACTATGATCTGCCCGAAGAAGTTATTGAGAAGACGATAGCCAAATACAAGGAGGCATATAAGCTGCTTACAGGCAATGAACTCGACGCATAGCCTTCCAGTATCAGCCGGAACGTTATATGACTTTTGAACATTATGTAAGGAGCGGGACCAGGATGCTCCGCTGCGGGTACACCACAGGTACGTGCGCTGCGCTCGCGGCACAGGGAGCTGCAGAATACGCCTTGACAGGAGAAGCACCGGAGAAAATGTCAGTTATGACAGGCAAGGGGCTTCTTGTTGAGGTGCAGCCGGAAGAAAGCGGGACTGACGGGTCCCGTTTCTGGTGTGCTGTGAAAAAGGATGCCGGGGACGATATCGACGCCACCAACGGTATCCTTATTTTTGCGTACGTGACTCTTACGGCTGAAGAGGGGATAGCTATAGACGGAGGCGAAGGCGTAGGCAGGGTGACCAGGCCGGGACTCGACCAGCCGGTAGGAAACGCGGCGATCAACAGTGTGCCGAGAAGAATGATAACCGAGGCTGTGCAGTCGGAGCTTGATATGCATAAATACGAGGGCGGAGCCAGCGTGGTGATAGAGATCCCGGAAGGGAAGAAAAAAGCAGAGAAGACGTTCAATCCTGTGCTTGGCATCGAGGGCGGCATCTCTGTGATAGGAACGAACGGCATAGTCGAGCCGATGAGCGAGCAGGCTCTTATCGATACGATAGAGGTAGAGATGCGTCAGAAGTCAGAGTCTTCAGACGACCTGATAATAACGCCGGGGAATTACGGGGAGACATATCTGAAGGGCTCAGGCCTCGAAGCGGCAGGGATCCCCATAGTCAAATTTTCCAATTTTCTCGGCAATACCCTGGATATAGCAGCTACGCTCGGCTTCAGCAAAGTCCTTCTCGTCGCGCATATAGGGAAAATGGTGAAAGTCGCGGGAGCGATAATGAACACTCACTCAAGGTACGCGGACGCCAGGGCAGAGATATTCACCGCGCACGCCGCTGTGGCAGGTGCAGGGAAAGACACATGCAGAGAACTTATGGACGCGGCGACTACAGACGCGGCTATCGAGATACTTGACAGAGAAGGACTGAGAGAAGAAGTTATCCGCAGCATACTTGACAAGGTGCAGGAAAAGCTGGATCACCGTGTCCAGGGCGCGTATGAGATCGGCGCGGTCACTTTCTCGAACGTATACGGATATCTCGGCGAGACGGACAAAGCAGAAGAGATAATCAGAGGATGGAACGAAAGGTAAGACGAAAGCGGCTTACAGTTCAGCTGAACATATGTGAAAGCAGGACTTCTTCATACGAGGAAGTCCTTGGATATAGCAACAGATCATAACAGAAACGGAGGATCATTAAATGGTACATTTCGTAGGAGCCGGTCCGGGCGCGCCGGATCTGATCACATTAAGAGGAAAGGAACTGCTGGAGAAGACTGACTGCATAATCTACGCGGGAAGTCTGGTGAACCCGGCGCTTCTGGAATACGCAAAAGAAGGATGCAAGGTATACAACAGTGCCGAGATGACGCTTGAGCAGGTCATCGACGTAATGAAGGAAATGGAGTCGGAAGGTAAAGATACGGTACGTCTCCACACAGGAGACATGAGCCTCTACGGTGCTATCAGGGAACAGATGGACACTCTTGACGAGCTTGGTATCGGATATGACGATACGCCGGGAGTATCAAGCTTCTCCGGAGCGGCTTCAGCGCTGTGCGCTGAGTACACTTTGCCGAACGTCAGCCAGAGTGTCATAATCACGAGAGAGGCAGGAAGAACTCCTGTCCCTGAAAGAGAAAGCGTCACCAGCTTTGCTTCACACGGATCAACGATGGTGATATTCCTCTCATCTACTCTGCTCGAGGACGTTCAGAAGGACCTTCTGGCAGGAGGAGTCTACACAGAAGATACGCCTGCTGCCATAGTATACAAGGCGACGTGGCCTGACCAGAAAGTCTGCCGCTGCACAGTAGGAACGATAGCTGAAACGGCGGAGAAAGAAGATATACATAAAATGGCACTCATACTTGTCGGTGGATTCCTCGGAAATGAATACGACAGAAGCAAGCTGTATCACCCTGGATTCACCACAGAATTCAGAAAGGCGACAGAATAATGAAGACCTGCTGTCTTGCTTTTACTGACAAAGGAATGGAGCTCGGAGAACGGCTTACAGAAGAGTTCGGCGCTTATGCCGACAGGTGCAATGAGCCCATGAAACTCGGCGAGTGGACGAAGAAGGCTTTTGAAGAGGCAGATAACATCATTTTCATCGGTGCGTGCGGCATTGCTGTCAGGGCGATAGCGCCGTACATTGTGAGCAAAGTCACAGACCCCGCGGTGATAGTTATCGACGAATGCGGAGATTATGTGATCTCACTTCTTTCAGGGCATCTCGGCGGAGCTAATGATCTTGCCCGCCGTATAGCATCTTTTATCGGAGCGGTACCGGTGATCACAACGGCTACAGACAGGAACGATGTGTTCGCCGTGGACGAGTGGTCAAAGAGGCAGAACGCGATAGTTCTGGATCCTCATAAGATCAAGCTCGTATCGTCAAAGATACTTGCCGGAGATGAGGTGACGGTGAAGAGCGGATTTGATCTGGAAGGCGACCTTCCTGACCATATCAGGCTGGCGTCCTGCGGAGAGAGCACGGATGAAGAGCATGATATAGAATTCGGCGTGCTCGAGACCGAGACAGCGCCTCTTCACATTGTCCCGCAGATCGTTCACCTCGGCGTTGGCTGCAGGAAAGATACGCCTGAAGCAGCGATAGAAACAGCTTTTGCTGCTTTCAAGCGTGAGACAGGACTCATAGAGAGGTCAGTCGTAAAATGCGCAAGCATAGATATCAAGGCGGCAGAGCCGGGCCTCAGAGAATTCTGCGAATTCCATGGCTGGAGATTCGATACGTTCACAGCCGAAGAGCTTGGCAGGGCAGAAGGTGATTTTGACAGTTCTGAATTCGTTAAGAAGACGACCGGAGTGGATAATGTGTGTGAAAGAGCGGCTGTGACCTCATCAGGCGGAAAACTGCTGCTTAAGAAATTCGCGCATGAAGGCGTTACGTTCGCGGCTGCGGCGGCGCCGTATCATCCGGACTGGAGGTGGAAAGATGAATAAGTTATATGCTGTCGGCCTTGGACCCGGCGGAGAGGAATTCTTCACTGGACAGGCGAGAGCGGCGATAGAGAAAAGCGACATAGTATGCGGATATACCGTATACGTGGATCTGGTAAAGGAAGTATATCCGGATAAGGAGTATTTCACTACATCCATGAGACAGGAGATCGACCGCTGCAGGAAAGCGCTTGAACTTGCGGAAAGCGGGAAGACGGTCGCCATGGTATGCAGCGGAGACTCAGGAGTCTACGGTATGGCGGGGCTCCTTATCCAGCTTAAGGATGAGTATAAGGATGTCGATATTGAAGTCATCTGCGGCGTTACGGCTGCTCTTTCAGGATCGGCTGTTCTTGGAGCTCCTCTGGGGCATGACTTCTGCACGATCTCGCTGTCCGACCTTCTCACACCGTGGGAAGTGATAGAGAAAAGGCTGGAGTGCGCGGGCGAGGCTGATTTCCTGATTGCCCTGTACAATCCGAGATCGCACAAGAGAGTAGAGCATCTGAACAAGGCCTGCGATATCCTGATGAAATACAAATCGCCGGATACCGTGTGCGGACATGTGAAAAATATAGGGCGCGAGGGACAGGAGAAGCACATAGTGCTCCTGAAGGACCTTGCAAATGAGCCGATCGATATGTTCACCACAGTCTTCATAGGGAATAAGGAGACGAAAATATACGGTGACGACATAGTTACGCCGAGAGGCTACGAGAAGAAAGAATTGTAATATCAGAGATATGAATATACTTGTTTTCAGCGGAACAGGCGAAGGCCGGGACCTGTCAAAGAAGCTTGCCGGGGCAGGCCATGACGTCACGGTATGTGTGCTTACTGAATATGGTAAGGAAGAGCAGGGCGAATTCGAAGGGGTCACCGTGCTTGCGGGAAAGAAGCCGCCGGAAGAGATCGTCGGGCTGCTCCGTGACATGGATATCTGTATTGACGCCACGCATCCGTTTGCGACACATATACGTGAAAGCATCAGGACGTCCTGCGAGGAGACAGGGGTCAGGCGGATCAGGCTGGTCCGGGAAGAGAGCGACTTCGGAGGCGCAGACGGTCTCACAGTAGTCGACTCCGCAGAGGAAGCTGCAGAGTGGCTGTCAGATAAAGAGGGGAAGATACTTCTCACGACGGGAGCAAAAGATCTGCCGGTGTATGCGTCTGTCGGCCCGGAGAGGCTCTATCCGAGAGTGCTTCCTTTTGCGTCCAGTCTTGAAGCCTGTGATGCCGCGGGTATCCCGAAGAAGAACATTACAGCTATGCAGGGGCCTTTTATCAAAGACCTGAACACGGCTCTGATGAAGCAGTTCGGTATAAGTTACATGGTCACAAAAGACAGCGGAAAAGAAGGCGGTTTCGACGACAAGCTTGAGGCTGCGCGCGAAGCCGGCGCGCATCTGGTTGTCATACGGAGGCCAGACGATTCCGGGATGACCATGGACGAGATAGAAAAAGAATTCGGAGTATCTGGGGAACAGATACGTTAAGAAAGGAATAAAATGGTAGATCTTGTTGGAATGGGTCCCGGAAGTTACGGGGCCATGACGAGAGAAACATATGACGCAGTCGGAAATGCGGAGGTCATCATAGGCGCGAAAAGACTCCTTGAGAGCGTGCCTGCCGGATCTGCGGCTGAGAAGTGCGCCGCGGTCATGCCTGCCGATATCCTTGAGATCATCAAAAAGAAGCAGTCGGAAGGGAAAGAGAGATTTGTCGTTGCCATGAGCGGCGACACCGGATTCTATTCCGGGACCAGAGGCCTTGTTCCGGTGCTGAAAGAAGCCGGCATAGATTACAGGATCATGCCGGGGATCTCAAGCGTGCAGGTCATGTCGGCAAGGCTGGCTGACCCGTGGCAGGACTGGAATCTTTATTCAGCTCACGGCAAGACATGTGACGCGGTAGCGGCTGTTATGGAAAGCGCATATCTCGGGAAGAAGACATTCTTTCTGACCGGCGGAGAGCTTGGTCCGGCAGATCTGGCGAAACAGCTCACGGACGCGGGACTCGGCAGCCTGAAGCTGTGGATCGGCGAGAATCTGTCATATGAGAATGAAAAGATAACGGAAGTGCCGGCAGAAGAGGCAAAGGACATGGATCCTGATGTTCTCGCTGTAGTGCTTGCGGACAGGCTTCCTGAGCCGGAATACAATGTTCCTGTACCGGGGATCCCGGATGATCTTTTTGTCAGAGGGAAAGTCCCAATGACCAAGCAGGATGTGAGAAGCGCCATAGCAGGTCGCCTTGCGGTAAAGCCCGGCGAGACAGTCTGGGACGTAGGGGCCGGGACCGGCAGTGTGACGGTCGAGCTGGCTCTGATGGCGAGAGGTGGAAAAACTTTTGCCGTTGAAACGAATCCTGAAGGGTGCGGCCTCATCGAGACCAACAGAAAGAGATTTGGAGCGTGGAACATCAGCATCGTGGAAGGAATGGCTCCTGAAGCGCTGCAAGACCTTCCTGCGCCGGACGCAGTGTTCCTCGGCGGCACCAAAGGACAGATGGGCCCTATACTGGATATAATAAAGGAAAAGAATCCGGACGCCAGGGTCCTGATCTCAGCAATCGCCGTAGAAACGCTCGGCGAAGCGCTGAAAGACCTTGAGAGCCGCGGATGGGACGCAGGGATCGCGCAGATACAGTCGAGCTACGGAAAGAAAGTCGCAAGACTGAACATGATGATGGCCAACAACCCGATATTCCTTATCTCAGGAGGGCATGATGCTTAAGCTGATGTTTGCGGCAGCCGCGTCAGACAGCGGCAAGACTTCTGTCACATGCGGCATGCTTTCGCTTCTTTCGGAGATGGGCATGGACCCGTGCGCGTTCAAATGCGGACCGGATTACATAGATCCGATGTTTCACCGCTCTGTACTTGGCGTGGACAGTCACAATATCGACCTGTTCATGTGCGACAAGGCGCGCGCAAAGGAGATGTTCAGGAGGTACTCCGCGGGACACGGAGCCTGTATAGTAGAGGGAGTCATGGGCTACTATGACGGCCTTTCCGGCTCCAACATCCGGGCGAGCGCGTGTGACGTCGCGGAGACTCTGGACATACCTGTCGTCCTTATCGTGAGGCCCAAGGGCACCGCGCTCACACTTGCCGCTGTTATCAGGGGGCTTGCTGAATTCAGGAAGCCGACGCATATCAAAGGCGTCATCCTGAACGACTGCCCTGAAATGATATACAGGCAGTTCGGACCTGTTTACGAGAAGCAGACGGGGATACCTGTCCTCGGCTATATCCCGCATATCGAAGGCGCGTCGTTCAAGAGCCGTCATCTCGGCCTCTATACGGCAGGAGAGATAAAAGACCTTACCGAGAGGATAGGGAAAATAAAAGATGCGATAAAACAGGGCGTCGACATGGACAGGCTGATGAAGATATGCGGATCTGAGGACATACCTGCTGAAGCATGCCGCACAGCGCCGGTAGATGTTTCTGACAGACCTGTCATCGCTGTGGCAAGAGACGAGGCTTTCAATTTCATATATGAAGAATCAATAGATACTATACGTGACGCAGGCGCGGATATCAGTTATTTCAGTCCGCTTCATGACGGAAGTGTACCTGATGAAGCGTCGGGTATATATATACCGGGAGGATATCCTGAGCTGTACGCAGAAGAACTGGAGAACAACGCCGCCATGCGGGAAAGTATCCGCGAGGCAGTCCTGTCTGGTATGCCTGTTATAGCTGAATGCGGGGGATTCCTGTATCTCGGGAAAAGCCTCGCTGACAGAGAAGGCGTCAGATACGAAATGGCAGGAGTACTTCCGGGCGATGCCGAAAACGGCGGCAGGCTGGTGAGATTCGGCTACGCCGAGCTTTCGGCAGATAAGGACAGCATGCTGATTAAAGCAGGCGAAAGATATCCCGTGCATGAATTCCATTACTGGGATTCCACTGATAACGGAAGCGACCTTACCGCGGCCAAGACACTGTCCGCAAGGAAATGGAGCTGCGGATTCGCTTCAGAAACCATGTACGCCGGATTCCCGCACCTCTATATGGCGGGAAGCCCGGTAATGGCGGAAAGGTTCGTACATGCGGCGCATGAGTTCGCCGGAAGAAAAGGAAACAGATGATATGCTGGAAGCAGCGATATACACAGAACTTGCGATAATATGCGGATTCATACTTGACCTTGTCATCGGCGACCCGGAGAAGCTTGCTCCGGTTCACCCTGTAGTTCTGATGGGGAAATGCATAAGCTTCCTGGAGAAGCACCTTCGCAGAGTGTTCCGTGAAGATGAGAAAAGCGAGCTGACCGCCGGAGCGGTGATGGCTTTCATCATGGCGGCCGGAACGCTGGTCGTAACGTACGGCATATCATATCTTGCGTTCAGGATCAACATAGTGCTTTACTTCATCATACAGACTGTCATGTGCTGGCAGACGATAGCCGTAAGGGATCTTAAGAAGGAAAGCATGGATGTATATAAATATCTTGAGCCGGAAGAGAAAATAGAAAAGGCAAGGAAGCAGGTCTCACGGATCGTGGGACGCGACACGGATGTCCTGGACGGCACCGGAGTCACCAAAGCAGTTATAGAGACCGTGGCAGAGAACTTCTCTGACGGAGTGGCGTGCCCTCTGTTCTATATGATGATCGGAGGCGGCCCGCTTGCCATGACATATAAAGCGATCAACACGATGGATTCAATGGTCGGATACAAGAACGATAAATATCTGTATTTCGGCCGTACAGGAGCGCATATGGACGATGTCGCGGGATATATACCGTCAAGACTTGCCGCGTTGTTCTGGATCGCGTCGGCGTTCTTTACTGAACATGACTGGGCCGGGGCATACCGCATTTGGAGACGCGACAACAGGAAGAGCACCAGTCCTAATTCGGCGCAGACAGAGTCGGCGTGCGCCGGCTCGCTGGGGATCCAGCTGCTTGGCCCCGCGTATTATTTCGGAGAGTATTACGACAAACCTGTGATCGGCGACCCGGTCAACAAGGTCGTGCCGGGCATGATAACGGATACTGTGCAGATGATGTATGCGGCGAGCATGCTCTTCTGCGGAGTCGGGCTGATAATAAGGCTTGTGATAATGGCGCCGGGGATCTTCGCGTAAAGGCATATCTTTTTGGAGCATAAAATGGGAATAAAGCTTACACACGGCGGTGATTTCGCCGGATTCAGAAGAGAATACGGATACGACCCGCTGGATTTCTCAGCGAACGTCAGTCCGCTCGGCGTTCCTGACAGCGTGGTGAAAGCCATAACAGACGCCGCTGTACTGGCAGACAGGTATCCGGACCCGCTCTGCCGCGACCTCTGTGACGCTGTCGGAAAATATGAAGGAGTCGATCCTTCATATGTGATATGCGGGAACGGAGCCGCCGATATAATATTCAGATTCGCGGGAGCCATGAAGAACAGGAATGTCCTGGTGACCGCGCCAACATTCTCAGAATATGAAACTGCGCTGACAGCAAACGGCTGTACAGTAAGGAGGCATCTTCTTGAAGAGGAGAGCGGTTTCCGCGTCGGCAGCGATTTCCTGGACGATATAGATGACGATACAGACATAGTGTTCCTCTGCGAGCCGAACAATCCGACAGGAGTCACGAGCGGAAGAGATTTTCTGATGAAAGCGCTCAGGACATGTGAGGAACATGATGCCATACTGGTCATAGACGAGTGCTTCAACGAATTCATAGACGATCCTCAGAGCGCTACGATGAAAGCGGCGCTCTCCACGTCAGACCATCTTCTGATACTTAAGGCATTCACGAAGGTTTTTGCAATGGCAGGCGTAAGGCTCGGCTACGGACTTTGCTCCAACCGAAGAATACTCGAGGGGATAAGAGAGTCAGGACAGCCGTGGTCTGTGTCGGGGCTCGCGCAGGCTGCCGGGATCGCGGCGCTTTCAGAACCGGAATATGTGACGAGACTTTCTGATATGGTGAAGACCGAAAGGCCGTTCATCAAAAAGGGATTGGAGGAGCTCGGACTTGAAGTCATGCCGGGTGAAGCCAACTATCTGCTGTTCAGAGGGCCTGCTGATCTGGAGGATAGAATGAGGGGCAGAGGCATCCTTATCAGAAACTGCTCCAATTATCCGGGACTTGGCGAAGGCTGGTTCAGGACCGCGGTAAGGACAAGAGAAGACAATGAGAAGCTGCTTCAGACCATGAAGGAAGAGCTTGCCGGGGAGGCTGATGATGGAGAGGCGTAAACACGTTAGATGCATAATGGTACAGGGCACCATGTCGGATGCCGGAAAGAGCATCCTGGTGACGGCGCTCTGCAGGATATTCAAGCAGGACGGATACAGGGTGATGCCGTTCAAGAGCCAGAATATGGCGCTGAACAGCTATATAACAAGAGACGGGCTGGAAATGGGTCGCGCCCAGGTGGCGCAGGCGGAAGCCGCGGGACAGGAACCTGACGCCAGGATGAATCCGATCCTTCTCAAGCCGTCTTCTGACAACGGGAGCCAGCTCATAGTAGTGGGCAGGGTCCGCGGGGAAATGACGGCGACAGAGTATTACAGCCATAAGGATGAGCTCGTCCCGGAGATACTGGACGCATACTACAGCCTTGCGGAAGATGCGGACATCATGGTGATCGAAGGCGCCGGAAGCCCTGCGGAGATCAACCTGAAAGACGTCGATATAGTTAACATGGGATTCGCGAAAATGGTCGACGCTCCGGTGATCCTCGCCGGCGACATAGACAGGGGCGGAGTTTTCGCTCAGCTCTATGGTACCGTCGGCCTTATGGATGATGAGGAGAGAAGTCACGTCGAAGCCATGGTCATCAACAAGTTCCGCGGCGACGTGGACATCCTGATGCCGGGAGTCGAACAGCTGGAGGAGATGACAGGGATACCTGTGCTTGGCGTTGTGCCTTTCCTCGACGTGGATATCGACGATGAGGATTCTCTTTCCGCCAGGCTCACAAGGAGCAAAGCAGACAAGCCGGTCGACGTAGCGGTCATCAGACTGCCGAGGCTCTGTAACTTCACCGACTTCTCGCCGATGGAGGCGCATCCCGCTCTGGGAGTGAGATATGTCAGGCGGGCTGAAGACCTGGGGGATCCGGATATGGTAGTCATTCCGGGTACCAAGAGCACGATCGACGACCTGGTATGGATGCGTGAGACGGGAATGGAAGCAAAAGTCCTGCAGCTTGCGAAGAAGGGAACGCCGGTGCTCGGAGTATGCGGCGGATACCAGATGCTCGGCGAGAAGCTGTATAATCCGGATCATCTGGAAGGGCCGAGAGATGAGATCCGCGGCATGGGGCTTCTTCCGACCGAGACTGTATTCAAGCCGATGAAAAGGAGGACGAGGTTCCTGGCTGAAGTGGAGATGCCTCTGTTCAAAGGCGTGAAGCTCGACGGCTATGAGATACATATGGGAAGGACCGATGTTAAAGGCGATCCGTTCATAAAGCTTGAGAGCGGCGAGTACGACGGATGCGTGAACGGAAATGTTTTCGGGACGTATCTGCACGGACTGTTCGACACAGGAGAACTCACGGAGAAGCTGGCGGACTGGCTTTGTGAAAGAAAGGGGATCGACCTGTCGGGATACAGGCCGGAAAGCCATGAGGCGTACAAGGAGAAACAGTACGACAAGCTGGCTGAAGGCGTGAGAAGCGTCCTGGACATCGATAAGATCTACGAGATAATGGATAAATATGACAGAAAGCATGAGCAGGACAGGTAGGTGAGGACGATATGAAATTTGAGCATGTATTACCTGCTGATATAGAAAAGACCAGCATGAAGATAATCGGCGAAGAACTTGCCGAAAAGGGATTTGAAGTGCCTGAGGACAAAGTGGCTGTAGTAAAGAGAGTGATCCATACGACGGCGGACTTTGATTACGCTGAGAACCTCAGATTTACGGAAGGGGCTGTTGAAAAAGCCGTAGAAGCATTTACCGGAGGCGGGATAACGATCATAACAGATACGAATATGGCGCACGCCGGCATCAGCAAGCCGTCGCTGAAAAAACTCGGGGATTCGGCTGAATGTTATATGGCAGACCCGGAGATCGCGAAGCTCGCGAAAGAAAACGGAACGACACGTGCTGTCGCTTCCATGGAGCGCGGAATGGAAAATCATCCGGATGCTGTATTCGCGGTCGGGAACGCTCCGACTGCTCTGATCAGGATCGCGGAAATGATCGAAAGTGGCGCGAGGCCTTCACTGGTCATAGGCGTGCCGGTAGGCTTTGTCAATGTGGTCGAGAGCAAAGAGTATGCTCTCTCTGTTTGTGAGAAATATGGAGTCCCGGGTATCTTCGCGATGGGAAGAAAAGGCGGAAGCAATGTTGCGGCGACGATCTGCAACGCGCTTCTGTACACGGCTACAGATACGGTAGATCCGGACAAGCGCTGGAAATAGCAAATTGACATATTCCCTGTAAATGATATAATTATTAATAACATATCGCATAGGTAGGAATATGGAGGAAGGAATAAATGTCTAAGATATACACCGCTGCAGATCAGCTGATCGGGGAGACGCCGCTTCTGGAACTTACGAACCTGGAGAAAAAGTATGAACTCGGCGCTAAGATAGTGGCCAAGCTTGAGATGTTCAATCCCGGAGGCTCTATCAAAGACAGGATCGCGAAGGCGATGCTCGATGATGCAGAAGAGAAGGGCATACTGATGAAGGACTCGGTGATAATAGAGCCGACGTCAGGCAATACAGGAATAGGTCTGGCATCTGTGGCGGCGGCAAGAGGATACCGCGTGATCATAGTGATGCCTGAGACCATGAGCGTTGAAAGACGTGTGATAATGAAGGCGTACGGCGCTGAGCTGGTCCTGACAGACGGAACGAAAGGGATGTCGGGAGCTATAGAGAAGGCGAACGAGCTGGCGGCTGAGACACCGGGTGCTTTTATTCCGGGACAGTTTGTGAATCCCGCGAATCCCGAGGCGCATTACAGGACCACCGGCCCGGAGATCTGGAAAGACACAGACGGGGAAGTGGATATACTGGTAGCCGGCGTCGGAACAGGCGGGACTGTGACCGGTACCGGGAAATATCTTAAAGAACAGAAACCGGACGTTAAAGTGATTGCTGTCGAGCCTGCTGATTCCCCGGTACTCTCCGGAGGACAGGCCGGACCGCATAAGATACAGGGGATCGGAGCAGGGTTTGTTCCAGAAACACTTGACACGGCGGTATATGATGAAGTTGTAACAGTAAAGAATGAAGACGCTTTCGATATGGGAGCGGAAATAGGAAAGACTGAGGGAATACTGGTCGGTATCTCAGCAGGAGCCGCGGTATGGGCTGCGGTCGAGCTTGCGAAGCGTCAGGAGAATGCGGGCAGGACTATCGTAGTGGTGATACCGGATACAGGTGACAGATACCTTTCTACTCCTATGTTCGCGGAATAAAAGAACAGTTGATTTGATGGAAAACAGAGAATACAACAGAAACAGAAAAGCACTTATAGCCATGAGCGGCGGCGTTGACAGCAGCGTGGCCGCTTTTCTGATGAAAGAAAAAGGCTTTGACATAAGCGGAGTGACATTAAAGATGTTCGGGAATGATCTTATCGGGATCTCCGGAGAGTCTTCATGCTGCAGCCTTTCAGATGTGGAGGATGCAGAAAGCGTCTGCCGCAGGCTGGGGATACCTTTCTATGTCTTTAATTTCACAGAGAAATTTGAGAAAGAAGTCGTGAAGCGCTTTGTGAAAGCGTATGAGGAAGGGAAGACGCCGAATCCCTGCGTGGACTGCAACCGGTATGTGAAGTTCGGATATCTGTACCGGAGGATGGAGGAACTGGGCTGCGGCTGTATAGTCACAGGTCACTATGCGAGGATAGAGAAAGATCCGGAAACAGGGCGCTTCCTTCTGAAGAAAGCCGTGGACCCGAAGAAAGACCAGAGCTATGTCCTGTATTCTCTGACGCAGGAGCAGCTTTCGCATACCATGTTCCCGCTTGGTGGGATGACCAAGCCTGAGACAAGGAAGATCGCTGAAGAACAGGGTTTTCTGAACGCGAAGAAGCATGACAGCCAGGACATATGCTTTGTTCCTGACGGCGATTATGCCGGCTTTATCGGAAGGTATACAGGCAGAGAATACCCAGCCGGGGATTTTGTTGACGAGGAGGGGAACGTTCTCGGAGAGCACAAGGGGATAATCAGATATACTGTCGGACAGAGGAAGGGTCTGGGGCTCGCGCTTCCTGCGCCGCTTTACGTCTGCCGTAAAGACATGGAGAAGAACCAGGTGGTTCTTGCGCCGAACGACAGGCTTTTCTCCTCTTCCGCAGAAGTCTGCGATTTCAACTGGATCGCCTTTGACGAGCCGGAGGAGCCGTTCCACGCGGCTGTGAAAGTAAGGTACAGCCAGAAGGAATCGCCTGCCGAGATAGTTCCGCTAGGCGACGGAAAAGTCAGGATCGACTTCGACGAGCCGGTCCGCGCCATTACATCCGGACAGGCTGCGGTCGTGTATGATGGAGATACCGTGATAGGCGGCGGGACGATCCTGTAAAAGCACGGAAGCAGCAAAGCATTAAAAAACTGCTATGCAGGCAAGTCCCTGCACAGCAGTTTTTTTTGTCCGGGTAATTCCGGCGCAGAGCCTACAGACTCATCATGTACTTCAGTGTTCTTACGAGCTGGCTTGTGTATCCGTTCTCGTTGTCATACCATGAAGCAACTCTTACGAGATACTGTCCGTCGTCCATCTTCTGTACCATTGTCTGTGTGGCGTCGAAGAGTGAACCCCAGGTGATACCTACGATGTCTGAAGAAACGAGCGGCTCTTCTGTGTATCCGAATGATGGGGACTCAGCAGCCTTCATTGCTGCGTTGATCTTCTCGATAGTGAGGTCTCCGTCATATGATACTACTGCGTCGAGGATAGTGGATGATCCTGTAGGAACAGGACATCTCTGAGCGTTTCCGTCGAGCTTGCCCTTCAGCTCTGGAAGTACCAGGCCGATAGCTTTAGCAGCACCTGTGCTTGCCGGAACGATGTTCAGAGCGGCAGCTCTTGCTCTTCTGAGGTCGCCCTTCTTGTGCGGTCCGTCAAGAAGCATCTGGTCAGGTGTGTAAGCGTGGATAGTTGTCATATATCCTGATTTGATCGGAGCAAGGTCGTTCAGAGTCTTGGCCATAGGAGCAAGGCAGTTTGTTGTGCAGCTTGCGCCTGATACAACTACGTCGTCCTTAGTCAGTGTCTCGTGGTTTACGCTGTAAACGATAGTCGGAACATCTGATCCTGCAGGTGCGTTGATCAGAACTTTCTTTGCGCCTGCGTTCAGGTGTGCCTGTGACTTCTCTCTTGACATATAGAATCCTGTGCATTCCAGAACGACGTCAACGCCGAGCTCACCCCATGGGCAGTTGTTTGCATCCGGGATAGCATAGATAGGAATGGTTTTTCCATCTACAGTGATGCTCTTCTCGTCGTTTGAGATCTCGTGGCCTGTGAAGCCGCCCTGGCTGCTGTCATGCTTAAGCAGGAATGCTAGCATGTCCGGGTTTGTCAGGTCGTTGATGGCTACT
>JAFWJS010000024.1 GCA_017511535.1 Eubacterium sp. | reverse complement strand
CTCTAAGGAGCGTAGTTCTATTCCGCATGGCTGTCAAGTAAAATAAAATGCTGAGTTAAGGCTAGCTTTTACATATCAATAATCAGCCAATATTCCCCTTTTCATATAATATATTATCATAGACTTCTGTAGTCAATAAATTGTTCCAGATTGTCACAATTAAAATGATTACTTTTATATGCAAATTAGTACAAAATCGCTCTATATAAATTGGTTCGTCTGTCACGTACAAATTTCAGACAGATAAGTATTTCGGTCCAGACAGGTCTGGACTTTTTCTAAACACATGTGGACTTGTATAGGACAGGCAGGGAATCTACGCAGACAGAAGCGGACTTTCAACAGACAGAAGCGGACTTTCAACAGACAGAAGCGGACTTTCAACAGACAGAGCGGATACGATTTAGACAAACAGGGACATCCGTCAGACAAAGTGATGTAACACCCTAAAAGGTAACACTTTTTCTCACTGGATCCGGAAAGGTAACAAAGGGATAACAAATGAACGGAAAGGTCACCTCCGTCAATTGGCAGTACAGAACTGGTTCCGAAAAGGTATGTAGAGCTGATCACGGAATGGTAGCTCAGGCAGCATTCGATTGCTGCTTTCTCCCGAATATCCAACCGTTTTCTTCGTGGAATCTTCTGAGCGGATCATTGTCGAAGAGGCCTGCCATCTCATACCTGTAGTTGAGTTCGGGATATCTGTCCCAGTTCTCTTTCTTTTTAAGATCTTGAAGTTCACTGGCAGTAAGTGTTTTCATGAACTCCTCTGCCTCTTCTATATGAATGAGCGTCTTTTTAAGGTCATCAAGTGCTTTCTCTGAATACCGGATATCTTCCCGGTTCTTCTCGATCCATGCATTGGCTTCAATTAGTATCCCCCGGTATTTGCTGATCAGCCTTAGGACCTGCAGCCTGTCACCGGCCACTCTGCCGAGAGCCGTGCCGTGTATCTCACCGTCATCACGATGCGCTCTTTTCTCTGCGCGGCGCTTGCGCTCTTTAGCCTCTTTTTCAGCAGCGTACTCCATGCGCTTTCTGACAAGCTCTCCTACCGTCGTCATCTCATTTGGCTTGACGCCGTAGTAATCATCGCATGGATATATACCTGTAGTGACATATATGTAATACTCAGCCGGCGTAAGTCCGGCCAGCTCATATCTGTAATGCTTCGTGTTGTAATCCTGGATGTACTTCATCACAAGCTTTGATGCTGACTCATACGTAGTGCAGAGCGCTATCAGATCCATGATATGGCATTTCATGCTGCCAAAGAACGACTCCATCGGAGCATTGTCCTGTGAGTTACCTCGTCTCGAGCATGACTGGATGAACCCATCGTCACTCAGTATCTGCCTGAAAGTGGTCGAAAGATATTGCGATCCCTGATCATGGTGTATCAGAATGCCGGGCTCATGGAGCTCGCTCCCGTGCTCACGCATCATACAGTCATATGCCTCTTTGACAAGCGTAACTCCCATATTCCTGCTTACGGCGGCGCCGAGCACCTCAGTAGTATATGCGTCTTTGAAAACACAGAGGTAGAACAGCTCCCTCATAAGCCCATAGTAGAGATATGTGATATCAGTAAGGATGACCTGCCTTGGCGCCACTTTGAAATCCTGCTTCACCTGATCATCCGGAGCTGTAGTCTCATGGTCATGAGTTGCCCTGTTCTTGTAAGCATCTTTCTTTGGCCTGTTGGCAACAAGATGCATCATGCTCATGATACGCCTGCACTTTTTCACTGAGATCGATATACCGTAGTCACGCCAGAGGAATGTCCTGAACGTTCGCTTGCCAGGTACATAGCAGAGCTTCTTTACGACATCACGGAACATCTCCATAAGCTTCTGGTCTTCGATCGCCTCAGCTGACTTCTTCTCTTCCAGCTGCTCACGCTTTCGCTTCCATGAATAAAAACCCGACCGGGAGACGCCGAATATCCTGCAGCATCTCCCTGTCGGGTAATCCAATCCTTTCTCCGCCTGATGGCTCATGAACGTATCTACCATGAGAAAACGGTCTGCTGTCACTTCCTGGCTTTCGAGGATGTAAGTATGTCCGCCAATACTGATTGTGTTTTTTTTTGAGCCTCGACAAGCTCCTCGAGATAGTAGTTCCTGGCCTTAAGGTATGCAAGCATTTCATCCTGCGTAAGGTTTGCCATCTCCATCATCTGCTCTGGAGGTATCGATCCATCGTAACTTGAAGGATCGATAGTGTACAGCTTGTTCGCGGCAGCCTTCTCCCGCACACGCTTCGCCGCCTGATATGCTTTCTCCACTCCTGTCTTCCTGGTGTCGAAGCCGAGCGATTCATATGCTTCGACCGAACTCATGCCAGACTCCAGCTTCTTGTACATCGCAACGTAGAAATCGTGTGTGTAAACAAGTCTTCCGCTTTTCGGAAGATCTGTGATCATTCCGTTTTCCAGCGCCTTGTAGTATGACTCGTCCGGCATCTCAATGCCTTCCACCATATCAGGCTCATCTGTGACGTAATCCAGATCACCTGTCCTGTCCATTCCACTCTTTACTCTTTCCGCCATTCTGTGCTCCTTTTTTCATACCCCGAGGGTCTTCGCTCTTTCCTTTGCCAGCTTCTCTGCTCTTTTCTTCATATTAACATATTTGGCCTGCTCTGTTTCAATATATGCGGCAAATTCCTCATCTGTCATACCGTTCATATACTTCTCGTACTCCAATGGCGTCATCTTTTTACGGTCCCACTGGTGTCTCTCGTTGTTGTAGTAATGTGCGTATTCATCGATCTTAGACCTTAGTTCCTCGAAGGTATCACATTCCTCGTATGGACACTCGTCCTTGAAATGCCCGAAGAAGCTCTCCTGCGGTGAATTGTCCCAGCAGTTGCCTCTCTTTGACATCGACTGTGCCATCCCCATCTCTCTGACTTTCTGCTGGAACTCCTCCGTAAGATACAATATCCCCTGATCACTGTGGAGCAGAGCCCCGACTACGGCCGGATAGTCGGACAGCGTCTCAAGCGTTTCAAGCGCAAGCTCCACATCGTTGCTCTCACTGACATTGAAAGCGAGCACCTTCCCGGTCACCGGATCTATACATGATGAGCCGTAAGCTCTCTTCTTTCCACCATCCTCATCCCTGCCGTAATCCAGATATGTGACATCTGTGAGCCTGACCTCGTTTGGCCGGTGCAGCCTGAACTTGCGCTCAAGCAGGTTTGGTTTTGTGTTTCTCTCATGGAACTTCCTCGTCCTCTGCCTGTTCGGATTCTCGCTTCGAACTTTTGTCTTTACTCCTGCGCTTCTTAACAGTCTTCTGATCTTGCTGATCGCAAACTGTTCTCCTGTGATGTCAGGCATCATCATGTATATCTGACGTATGCCTTTCTCGAATCCTTTGTACTCTACGACCTTCATCAGCAGCACCAGATCTCTTCTGTCACGTTCATGCCTGAGTTCCTCTCCCATTCCATAACCTTTGCAGTTAAGCGCTTTGTAATACGTGGTCTTGGATATGCCGATCTTCCCAAGTATTTCCCTCATACTGTATCCATATGGATATTCCAGCGATGTCGGATATTCTGAGATCTGCCCGCAAAGCTGCTTCTTCTGTAACGGCGTGGTCACGACTGCCTTTTTACTGATGTCATCAAACAGTGCGTCGGAATAATCGCACAATGTATTCAGGCGTCTTGTCTGTATCCTGATCATCTGATCACTTACTTCGTTCTGTCTCTCTTTCGTCCTTCGCCATTCAAGTAGTTCCTGCTGTATATTGTTCTTTGTCCTCTGGCTGATGAGCGATGCGTCGATCTCATATATCTCGAGTATCCTATCTATCGGTAGCTTCTGTAGAGCCTTCATTTCATTAAAAAAACTGCCTGTCATCCAGAGCCGTGACTTCCCTGCGACTTCTCTGACATATGGATTGCATACATATATGTATGCATCTCTCTTAGTCTGATCCTCCGGAGTCGTTGTCTGATATCCTCTTTTTGCTGCATCTTCTGCTACAGTCTTCCTTTTCTGGCCCTGTTTTGCTGTCTGTCGCAGCGCGCATATTCGCTGTGACCCCACGATCTCTGGCGTCAGTCCAATCTTAATTATCCCTTCTTCAAATGTCTGTTCAGGATATTTCTCAAGAAGAAATTTCTTCACCTCAGGTACCCAGGCAATCGATGAGGCCCTGTGTACGAACAATCCGCTTGCTACCAGCGCGACATTTATCACATTGTCCGCACTATTTTCAAAACAATTGTATTGCTCTTTTTTGAACCCCCATTCAAGAACTTCAATATATTCTGTGTCTTCCAGTATTTCCAGCAATTTATACTCTGCAAGATCTTTTCTGATCCCTTCAACTCCACCATGCTTCTTCCAGTGCTCAAGCATCATACTGTAATATGACTGTTTCAACACTATCGTCAAGGCTGACACCAGTTTCACTGCCGGATTCTTTCTGAGCTGTTCCATCTCTTCTTCTGTAAATCGTCTACCCATATCTTCACCTTCAGCACGACCATTTAAAAAGGCACCCATGAGAGGTGCCATATCTGTCAATATGCTGTCCTCTCTATGGGTACCAGTTTACTTAGTTCTGTTTTTCTGTTCCGGCCGCCGCCTGCTCCCCGGCCGCCCGCAGTCGCGGGGAAATCCGGCCGTCCGCAGCTGCGGGGAAATCCGGCCGCCCATCATATCTCAAAGACGTACATGCCGCTCACATTGATCTCCTCTGTACCGGCTGGGTGCGTGCTCTCCCGGCTGAGTCTCCCGTACTCCATATGCACATGTCCATATATGTGATACGCCGGCTTCATCTCCATCAAAACCTCGTTGAAGCATTGATATCCATGGTGTGCCATGTCTTCCAGATCGCCATGCCCTGACGCCGGCGAATGTGTAAGGAGAATATCGATGTCCTTCCTGTTCAGCAGATTCTTAAGAAAAAGGTTCTCCCTGAGCTTCCTGACACGCACGGCCATCTCTTCCTCCGTATACATATTGCCGCACACGTTGCTCATGTCGCTGTAGCAGATGGATCCGCCCAGCCCCGCAATACGCAGGCCTTCTACATCTACGATCTTATCGTCT
>JAFWJS010000023.1 GCA_017511535.1 Eubacterium sp. | reverse complement strand
TGTCTGAATCTTCCCTGCTTTCCCTTGAGCATATCTGAAAGTGACTTGAGAGCTCTTCCGCCAGGTCCTGCGACGGCACGTCCTCTTCTTCCGTTGTCGATGAGTGAGTCCACTGCTTCCTGAAGCATTCTCTTCTCATTCCTGACGATGATGTCAGGAGCTCCGAGCTCAAGCAGTCTCTTCAGTCTGTTGTTTCTGTTTATTACTCTTCTGTACAGATCGTTCAGGTCTGACGTCGCGAATCTGCCGCCGTCCAGCTGTACCATAGGACGGAGATCCGGCGGAATAACAGGAACTGCTTCAAGCACCATCCATTCAGGACGGTTGCCTGAGATCCTGAGCGCCTCTATTACCTCCAGCCTCTTGACGAGTCTCAGCTTCTTCTGAGCGGACGCTGTCTTCAGCTGTTCACGGAGCGATGTTGAAAGCTCGTCAAGATCGATCCTTGTAAGGAGCTCTCTTATAGCTTCGCCGCCCATCTGGGCTCTGAACGCGTTTCCGAGCTGAGCCTTGAGATCGCGGTACTCCTGCTCTGTGAGGATCTGCTTTTCAGTAAGTCCGGTCTTCTCGTAGTCACCCGGATCAAGGACGATATACGCCGCGAAGTAGAGCACCTGCTCCAGAGCTCTCGGCGTGATGTCGAGCACGAGTCCGATCCTGGAAGGTGTACCTTTGAAGTACCAGATATGTGATACCGGGGAAGCGAGCATGATGTGTCCCATACGCTCTCTTCTTACCTTGGCCTTGGTCACCTCTACGCCGCAGCGGTCGCAGACGATGCCCTTATATCTGATCTTCTTGTACTTTCCGCAGTGACATTCCCAGTCCTTTACAGGCCCGAAGATCTTCTCGCAGAAAAGTCCGTCAGTCTCAGGCTTAAGAGTCCTGTAGTTGATCGTCTCAGGCTTGGTGACCTCGCCGTGAGACCATTCATTTACGATCTTGTCGGTGGAAGCCAGCTTGATCTGCAATGATTCAAAGGTATTGGACTCTATATATTGATTCTTTTTCTCATTATCATTAACAGGCACAGGTTTACTCCCCTTTCCTATTTCTCAGCTTCAGGTTCGGTTTCTTCCATCATGTCTTCCATATCTTCCGGGATATCGTCAGCGGGGAAATCTTCCTCTTCAGGCTCCATATCTGCCAGATCATCTTCAGGCTCTTCCGGAGCAGCTTCTGCTTCTGATCTCTCTTCTGTATATCTCGTATTGATGATATCCTGATCATCATTATCATCGGATGAGTACACGGCGCTGTGCCTCATGATGCTGTCGATTCCCTTAGGCGCGTCGTAATCCATGAGCTCCTTGAATTCGATCTCCTTGTCGTTCTCTGTACGTACGCTGACGTCGAGAGCAAGACTCTGGAGTTCTTTGATCAGCACCTTGAATGACTCGGGGATGCCCGGCTCAGGGATGTTCTTGCCGTTTACGATAGCTTCATATGTATTTACTCTTCCTACGATATCGTCTGACTTGACTGTCAGGATCTCCTGCAGCGTATAGGCAGCTCCGTAAGCTTCGAGCGCCCATACCTCCATCTCTCCGAAACGCTGGCCGCCGAACTGGGCTTTACCGCCGAGCGGCTGCTGTGTAACGAGGGAATACGGACCCGTAGCTCTCGCATGGATCTTATCGTCGACCAGATGGTGGAGCTTCAGCATGTACATGTATCCGACGGTTACAGGGTTCTCGAAGAACTCGCCTGTTCTTCCGTCTCTCAGCCTCAGCTTCTCCTTTTCCTTCTTGACAGTCTCGCCTGTCTCCGGATCAGTCACTTCCTCGTAATATCCTTCTTCGATGAGCATCCTGCTGATATCATCCCATGACGCGCCGTCGAATACAGGCGTGGCGATGTACCAGCCTCTCTTCTTGGCAGCGAGTCCCAGATGGACTTCCAGTACCTGTCCTACGTTCATACGGGAAGGTACGCCGAGAGGATTAAGCATTACCTGCAGCGGAGTTCCATCTTCCAGGAACGGCATATCCTCTTCAGGAAGAATACGTGAGATAACGCCCTTGTTTCCATGACGTCCGGACATCTTGTCTCCGACCTGGATCTTTCTCTTGGTAGCGATGTAACATCTTACACGCATGTTTACTCCAGGAGGAAGCTCGTCTCTGTTCTCACGTGAGAATATCTTCACGTCTACTACGATGCCTGTTTCACCGTGAGGGACTCTGAGTGATGTGTCTCTCACTTCCCTTGCCTTCTCACCGAAGATGGCGCGGAGCAGCTTCTCTTCAGCAGAGAGGTCGTTCTCGCCCTTCGGCGTTACCTTACCGACAAGGATATCTGTGGATGTGACCTCAGCCCCGATCCTGACGATACCCATCTCGTCGAGGTCCTTGGTCGCGTCCTTGGAAACGCTCGGGATATCTCTCGTGATCTCTTCAGGTCCGAGCTTGGTATCTCTTGCGTCTGCTTCATATTCCACGATGTGTATCGATGTGAGCACATCGTTTATCACAAGCTTCTCATTAAGTACGATAGCATCCTCGTAGTTGTAGCCTTCCCATGTCATGAATCCGATGAGGAGGTTCTTTCCGAGTGAGATCTCTCCCATATTGGTTGAAGGCCCGTCAGCGATGACCTCGCCTTCTTCAACATGTTCGCCGTGATTGACGATAGGTCTCTGGTTGATGCATGTTCCCTGGTTGGAACGCTTGAACTTGAGAAGCTCGTATTTATCTATTTCGTCGTTGTCGTCTCTTCTGATCCTTATATGTTCAGCGTCAACAAATTCGACTGTACCTGCCGCCTTTGCCAGGATGACTACGCCCGAGTCACGCGCTGCCTTGTACTCCATGCCGGTACCTACTACCGGTGATTCTGTTACGAGCAAAGGCACTGCCTGACGCTGCATGTTGGATCCCATCAGGGCACGGTTCGCGTCGTCATGCTCCAGGAACGGGATCATTGCAGTAGCGACTGATACTACCTGTTTAGGGGATACGTCCATGAGGTCGACGTCTTCACGCGGATAGAGGGCGATCTGGCCGTCTATGCCGCGGCCTGCTACCTTCTCGTTGACAAAGTGACCGTTCTCATCCAGAGGCTCATTGGCCTGCGCGATGATCTTCAGTTCTTCTTCGTCAGCAGCAAGATATTCGACATTCTTGGTAACGACGCCTGTCTCTTTATCGACTACCCTGTAAGGTGTCTCGATGAATCCATACTCGTTTACTACTCCGTAGATCGTAAGCGAGCCGATAAGTCCGATGTTAGGACCTTCAGGAGTCTCAATCGGGCACATTCTCCCGTAGTGGGAGTGATGGATATCTCTTACTTCGAATCCGGCACGCTCTCTTGAGAGTCCGCCAGGTCCGAGTGCGGAAAGTCTTCTCTTGTGAGTGATCTCAGCAAGCGGGTTGTTCTGGTCCATGAACTGTGACAGCTGTGAGCTTCCGAAGAACTCCTTGACTGCAGCAGTGATAGGCCTGATATTGATCAGCGACTCAGGCGTGGCCATTTCCATACCCTGTGAAGTCGTCATCTTTTCTCTTACTGATCTCTCTACTCTGGAGAGACCGATACGGAACTGATTCTGGAGCAGTTCTCCGACTGTCCTGAGTCTTCTGTTTCCGAGGTGGTCGATGTCGTCTGTCTTTCCGATGCCGTGATTAAGGTTCAGAAGGTAACTTACTGAAGCTACCACGTCCTGAACGATCACGTGCTTAGGTGAAAGCTCGTTCTTTCTCTCGATCAGTACCTGAAGCAGGTCTTCACCCTCAAGTCCCTGATCAAGGATCTCTTTCAGGACCGGATAGTAGACCTTTGACGGAAGTCTGTTAGCCTTAAGGTCGATGTCGTTCCCTGCGATGTAAGGAGCGATGTCCACGAAGTTGCTTCCGATGACTTTAGTAGTGTCGTTCTCGTCTCTTACATATGCAAGAACAGAAACGACTCCTGCGTTCTCGATCTCTTTGGCAAGATCACGGCTGATGAAGCCGCCTCTCTCGACCATTATCTCTCCTGTGTTAGGATCGATGACATCTTCTGCCGCGTGTACTCCTACCAGTCTTCCTGAGATGCCGAGCTTCTTATTGTACTTGTATCTTCCAACATGTGAGAGATCATACCTCTTGGCATCATAGAAGAGTGAATTGATAAGCGTTCTGGCGCTGTCTGCCGTTGCAGGCTCGCCCGGCCTCAGCTTCTTGTAGATCTCCTTGAGTCCGCTGTCCTCATCGTTAGTCGGGTCTTTCTCAAGAGTCTTAAGAAGTCTGTCGTCACTCCCCAGAAGGTTGATGATCTCATCATTGGATCCGATGCCTAGCGCACGGAGAAGAGCAGTCAGAGGCTGTTTCCTCGTTCTGTCCACACGCGCGTAAAGCACGCCGTTGGTGTCTGTCTCGTATTCGATCCAGGCTCCACGGTTAGGAATGATCTGTGAATTATAAAGTTTGTTGTTGGACTTGTCTGTCTCAACGTCAAAGTACGGTCCCGGAGATCTTACCAGCTGTGTTACGATAACTCTCTCAGCACCGTTGTAGATGAACGTGCCTTTCTCCGTCATAAGAGGAAAGTCACCCATGAACATTTCCTTAGGTACGATCTCTCCGGTCTCGCCGTTGATGAGACGTACCGTTACCTTAAGCGGAGCAGCATATGTCACGTCACGCGCCTTGCATTCTTCCTGATCGTACTTGGTTTCATCTGAAAGATGATAGTCTACGAATTCAAGGGAAAGATTGCCCGCGTAATCCTTGATCGGTGAGATGTCTTCAAAGACTTCTTTCAGTCCTTCCTCGACAAACCACTTGTAGGAATTCGTCTGAATCCCAATGAGGTTCGGCATAGGCCAGACTTCATCGATCTTTCCGAATGACATACGTTCTTTCCTGCCAACTTTAATTGGTTTCGGCATATTATCACTCCTTATTCATTTTAAGGCGGAGCGCAGCTCCTGACGTGCCGGCACGATCAGGGCGCAGCGAACGCCTGCATCTGCGCGCCGGGAGCTTCAGCTCCGCGGGGTTTCAGCGAGGTCATGAGCTCGCTGAAGGCCGGAATTGGATTCCGCTCGATAGGGCGGAAGACAACCGGCGCGCGTTATCAATCGCATATTAAAGCAATTTAATAGTATACTGCAAACTCAGATGGGAATCAAGAGAAAAAACAGAATTTATTGTAGAAATTTAGAATTCATAACTGCTGTAAAGTTTCGCACCTGTGGGTTTCGTTTCTGCGCGAGCGTTATTTTGCAGGATCTCGTTGCCTATGGGCTTCGTTTTTGCAAGATCTCGTTGCCTGCGGGTACTGTTTTTGCAGGATCTCGTTGCCTGCGGGCACTGTTTTTGCAGGATCTCGTTGCCTATGGGAATTTTCGACATCGTTAGGCAACCGAAACACCTGGCTGTGACACGATTTGGTTGCCTACAGGCCGTCTACAGGCATAATCTCGTTACCTGCAGCCTCTTTTCAACTCATCAGGTAACCAATCTGCCCTCTGAACCTAGCGTTTGGTTGCCTACGGACCCATCAAACTGTAAATCCCGTTACCTACAGACACTATCAACGTCGTTAGGCAACCGATCGCCCTTAGAAACTTATTCTCCAGGCAACGGGAAACGCATGAAATGCAAAACGGGGCATCAGTTTCCTGATGCCCCGGCTTCAGCATTTCAACAACGACGTTAAGAACGCCGTTAATATCGAAGAAGTATTTAGAGACCGCAGCGCGGATCTCGCAGCTCTTCTTACCTTGCAGCGAAGCTGTAAGAATCGAGAGGAGAGTTATTTGAACTCTACTGTAGCGCCTGCTTCTTCGAGCTTAGCCTTGATCTGGTCAGCTTCGTCCTTGTCAACGTCTTCCTTGACCTTTGATGGAGCCTCGTCTACGAGAGCCTTAGCTTCCTTAAGTCCAAGTCCTGTGATCTCTCTTACGACCTTGATGACCTTGATCTTCTGAGCACCGATCTCAGAAAGAACGACTGTGAATGAAGTCTGCTCTTCTTCCTGAGCTGCGCCGGCTGCACCTGCAACTGCTACTGGAGCTGCAGCGCTTACGCCGAATTCCTCTTCACAAGCTTTAACGAGCTCATTCAGCTCGAGAACTGACATGCCTTTGATGGCTTCGATAATCTGATCTTTATCCATTATTATTTCCTCCTAAATGATGTTGGATCCGGGGCTTTGATCATACAGACGGCATCCGCCTGCGCCCGTCGTCCTTAGCGGCTCATGCCGCATCGTTTGAATAATTACTATTCTGCTTCTGCGGCATCTGCTGCCGGAGCTCCGCCCTTGTCTTCCGCGATCGCCGCGAGTGTTCTGACGAACTTGCTGACAGGTGACTGGATGCTTCCCATGAACTTCGCGAGGAGCTCTTCTCTTGAAGGAATGCTCGCGATCTGCTCGATGCCATCTTTATCATAGTATGTGCCTTCAACTACTCCGGCTTTGAATTCCATTTTGTTGAAGTCTTTCATAGCCTTCTTAAGAAGTCTTCCGGGAGCTGTAGCGTCGGTCTTGCTGATAGCGATGGCGCTAGGTCCCTTCATTGCGTCGCCGAGAGGTTCAAACTCTGTGCCGGCGATCGCTCTCTTCATAAGAGTGTTTTTATAAACAGTGTAATCGATATCTGCTTCACGAAGTGTTTTTCTCAGTTCGTCAGCCTGTGCTACTGTTATTCCCATGTAGTCGATCAGTACTGCGGCTTCTGCTCCGTCAAGCTTTGCTTTGATCTCATCGATCACAGCCTGCTTTTGCTCTTTAGCTTCTACAGACATTATTTCTCCTTTCCGGGATCTTATCCTTATCTGGCTCTGCATGCACGTGCCGGACTGTTCCGTGCTTTGCGCTGCGTCACCGCATTGCGGTATGAAGATCCAGCGAATCGTCTGGTACTTGAATAAAAACAGGCCCGTATCATCCAGGACAATACGGGGCCGATCATTTATTTATCGTACCTCGGCGGGATATTGAGCTTTTCGCACCCGCTGTCTCAGGTTATAACTTTCAAATTCATTTTGATGCGTCTCTTGAGACGTCATCGTATCGATGCATCTTACGATGTCATCATTTGGCTGTCCGCTGTCAAGCCGCGGACCTGCACATCTTCCTTAGCCTACGAGAGCCGGATTGATCTTGACGCCGGGGCCCATTGTTGAAGAAAGCGTGATGCTCTTCAGATACTGTCCCTTTGCAGCTGCAGGCTTAGCCTTGACGATAGCTGCCATCAGTGCGTCGAAGTTCTCCTGGAGCTTCTCCGGACCGAATGATTTCTTTCCGATCACTGTATGGATGATGTTCTGCTTGTCAAGTCTGTACTCAACTTTACCAGCTTTGATGTCCTTGAGAGCTTTCTCAAGATCCATCGTTACTGTACCTGACTTAGGGTTAGGCATGAGTCCTTTAGGTCCAAGCACACGACCGAGTCTTCCTACGACACCCATCATATCAGGTGTAGCAACGACTGCGTCGAAATCGAACCAGTTTTCTTTCTGGATCTTGGATGCCAGGTCCTCAGCACCTACGTAATCAGCGCCTGCTGCCTCAGCCTCATCAGCCTTAGGTCCCTTGGCGAATACGAGTACCTTGACTTCTTTACCTGTTCCGTTCGGGAGAACGATAGCTCCTCTTACCTGCTGGTCGGCGTGTCTTCCGTCGACTCCGAGTCTTACGTGGACTTCGATCGTCTCATCGAACTTTGCTTTTGCTGTATCCAGCACGATCTTCATTGCTTCCGGTACTTCATTGAGCTGAGTCTTGTCAAATGTCTCAGCGGAAGCTCTGTAAGTCTTTCCATGTTTGGCCATTTCTTTACCTCCATTCGTGGTTCCTTCGCGTCCGGTCTGGTCATTTATTCGCCGGAGCACTCCCACAAAAGCTTATCCTTCTACTACTATACCCATGCTTCTCGCGGTGCCTTTGATCATCTCTGTAGCTGACTCAAGGTT
This sequence comes from Eubacterium sp., assembly GCA_017511535.1. Taxonomy (GTDB): domain Bacteria; phylum Bacillota; class Clostridia; order Peptostreptococcales; family Anaerovoracaceae; genus Aminicella. Next base: position 16,901 of record JAFWJS010000023.1, on the reverse strand, counting down.
CGCTGCGTTGAGATCCGGCATTTTGATCTTTGCGATCTCCTCTGCCTGTGCAACTGTGATAGTCGCTACCTTGTTCTTGTTCGGCTCACCTGACGCCTTGTCGAGGCCTGCTGCTTTCTTGATCAAAACAGCTGCCGGCGGTGTCTTGGTGATGAACGTGAACGATCTGTCGGCATAAACCGTGATAACTACCGGGATAAGCATTCCGGGCTGATCCTGTGTCTTTGCGTTGAACTGCTTGCAGAAGTCCATGATGTTGACTCCGTGCTGTCCAAGGGCAGGACCTACAGGTGGTGCCGGAGTAGCTCCGCCGGCTGGGATCTGCAGCTTGATATAGCCTTCGATCTTCTTTGCCATACTGCTCCTCCTTCCTTCAGTTGTTCACGACACGACGCTGTTAAAGCATCTTGTCTACCTGTGTGAACTCAAGCTCCACAGGTGTATCTCTACCGAACGCTGAGATCTTGACGGTCAGCACCTGTTTATCAGGGTTGATCTCTGTGACCTCGCCCATCATCGTTTCAAACGGGCCGCTGATCACTCTTACTGTATCGCCGATCTCAACATCCAGATCGATATCTGTTTTCTCGATGCCCATGCGGGCAACTTCTTCCGGAGTCAGAGGAATAGGATCGGAACCCTGTCCAACGAATCCGGTAACGCCTTGTGTATTTCTGACGAGATACCAGCTCTCATTGTTGACTATCATCTTTACGATGACATATCCCGGGAACATCTTGCGCTTCTTGATGCGCTTGACGCCGTTCTTCACCTCGATGCGGTCTTCCTCAGGAACGATGATGTCAAGAATGACGTCGTGCATGTCCCTGGTCTCGACCATCTTCTCGATGTTGACCTTTACCTTGTTCTCATGTCCCGAATATGTGTGGACCACATACCATCTTGCCTGGCCGTCGCCTCTTATTCCCTCGCCTTCAAGAGGGGAAGCGATGTTACCGGTCTTACGCTCCGGCTTTGCTGCAGGCTCACCCGCATGTGCAGGCATTTCATCCGCGGTCTTCACTTCTTCCTGTTCAGTTGTCTCCAGGATCTCACTTTCTGACATTTATATATGCTCTCCCAAAATAGTATATATATCAGTAATAACTGACTTTATGAAAGCGTGATTCCGAGAAGCTGCTTCAGGATCTCCAGGATACCCATATCAAGCAGCCAGAATCCAATAGCAAAAACAGCACATGTCGCGATAACAACGACTGTGTAGGAAATGAGCTCTTTCTTTGTAGGCCATACGACCTTGCTGAGCTCCTGCCTTACTCCACTGAAGAAGTCTGCCGCGCTTTCATTCTTGGCATTCTTTTTCTTAGCGGATTTCTTGGCTGTTTCTGTAGCCTTTTTGATGGCTGATTTTTCTTTTTCGTCTTTAGCCATGATTTACCTCGTTATTCCGATTACTTTGTCTCCTTGTGGACAGTTGCTTTTCTGCAGAACGGACAATACTTCTTGATCTCCATACGATCAGGATCGTTCTTCTTGTTTTTCATGGTATTGTAGTTCCTGTGCTTGCATTCTGTGCATTCCAAAATGACTTTAACTCTCATGCCGGTCCCTCCGTTTTTTCTAATCAAAATTCAGAGCCTTTTGCCTGGCCCTGGATATTTTTACATAATGACGCTTTTTAAGTATATGACAAGCCCTTCCGAATGTCAACAGAAAATTTATCTGCTGCCGCGGCGGAAAGACACTTCAGTCGACGTCCCCGCCGTAGCTGTCGTCTTCATCCTCGCCTTCTACGTCCACAGTCAGATCCGGAGCCACCGCCGACGCGTCGCTGCATACGTCGATCAGCTCTTCCACATAAGGCCTGATCTCTTCACTTACATCGTCAGTGCCTACTATTATCAGATGCCAGCCGTCCCCCATCTCTGTAAGGACATCATACAGCGCGTCCAGATTCCCTCCATAATAATCCGGCAGAGGGAGTGACTCCATGAGTCTGTCCTGGACATCCTCTTCAGTCTCCACGCCGGCAAGGTCGATTATATATTCGTCTTCCATATCATCCTCCTGCTCGGACTCTACGCGCTCTGCGGCATCTTGCTGAAAGTCCTGTAGTGATCACCTGTATAATATATCAGTCCGTCGTCCGAATAAATCATTCTTTTCGGCCCGCGTTTCTTTCTGCCTATCGTATCTATGTCGCACTCATAATAGCGGCGTCCGCTCTTCTCTGGCAGCTTCTTCTCGTAGTTTCCGAACCTGTCGCCGCCTATCGCCTTACCCGGCGCGTACCTTTCGACAGAGCCTCCGCTCCAGCCCATTCTCTTTGCTTCCTTCTTGGTTATGTAATTCTTCGGAAGCTTCCTATATATACTGAGATACTCCGCGACTTCTTCCTTTGAGTCGTATGTTCCGCCCTCTTCGACCGACGCCTCTGACGGTGCCGGGTCCGGGGCTTTGTTCTCTCCGCCGTTTCCTGCCTGACCGCCGCCGCACGACGCGAGCATGCACACCGAAGCAGCTATCAGCAACGCTGTCAATACAGCAAAGACCTTCCTGACCATCTGTATGCCCTTTCTTCTTCAGACGCTGCGCCGCTTACTTGCCCGACTCGCCACTGTCTGTCTTGATGCTCTTCTTATATACTTCCGATTCGGTATCAGGAACTATCTCAGTCACGATCGCTTCCGCGTCTTCCGCCTTGGCGTAAGTATAAACAGTGAAGCCGTCGAACTCATATGTCCCCTGGTAGCCGCCTCCGTCGTTTGACGGTTCTATCACAGGATCGCCCTTGAGGGTCCCGACCGCCTCGATCAGACCTTTCACATCTTTCCCGACAAATGATTCCGCGATCCCAAGCGGACTGTTGGCGGTGTACTCTGTTTTCTCTTCCTCAGGCTCTTCCGGCGGTTCTTCCCTCTTTCCGGCGCATGCGAACAAGACCGCTGACGCGACCAGGACCACCGTAAAAACAGCTACGAGTTTGTATACATAAGCTTTATCGTTCTTCTTTTTCATATCAAATTCTGCCGGACACCTGTACCGATGGAGCGGTGTCCTCTCCTTTCCGTTCGTTATAGAAGTATTCTACCACAACGGTACCACAAGTCAAAGCAAAAAAAGGACCCTGCAGGAATCCTTTCCTGCGGGGCCTATAGTATCTTATTAATATTTAAATCACTGTTACTAAACCATATATTTATCCGGAATGAAACGTTCCGGGATAAATCATTTTTATTTTCCCTGTTATCAGATCGCCGCAGCCTCAGCGTCAACGGTACTTCAGCAAGGGGCCTGCAGGCTCTGGGCGTCTGCCTGGTGGGGGCCGCGCCCGGTCTGTCCGGCGTTACCTGACAAAGGGTGTTCCGGTATTTGTCCTTATGCGATCACGAGATCTGTTCCGGAAGCTTTCTGCTCGATCATCTTCTTGACCAGAGTAGCTACATAAGCACCAGCTTCTGCAGGTGGAGTTCCTCCGCCGTAGATGTTGGATATTACTGTACGCTTAGCTTCCTCGATGCCTACGTGTCCTTCATACGTCATGTAAGCTGACATTGACTGATATGTTGACATTCCCGGTCTCTCACCTACGAGGATGACTGTAACTTTCGGATGTGTGATCTCTGTTATCTGGTCCTCGGTCGGTACACGTGAGTATTTGATGTAGATAGGAGTTCCAACTGAGAATCCCTCTACTTTGAGACCTTCCATCATGGCCTTCATTACGTCGGAGATGTTAGCGTCGAAAGCTGTGGAAGACAGTCCTTCTGACGCGATGATCTGTACGTCAGGGTTCATGATGCAGTTCTCTCTTACAGCCTGCTTTGTCTCGTCGTCGAGAAGACGTCCGAGGTCAGGTCTTGCAAGGTATTCATCCTTGTCTTTGCATGCGCTCTGAATACGGAAGAATCCGTTTTCCTCGATAAGCTCATCTGAAGGATCGTTCAGTACAGCGTCGAATGCTCCGGCGTGGTCTGCAAGAAGTCTCAGATATGGGATAGTCTTGCATCTTGTTCCGGCTCTGCCGATGCATACTCTGGCTGCTGTGATCTTTCTCATCTCTCTGAGAGCTTCCTCATCCTTTGCGTTGTCCAGATAATACTGTTCGTTCAAAGGAATAGCACGGATATCAGGCACTTCGCCGTCTTCAACTTCACAGGCACTTGGAGCGGATGCTTTACTGTCGGTTTTGCCAGCCATCGTTTCTTTTACGACTGACTCGATCAGTTTCTTTAATTCTTCATTGTTCATCTTATTACCTCCGTCATGCTGTCTTTAAAGGAAGATAGAAGCGTCGCCGCAGAGCTCTGTCGGTTTGCCGTCTTCTGTGAGCAGTCCCATGCCGATCATCCACTCCATGAATGCAGGAGCAGGTGTCTTGTGTGAAAGTGCTCTCAGTGCGATGTCGTCCTGGAAACTTGTATCCTGATAGGCAAGCATTACGTCGTCTCCCTGTGGAACGCCCATGAAGTATCCTGCGCCTTCCATAGTTGTCAGCATCGTTCCCATCTGCTGGTCGTCGATGGTGATAGGAGTATGGTTCGTGAAGCATGGCGCCATACCCATTGGAAGTCCCATGAGTTTACCCATGAAGCAGTCCTCCAGATTGGCCCTGATCATTTCCTTACCGTCGTAAATGGTCTCAGGTCCGATGAATCCGGATACGTTGTTTACCATGAATGGCTTGAAGAATCTCGCGAATCCGTAGGTACGTCCTTCAAGAGTCATCTCGTCGACTCCCTCGTCAGCGTCGATGGATACTTCTGAACCCTGTCCTGTCTCGAAGTAGTTCAGGTTAGGTCCTGTAGTCCATCCATACTCTTCAGCGATGTGGTATCCTTCAAGAAGCATATCTCTGTTCGTACCGAAGTCGTCATTCGCTTTCTGTGTTCCTGCGATCGACTGGAATACCATTGACAGAGGAACTCCTCTCTTGATAGCGTCCATCTGAGTCGTGATGTGAGAAAGTACGATCAGCTGTGTTGGAACCTTCCATTCATTCATGAAGTCATACAGTCTGTCAGCGATCCTCTTGGTGCTCTCGAAGTTGTCCTCTACCGGGTTGATTCCTATGCATGCGTCTCCGCATCCATATGTCAGACCTTCCATAACACCCATCAGGATCTCTTCAGGATCATCTGTCGGGCTGTTTGTCTGACATCTGTAGGAAAGTGTACCCGGCTGTCCGATCTCAGTACGGCACTTTGTGATCTTGTAGATCTTGGATCCGCCGTATACCAGGTCCATGGCGCTCATGATCTTTGCTGTAGCAGCAGCGACCTCGCCGATGATTCCTCTGGTCATCCACTGGATCTTTGCACAGTCTGTCTTGTCTGAAAGAACAAGATTTCTGAACTCGCCGATGGTCAGTTCTTTCAGAGCTTCATAAGTTCTCTGATTCATTCCATCAAGCTCAGTTCTGGTGACTTCGTCCTTTTCCGCAGGAACTGCAGGATGCTCTACGATATCACCGACCGTGAGTTCGGACAGAACAACTTTCGCCGCAACTCTCTCAGTCTCGTCCGCAGCCGCGATACCCTGCAGTCTGTCTGCAGATTTCGGCTCGTTCGCCTTGGCCAGCACATCATTAATGTCCTTAAATGAATAGCTGACACCGTTCAATGTTGTGCGTAGTTTCATTCCTTTCCACCTTTCTTGAACTGTTTTTCAGGTTCGGACCGGTATTACCGTCATACCCGGCCCAAAGAAAACTACTATAGTTGCTTTTTTCTGCCTCCCGTAAGAAGCACTTCATACACGATCCTGGCTGCGTCACCTTCATCGTATCCGTGCTTTCCCGCAAGCGACAGGATATATTCGCCCGCACCTTCTTTCGAAAGCCCGAGTGTATCCATGACCACGTGCTCCGCGAAGCTCATATCCTTGTCTTTCGCGAAGCTCTCTTCTGATTCCCGGAGCTCTGCCTCCAGCTCCTGCATATGCTTCTTCCTCGCGGCATCAAGCATCAGCCCGGGTATCAGCTCCCTTTCTGTAACAGGCCTCGTAAGGAACACATCCACCGCTCCCGCAAGTTCACTGTTCAACTCATCTGTCCACTCGTCCGCGATAACGGATATCGTGGCGTATCTGCAGTGCCTGGTGACGTAGTCCAGAGCATCGGAAAGATCCAGCATATTTCTTCCCGTCTCGGCGACGAGCACCACTCTGTCATACTTAAGCGCCATGAGCACCATCTCGAGGGTGTTCTCCGCGGCTGACACGTCCTCAGCTCCTGCCTTCTTCATAAGGCCGCAAAGCTTCCTGCTCTCTTCTTTGTCCCTTACTGTTACTATGACTTTTACTTCTTCCAGCGGATCATTCATCTGCTCTGCCGCTCCTGTATCAGACTATGAAGTCGAAACTCTCTACTGTACCCTCGCTGCTCGAGCTCACCTTGAACACACCGTTCAGCTTGTCCTCAACGATAGTCTTTATTATCGCGAGGCCGTGTGAGCCATTGGCGTCTCTTTCAGGATCAAAGCCCACGCCGTCGTCTCTGTATATTATCTGTGACGTCAGATATCCCTGTTTGATCTCAATAGAGATCCTGCCTGACTCTCTCCCGCTGAAAGCATGTTTTACTGAATTGCATATCAGCTCATATATCACAGATATTATGGAATGACACGGTTCGTCAGTGACCTCCACATCATCGCCTGTTATGGATATGGATATGTCTTTCTCGCCTGTGACAAGGTCCATCTTGTTCAGGAACACATATTCAAGCGCGTGCCTGATGCCAATGCTTCCGCCGCTCTGCAGCTTCAGCTCCGTTATCGACATCAGCATGTCTATCCTGTCGATCATCTGGCTGTACGCCTCATGTTCTTCCTGATCTTCTGTGTTCTCAGCTTTCCTGCCCGCGAACTCTTTCAGGAACATGAGACCGTTCTTCATGGAATGGCGCTCTTCATGCAGCCTGAGCTCCAGATCCTGGATCTTTTCCCTGGACTTTTCTTCCTGCGTTATGTCATCAAGGATTATCGCACACTTCACGCCGCCCTTGTTTATATCTATCATCCTGCCGTTCAGGGTGTATCCCCTCATCTGGAACCGGTATCTTCCTTCAGAGTCGTTCCCGAGGATGTTGTGGATCTCCATGCCGAACACTTTCCCGACATATCCCAGCTCTTTGAATATGCCCGCCGCGAAAGAATTACAGTAGCAGATACTGTTCTCTTTATCGACAAGTATGAGCCCCTCGTTCATCTGGTCTATGATCGAAGTAAGCTCTTTGATGTCCAGCCTGAGCTCACGGTCATCCGATACGTCCTGATCGCCGTCTTCTATCTCCTGCTTTTCATACAGCCTCTCATATATGAGCACCGCGACGGTCTTGTTCCTGTGTTTGATCGGGTATACCTGCTGGATCATGACCCTCTCTGAGATCACTTCTTCTCCGGTCACGTTCTTGGTCGGGATGCCCGTAACAAAAGTCCTCGCAACAGCAGGCTCATTCTTGGTGTACATGATCTTGCCGAAGAGCGGTTCTGTATAAATGGTCCCTCTGGATTCAGGAAATGCTTCGCCGACTATGATCATCGACTTCCCTGTAAAAGTCATACAGTCGATATACACATTTGCCTGCTCTCTCTCAGCAAGCATCTGAAGATCATCCAGGAAAGGATAGATCTCCCCTATCTCCTCTTCCCGGAGGGTCGTATATCTCCCGCAAAGCTCTTTACATTCCTCTTTAGTGTTTGCCATCTGAATCTCCGTCAGCGACCCTGGTATTTTGCAATGATTATCTCAGCTATATCCGCCATGGATGTGTTTCTTTCCTTGCTGAGACTGCGGATGTATCCGTATGCGTCCGCCTCGCTCAGGTCATGCCGCTCCATGAGCAGAAGCTGTGCCTTTTCTATGATCCCTCTTGTCTCGATACGCTTGTTTATGTTCGCGACTTTCTTGTTCATCTCGTAGAGGTCTCTGCTTTTCCTCAGGCAGCTCTCTATGGTCGGAATAAGAACGTCAGGCGATATCGGCTTGGTGAGATATCCCGCGGCGCCCGTGTCGATGGCGCCCTTTATATATTCCGCGTCATCAAAGGAAGTCAGGACGATCACGCATTTAGTCAGATTGTTTTCAGTAAGGTCCTTCGTAGCTGTGATGCCGTCCATGACCGGCATCTCGATATCGACTATGACTATGTCCGGGTTTTTCTCCCTGCACAGTCTGACGAGGTCGAGCCCGTTCGAAGCATCACCGATCACATCGTATCTGGTCCCGTCAAGCAGGTCTCTCAGTGACTTTATTATAAACGTATCATCATCACATACGACTACTGTAAGTCTTTCTTCCGGTCTCATTCTTAAATAAAAAGCGCACACCAAAAGACCTCTCTTTTGAATGTGCTCCGTTGTATCATTTCCGCTATATACGAGGATCCGTTTCCTTCGTATGAGCATACTATAACGCATGCTCTGTTTCTTAATAATTATTATATTATATGCCTTTTCATGTGTCAACGAACAAAACAGTCTGAAACGCCTTTTGTTGTGGTATAATTCTTTCAGAAAACAATGCGTGATACGGAGGTGACCGGTCATATGGAATACACGTACAATACACACGGAACATGTTCCCAGAGAATAGATTTTGATATGGACGATGAAGGGAAAGTCACCAACATCAGCTTCCTCGGCGGATGCAACGGCAACCTGAAAGCGATAGCGAAGCTCGTCGACGGATGGACAGCCGACGAGATAGCTGACAAGCTCCTGGGAAACACCTGCGGACCGAGAGCAACTTCCTGCGCGGATCAGCTCGCGAGAGCCGTCATGCTTGCGCAGGAGAGGCAGCAGGAACAGGCAGAGAAAAACGCCGCTGAATAGCAGAAAACAACGCAGCCAGACGGCAGGAAGAAAGCAGATCCGATGTCAGGATACAAAGCAAATTACCACACTCACACAACTTACTGCGACGGTGAGAACAGTCCAGAAGAGATAATTTCCGAAGCTGTACGGCTCGGAATGACGGAACTTGGCTTTTCAGGCCATTCGTATACTCCAGCAGATGAAAGCTACTGCATGTCCAGAGAAGGCATGCGGGAGTATTTCGATGAGATCGGGACGCTGAGAGAAAGATATGCCGGAAAGATCAGGATCCTCCGCGGTATAGAGATGGATTACTTCTCCGATCCGGAGGACTACAGATACGACTGGGATCACATCATCTGTTCATGCCACTACATAAAAAAAGACGGGGATATCTTCCCTGTCGATGAATCTCAGGACATCCTGACAGACGCCTGTATCAGACACTACGGCGGCGATATCTATTCCCTGATCGCCGATTACTATACAGAAGCCGGCAATTCCGCCGACGTCGTCCGCGCGGGATGTATAACGGCTGAATCTTCAGCAGACGCAAAACTCGTGATCGGGCACTTCGATCTCATAACCAAATTCAATGAAGGCGGAAAGCTTTTCGATGAATCCGATCCGCGCTATGAGGCCGCCTGGAAATCCGCGCTCGACCGCCTTTGCGGTACGCATGGAGACGATATCGTCTTTGAAATAAATACAGGCGCTGTATCCCGCGGCTGCAGGACAGCGCCATATCCATCTGTATCAATATTGAAAGAACTCGCGCGGAGAGGCTGCAGAGTCATACTGTCAAGCGACTCGCATGATAAGTCTACTCTTCTGTATGGCTTTGTTGAGGCTGAGCGGCTTGCTGAGGAGGCAGGGCTCAGACTTCTCCGGACACTCTGACACGTCCGTTTCCGGGGCGCTACGACGTCATATGCTCCTGCTTGACCTTGTGGTCGATAACGTGACGCGACGCAAGCTCCTTACGGATATCGTCTATGGATATCCCCATCTCGATCATCATGACCATTACGTGGTACGCAAGATCCGCGACCTCGTAGATGGTCTCTTTTTTATCGTCTGCTTTGGCAGCGATGATCACCTCTGTGCTCTCTTCGCCGACCTTCTTCAGTATCTTGTCTATACCCTTGTCAAAAAGATACGACGTGTACGAGCCTTCCTGAGGATCTGTCTTTCTGCCCGCGATGAGGTCCATAAGATCGTCCATTGTGAAGTCGCTCAGCTCGTCGCTCTCCCATACCGGGTTGAAGAAGCATGACTCAGAGCCTGTGTGGCACGCCGGGCCGTCTTTCTCAACTATCACCTCGAGTGTGTCGAGATCGCAGTCAGCTGTTATGCTTACGATGTGCTGATAGTTCCCGCTCGTCTCACCTTTCAGCCAGAGCTCCTGCCGCGATCTGCTCCAGAAGCAGGTCAGCTTTCTCTCCATAGAGATCTTCAGGCTCTCTCTGTTCATGTATGCAACCATCAGAAGCTTATGCGTCCCTGCTTCTACCACCACCGCAGGGATCAGCCCCTTCTCGTCGAACTTCAGACTTTCTATATCAAAATCTTTTCCCAGAACTTTATTCTCTTCTGTCATTTTTCTCTCCTGTATCTGTCCGGTCATACCTGCATACGGACCGGGATATCGTTTGCTGCCAGCTCTTTCTTGAGGTCCGGTATCGTGACTTCTCCGAAATGAAATATTGATGCGGCAAGGCCTGCGTCCACTTTCGGGATCTCCCTGAACAGCGTAACAAAGTCCTCTATGCACCCTGCTCCGCCTGAGGCGATGACAGGAACATCCACAGCGTCGGTCACGGCCCTGAGCATCTCCAGGTCGAATCCGCCCTTCACGCCGTCTGTATCTATCGAGTTGAGCACGACTTCTCCTGCTCCATTTTCGACGCAGTTTTTGATCCAGCTGACCGCCTCCATGCCGGTGTTTTCGCGTGCTCCCCTTGCAAACACACGATATACTCCGTCTATCTTCGCGACGTCGGCAGATATGACGACGCACTGGTCGCCGTATTTCTCCGCGGCGCGGGGGATAAGGTCAGGGTCTCTTATCGCGCCCGAATTCACGCTCACTTTGTCCGCGCCGCACTTCAGCACACGGTCAAAGTCCTCTATCGTCGATATCCCGCCTCCCACGGTCAGCGGTATGAATATCCTGGAAGCGACTTCCGTAAGTATATCGGTGAAGAGCTTACGACCTTCAGCCGAAGCTGTGATGTCGTAGAAGACCAGCTCATCTGCGCCGCTCCTGCTGTAGTAGTCCGCAAGCTCGACGGGCGAATCCACATCGTTCAGCCCCTGGAATCTCACGCCTTTCACAACGCGTCCGTCCTTTACGTCAAGACACGGTATTATCCTTTTGGTTAACATATATTCTCCTTCCCGGGACATGGATCACAGATCGCAGAATGCTTTCAATATCGAAAGCCCGACTTCTCCGCTCTTCTCCGGATGGAACTGGCATCCTACTACGTTTCCTTCCGTGACAGCCGCGGTGACTGTATTCCCGTAGTCGCATGTAGCGGCGAGCTGCGAGACATCTGCGTCACCGTAATATGAATGAACGAAATATACGAACGCGCCGTCAGGAACGTCCCGGAACACAGGATGCTTTTCTCCATGGAACTCCAGTGAATTCCATCCGATCTGCGGTATCTTGTAACCTTCCGGAAGATATCCCTGAAGCGGCCTGACAGTGCCTTTGATCAGCCCGAGACCTTCGTGTTCTCCGTACTCCAGGCTTTGCTCGAACAGAAGCTGCATGCCGAGGCATATCCCCATGAGCGGCTTGCCCGCGTGCGCCTCTTCACATATCACTTTATCGAGTCCGCGCGCCGCAAGCTCCGCGGCCGCGTCGCCGAACGCTCCGACGCCCGGAAGGATCATGCGGTCTGCTTTCCGTATAGCCTCTGTATCGCCGGTGATCTCAGCCTCAGCGCCTATGTGCTTCAGCGAAGACGCCAGTGAAAACAGGTTGCCGGCGCCGTAATCTATTATTGCAATCATCTGAAGACTCCTTTACAGAACCCCTTTCGTCGACGGTATCTCATCCGCGTATTCCGGATCGATCTCAACTGCTTCAGCCAGCGTCCTTGCGAGAGATTTGAACGTTCCCTCTATGATGTGGTGTGAGTTCTCCCCGGCAAGCTGCACGATGTGCAGCGTCATGTTCGAATTCCTTACGAATCCAAGCATGAACTCTTTCACGAGCTCGGTGTCGAATGTCCCGACTTTCTGCGTCGGTATATCGAGCCCGAACGCAAGGTAATCGCGGCCTGAAATGTCTACGGCGGTAAGTATCAGCGCTTCATCCATCGGAAGAGTCGTGTCAGCGTAGCGCCTGATACCTTTCTTGTCACCCAGAGCCTCGCTGAATGCCTGACCCAGCGAGATGCCGATGTCCTCGACAGAGTGATGATCGTCGACATAATTGTCTCCGTCGCACCTCACGGCAAGGTCGAAGCGCCCATGCTTCGCGAAGAGCGTGAGCATGTGGTCAAGAAATCCCACGCCCGTATCGATCTTGCACTTGCCGGTGCCCTCAAGCGTAAGGCTTATGCTGACTTTCGTCTCAGCTGTATCTCTTCTGATCTCTGCGTTCCTCATCTGATGATCTCCTGTTTTATTACTCATTTTCTGTCTTCGGCTCGTATTCCTTTATTATATCTGCAAGGGCCTCGATCAGACGGTCCATCTGTTCCTTCGTTCCGATCGAGATCCTGTTGTAGGCCCGGATCCTGTCGCGGTCGAAATGCCTTACCAGGATGCCGCGCTTCTTCAGCTCCTCATATATGTCGGCCCCCCTGATATCCGGATGTCTGGCGAAGACGAAGTTCGTGCTGGAAGGAAGCACTCTGAATCCCATCTCCATCAGCGCGTTTCTGGTATATCTCCTGTTCTCCCTTATCGTCCTGCAGTTGGCGGCGTAATATTCCTCGTCGTCCAGCGCTGCTTCCGCAAGCGCGAGTGAGATTGAATTCACATTGTACGGGCTTTCGGACTGCTGGATCTTCAGCAGATCGGCGATAAGGCCTTTGTCCGCTATGGCGAACCCCACACGGCCGCCCGCAAAGCTCCTCGACTTGGAGTACGTCTGGCTGATCAGGAGATTGTCGTATTTCTTTATCAGAGGCACTGCCGACTCCCATCCGAAATCGATGTAAGCCTCGTCGATCAGCACGACGTGGTCTCTGTTGGATCTGATGATCTTCTCTATGTCTGAAAGCTGGAGCGCGATACCCGTAGGCGCGTTCGGGTTCGGGATGACTACGTTCGCGCCGGTATCCATGAAGTCTTCCGGGTCGATCGTCATATCTCCCCCGACCGGTATCGTGCTGAAGCTAACGCCGTGAAGCCCGCAGAGTATCTCGTAGAAGTTATATGTGATGTCCGGGAATACTACCGTCGGTCTGTCTTCCTTTGCCGTTCCGATCGGGTTGAACGCCATGAACGCATAGTCGAGCACGTCATCCGATCCATTTGTTACGAGTACGTTCTCCGGGCTGACGTCGTATTTCCCGGCTATCTTCCGGCGAAGCGACGTACAGAACGGGTCGGGATAGAACCTCATCCCTCCTGCATCGAAATCCTTCAGCGCCTGTATCACCTTCGGTGACGGAGGGAACGGGCTCTCATTCGTGTTCAGCCTGATATATTCCCTGTCGTCAAGCTGCTCGCCGGCCTCATATGCCTTGAAGTCCTTATATCTATCTGTTATGTACCTGCTCATGATGCTGCTCCTAGAACACGTTCCTCCCGCGGCGCACAAGCACACTTCTCGCGTGCGCCTGCAGTCCTTCCTCTTCAGCGAACCTCGCTATCTTATCAGCGACCCTGTCGAGCGCTTCTGCAGTATAGTATGAATACTGGGACCGCTTGGTGAAGTCGTCTACAGAAAGCGCGCTGTAGAATCTCGCTGTGCCGCTCGTCGGAAGCGTATGGTTAGGCCCTGCGAAGTAGTCTCCGAGCGCCTCGGGGCAGTTCTTCCCGAGGAAGACCGATCCTGCGTTTCTGATCTTGTCGAGATACGCGAACGGCTCGTCTACACAAAGCTCCAGATGTTCCGGCGCGATCTCGTTCGCCACTTTGATCACTTCAAGAAGATCGTCTGCTACGATTATCTTGCCGTTATTCTCTATCGAAGCTCTCGCGATCTCTTCACGAGGGAGCTGTCTGAGCTGCGCCTCCAGCTCTTCAGCGACCCCGTCAGCGAGCTTCTGTGAATCTGTCACGAGCACCGCTGTCGCGAATTTATCGTGCTCTGCCTGGGAAAGCATGTCCGCGGCGACCACAACAGGGTCGCAGCTCCCGTCAGCGATTACGAGGATCTCGCTCGGTCCCGCCACCATGTCGATAGCGACTTCCCCGAACACCTGCTTCTTCGCCTCAGCGACAAAAGCGTTGCCCGGACCTACTATCTTATCTACCTTCGGTATCGTCTCTGTGCCGTACGCCAGCGCCGCTACTGCCTGCGCTCCTCCGACTCTGAATATCCTGGTAACTCCAGCTATCTTAGCTGCGGCAAGTATGGCCGGATTGATCTTCCCGCCTGTTGCCGGAGTCGTGATTATGATATCCTCACACCCCGCTATCTTGGCAGGTATACAGTCCATCAGAACTGTTGACGGGTACGCGGCCGTACCTCCCGGTACGTATACTCCGGCGCGCTGGATAGGCATCACTTTCTGTCCGAGAACGATGCCGTCTTTCTCGCTTATTATGAAACTGTTCCTCTTCTGGCGGCTGTGGAAATCCCTGATGTTTGCCGCGGCTTCCTCCATCACCTCGATAAGATAAGGGTCTGTGGAATCGTAAGCTTTCTGGATCTCCTCCGCGCTCACTTCAAGCTCCTCGGAATCATTTTTGTCGAACTTCCTGTTATATTCCAGAAGAGCCTTGTCTCCGTTCACTCTGATGTCTGCGATTATACCTGCGACTATATCCTCTACGCCGGTCGGCATCTTTGTCCTTGAAAACAGTTCCTTTGGATCTACTTCTCCGTATCTGTACTGTCTGATCATTCTTTTCCCTCTCTCTTCTGTACTATCTCTGAAAGTGCCTCTGTGAGCCGCTCGACTGCGGCTGTCTTGAACTTGAAGCTCGCTTTGTTCGCTATGAGCCTCGCGCTTATCGGCAGGACTTCCTCTATCTGTACGAGTCCGTTTGCCTTGAGCGTGCCTCCCGTCTCCACGATGTCGACTATCACGTCTGACAGGCCGAGAAGCGGCGCCAGCTCTATCGATCCGTGGAGCTCGATTATATCTATGTCTCTGCTTTTCCCTGCATAGAACCTCTTAGCTATGTTCGGGAACTTGGTAGCTACTCTAAGGGTCATATCAGCGTTGTCATGGAAGCCTTCCGGGGCCGCGACCATCATCCTGCACTTGCCGAGCCCCAGGTCAAGAAGCTCATATATGTCAGGCTGATGCTCGAGCAGTATGTCCTTTCCCGCTATACCTATGTCAGCCGCGCCTCTTCCGACGTAGACCGCCACGTCTGACGGCTTGACCCAGAAATAGCGCACGCCTTTCTCCTCGTTCTCAAAGAACAGCTTCCTGCTTTCTTCCATAAGGTCCGGGCATTCATATCCCGCTTCCCGGAACATATCGTATACCTGTTCTCCGAGCCGCCCCTTTGGAAGCGCTATATTAACCATCTGATCCAATTGATCCTCCTGCTATTCAAGATCGTCTGCGGAGATCTTCTTCAGCTCTCCATCTTTAAATCTTACTATTTCACCGTATGTCAGCTTTTCCGGGATCCCTCTCTCGGCCAGCACGGTCTTCCCCTCTGACCTGAGCCTGCTGCTTTCACGACTCAGCGCTTCTATGTCCGCGTCCCCGTCATATATCATGAGAACGTCCACATCGTTTTTCTCTGCCGGCGGAGTCAGCCGTTCGAGCGCGTCCACGGAGACTGAGAATCCTACCGCTCCGCACTTTTTGCCCATCCGCTTCATCAGGTTGTCATATCTCCCGCCCGCGATGACGGGTTTTGACAGTCCCTCAACAAAACCGTCAAACATGATGCCGTTGTAGTATCCCATCTCGTTGACGACTGAAAAGTCGAATCGGACATTCCTCGCGAGGTCTTCTGCCTCAAGAACGTCTCTTACACATTTCAGCTGATCGAGCGCTTCCTCGGAAACCATGTCTGAGATCTCTGGGAGGACCTTATCCATATCGCCGTATGTCCTGACAAGCCTGATGAGCTTGTCCTCAGCTTCTTCCGGGACGCCGTTCGCGGCGCATATTCTTCTGATCCCGTGAGCGTTTTTCTCGGCAAGACAGTGCAGCACGTGTTTTTCTTCTGAAGGCGGGAGCTTGAGCTCATCCAGTATCTCTCTTACGATCGCCATATGTGAGATGTCCAGCACATAGTTTCCGCTTATCAGCTCAAGGCTCCTTGCGGCGAGTATCAGGACTTCACATTCGTCGTACTCGTCAACGTCGCCCATGCACTCTATGCCGGTCTGCATTATCTCTCTGAAGTCATGTGAATAGCTGCTCATCCTGTAGACTTCATCGTCGTAATATATTTTTCTCGTAACGCCGGGATGCCACTCGGCATCTTTGGCCACGGAAAGAGTAACGTCAGGCTTGAGCGCCATCAGATGCCCGTTCGGATCTGTGAAAGTCAGGATCCCGTCGTTCGACAGGAAATCCTTGTTGTCCGAATAGAGCTCATAATCCTCGAACTTCCCCGCCTTGAATTCCTTATATCCGTAACGGCGGAAAAGATCTCTGAGATCGTATATGGCTTTCTCGCCGTTTTTCAACACCTTGCTGTAATCTGTCATCTGACCCTTCCTTATGTGTGCTGACTTCCCCGCATCGTTTCCGTCAAACCATCTCTGCCTAAACGTTTCATGTACCACAAAACCCATGCGGTATGCTGCGCACTGTAACAGTTTAACACGTTAAATCGATAGTGTCAAACACAGATAATGCCGCTTGTGTATTATCGATCCGGTCAGAAATAAAAAACTCCTGCCTCCGGACCAGAGGATCCGGCTGCAGGAAGTCATTTTATTCTGACTGGAATATGTGGCAAGTTTTCTTTAGCCGCAAACGTCTTCAGTGTTTGCCGGCGTGCCTTGCGTCAGTC
>JAFWJS010000022.1 GCA_017511535.1 Eubacterium sp. | reverse complement strand
TAACTATAGTTCAACTAATAGGAGATACACAAATACTGCTACCGTTTCGCTTCTGACAGATAAATATATATCTAATGGCTATACAACACCTGTATACCACAGGTGGAATGCGGAATTGTATATTTATAAAACCGGCTATTTAAATAATTCTCAGATCAGTGGGTCTTCTTCTGTCAATGATGGATCTGTGATCGATAATACACTACAGGCATATAACTACAATGGTAAGGCATATGATCACATCGGCATGTCTGACTATATGACCGGAGCACAGGTTGCGCTTGTTCCAGTATTGCAGAACCCGGATCTGAAGGCGCCAGATGGAAGCAGTCTGGATACATATACAGCAAATGGTGTTACCTATTATCTGCTTAATAAACCAGGCGAGTATAAGAACGTTACTTTCGGCAGGAAAACAGGCACCAACAATAATACAGAAAGGAATGGAGTACAGAACTGGAAAGCAGATATAACCGTAACGGAAAGCGTCAGCGGAGGTAAGCGCACCGGCCTGAATACATTATTCATATGGGACCGGTTTGAAAACTGGGGAGGTACCTCGGCATATACATATATGCATTACAAGACTCTTGTAAGTGCAGAGAAGGCCGGACTGGCCGGTGCTGACAACCCGGGGGAGGTCAAACAATACGATCTGAAAAATAAAGCATGGCTCGGCGACCATCAGGGACACAGACTGTGGGATACCATGGGCTTTTACACTCAGGTCTACAGTTTCAGCAAAAAAATATTGACTAAATCCGGGACGCTGGCCGACTTCTCGAGAGTCAGACAGGCGGATACTGTGACTTATCAGATTACGATCAATAATACAAGTACTGCGCCGACGGTGCTTAATGGAACGCGTATATATGATAATCTGCCGAATAATAAGGGAGTATTCAGCTGGGAGAAAGGTGTAAATGTTAAGAATCTCAGATTTATAGCTTCCGACGGAGTAGAGATCAAGTATGGTTCAGGAAGCGATGCTGTTAATATTCCAACAGACGGTACAGCGAATGATTATTGGAGTATAAACAATACGACAACGGCCGGTCAACAGCAGATCAAGTGGGACAATAATTTCAATATTCACTTCCCGGTAAGCGGGAATGTCAAAATACTGGTTGACCTTAAATTCCCTGAGAGGACAGAGGGAGTTTCTGCCTGGGATCAATATGTGGCTGAACTTGCCGGCAAGCAGCTTACTAATACTTTTTATCTTGACAGCCGGTATTCTTCAGTTAATCATCTGCTCGAGAGCGAGGGCAAAGCAGTACTCTATAAGGGTGTCTATGATAACGGATTAACGACCAAGCATCCAAGTTATTCAGACAGTAGCAACTATAAATATGGGCAATATATCAGTAATGGAACTCGTTTGATGTATCAGAACGGTACTGGAAGTGCTTCGGTAAGTGATCCTGATTTAAAGGCATCGACCATCACGTATTACACAGTCTTATATAACGGCAGTTATGACAGACTGTACTTGAGTGATCTCGAGGATGAGCTGCCAAGAGGCTTCACATACAATAGTATGTGTGCAACCGCTAATACAAATGATACGATATGGTACTATTCAGACGGAAATTCATCATATTCTGGATATCTGGGATATAGAGTGCGTGCTAATTATGTTTATTCAGAGAATTACGGTAATCAACTGGTCACTATAGATAAGAGCAAAGACCCTTATGACAGGAATAATCTGACATATAAAAGCGCACAGGTAACAGCCACGGTTACTGGAACTGTCAACGGCAGACAACATGTGAAATTTGCTATCTCCAATGTAGGTTATGACAGTGAAGTAGGCAAATACTATCTGAATCCAGGTGAGGCTGTTAGGTTTGGCTACAATGTATTGATCGACCGGCACGCTAAGACAGATGATGAAGCTACTAATACTATCACTATGCCGTATTATGATTATTATGGTACTGGATTCAACCTTGATGTGCCTGATAAGGAAGGTAATGGCGGAGCGATCCAGAAGGCCAGAGCGGTAAGCGGGATCACACCAAATGACGGTAAGTGTGAACTTATGACAGCAGATCAGGTCAGCTCTGAGTTTGGAATGAATGTTTCGAAGTATGCTGATGAGGCATATAATTCTAACCCAGATGGGAATTTCATGGTGTCATCCGTTACAGTCCATCGTGCACCGATAACACCAGGCCTTCAGAAAACCATTGGAGGCCTGTCCGAAAAATCTGGTAATCCGACAGAGACCACGATAGAAGGTCCTTCTTCAGGGTATGGTACAGCGTATAAAGGCGGAGCCAAAGTCAGCGACGTGATCAACTGGAAACTCAGGATGTTTAATGAGGCGCCGGGTAAGAATGCTGAAGCAAACGGAATGATGACGGACTATACAATAGTAGATACTGTCGACTCGCCATTTGGCTTTACCGGAAGAATCTATTACGATATGTACCGTAATACTTCATCAAGCGGAACTAAAGTCACAAAATCTACTCAATATCTGTTCACCATAGGCTCGAGAAAGATCGCGGAGAACGAAGCCGGACGCGATACAAAAATCAGGTTCAGCTCAGGGAATACCCTGACTGCTTCGGGATACCGGGACGTTAATATCGGAAGCGCCGAAGACGACAGCGATGATGACTGGTTTTCATTTGGATCAGGAGCTAAATCCGGCAAAGTAAAACTGGAAAGGAACGCAAAGGGCAAAGAAATACTTACCATAAAGCTTACCGGACCGGGCTATTCTATCCCGGCAGGCTACTGGATCGACATGTGCGTACATACCATGTATACGCTTGATGAAGTCATAATCAGTGAGCCTAAGTATAATAGCGCTTTACTGTATCCTGAACAGGACTACGACCCTGCGACAGTTGTTCAGGGAAGAGCCCGGACCAAGCAGGTAATGAACGACGACGGTACTATCGAGACCAAGAATGACGGTATACAATCCGGAGCATCCATCATGCTCAACCAGGGCTTCATGACTTCCAGCTGGAAGGAGATAACCGAGACAGATGATCCGTTAAATAAAGCTAAGAGCGATGATTCCAAAAACTACATAGTCTTGAGCGAGAAGTCGAAGACTTTCAAATATGACCTGTATGTAATAGGGCCTAGTGCGTCGATCAGTAAGATGATCATTATAGACGATCTTCCTCATGTAGGTGACCACAGTGCTTTCGTTGAAGACGATAAAAGAGAGAGTGAATTTAAAGTCGGCTTCCTGGAGAGCGATCTGGGACTCAGAGTAGCACTTGCCAGGAAGACGGGTGAGAGCGGCGGAGTCAACACTTATGGAAATGAGACGGTACTGAACCGATCCCAGTATGATGTTTATATAAGTAACAAAACCGAATTTGATAGAAATACTGACTGGATCGGTACCGGCGACGGATGGACCAATATCGCGGACCTTGAGGGCGACGCTCTTAAAGAGGCGCTCAGGAAAGCAAGATCTATCAGGGTCGTAGTAAAGGATCCGGAAGCCTGGCAGACCGATACAAGTAAATATATGTTGTACAGAGAGGCCAGGATACATATTTCATTCAATGCGAAAATAGATGATAAAAACGCACAGCCCGGGCAGATAGCGTGGAACAGCTTCGGATATAAATATCAGCTGCCGCTGAGCAGAGAAGGTTATGAGAGTGAAAAAGATTCCTGGTATCTCGAGGCACAGCCGCTTAATGTAGGTTTGAAATATCCTAACGCCCCGTTGCTTACGAAAAAACTGTCAGAGGAAGTGACCAGGACAGTTGAAAAGAAAGACGAAAACGGCAACGTCATAATGAAGCCGGTCCTTGATGAGAATGGTAATCCAAAGAGGCAGCCCGTTCTTGACGAAGAAGGTAATCCAGTACAACGGCAGGTAGTGGATGGAGAAGGGCATCCTATAACCGACGACAGCGGAAATCCTGTCATGGAGACTGTGATGGAAGATGTCATGGAACCGGAGACTGAAGAAGTCACAGAGATAGTCGCCCACAAGGCTGAGCAGGATCTGAAATACAGATTCATTATATATGAAGGCGATCCTATAGGAGAACTCGATGATCCGTCAGAACTGACAGACGATCAGATAGCGGCGAACCTCGCTACACGTGGAATAAAGTTTGTATACCTTCCATATGAGATAAAGAAGGGCGAGAGCGAGAAAGAGATCGGCCTTTGGACTATCGATCACTGCAGCAGATATGATGCGGAAACAGAGTCATTCACAGACGCAGTGGACAGCGAAGGCAACAAGATACCGTGGCAGTGGAAGAACGGACAGAAATACACTGTTCTGGAGCTTTCCATGGGCGACTACAATTACAAGTTCGATTCAATAACTGTCGACGGCAAGAAATTTGAAAAGAACAACACAGTATTTGCCAATAATACCGATATAAAGATGCAGCTTGTCGCCGATAACAGATATCAGCCTGAATATGTGGATGTCAGCGGCACCAAGACATGGGTCGATAACGATGACAAGGCAGGAAAGCGTCCGGAAAAGATAACGGTGAATCTGTTTGCAAACGGCGAGAAAGTCGACAGTAAGGACTTTACTCCGGACGACGACGGCAGCTGGTCATTCAAATTCGAGCATCTGCTCAAGGAAAAGGAAGACGGTACGCATATAACTTATACCGTTACAGAAGAACCGGTCCGGTACTATGACACAGAAATAAGCGACCCTGAGACAGATGAAAACGGCAATGTGACGTCCAACATCACCAATACATTGAATTATGTGGAGATCAATGTAGAGAAGAAGTGGGATGACAGAGACGATATAGCGAAGATCCGTCCGGATGAGATCACAGTACATCTTCTGTCGGCAGAATGGAAACAGAAGCTTGATGATCAGGGCGAGCCGGTCCTTGACGATAACGACAGGCCGGTATATGAGGCGCCTGCAGAAGAAGACTTCAAAGAGATCGATTCTGCCGTGATCAAAGAAGACGAAGACGGAAACTGGAGCAAGCTGTTCAAGGATCTTCCGGACCACAACAAAGACGGCGTGAAGATCGAATACAAGGTAACTGAGGATGAAGTAGACTACTATGATACCACTATCGATCAGGAGACCGACAGCACAGGCATAGTAACGACGTTCACCGTCACCAATACGCTGAACTACATGGAAGTTACCGGGACCAAAGTCTGGGACGACCAGAACAATGCGGCGGGACTCAGACCTGGACAGATAACTGTACGCCTTATGAGGAACCAGTTCGATGAAAGCGGTAAAGAGATCGTTGACGAGAACGGAAAGCCGGTACTGATCCCTGCGACAAGGCAGATCATGGATGAAAACGGAGAGCCTGTACTTGATGAAAACGGCAAGCCGACATATGAGGAAATAACGGCGAAGCTTCCGGATGCGCAGGGCAGCTGGGAATTCAGGTTCGATCAACTGATGATGGCAGACGACAAGGGCAACATGATCAACTACGTCGTAGAAGAAGACCGAGTTCCTCATTACAAAGAGCCGGTCGTAGAGTCTGTAACGAAGTACGTCGTCGATGAGAACGGTGAATATGTGCTGGACGATGAAGGCAACAAGATCGAAGACCAGATCAATAAGGAATTCAGGATCACAAACAGCATAGAACTTACCGAGGTCAGCGTAGAGAAGTACTGGGACGACTATAACGATTCAGCAGGACTGAGGCCGGGAGAGATCACAGTGGAGCTTCTCGCGGACGGCAAGGTCGCTGATACCGTGAAAGTCACTGCGGAGCAGGATTGGAAGCACACGTTCGCCAACCTTCCTAAGGTAGACGCGAACTGGAATGAGATCAAATATACTGTTTCTGAGCAGCCTGTGGCGGACTATGAGACGGCAATATCGCCTGCCGGCGATGGAAAGTTCACGATCACGAACCGCTGCCTCTACATAGATCTTCTGCTCACCAAGAAGATGCCGGAGAGATTCAGCACCGGTTCAGGAAAGAACTCGACAGTCGCGTTCCGTGTTGAAGGTAAAGACAAGGACGGCAATATCGTTTACCAGAATACAGTGGGCTTTGCCTTTAACGAGAAGAGCGGAGCTTCTGAGACCAAGGTGCTGAAGAAAGTTCCGATAGACGCGGAGTATACAGTGACTGAGATCTACAGCGGCAGCTATACTCCTAAGCAGGCTGAGATAACCAAGAAGGAAGTCGAGCAGTACGACGGAGAGTACCGCGGATACAGAGGAAGGACCGTATGGCTGTTCGAGTTCGAGAACGATATAGGCGAGAGCGGGACCGGAGATAACGGTGGTATAGTCAATAACTACAGTGACAACGGCAGCGGCGTCAGATTCGAAGGCGGTGAGGAGTAAGATGATGAGAAAGGCGAGATCAACAATTCTGATTTGCCTCGCGGCAGCTATTGCTGTCATGTCAGCGGCTGTATGCTATGCGTACTTCACTGACTATGAAGAGGCAAAGGGCGGAGCGGACGTTCATCTGAACGGCTCGAGCCTGGTCCATGAGGAAGCGGACGAAAACGGGAAAGTCCTGCAGGTGGAAAACACAGGTGAGACAGATCTTCTCGTTAGAGTAGGTATCTACGGTGATAACATCACGATAGACGCGCCTTCAGAGGACTGGGTCGAAGGAAGCGACGGATTCTGGTATTACAAGAAGATCCTTGAGGCAGGGAACACGACCAGTGTCATCAACGTCAGGATCGATAAGGCCAAGGCAGATGAAGCCGGACATGACTTCGATATAGTCGTGGCACACGAGTCCGCCAGAGTCATCTACGACGGTACAGAAGAGAACAGAGTCGTGAAGCCGGAAGGCTGGCTCTATCCTGATATAGCCGTTGGTATGGAGGAGGTGAGCGACTGATGAAGAAGATAAGCAGGAAAACAGCGCTCATCATCCTTGCAGTTGTACTTACTGTCGCGGGAGCGATAGGGAGCTTTGCAGCGGGATCCGGTATGGATTTTGAGAGTGACAGCTATGAAGCTTCGTTCTTTATGAACCATCTCCAGGTACACCTTCTGGAGAACGGCCGCGACGTATGCGGCGGAGAGAACACACTGGACGGAGAAAGCAAGGTCACAGGAGAGCTTGTCGGATACCTAGGCTATGAAAACGAAGACAAACTCGGAAGTTTTGAGCCGGGAAAGATGTATAAGGAAGAGATCGCGGCTGGGAACGGTCAGGACATACCTGTTTACGTCAGGATGACGATCAGGAAATACTGGCTTGATCCTGAGACGAAAGAGAAGATCACGACCCTTTCACCTGATCTGATCAGACTCTCATATGACGGTAAAGAGTACAACAGCTCCGCGTGGGTCATTAACGAGCACGAGTCCACAGCTGAAGCGAGCACGTATTACTGCAGATCAGAAGTACCTGCCGGAAAGAGCAGCGCGCCTTTGTTCAACAGGCTCGTGATCGACAGTAAGATAGCCGACGACTATGAAGTCACTACAGATGAGAATAAGGAAACGGGCGTGACGACGTATACTTATGTTTACAGATACGACGGAAGCGCGTTCATGATCAAAGCCGACGTCCAGGCTGTGCAGACCCATAACGCAAACGACGCTATGGAGAGCCAGTGGGGAGTATCGAACGTCGCTGTGCGCGGCGGAAAGATCACGGTGGATTAAGGAGGAAGAGATATGAAAAGATACAGATCGGTACTCGTGCTCCTTATAGCCGTGGCTGTCATGTTGGGAGCAGAGACTGCGGTATCGTCCGCTAAGACATATAAATTGAACGGTACTTCAGAGTTCGACGGCAGCAAGATCACCTCATCTTTCAAGACCGGTAAAGTCGCTGACACGATATCAGGCCTGCAGCCGGGAGACAGCGTTACTTTCAGGGTCAGGTATAAGAATAAGTATGACGGCCCTACAGACTGGTATATGACCAACGACGTGATCCAGACGCTGGAGAAGGCCAACAGTTCAAGAAAGAAAGTAAAGGGCACAGGGACGCCGGAAAACGGCGCCTACACTTATGAGCTCATCCATACGGATAAAAAGGGCAGAGACAAAGTGATCTTCTCCAACAGCAAAGTCGGAGGAGAAGAAACGCCGGGCGACATGCAGGGGCTGGAGCAGGCAACGAACGCTCTCGACGAGTGGTTCTATCTGCAGAGCCTTGATAAAGGAGAATCAGGAAAGATAACGCTGAATATTGCTTTTGACGGTGAGACAGAAGTGAATGATTACATGGATACGGACGGATCCGTAGAGCTTGCGTTTGCCGTGGACAAGCCAAAGACAGTCACAAAGCCGTCGCGTCCGTCAGGCACTCCTGCATCGCCGGGCAGGAAGGCTGTGAAGAGCGGCGTCAGAACGGGCGACTATACAAGGCTCCTGCCATACGTATTACTCATGCTGACAGGCATAATACTGCTTATCGCAGTGCTTAAGTATAAAGGAGGGGAATCAGATGAAACTGAGTGATAAAAACAGGATCACTATGCTGCTTACCTCTGCTTTGGCGGCTGCAGCGCTGCTTGCGGCGTTCATGCTGGCGAGTGTATGCGCGGGAACGATGTACGCGTATGCTGACGAAGAAGCGTATACCTACACTGTTACGATCTATTCCGGTAAAGAGGGATACTTCGGCAAAAAGGGAAATACAGTAAAGAAGCTCACAGGGTTCAAATATGGCGATACATGTACCATCGACGCTTCAGAGCTCGACATTAAGGTCAAGGATCCGGATAAATATTATGTCAGA
This sequence comes from Eubacterium sp., assembly GCA_017511535.1. Taxonomy (GTDB): domain Bacteria; phylum Bacillota; class Clostridia; order Peptostreptococcales; family Anaerovoracaceae; genus Aminicella. The sequence goes on along the minus strand of JAFWJS010000022.1, from coordinate 45,190 downwards.
GGACTCAAACTTTCCGGCCATGATAACGACGAGATCGCAGGAGCGTATTATCAGACATACACGTTTGACGTGAAAGAGGACCTTTCATTCTCCGCGGCTTACGGAATGAAGGGCGGAATGGTCAGATATACCGTAGAATATGTCGATGAGGACGGTAACGCGCTCAGAGATGAGGACACATATTACGGTATGCCGGGAGACAAGCCTGTGGTGTCGTTCAAGCATATAAAGAATTATGCGCCGGTCACAAACAACGCGATGAAGACTCTCACAGAAGATGAAGACGACAATCATTTCGTGTTCACCTACAAGTCGAACGTGATAGAAGAAGATGATGATACGGGAAACGATACAGGGGATGAAAACGGCGGAAACGGAAACGGCAATAATGCCGGCGGCAGCGATGACAACAGGGCAGGAGCTGCAGGAGGCCGTATAATAAACGCCTGGAACACACCCGGAGCTGACGGAGAAGGAAGTGCCGCAGAAGACGGTAACACCGGAGATGTGTCAAATCTCGATGACGAGGAAGTGCCGGAGACTGATGCCGGCGACGGCGCTGAAGAAGGCAGATCCGGAGGCACAGGCCTTAACGCCGGCGTTGTCGCAGGCAGCACCGGGCTCGTGGTCCTTTTGATCCTGCTGTTCCTCATATTCAGGAGAAAAAAGAAGAACAGCTGAGCCATAAAAAACAGGCTGCTGTCTTAAGTGCCGGATAAGCACTTAAGACAGCAGCTTTTTGAATGCGTGATTCAATACCGCATCATTCGAATTCAGCCGCGACTTTCTCCAGAAGATCTCTGATCCTGAGGTGCTGCGGGCATGCTTTCTCGCACTTTCCGCATTTGATGCAGTCAGAAGCCTTGCCGGCGCCGCGCGTGTTTATGTCATAGTACATCGTGCTGTTCCATGACGGGAAGAGCTTGTTATTGTTATAGTTCTGGAAGAGATCCGGGATCTTGATCTCCTGCGGACAGCCCTCTGTGCAGTAATGGCACGCTGTGCAGGGTATCAGTCCCGGCGTCTTCATAAGGTCCTTCACCTTATACAGAGCTTCGAGCTCATCTTCACTTATCGGGCAGAAATCTGTGAACGTATCGATGTTATTCTCGATCATATCCATGTCTCCCATTCCGGAGAGCACCATGCACACCATAGGGAATGAAGCCGCGAAGCGGAGAGCATATGACGCGGCAGACGGATGATCCTCAGGCGAGCATCCTTCCTCTTCACACTGTTTCTCATACAGCTTATCGAGCACGTCCTGGGCGACGGCAGGAAGATTGGCAAGGCCGCCTCCTCTTACCGGCTCCATGACGAGCACCGGCTTGTCGTACTTCTCACAGATCTCATACAGCTTCGCGCTCTGTACGGACGGGCTGTCGATGTCGTAGTAGTTGAACTGGATCTGTACGATCTCTGTCTCAGGATGGTCGTTCAGTATCTGTTCCAGGAATTCAGCGTCATCATGGAACGAGAAGCCGACATGCCTGATCTTTCCTTCTGCCTTCAGCTCCTGTGCGATCTCCCATGCGTGAGTGCGCTGATATTTGTCGTAGTTACCCTTGTCGAGCGCGTGCATCAGATAGAAGTCCACATAGTCCACGCCAAGTACCTTCAGCTGATCCTCGAACAGAGGCCTTATGTCTTCTTCGTTCCTGAAGCATCCGTCTGAAAGCTTGTCGGTCAGCACGAACGATTCACGCGGATATCTGTCGGAGATGCATTCCTTTATCATCTTCTCGCTTACTCCGCGGTGATAGACTCTCGCCGTATCAAAATAATTGAACCCGGCTTCCATGAATCTGTCGACCATTTCCTTGCATTTTTCCATGTCGATGTCGCCTTCACTGCTGCCATTGAGGGGGAGCCTCATGCAGCCGAGGGCAAGTCTCTTCTCCGGATCAAGCTCTGGGAAAAACTTTCTTCCTTCCATTTCTACCTTCTTTCTTATTTATGTCCTTTGATCATGCCTGTCCGCAGGGATACCGCGTTCCTGCAGGTTTTACATGAAAACGCCTGTTATGAATATCTCCAGCCCGATCCCGATCAGGATCACTCCGCCGAGTATCTCGGCCTTGCCCGAGAGTTTCATGCCGAGAGTCTTGCCGAGCTTTATGCCGACCAGACAGATCACGAATGTCACCACTCCGATTATCAGCGACTCCAGCAGTGCCTCGGCCCACGTATACGACGCGATCGTGAAACCTACGGAAAGTGCGTCTATCGAAGTCGCGACTCCCTGGACGAACAAAGTCCCTCCGGGCACTTCCTCACGCGCCTCTTCAGCGGCTTTATTGGTGATCCCCTCGTAGAGCATGCTCCCGCCGATATACAGCAGGAGGATCAAAGCGATCCACGGGATGAACTTCTGGAACGCCTTGAAGTTCTCTGCGACAGTATGGACGCAGAACCAGCCGATAAGCGGCATCGCCATCTGGAATGCGCCGAAAGTCCCGGCGATCTTAAAAGACTTGCTTATGTGCATGTTCGGCGCCGCGAGCCCATTTGCAGCGGATACAGAGAACGCATCCATCGCAAGCCCGACGCCGAAGAGTATGCTGTTTAGAATAAAAATCAGAATCGAATCCATAGTTTAAAGCCAGTTCTTTCTTTTTGATCAATTAATCCAGCGTGCTTCTCTTAGCGGACAGGCACTTGCCCTGATTCACATAAAGCTCTGCGACACGCTTCGCGTGAGGTCTGAATCCAGAATCCAGATTGGTATCGCCGTAATGCCACCATTCCTGACGGAGCTTGTGCACGCCCTGCCACCAGATCTCAGCCGAATTCCCGCGGGGGCCTTTAACTGCTTTCTTCTTGTCGAGCTCCTGGAGGTTTTTGACGTAAGGTTCGCCGACAGGCTCGCCTTTCCCGTTCACTCTCTGCCAGCCTGTGTCTACAGCTGTTCCGAAGTTATGAGCTGAAGTACCGCCGTACGCCAGCAGGCTCGCGTCCTTTACCTTCTTCGCCACAGGATCGACGGAGGCCATCGGCCTGAACGTATCGACTATATACAATGTCACTCCCGCGTCTCTTGCTCTTGACTGGGCAAGCGCGATCTTCTCGGCAAAATCCCACTGGACCGGCACCATGAAGGTCGTCTTTCCTGTCTTATCGTTCTTATGCATCGCAGATTCTCTGCTGACGGTCTCATACCTCTTGAGGCCCTTGCCGCCGTTATCCGTATACATGGCTTTACCGCGGATAGGGAAGAATCTGGAGCTGTACGCGTTGTATATATCGTATACGATATCGGTCCTGACGTCCGCCAGATTGATCATGCAGTCAGATTTCTTCCATTTATATATGATGCTTCCGTCTTCTGTCTCGTTCGTTGATTCATGACGTGCGTAGACATGGTTTTTATCTGTCGCCAGGATCACTGCGGTCCTGTCTTCAGGCGCTTTCTCATCCCCGCCGTACCAGACCATCGATCCTTCCACAGGCTTATCGAAGTGCTCATACTGTCCGTCGAGCTTTATCCTGAATCTTACCGGGTCGCCTTTATCCACATGATCGTTTCCGAAAGACCTGATGTAATATGATGAAGATTTCCTGTCCATCCAATTCCTGTCCGGAAGTTTGCATGAGACAGTCACAGGGTCGCTGCTGAACTTTTCGCCGTTCGCAGAGCTGACGTCGATCTCCTGGATCACTTTGCCTTTCTTATCTGTGAATGCGACTCTCTGGCCAAACCATTCGCTCAGTGTGAACGTGACCGTAACGCTGTTCTTGCTGCTGTCGGGACTGATCCTTACGAGGTTCTCCTTGTTCGCCGGGGACGCCTCGGTGCTTACTTTGATGTTCTTTATCTCAACGAAGCGGTTCAGGTTCGCGCTTTCCCACTGCGCGTAGCAGGTCGCGTCCTTCTCCGGGCAGCTTATGATCTTCTTGCCGCCTTCTTTTTTCGTGTACCATCCGGTGAACGTATAGTACGGCTTCTCTACGACGTCTTCAGGGAGAGTGTCGCCGACGAAACATCTAACTGTCACTCTGTCAGCGTCGCCGGTAACTGTCTTGTCGCCGGAGTCCTTCTCTTTTTCGACGTACTTCGCCGCGACCGTACCGCTGTTGGCGTCAAAGGTGATATCTGCCTTCTTCCGGAAAAAGTCGCGTACCCTGGCGCATGAAGTCAGAAGTATACAGCAGGTCAGAAGCACTGCCGCCGCCGTGAATATTCTCGTATAGTGATTCTCTTTTATCTCTGTAAAGTGTTTCAAAGCACTGTCCTTTCCGGCCTGTTATGCATTCTGTATCATATTATACTACATATCTTGCGGCCGCGCCGATAAAAGTATATAATCCAGTTAGCAGAAGAACTACGGAGAAGACACGATGATAACGTACCGCGAAATGAGAGAATCAGATATACCTGCGCTTCTGGATATGATCTGGAAGATGTGGGCCGGGCCGAAAGTCAAGGCCAAGCCCGGAGTAGCCATCCACTATGCTGACATGGTGCTTTACTATGAGCTGATCCACGCGACGAAGGCGTTCGTGTCAGACGACGGCGGCAAGGCGGTCGGAGTATGCGTGATCGATATCAAAGACGGCCATCCGATGAATGAGGACTATCTGTTCAAAATGGCCAAAGCGGTCGCGAAGATGGCAAAAGACCCTGACGGGCTTGATAATCTGAAACACTCGACTAACGTGAACAGAGTTTTCAATGAGTCTGAGGAAGTCCTGGAAGGTAAGGGATACGGCGCCGAGGTCGCGCTCTTCATAAACGACGAAGAGCACCGCGGACAGGGCGTCGGGAGCGGCATGTTCAATTACATGGCCAGATATCTGAAGAAGAACGGCGTGAAGAAGTTCTATCTCCATTCAGACGAGTGCTCATATCATCAGTTCTACGGGGTGCACCGCGGGATGGACCAGATCGACAGCCGTCCTTCCAACGGGTCGCTGGGGCCGGTCGACAACGTAGAGCTTTACATCTACGCTGACGACGTAGAAGACCAGATCCAGGACTAGAAGAGCACGCCTTTACAGGCGGGATCACCGCACAGTTTAACATACGGTTCTGAAAAACATATTTCCGGGATCTCTTTCCGGAGAGTGTGCTTTTCAGAACCGTCTTTTTTACACTGTAGTATAATATGAGCATGAGGAAGAAAAATCAGACGGTGAAAAATAAATATATCATCTGCGCGCTGGCTTTGATCATTGCAGCCTCTCTGGCAGGATGCTCTTTGATCAGATCTGCCGCGACAGGAGAGAATTCGGACTATGTTGTTCTGGACGAGGTGCCTGAATGGAGCGGGGAACCGTATATTGAAGTAAACGGAAACAGGCCGGATTTTGATAAAGACGAGATCAGGTGGGCAGAGAAAAACGCCGCGGCGGAAAGTGAAGAGAAAGAGCCGGAGATATTTACGGAGATGGACAGATACGGAAGGTGCGGGAGCGCCGTCGCCTGTATAGGCCCGGAGACGATGCCTGAAGGAGAGCGGGGGTCCATCGGCATGATACGGCCTTCCGGATGGCAGCTGGATAAATATGACTTCATAGATAACGGCGGATATCTGTACAACAGGTGTCACCTGATCGGATGGCAGCTGACAGGACAGAACGCGGAAGAACGGAACCTGATCACAGGCACGAGATATATGAACACACAGGGCATGCTTCCGTTCGAGAATCGGGCCGCGGAGTACGTAAGGTCCACAGGGAACCACGTGCTTTACAGAGCTACGCCTTTGTTCAGGGGGAAAGAGCTCGTAGCCCGCGGAGTGGAGATCGAGGCTTACTCGCTTGAAGACGGCGGTAAGGGGGTATCATATAATGTGTACTGCTACAACGTGCAGCCCGGGGTGAAGATCGATTACAGGACCGGCAGGAACAGGCTGGATAAGGAAACGCTTCCGGAAACTGCAGAGGCAGAGAAGAACGATGTTGAGACTGAGGCCGGCAGCCGGAACGGCCGGGAAGCTGAGGACCATGATCCTGTCCCCGCGCTCGAGGTGCCGTCAGGCGTCACGTATGTGCTTAACAACAACACGATGCGGTTCCACAGGACAGACTGTAAAGGCGCGGCTGAGATACTTGAACATAACAGAGCGTGGTTCTATGGGAGCCGCGAAGAAGCAATAGAAGCGGGATATGTGCCGTGCGGCATGTGTAAGCCGTGACACGGCCGGAAATATTCTGGAGGGTGTTGAGATGAGAAATTACGGCAACGAAGAGATCAGAAAAGATATCCTCCGTCTGGGCGGAGATATCATCCATTCAGACAGATTCCAGAAAGCCTGGAATGTAAGACATCATGTTGACTACAATATAGCGGTCCACAGCCTGGAGGTCGCGGGGTATTCTCTTATCATCGCGAGGTGGCTCGCAAGGCACGGGGTGCATGTAAATGAAGAGGACGTAGTGCGTGCCGGCCTGCTTCATGACATCGGGATGACGGAAGACAACGTCTTTACCAGGCCGTCGTATATCAAAGCTTTCACTCATCCTGTGGAAGGACGGCTCATAGCTGCGAAAGAGTACAGCGCGAACAAAGTCCAGCAGAACGCCATACACAGGCATATGTGGCCTATATGCATGATCCCGCCGCATCATATCGCCGGCTGGGTCGTGATGATCGCTGACAAGGCGAGCGCGTCGCGTGAAGCAAAGGAAGTCGCGAAGCACAGGGCTAAGGACCGCAGTAAGGCGAAAACAGATAAATGATACAGCCGGATAGTGGTCTGCAGAACAGCGGTCTACAGATCTGAAGAGCGGCCCTTTTCTTTAGCTGCGGCGCGGGCTGCGCTCAGCTTATCCTTGTCTATCACGCCTGCCGCTGTTTTATCGTCGACCCAGAGGTTGAAGCTGTCGATCGCCATTGAGATGCGGTCGAGTTCGTTCTGGATCCTGGCAAGGTCTTTGATCTCGTTGTCGTCGATGATGCCGTCTGCAGTTATGGCGATCAGGCGGTTCTTCTGCTCCTCGAGGTCGTTCAGTGAAGCGAGCATCTCGAGTACGGCCTGTGTCAGGTGACGTGTCTGTATCTCCGGGACATAATGCTGGCCGATCTCACAGTCGTGCGAGCAGTAATAATTACATATGGACGGCGAGCCGTAGGCTTCTGCCATGGCGTTTACTTCATCGGGGTGCGGGACTGAGTTCTGCAGCTCGATTTTTTCTATGCGGCTCTCCGAGATGCTGGTCGCCTCGCTTGCCTCAGCTCTCGTAAGACCGGCGTCTTCACGCGCCCTGAAATAGACGTTTTTATCTTCTCTCGTGGATCTTTTCCCCATATCGGAATACCTCCGGTGTTCATACGCTGGCGGAGATGCGGCTTAAGGCAGGGACGCCGTCAAAAGCCGTTCTCCATGACACATTATAACATACACGAGCCGGCTAATTCTCCTTTGGAAAAGGATTAGGCACAGATATTCCGCACTCCCGGAAGTTTATCCCGGCAGCTTCGCATTGTACTATATATACACAAAGGAAAAGAATGATATGAGGAAATGAAATGACCACGGCGCAGAGGATAATGAGGTGCAGGCTGATCGAGGAAGCAGAAAGAGATCCGGAGTACGCAAAGCAGCTCGGGCTTCTGGATCAGACGCAGACACAGTACAAGGATATAACAGGTTCGTCGCACATAAGGAAAGGAGGCGGACGTAACAATGAAGAAAGCTGATATCAATTGTAAGGGAACAGTTCCCGGGAAGATGTATACAAGAGAGGAAGGCGCAGCGCTTCTCTGCGAGTTCCAGGATGAGATAATAAGAGACTTCAGAACGAGATTCAATAAAGATCTTGTGAACAGGAAGTATTTTACGAAGGACCTTCAGGCGGTGGCCGATACATATGGGATGGCTTCAGACAGAAAGTTCCGGGACCTGAAGTGTGATCTCGACAAAGCGAGCGAAACGATAGCGTCGTGGTGGAGCAGGATCGCGGGAGAGGAACGCGCGAGGCGTGTACTCAGCAGGATCCTTCCGGGCGAGGAGATGGAGGCGCTGTTCGGAGTAGAGCTGCAGGACGGAAATGAATATACTGATATCGATTCTGTAGTCGTTACGCCTTACGGGGTGTTCGTGATCGAGGTCAGGAATGTCGGCCAGGATGCGGTCTGGGACGAGAAAGGGTTCATGCAGGGAGAGGACCTTGCCGGCACGATCAACTGTAAAGAGCTGATGCTCAGAACAGTTCTGAAAGACCATATGAATGTGCCGTACTACAGCATCCTGCTCATACCGGACAACAAGATCAGGATAACAGACCGGTACGGAAAGATCCCGGTAAGCTGTCTGAGCACGGTACTGAGCGACATAAGAGGATTCAGCGACGGAAGACGCCATATCTCATCAAAAGAGATGCAGGAGATCTGCGGTATCCTGCGCCGGAGCACAAGGCCTGAGCTGGTCCCGTGTCCGGTAGACTGTGTCAGGATCGCAGAGGAGTATTCCTGGTTCGTGAGCATATGCTCCGGCAGGAAGAGTGAAAGTGCTCTGAAGAAGATCAGGGATCTGATCGGTAAAGGGCCCCTGAAGAGGCCTGGTACTGAAGTTGCATGAAGGAGGTAAAGATAATGAACAAGACTCTTAAAGGACTTCTGGTAGCGCTCATCATGCTCTACGTGGTGTCGCCTGTGGACGGGATGCCGGGGCCAGTTGACGATCTGCTCGTCACACTGCTCGGATTCATCGGTACGAGAGCGCTTGACAGTAAAAGCAGAAAGTACTGAAATAGTAACAGAGGACTGATATAAAATGAGAACACTGGGTAATATAATATGGTTCATATGCGGCGGCTGGGCTAACGGGCTGGCATGGTTTCTTGCAGGCGTGGTCTGCTGCATAACGGTGATCGGGATACCGTTCGGGCTGCAGTGCTTCAAGTTCGCGTCGATCACCATGATGCCGTTCAAGAAGGATATAGAGTACGGCGGCGGGCCGGTATCGCTGCTGGCCAACATCATCTGGCTGATCTTCATCGGTGTCGAGATGGCGGCGGCGAATCTGATCGCGGCAGTGCTGTGCTGCATAAGCATAATAGGTATACCGTTTGCCGGACAGTTCGTCAAGATCGCCAAGCTCTGGCTGATGCCGTTCGGCGCGGATATAGAACAATAGCGGTAGCTGCAGAAAAAGAAGCTACAGTAAAAGAAAGGGCTGCTGTACAGAGTACTGGTCAATACTCTGTGCAGCAGCCCTGTTTTCTTCTCAGAAGCTGTATCAGCCTTTGTTCTCCATCTCTACGATACGGCTTGAGCCATAGCGCTCACGGAGCTTCGGCTTCTCGATCTTTCCTGTCGCGTTACGCGGAACGTCCGCGAAGATGATCTTGCGAGGTCTCTTGTATCTTGGCAGGTCCAGGCAGAACTGATTGATCTCATCTTCAGTGCATTCCATACCGTCCTTTATCTGGATGATCGCGGTAGCGATCTCGCCGAGACGCTTGTCAGGAAGTCCGATGACCGCAACGTCATGTACTTTAGGCATGGCGCTGATGAACGCCTCGATCTGTACAGGATACAGGTTCTCGCCGCCGCTTATGATGACGTCCTTCTTACGGTCTACCAGGAAGATGAAGCCGTCTTCATCCTGCTGTGCCATGTCGCCGGTGAAGAGCCAGCCCTTTTTGAGGACTTCCTTCGTGGCTTCAGGATCCTTGTAGTATTCAAGCATGACGCCGGGGCCTTTGACACAGAGCTCGCCGACCTCTCCCTGCTTGACTTTCTTGCCGTTCTCATCCACGATCTTGGTCTCCCAGCCATATCCGGGGATACCGATCGCTCCGACTTTGTTCACGTTCTCCATGCCAAGATGTACGCATCCCGGACCTGTCGACTCGGACAGACCGTAGTTGGTATCGTACTGGTGGTTCGGGAAGTACTGGAACCAGTGGCGGATAAGGCTAGGCGGAACCGGCTGTGCTCCGATATGCATGAGGCGCCACTGTGAAGTACGGTAATCCTCGAGCTTGATCTCGCCGCTGTCCAGCGCGATCAGAAGGTCCTGCGCCCATGGTACGAGCAGCCAGACGATGGTGCAGCCTTCGTTGGAGACTGCGTTCATGATAGCCGACGGAGAATTGCCCTTAAGAAGAACCGCGCGGCTTCCCGTGTACAGAGAGCCGAACCAGTGCATCTTCGCGCCTGTGTGATACAAAGGCGGGATGCAGAGGAACACGTCGTTCTTGGTAGTCGCGTGATGCATCGCTTCCATCTGTGCGGACTGCATCAGCGCCAGGTGATTATGCAGGATCGCCTTAGGCATTCCGGTCGTGCCGGACGAGAAATATATCGCGGCCTTGTCTTTATCTTCTATCAGGATCTTCGGCGCTATGCTTGAGCAGTTGGATACCTGTCTGTAATAGTCATCCGCATAGCTCGGGCATGAATCGCCGACGAAGAACAGATGATGATCTTTATCAAGATGATCGATTATATCCTCCACGCGGCCGATGAATTCAGGACCGTAGAAGAGGATGTCCGCGTCAGCTTTCTTGACGCAGTACTCTATCTCGTCTGAAGTGTAGCGGAAGTTCAGAGGTACCGCGATAGCTCCGGCCTTCAGGATGCCGAAATATATAGGCAGCCATTCCAGGCAGTTCATCAGAAGGATCGCGCACTTCTGGCCTCTCTGTATACCGAGTGAAAGAAGAAGGTTTGCAACACGGTTCGCTTTCTCGTCGAATACCGACCAGGTGATCTCACGGCGGTAGAACTCAGTACGAGTCGGCTGCACGAGCTCATACTCTTTCCATGTGACCCTCTGACGCTCCGTTACCGCCGGGTCGATTTCGACCAGCGCCACTTCGTGTCCATATAATTTACTGTTCCTTTCCAAAAGGTCTGTAATAGGCATCTTCAATTGCCTCCTTTAGATTAATATAGATTTATTCTACTAAATATTACTGTAATTTGCTGAACAAATCAAGACTTCTGTGTTCTCGTTGCCTGAGCACAAGAAAAAAGTAATCAGGCAACCGGATTTTTAAAAAAATTGGCTTCAGGCAGCGAGATGCCCAACATTTTCTCTTGACAGCGTTAAGAGTTTGATGCTAAACTTTACTAGAATAAAGAGGTAAAGTTAATGATCAGAAATTCCGTTGATTACGCATACGCATATTACTTCGACTTTTACTTTAAGAACTAAAGTAAAAGGTATTTGCGCTGCATGTAACGGATGAGATAAATAATAGAGAACCGACAAGCCGCACAAATACCTTGTGCGGCTTTCTTTATTGTCTGGATTGTAATTATTTTGCGCAGAATAATTTTAAGAGGTGACAGATTATGAAACAACTGATGTTAGGCAACAAGGCGGTGGCGAGAGGACTCTACGATGCCGGTCTTGGCTTTGCGTCAAGCTACCCGGGGACGCCGAGTACTGAGATCACAGAAGAGATCGCGAAATTTGACGACGTCTACAGCGAGTGGGCTCCAAATGAAAAGGTGGCGATGGAATCAGCTTTCGGCGCATGCCTTGCCGGAACGCGCTCGTTCTGCGGGATGAAGCACGTAGGCCTGAATGTGGCGGCTGACCCGCTCTACACGATGTCATACACCGGAGTGAATGCCGGAATGGTCATCGGTGTGGCGGACGATGCAGGAATGCATTCCTCACAGAATGAACAGGACAGCAGACATCATGCCATAGCGTCCAAGATCCCAATGCTCGAGCCGTCAGACTCACAGGAAGCATATGAGTTTGCCAAGCTCGCGTATGAGATCTCAGAAGAATATGACACACCGGTACTTCTGAAGATGTGCACGCGCGTGTCACACAGCCAGTCGATCGTTGATCCGACAGGAAGAGAAGAACATAAGAAGGAATATGAGAAGAACATCCCGAAATATGTGATGATGCCGGGCATGGCGAAGAAGCGTCACCCGATAGTAGAGGAGCGTACGAAGAAGCTCATCGAGCTTGCGGAAACTGATAAGATCAACCGCGTAGAGATGGGCGGGACCGAGATGGGCATCATCACGTCCAGCACCTCATATCAATATGTAAAGGAAGTATTCGGGGACAGCGTGTCAGTCCTGAAGCTGGGAATGGCCAATCCGCTCCCCGAGAAGCTCATAAAGGATTTTGCCGCGAAAGTCGGCCGTCTGGTCGTTGTTGAGGAGCTCGACCCGATAATCGAGAACCACTGCAGAGCACTGGGCCTGAAAGTGGAAGGAAAAGACGTCCTCCCGATCTGCGGCGAGTTTTCACAGAATCTTGTGGCGGAAGCCCTGGGAGGAGAGGCCCACACCGGAAAGGCGCTTGACGACGCCATCCCGATGCGTCCTCCGGTAATGTGCTCAGGCTGCCCGCACAGAGGCCTGTTCTACGAGCTCGCCAAGAACAAAGTCACCGTACTCGGCGATATAGGATGCTACACGCTCGGAGCGACGGCACCGCTGAACGCGATGGAGATGACACTCTGCATGGGAGCGTCTTTCGGAGCGGTACACGGATTCAACACAGCGACCGGCGGGGCTTCAGAAGGAAAGACAGTAGGAGTTCTCGGCGATTCGACATTCATGCACAGCGGCATGACAGGGCTGGCGAACATCGCGTACAACCAGTCCAATTCCACAGTCATCGTTCTGGACAATTCGATCACCGGAATGACAGGACACCAGCAGAACCCTCTGACAGGATACAACATCAAAGGCGATCCTGCGGGAAAGATCGACCTTGAGGCACTCGTCAGATCCATGGGAATAAACCGCGTGAGAGTCGTGGACCCATACGACCTTGAAGCTGTAGACAAAGCGATCAAAGAAGAGCTTGCTGCGCCGGAGCCTTCAGTCATAATCTCAAGGCGTCCATGTACGCTGCTGAAATATGTAAAGCACGACGCGCCTCTTAAAGTCAATACAGATAAATGCGTAGGATGCAGGATGTGTATGAAGATCGGCTGCCCGTCGATCTCGATAAAAGACGGAAAAGCACATGTAGACGATACGCTTTGCGTAGGCTGTAAAGTCTGCAGCCAGCTCTGTAAGGCCGGCGCTTTTGAATCCACCGCGAAACCGGCGGTCGAGACACCTGAAACAGGAAGGGAGGAGTAGCCATGGAAACCAGAAACATTATGATAGTCGGCGTGGGCGGACAGGGAAGTCTGCTCGCAAGCAAAATGCTGGGGTCGCTCCTTCTTGCCGAAGGGTATGACGTAAAAGTATCCGAGGTACACGGCATGTCGCAGCGCGGCGGCTCAGTAGTGACCTATGTAAGATACGGCGATAAAGTCTACTCGCCTGTGGTAGATAAAGGTGAAGCAGATTTCATAGTATCGTTCGAGCTTCTGGAAGCCGCGAGATGGCTGCCGTTCCTTAAGGCAGACGGCAGGATCGTGACCAACATCCAGCAGATAGATCCGATGCCTGTCATCACAGGCGCCGCGGAATATCCGGAAAACCTCGTGGAGAAGCTTAAGGAGAGCGGCGCCAGAGTAGATGCCCTCGACTGCGTGAAGCTTGCTGAGGAAGCAGGATCTGTCAAGGCGGTGAACCTCGTGCTCATGGGAAGGCTGTCACATTATTTCGACCTTCCTGAAGAGGCGTGGATGAAGGCTCTTGAGGCCAATGTGCCTGAGAAGTTCCTTGAGCTCAACAGAAAAGCGTTCGCTCTCGGGCGTGACGCTATGTAATAAATAAGTTTCAACTGATGTAAGATCCGCGTAAGCAGAAAAAAGGAAAGACAGCTTGGAATACCGGATGAAGAATACCAGGGAGGGTATTGAACAATGATTAAGTATTTCCAGAAAAAGATCGAGTGTGCGTCGAGAGAAGCACTGAAAAAGATCCAGGACGAAAAGCTCGTAAAGCAGGTCCGGCACGTATGGGACAGCGTTCCATATTACCGGAAGAAAATGGAAGAAGCAGGCCTTACGCCTGACGATATCCAGTCTATAGACGACCTGCACAAGCTGCCTTTTCTCAGTAAAGCGGATCTCAGAGAGGCATATCCATACGGTCTGCTCGGCAAGCCTCTGAAGGACTGTGTACGTATCCAGTCCACATCAGGAACTACGGGGAAGCGCGTCGTAGCGTTCTACACACAGCATGACATCAATCTGTGGGAAGAGTGCTGCGCGAGAGCTATCGTAGCCGCAGGCGGGACCAAAGAAGACGTATGCCAGGTATCGTACGGCTACGGCCTCTTCACAGGAGGCCCGGGGCTGAACGGCGGGAGCCACAAAGTGGGATGCCTTACTATCCCGACAAGCTCCGGCAACACAGAGCGTCAGATCATGTTCATAAAAGACCTGTCAGCGACTATCCTCTGCTGCACTCCGAGCTATGCCGCCTATCTCGGCGAATCCATGAAAGAGATGGGAATGAAGCCGGAGGACATTCCTCTGAAGGCAGGAATCTTCGGAGCTGAAGCATGGAGTGAAGAGATGCGCCACGACATCGAGAACACACTGGGTATCAAGGCATATGACATTTACGGACTGACAGAGCTGTCAGGGCCGGGCGTCTCGTTCGAATGCTCGGAGCAGAGCGGTATGCACGTTAATGAAGACCACTTCATAGCAGAGATCATCGATCCTGAGACAGGAGAGGTCCTGCCGGAAGGCGAAATGGGAGAGCTCGTGTTCACATCACTCGATAAGGAAGCGTTCCCTCTCCTCAGATACCGTACGCGCGACATATGCTCACTTTCCAGAAAGCAGTGCTCATGCGGCCGTACGTTCGTGAAGATGTCCAGACCGAGAGGACGTACAGATGACATGCTGATCATCCGCGGCGTCAACGTATTCCCGTCGCAGATCGAGACAGTGCTCCTGAACAAAGGCTATCCGGCCAACTATCAGATCATCGTTGACCGCGTGAACAATACCGACACACTGGACGTTCAGGTCGAAATGACCCAGGAAATGTTCACAGACAACCTGGGCGAGATCTCCGAGCGTCAGCATGAGCTCGTCGATGGACTCAAGTCCATGCTCGGCATCAAGGCCAACGTAACGCTCGTAGCGCCTAAGACGATCGCGAGAAGCGAAGGCAAGGCAGTCCGTGTCATCGACAAGCGTAAAATATAATGTCACACCCGGGGACAGGTTTGAGAATGATTTTGTAAAGGAGAATAGAAATGTCAGTTAAACAGATCTCCGTATTTCTGGAGAATAAACCGGGCCAGCTGAATCAGCTGACCGAGACGCTTTCGGATCACAACGTGGACCTGAGAGCTCTTTCACTCGCTGAGACCACAGATTTCGGCATCGCGAGATTCATCGTAGACGATGTGCTTGAGACAGTAACGATCCTGAACGAGGAAGGATATATCAGCAGGCTGACTCCTGTAGTCGCGGCTGAGATCCCTGACGAGCCGGGAGCCCTCAACAAAGTCCTGAAGATCTTCACAGACAACAATATCAATCTTGAGTATATGTACGCGATCCTTTCAGCAGAAGGCAGCAACGCCTATATGATTTTCAAAGTGCACGACGACGCGAAGGCGTCAGCGGCGCTTGTATCAAACGGCATCAAAGTCCTCAGCCAGGAAGACATGGCTGATCTGTAAAGGGGGAAATAAAACAGTATGTTTATCAAGGTATTGTTACTGATCATCTTTTTCGGCGTCATGATCGGTATAGGTCTATACTGCAGGCGCCACGCAACCAATGTTAACGGCTTTGTTCTTGCAGGCCGCTCGGTCGGACCGTGGCTCACGGCCTTTGCTTACGGAACATCTTACTTCTCGGCGGTAATATTCGTCGGATATGCCGGACAGTTCGGATGGAAATACGGTATCGCCGCGACCTGGATCGGCATAGGAAACGCGCTCATCGGGTCTCTCATGGCGTGGAGGATCCTCGGAAGAAGGACCAGGATAATGACTCAGTATCTCGACTCGGCGACCATGCCGGACTTCTTTGGAAAGAGATTCGACAACAAATCGCTCCAGATAGGGGCGTCTATCATAACGTTCATATTCCTGATCCCGTACACAGCGTCGCTGTATAACGGCCTGTCCCGTCTTTTCGGAATGGCGTTCAATATCGACTACAGCGTCTGCGTCGTCGTAATGGCAGTACTTACGGGAATCTACGTAATAGCCGGAGGATATATGGCGACGGCGATAAACGACTTCATCCAGGGACTGATCATGATCGTCGGTATCGTTGCAGTCGTCGGTGCCGTACTGATGAGCAAAGGCGGCTTCATGGCTGCGCTTGACGGCATGGGCCGTGTCACGGATGAAACGATAAGCTCGACGCCGGGCGTGTTCGCGTCGTTCTTCGGACCTGATCCGCTGAACCTGCTCGGAGTAGTCATCCTGACTTCACTCGGCACATGGGGGCTTCCTCAGATGGTACAGAAGTTTTACGCCATCAGAAGTGAAAAGTCTGTTGAGACAGGTACAGTTATCTCCACAGTATTCGCTTTCCTCGTAGCAGGAGGCTGCTACTTCCTCGGAGGTTTCGGACGTCTGTTCTCGGACATGGTGGACATAGAAGCCAACGGATTCGACTCTGTCATCCCGGCTATGCTTTCCGGGCTTCCGGATATCCTGATCGCGGTAGTCGTGGTACTGGTGCTGTCAGCATCCATGTCGACGCTGTCATCGCTTGTAATGACTTCCAGCTCGACGCTCACGCTTGACCTGATTCGTGATCATCTGAAAAAGGATATGGACGAGAAGAAACAGGTCATGACCATGCGCCTTCTAATCGTGGTGTTCATCGTGATCTCAGTCATCATAGCGCTGATACAGTACAAGTCGAACGTGACGTTCATCGCACAGCTGATGGGAGTTTCCTGGGGCGCTCTTGCCGGCGCGTTCCTCGCTCCGTTCCTGTACGGCTTATATAATAAGAAGACGACTTCCGCGGCGTGCTGGGTGAATTTCATCTTCGCGACGGTGTTCATGATCCTCAACATGCTGATCAGGGACAAGTTCCCTCTGCTTCTGCAGTCGCCGATCAACGCGGGCGCTTTCTGCATGCTGACAGGGCTCGTGATAGTGCCTGCCGTCTCGCTCTTCACAAAGAAGCCTGACCAGGCGCTGGTGAACAATGCTTTCGAGAGCTACAACAAAAAAGTCACTGTATATCAGAGAGAAGCTCTCTCGGACGACGAAGAAGCGTAAAGGAGAAGGCAATGAGCAGAGAGAACACAGTAGAAGGCAAAGAGAGCACCAGCAACGGCATAAGCAGACTTATACTGATCGGTCTGTCGCTTATCGTAGAGATCGCGCTGACCATCTATATAGTCCTGTGGCTTAGAAATTATTTCTGGTGGATAGAGATCGCGGTCCATCTGATCGGGGCCATCCTTGTGCTGAACATCTACAGCCAGCCTAAGACGGCATCTGTGAAGATGCCGTGGATCGTACTCATCATGATACTTCCGTTATTCGGCGTCACGCTGTATCTGCTGCTCGGCATGGGTATCGGCACAGGGAAGATGAAGAGAGAATACGCTGCGGTAGATAAAGAGCTGTTCCCGCTGCTTCCTGAGAATACCGGAGCCTTTGAAGGGCTTTGTTCGAAAGACGGCCGTGCGGGAAATCTGATGAGATACGTCTATTCCAAGGCGGGCTTTCCGGTATATGACGATTCTGAGATAGAATATTATGACGACGCGACGAAGGGTATAGAGGCACAGAAGGAAGAGCTACGCAAGGCGGAAAAGTTCATCTTCATGGAATACCACGCTATCGAGAACGCGGAGAGCTGGAAGAGTGTACAGGATATCCTGGAAGACCGCGTGAAGGCGGGAGTCGAGGTAAGAGTGTTCTATGACGACATGGGAAGCATCGGCTTCATAAATATGGATTTTGTCAAACAGCTGGAATCAAAGGGGATCCGCTGCAGAGTGTTCAATCCTTTCCTGAAGGGATTCCATCTGTTCATGAATAACAGAGACCACAGAAAGATAACGGTCATCGACGGAAAGGTCGGCTTTACCGGCGGATACAATCTGGCGAACGAATACTTCAACATCACGCACCCGTACGGTCACTGGAAGGATACCGGAGTGAAGATAACGGGGAACGCTGTGAAGAGTCTTACCGTCATGTTCCTTGAGATGTGGAACGCGATCAGGGGAGACGACGATAATGATACAGATTACGCACAGTTTCTTCCTGACGCAGAGAATAAAGAAGCAAAAGGAAACGGATTCATAGCCCCGTACGGTGATCTTCCTATCGACAACGAGCATGTCGGCGAGGACGTGTATATCTCCATGGCTGAATACGCAAAGGACTATGTATGGTATATCACTCCGTATCTCATCCTTACCGATGAGATGATCCACGCGCTCGGCCTCGCGGCAAAGAGAGGAGTGGATGTCAGAGTGATCACGCCGGGTATCCCTGACAAGAAGCTGGTATATGCAGTCACGAGATCCTACTATCACAGCCTTGTCAGGAACGGAGTAAGGATCTATGAGTACACGCCGGGATTCTGCCACTGCAAGATGAGTGTGGCTGACGACATGCTGGCGGCCTGCGGAACGATCAACCTTGACTACCGCAGCCTGTATCACCATTTCGAGAACAGCTGCCTGTACGCGGACTGCGAGGCCGTGACAGATACGAGGCGTGACTTTGAGAATACTATGGCGGAGTGCCGGGAAGTTACTGAGACCTACAAAGCTCCGACGGCCGGACAGAGCTTCCTGATGCATGTGCTCCGCTTCATAGCGCCGCTTCTGTAATACGAAAAAAACATATGATTTAAAAGTGTGAGGTATTATGCATTTATTATTGGCAACAGCACTGGCTTTATTTGCGGGTCTCATGATGACCCGCCTATTTAAATACTGCAAGCTGAATTTCCCGGACGTTACCGCGTTCCTCATAGCAGGGGTGATAGTCGGGCCGTATGTACTGGGGAGATTCGGGATACACGGAATAGGTTTCACGTCGATGGAGGATCTCGGGAGCGTTTCGTTCCTGAGCGACGTCGCCCTCGGATTCATAGCTTTTGATATAGGTAACGAGTTCAGGCTTGCCCAGCTCAGGAAGACGGGCAGGACCGCTCTCGTTATAGGCGTCGTTCAGTCGCTTCTCGCAACTGTCCTCGTAGATGCCGTACTGATAGCAATGTATATCGTGATGGGTCCTGAGGTGATGCCGCTTCCTGTGGCAGTCACGCTCGGCGCCATAGCTTCGGCGACGGCTCCGGCGGCGACCCTGATGGTAGTCAGACAGTACAAGGCGAAGGGCCCCGTAACAGAGCTCCTTCTGCCTATCGTAGCGCTGGATGACGCGGTGGGGCTCGTGGTGTTTTCGGTCTCCATAGGGATAGCGCACGCGTTGCAGGGCGGCGAGATCGACGCTGTGACTGTCGTGATCGATCCGCTTCTGGAGATCGTTTTCTCGCTGATACTGGGAACCGTCATGGGATTCATTCTCACGCAGGTCGAGAAGATCTTCTTCTCCAACTCCAACCGCCTCTCGCTCACGATATCCTTTGTCGTTATGACGATAGCGATGGCGTCGAGAGAGTTCGAGCTGGGAGGAGGCGTCAGGATCTCATTCTCTTCGCTTCTAGTATGCATGATGCTCGGAACAGTGTTCTGCAACATGAGTGAGTATTCTGTGGATATAATGGAGAGGTCGCTCAGGTGGACGGCGCCGCTGTACGCGACGTTCTTCGTGCTCTCGGGAGCAGGGCTTGAGTTCGGGGTGTTCAGCCATCCTGTCAACATCATGATCGGCGTCGTATATATAATTGCACGGTGCATCGGAAAGTACTTCGGAGCACATGTGAGCAGCACTGTCATGGGCTGCGGAGACACAGTGCGTAAATACCTTGGGGTCACGCTGTTCCCGCAGGCCGGCGTAGCGCTCGGAATGGTGGTCACAGCGCAGGATCTGGGTGAGGAGATGGGCAGTATGATACGGAACATCATACTGTTCAGCGTGCTGATATACGAGCTTGCGGGACCGCAGCTCACTCGCATAGCACTCACGAAGGCAGGCGAGATAAAGACAGGCGCCGGGGATTCATCTAACAGAGCCAGGTTCCGTAAGAAGGAAAAGATAGTAAAGTAAATATATTTTGATCAGGCGATATAGTATAATGTAGGCAGGCATAAACAGCAAGCGGCGAGCATGCATGCTGAAGGGAGGAAAAAGTATGAGAAAGTATTCAAGGAAAGCGCTTGCGCTGGTCCTGTCACTGGTCATGACTGCAGGAATGGTCATGACTGAAGGCACTGCTTTTGCGGCAGGTAACGACAAGGCAGACAACAGCGGAGCGATGATCAAAGAGATCGCAAGGCAGTTTGCTGACAGCGGCAAAGATCCGTTCGCGTTCCGCGGCAGCACCGGAAAAGGACTGAAGCTGAACGCTGATATCAGTATGCCGCAGTTCGATCTTAGTGCCAAGTTCATGAAGGACGGTGACGAGACTTCATATGTCACTCCTGTCAAGTTCCAGAACCCGTTCGGCTCATGCTGGGGATTCGCGGCGATCGCCGCGGCGGAGACCAGTATAATCGGAGACGGTATCGCGCCGGGATACGCTGCTGAAGCAGATCCTGAAAACGGCGTAAAGGAGCTGGATCTTTCCGAGAAACATCTGATAAACTTCCTGGTAACTCCGATCAATGATCCGGACAGCTCACAGAACGGAGAAGGTATGCAGTATGTGAAGGATAACGTCAAGCTTACAGACAGATTCAATCTCGGCGGGCTGTCGATATATGCAACAGGCCTCTTTGCTTCCGGAATGGGGCCTGACAGAGAAGACCGCACAGTGGCTGAGGGTCTGCCGGAAGATATATTTGTATATAAAGGACTTGCCGGAGATATCGAACAGCGGAAGACAGATGATGGATATGAAGATTACTGCTACAGCGACGGGGATGACTGGAGCATGCCTGAGAGCCTGAGATTCAATCAGTCATATACTCTGGATGAGTCGTATCTCCTTCCTAGTCCTGCCAAGAGGGTACAGGATGAGGATCACCCGGGAGATGATCCGGTATATGAATATGATCCGCTCGGTACGGAAGCCATAAAGACAGAGCTGGTCAACAAGCGTGCTGTGGAGATCGCTTTCTGCGCCGACACCTCCATGCCGGGCCAGGAAGAGAAGACACAGTATATTAGTGACAATTGGGCTCACTATACATTTATACCTGATCAGGCCAACCACGCGGTAACTATCGTAGGATGGGATGACAATTACAGCAAAGAGAATTTCAGACATCTGGCTGTGTTCGAGGACGAAGAAGGCAATCAGTCAGTCAAGGAAGCGCCGCTTCCGCCTGAAGACGGCGCGTGGCTCGTCAAGAACAGCTGGGGCTCCGGAGAAAGAGAATTCCCGAACAAAGGTCCTGCCACATGGGGCATAGTCGACGAGGAGACAGGAAAGCATACGGGCTACTTCTGGCTGTCATACTATGACCAGAGCCTTGATTCTCCTGAAGCGCTGAAGTTCATCAAGGAAGTCCCGGGTGAAGGATACTACCTCGATCAGTACGATTATATGCCTGTGAACGATATCCAGACGGCAGATCTTCCGGATAAGGTGTCTATGTCCAATGTCTTCCAGGCTGAAGGCAATCAGAAGCTTGACTATATCTCATGCCAGACAGCAGCGCCTGGCACGACGGTGGAATATGAAGTATATATCCTCAGGCCGGGATATGAAAACCCGCAGGATGGAGTGAAATTGGCTTCAGGCACATCAAAGGAGCCGTTCCAGTACGGCGGTTTTCATAAGATCCCTGTCGAGGACGATGTCATCATCCAGAAGGGTCAGTACTATTCGATCATCGTCACTCAGAAGACGCCGGAGAATAAATATAATATAAATATCCAGACGGGAACGCTGAAGGAAATGGCAGAACTGTTCGGCGATCCGTGCTGGCAGAAAGGTATCGTAAATCCAGGGGAAAGTTTCGTGAACCTGAATGGGAAATGGTATGATTACTCTGATGACGATTTCCGAAAGAAAGTATTCGATAACATGCATTACTTCTTCAGTCTGGACAATTTCCCTATCAAAGGATACTGCAGCAAGGTGCAGGATCTGAAAATGTATCTGCCGGGCGGCAATGTGATAGAGCTGCCGCGGTACCGCGAAGTGTTCTTCGAATATGAAGATGTCTCAGAGAACATCACAGTAGGCTTCAGGAGAGGCACCGGAGCGAAGATGCCTGCACATCCTCAGATCGACTGGAAGATCGCAGAAGGAAGTGAAGACATATTCGAAATGATCCCGGACGAGAAGAATCCTGCGGCAGTTACCGTTAAGGCGCGTAAGCCGGGCGTCGGATATCTGTCCGTTTCTGCAAAGGGCATGATCGATAAGGCAGACGGTGCTCCGGGCGAGCAGGAAGAGATAAGCATCGGCACACAGGTGGTACGTATCAACGTACCGAAGAGAGGCTGGTACAATGTCTGGGATATAGGAGAGATCTTCTACGGCGACAAGACCGGCCTCTGGATCAACAACGTAGACGGGAGCGACGTACCGAAGGGGACTTTCACGTACAAGTCAGACAATAAGAAGATCGCGACTGTATCAGCAAAGGGTATCGTTAAAGCTGTAGGTATCGGAAAAACGATAATCAGGGTGTCTGATCCGAACGGTGCAGAAGAACAGGTACACGTCAAGGTGATCAAGGCAGAACAGAAAGCGAAGATCAAAGGCAGGACACTCGCCGTCAAGGCAGCAACGCTGAAAAAGAAGAACATGACGGTGAAGCCTGCAAAGGTGATCAAAGTCAGCAATGCTGTCGGCAAAGTTACGTATTCAAGAAAGAGCGGCAGCAAGAAGATCGTCGTAAGGAAGAACGGCAAAGTCACCATTAAGAAGGGCCTGAAGAAGGGTACATATAAAGTTAAAGTAAATGTTAAGGCGGCCGGCAGCAAGAACTATAAGAAGTTCTCGAAGGCAGTGACATTCACGGTCAAAGTCAAGTAATACTGCGAATGCGGGACTGCGGGCCTGGCTGCAGCGTGCCGGATTGCAAATAAAACTGATACCGGAGAGCGGGGTAACCTCGCTCTCCTTTTATTATGGTACAGTTTAAGCGTTAGAAATTGAAAATCACGGGAATAATATGTTGAAAATTTACGGAATTTGATATATGAGGTTGTCTGTAAGGAGGTATACAGTGATATACATCATGGGATCAAATTTGCTGATCAGAACGTTGGATTTGCGAACGATATATACACATATCCTTACTTCTGCACATTTTTGTTGAAAAGAGCATTAGCCGGGTTGTAACAGATAATTGAGGCGAACTAATAAACCCGATATGAAAAAATATGTAAATAATACAAAATGCCGTGTTCCAAAACGTTTGAATCACGGCATTTTTGGTGCACCAGAGGCGATTTACGCAGATTGCTTTCAGCAATCTGCCGCTCTGCGCATCCTCTTCGCAGGATGCTTGAGCCACTCGCTACTCAGATGTCCACCGGACATCTTCGCTCAACGCTCGTGCACTTTCGTGTCCGAATCGCCTCAGCTTTGATTGCAGATATCAGAAAAGCCACCCCCGAAGGAGTGGCTTTTCTGATGGTGCACCAGAGGCGATTCGAACACCCGACGCACGGTTTAGGAAACCGACGCTCTATCCCCTGAGCTACTGGTGCATAGCAATCATTATATTATCATCATCAGCCTTGTTTTTCAAGTGATTTGACTCGGATTTTCATGCGCTTATCCATAAGGTATGTTAGAATAATGTACGTATAAGCATGCAAACCAGGATATACAGGGATAGTAATGAAGAAGACGGGTATCTGCAGAAGTATATACATGACATTCGTGCTTTTATTTGCATGCATTCTGGCTTTCTCTGCGGCATCGTGCGCCGGCAAAGACGAAGGCGGCAACGCAGGGGATCAGGGCTCCGGGACTTCACAGACTACGGACGCCGCTGCGTCTCAGAAGAAAGAGAAGAGCAGCAAGGCAGGGAGCGGGAGGCAGAAGAAGCTCAAGCTGAAGCATGGGGAAAAGATCCGCATCGATAAGAAGGGTTTTGTTACACGAAGATCGGTGTACACCCTGAAGGCCGGCACGAGGCTGACGCATAAGGAACTGAAAAAGACAGGCGGCGTGAAGCGCTGGTTCCGCATATATAAGATAAAGAAGAACGACCGCGTGTACAGACGTATCAACGGGAAGTCATACAGGAAGAACCCGGTCATCAGCTATAAAGACCTGAGGTACATCACAACACTCTACTATGATTTCAGCGGAAAGATACGCACAGGCGAGATCATCGTTAACAGATCGATCGCGAAAGACACCGAAGCCGTATTCCGCGAGCTGTTCAAGGAAGAATATCAGATAAGGAGGATGACGCTCATAGATAAATACTATCCGAAGAGCGGCGCTTCCGGCAATGAGGCAGGCAGCGCTGCCGACACGGCGTCGATGAACGACGACAATACTACGGGGTTCAATTACCGCATGGTCGCGGGGACGAGCACGGTATCGACGCATGGGTACGGCCGGGCGATAGATGTCAATCCGTTTGAGAACCCGTGGTGCCCCGGCGGCAGGATCTATCCGAACCAGAGCAGAAGCGCGGAATACGCTAACAGATCCGTCAGGAAGCCGCACATGATCTTCGCAGACAGCGATATCACGAGGATATTCAGGAAGCATGGATTCAGGTGGCTGGGAGAAACAGGAACAAGGGACTATCAGCATTTTGAGAAATAATATATAATAAGGGGTATAAAGGGTCGTAAAGGGGACCCGGGAAATCATTTCAGGGGGATGAAAAAATGAAGAGGATCACAGGTATTGCTTTGACGGCAGTGCTTCTTGTGTGCATGGCAGCAGGCTTTGCGCCGGAGGAGCACTCTTACGCCGCGGCGAACGGAGTCGTGAAGAAAGACGGCTACATGTACTACTACAAGAGCGGGAAGAAAGTCACCGACACGAACGTGAAGATCAAGGGGACCTGGTATCATTTCTCGCCGAAGGGGCGCGGCTTCAGGTCGCTGCTGAACAAAAACGGCAACAAAGCCATGTCAAAGGTGATAGACAGTGTCAAATTCACGTCAAAGCTCAGCAAAAAAGGGAAGATGAAGCGCTGCTATCAGTATATCGTCAAACTGTCATACCTGCCGACGCCGGAGCCGGATTCGTCTAAGAGCGGCTGGTATTACGGCGAAGCGAAAAACATGGCATACAACAAGGGCGGCAAATGTTACGGGTTCGCGAGCCTGACCGCTGTCGCCGCGCGCGCCATGGGATATGGTAATGTCAAGCTCCACCTCGGCAAGGCGAGAAGGAAGAAATCCGACAAGATGACCGAGCATTGCTGGGTAACAGTCGGGAGCAAAGTCCTCGACGCGTCTTACGACAATTCATACAGGCTGCGCACCGGAAGCAGTAAACTCAAATTCTTCTTCAAGACTTATGATGATATAAAGAAGAATCCGGAAAATTTCAAAGTTGAATATAAAGATAAGAAGATCTATAAGCTGAAATAAAGCGTATCAGTAAAAGGCGGATGAGGATAAAGCTTTCAGACCATTTCGACTATAAACGCCTTCTCAGGTATTCAGTGTCGGCTATCTGCATGATGTTATTTACATCTATATATGCGATAGTCGACGGATTTTTTGTGTCCAATTACTGCGGCAAGACGCCGTTCGCGGCGCTGAACCTGATCTATCCTGTCATCATGCTCATATCCACGGTCGGATTCATGGTCGGAACAGGAGGAAGCGCGGTAGTCGCCAGAACTCTGGGCGAAGGGGATAACAAGCGTGCTCAGCGGTATTTCTCAATGTTCGTCTATGCGGCGATCGTGCTCGGAATTACGCTGACGGTGCTCGCGCAGATCTTCCTTCCTCAGATCTCAAGACTTCTGGGCGCGGAAGGAAAGATATTCGAAGATACGCTTATCTACGCCAGAGTCGTGCTTCTTTCCACGCCGATGCTTGTCCTGCAGGTGATGTTCCAGACATTCTTCAACACTGCGGAAAAGCCAAAGCTCGGCTTTCTTATCACTGTGATCTCAGGCGGAGCAAATATAGTCCTCGATTTTATTTTCGTAGGTGCGCTTGGGTACGGTCTGGCAGGGGCAGCCTGGGCTACTGTAGTGAGTGAATATCTTGGCGGCGCTATACCGCTGATATACTTCTTCATGCCGAACGACAGCCTTCTCCGTATGACGAAGACGACTTTTGAACCCAGGGTGTTCGTACACGCCTGCTGGAACGGTCTGTCAGAATTCATGGGAAATGTGAGCGCGTCGATCGTGTCGATCCTGTATAATATACAGCTTCTGAAGTATGCGGGAGAGAACGGCGTTTCTGCCTTTGGTGTCGTTATGTATGTTTACCTTCTGTTCAGTGCGGTCATGGTCGGATATGGCATGGCTACGTCGCCTATCATAGGTTTTCATTACGGCGCCAGGAACATGGAAGAGGTATCGAATGTGATCCGGAGGAACATCGTTGTGATGGCTGTCGCGGGAGTCCTTATGTTCGGGGCCGCGGAGCTTCTTTCTGATGCGGTCGCGAGACTGTTCGTAAGCTACGATGATGACCTCATGGTAATGACTCGTACAGCGTTCCGCGTGACCTCTATAACATATCTCGTATACGGATACAACGTCTGCGGGTCGTCGTTCTTCACGGCTCTCGGAAACGGCACGCTGTCTGCGCTGATCGAGGCAAGCAGGCTGCTGATCTTCCAGATCATCTTCCTGTATACACTTCCGGTGATCTTCGGGCTGTCCGGGATATGGTACACGCTTGTCGCTTCAGATGTGGCTGCGGTCGGAGTAACCGCTGCATTCCTGATCATTTACAGGAAGAAGTACGGATATCATCTTCTGCCGGAATAAAGTCGGGGTTCGAGCCCCGGTGTACATACTATGCAATGAAAAAAGGAATGGAAAACTCCATTCCTTTTTCATTAATGGTCTGTGCGGGGCTCGAACCCACGACATCATGGTTGTGACCCATGCGCTCTCCCAGCTGAGCTAACAGACCGGGCACGTTCCTATTTTATCACAATGATTTAGTAAAAGTAAAGAGATATGATATAATGAAAGCGGACAACGGTAAGCGGCAGCATGCGATCTGCTATGTATTGTAAAGGGAGATGGGACTTACATGAAGATCCTTATCACATCAGACTGGTATGTGCCGGCGATCAACGGCGTGGTCGCCTCTGTGCTCAATCTTAAGAAGGGACTTGAGGCCAGAGGACATGAGGTGAAGGTGATAACGCTTTCACCGACTGTGCATTCATATGTTGACGGCGACGTTACATATATAGGCGCTATAAACGCGGGGAAAGTATATCCGGGAGCGAGGCTCAGGACAGCATTCGCCAACCCGCTGGTAAGGGCTTTGATAGAATGGAAGCCGGACATCGTACACAGTAACTGCGAGATGTCGACGTTCTTTATCGCCATGAAGATAGCAAAGCGGACAGGGGCGCCTCTGGTGCATACGTATCATACGGTGTACGAGGACTATACGCATTATTTCTCGCCGAGCAAACGTGTGGGCAGGGGCGTCGTGAAGAGGCTTTCCAAGCTCGTGGCGGACCGGACGGACACTGTGATCGTGCCTTCGACCAAGGTGCTGAATATCCTGAAGCGTTATGAGATCGAGACCCCGCTGAAAGTCGTCCCGACAGGTATCGACCAGGATAAATTCTCAGGCGAAGCCATCTTTGACATAGCAGAGATGCGGAGAGAGTGCGGCATACCGGAGGGAAATGTCGTCGCGATATCCATAGGAAGACTTGCAAAGGAAAAGAACCTGGAAGAACTGATAAGCTATATGAAGGCTTTCGCGGGCGAGAACGTGACGCTCCTCATAGTGGGGGACGGACCGTACCGTGACGCTCTGGAGAAGAAAGCCGGAGAGAAAGGCGTCCCGCGGGACCAGATCATCTTCTACGGCGCGGTACCTCCGCCGGAAGTCAGCAAGTATTATCATCTGGGAGATCTGTTCGTAAGCGCGTCGACGAGCGAGACGCAGGGGCTCACATTTTTTGAGGCGCTCTCATGCGGACTTCCGCTTCTCGTAAGGCAGGATGAATGTCTTGAAGGAGTCGTCGATCCGGGTGTGAACGGATGGGAATTCACAGACCGCGATGACTTTGAAGAGCACCTCAGGTGGTTCATAAAGAACAAAGACAGTCATGAGGATATGCGCAGGGCAGCTCTTGCTACAGGAGAGAAGTTCTCTGTCGCGGCCTTCGCTGAAACGATGGAGGGCATATATAAGGAACTGCTCGCTGAAGGCGCGGGCGGAAGGCCCGTAAAGTCCAGGGCAAGCAGGCTGAAGATCCACGTAAAAGCAGCGGTCCGTAAGCTGAAGCGCTCTCCTACCGGCCGCACGGCAGGTAAAGTCGTATCATTTATCAGAAAGCATGAATAGAAAGAAAAACCGCGGCCGGATGGCCGCGGATAATGACAGATCGTGACAGATCATCACCGGCGTTTTTTCGCCGGTTTTTTTCTTACGGAAAAACCGAATGTCCCGAGTTCTTTTCCAAGTGTGAGATATGTTCCGTGTGAATAAGCCACGAGGTCTGTTTTGTTCATCTGGAATCTGTTTTTCGAATCAATATAGGCGCTGTCTACAGTGACCCCTGTTACTTCTGCAGTGAACATGTCGTGGCTGCCGAGATGTATGACATCCCTTACTTTGCATTCTATGCTGGCAGGCGATTCCTGGATCGAAGGGCACGCCACGGTCCTGGACTCTGCGGGGGTAAGTCCGGTCTCGGCGAACTTATCGACGTCTCTTCCGCTGACTACGCCGCAGTAGTCGCACGCCCTGGAAAGCTTCTTTGTGGTCAGGTTGATCACGAATTCGCCGGACTCTTTAATAATGCCGTAAGAATATCTTTCCGGCCTGACAGATATCGAGACCATCGGAGGGTCCGAACATATCGTACCTGTCCATGCGATAGTTATTATGTTGGGCTTTTCCATCGTGCCGCAGCTGACCATCACGGCAGGGATCGGGTAAAGGAAGTTGCCGGGCTTGTCGAACAATACTTTCCGGTGCGGCCGCCTGACGGCAGGTTTCGATGGTCCGTCGGTTTTTTTGTCTTTTCTTATTTTCTTTGTCTTCATTTCTATCTCACTTCTATATAGTTTCCGGTCTGACTGCATTCAATATTAGCACAAGGAGATCCCTCTAACAACACCCGGACAGAAGCATCCACTGCATGCATGAAGTAGTTTCTTAAGGTGCATCAGGAAAAGTTTTAAGAATAATTAATTTTGGCTGTTATTGTAAACCCAACTACCCCATATACAGGGAGGCGACCACCACATATTGTGTCCTTAAGACATTTTAAGATTTTCTGACCCAATATCTTTAGATCTCTTAAGAAATGAAAATAGTGGTACAGCCAGACCCGTTGCAACTACATATTGTGCAGGCCTTCTGACAATGATCGTAAATAATAAAGAGATATTAAGATTCTTGTTGAGTTCTTAAGTATTTCTTAATAAAATGGTCATTGTCAAAGGAGATTGATATGGGTATGAGATTAGATATGGTATCAGGCAAGGCGGCCCGCTGTGCTGCGGCAGCCCTTGCAGCAACATTTGTCATTCTATGTGCCGGTACGGTTTCATCATACGCCGGCGCTCTTAGCGTAGCTCAGAAGCAGCAGATGATCGCTGAACAGAAAGCTGAAGAACAGCAGATGATGGCTCAGCGTCAGACCGATCAGGACGCAGCTCAGGAAACAGTAGACGAACAGATAGAAAAAGAGTCCAGGATCCCGGGAGTACCGTCCGGACTTACTGTTACGACTTCAGTATCCACGAGCGGCATTTCCGCAGACAACGTCAAGGTCGGCAAGCGCTACGTCACACTGAAGTGGGCGGAGGCTGAAAACTGCGAACAGTATCAGATCTACTATAAGTACAAGACTGATAAGGGTTACAGGATCTACAAGAAGCCTGTCAAGAAAAATTCCAGGAAGATGCTTTTCAAGAACAACAGAGAAGTGTTCCTGGCGGTCGCAGGTATGAACGGCGACAATCAGAGCAACATTTCAGAATCAGTCGTTATCTGGCCGGGATACGGCGACTATGTGAACGCGACCAAGATCAAGTTCAGCGCTTCGGAATCTGTCATCTATACAGGATTCACATCACAGTTCAAGGTAGATACCACAGCATCCATGCTCAAGACATACAAGATCAAATGGACTTCTTCCGATAAGAAGATCGCCAAGGTCTCACAGTCAGGTAAAGTCACGGGAGTCGCAAACGGTACCGCGAAGATCACGGCCAGGTCACACGCCGGCTTCACAGTAACAAAGAAGGTCACAGTAAAGACGATAACGCCGAGCGTTGTGCCGGATCTTACCAACCTCTCACCGTCAAAGGCGAAGAAGGTGGCGACCGCAGCCGGGTTCAAGGTATCTGTCAAGAAGGTCTTCATCAAGAAAAAGGATATGAACAAAAAGTATCCCGGCGTCAAGATGGGCAAGATCATGAAGCAGAACAAGAAGGCCGGAGCCAGCCTTTCCAAAGGCAGCACTATATCGCTGACCTACGGAGACGAGATCTATTACTGCGGAGTCGGATCAGAAGCCGTGGTCAAATGGGCTGAGAAAGTAGCCGCAGACGATTCATACGGATACAGTATGGGAGTATATACAGGACGCGGCCTGGACAGGCTTTGCCCGTACACAAACAGCGGAGCTTCCAAGGACTATGACTGCGCAACATTCGTAAACGCCGCGCTGGCATTCAGCGGGATGGGCAAAGACTTCATGGACGCTACAGTCAAGCCGTCGCCTGTGGTCCGCGGCGTAAGAGACCGTCTCGTCAAAAACGGATGGAAGAAAGTCCTGATCAAGCGCTCATACAAGAAGAACGGAAAAACAAAGTACTATTACAGCAAGCCGTACGTCAAGGAACTCAAGCGCGGGGATATCGTGCTCAACTGTTCCTGCCACATCCAGATCCACGCAGGAAACGGACTCGACGTAGGCGCGCATAACAACTACGACGGAAGATCAGGAGACTCAAGCGGACGTGAAGTCAGCGTGAACACCTCCTGGACAGGATATAACGAAGTATACCGTTACTACGGAAATATCGGCAAATAGCCGGTAACTGAACAAGTAAATAACTTACGATTCGACGTAATCACCAATACCGCGCCGTCTTCCCACGGAGACACAGCTTACAGCACAAGGCTGCAGCCTCCGAAAGGCGCGGAAAGCCCCTTGGCCGCTGCTCCATCTCATACCCACCCCCCGGAGCGGCGGTCTTTTCATTTGCAATAAAATCTGTTAATATATATAAGGATTATTATAGTCAGCATACAGCCGGATCGACGCGGCCGTATGCGGGGCCCCGCAGATAAGAGGTATTCGAAATGAACGATAAAAAGTACGACGGCGTATATCACAAATTCCGTAAGATCGAGGACATCAAAGAACTGATCTGTTCCAGCGCGGAGCTGTTCGGGGATCACCCCGCATATCTCCAGAAAAGTAAAGAGAGCGGGAAGTTCGAGCCTGTGACATACAGCGAAGTCAAGCAGGATATGGACGCGCTGGGTACGGAAATGATCAAGATGGGTCTTTCCGGTAAGAAGATCGCAGTTATCGGAGAGACGAGTGTGAGCTGGATACTCACATATTTCACAGTCGTCTGCGGCGTCGGTGTCATAGTTCCGCTGGACAAGAATCTTCCGTCGGGAGAGCTTATCGGTCTTGTCGAAAGGTCAGGAGCCGCCGCGATAGTGTATTCGAATAAATGCCGTAAGAATATCGA
Source organism: Eubacterium sp. (assembly GCA_017511535.1). GTDB lineage: Bacteria > Bacillota > Clostridia > Peptostreptococcales > Anaerovoracaceae > Aminicella. The sequence goes on along the minus strand of JAFWJS010000022.1, from coordinate 13,515 downwards.
GGCACTCTTCGGCGATCCGAAGAGCATACAGTATTTCATCTCAATGGAAGAGGAGACGGCCTCTGAGCAGGAGCTGTCGCTTCCGGAGCTCGTTGAAAAGGGGCGTGAGCTGCTTGAACAGGGAGACGCTTCATATACAGACATAGACGTGGACCCTGATCAGATGTCCACTCTGCTCTTTACTTCAGGAACGACAGGGGCAGCAAAGGGCGTCATGCTCTCACACAGGAACATAGCTGCCAACTGCATGCAGCTCTCCATGTTCTTCAAGATCCCTGAGCCGGGCATCGTGCTTTCGATCCTGCCTATCCATCACGTATATGAGATGACGTGCGATATATTCACAACGTTCTACCAGGGGAAGACGATCGCCATCTGTGAGGGCATCAAATACATACAGAAAAACATGGAAGAGGTCAAGGCCAACGTAATGCTGGGCGTGCCTCTCGTATTCGAAAAGATGTACAAGGGCATGTGGAAACAGGCCAAGCGCCGCGGCGAGGACCAGAAACTGCGCCGCGCTATAGATCTTTCCAAGCGCCTCAAGCTGTATAACAACAAGATGGTCATAAAGAGACTGTTCAAGGCGATACATAATTCATTCGGAGGAGCGATGCAGGCCTTCATCGTCGGAGGCGCCGCTGCGGATCCATATATAATTGAGGAGTTTGAAGCGATGGGCATCCCGATGATCCAGGGATACGGAATGAGCGAATGCGCGCCGATCATCTGCCTGAATCCTGACAGATACCGCAAGGCAGACGCCGTAGGGAAGCCGGTGCCGGGCACCAAAGTCAGGATCGTCGATCAGGATGAAGACGGCATAGGCGAGATAATCGTAAAGGGCCCGTCGGTCATGATGGGATATTACGAGAATGAAGAAGCTACAAAAGAGACTCTGAGAAACGGCTGGCTCCATACAGGAGACCTCGGCTATATGGATGAGGATGGATTCGTTCATATCACGGGAAGAGCCAAGACTGTCATCGTCACCAAGGGCGGAAAGAACATATTCCCTGAAGAAGTTGAAGCAGTCCTCATGGAGAGCGAGCTTGTGCAGGAAGTCATCGTGCACGGAGTTGCAGACGACCGAGTAGGGAACGTGATGATCACAGCCGACATCTATCCGAACTTCGAAGAGGTGAAGCGCCAGAAGGGCGACCTCGGTGAAAGCGAGATCTACTATCTGTTCAAGGATCTCGTCGACGAGTTCAACAAAGGACTCCCGCCATACAAGCAGGTCAAGCGTGTGAACATCCGTAAAGAGCCGTTCATAAAAACCACTACAGGCAAGATCAAGCGTTTCGGCAACAAGCTCGGCGGCGGTCCGCAGTCAGGCGGGAGCCTCGACGAGCACGAGAAGAAGCGCCTTGAAGAGAGCCGCGCGAGAGAACTCGTGGACCAGATAAAGAGAGATAAGAGCGGCTACATAGAAGCGAAAGATATCCGTCCTGTGACAGATATCAAAAACCTCATCTACTTAAGCTGCGACAGATTTGAAAAGAACAAGGCGTTCATAAGAAAACTCGAGCCGGAAGCCGGCGGAAACGAAACAGTAAACAATTCCAGGCAGTATGTGGAAGTCACATATAAGGAGCTTCTTGCTGATATGGACGGCCTCGGAACAGCTTTGATCGACCGTGACCTCGGAGGAAGCAACGTCGCCGTGATAGGGCGTAACGGATATAAGTGGCAGATGTCATACCTTGCTATCGTGTCAGGAGTCGGTACTGTGGTGCCGGTCGAGTATGACCTGAGCACTGAAGAGCTGGAGAGACGGCTGAGCGAAGCAGAAGTCAGAGTGGCGATCTTCGAATCAGCGCTGAGAGACAAGTTCCTCACGATCAAGGCGCTCGGCACGACCCCTCTGGAAGTGCTGATAGAGTATGACTACAGCTCAGACGAGATCCATACAGAGGAAAGCGGTGACGCGTCAGAAGAAGGCATCCTTAACTGGAACGACCTTATCGAAGAAGGAAAGAGAAGCGTTTCACAGGGTGACAGACAGTATATAGACAAGATGATATCAGGCGACGATACCGCCGCGATAGTCTATACTTCAGGCGAAACAGGGCAGGCGAGGACAGTAGAGCTCACGCAGGCGAACATAGCGTACGGCGTCATGTCTGCTGCCGCCTCTGTCAGGATAGACCCGTATGACGTGGTCTATTCCACACTGCCTGCACATATAATATATGAAATAACATGCGGTCTGCTGCTGCCTCTTTACAGAGGTGCGTCGATCGTCAGCACATGGCGCGGAGCATATACGGGAGCAGGCGCGATCCACAGGTCCAGAAAGGTCAAGACTGCGTCGGCAGAGGAAATGTGCAAAGAGATGCGCGATACTCATCCGACCGTGCTCGTCATGACGCCTGCGGACATGAGGATGATCCGTCAGATGTTCAAGGATACCGTAGACGACAGACGCGGGAGCAACGCGATCTATTCAATAATGAACGCAAACAAATATACCAGCAAGATAGGGCTGAATATTGTGGCTCCGTTCGCGCAGGCGTCGAGAGACGTAGTAGGCGGAAAGGTGCGCATGATCATGACAGGCGGGAGCAAAGTCGATAAGGACGCCATGGAAGAACTCCGTATGTTCGGTATGACGGCGCTTCAGAGCTACTGGCTCACAGAGTGCGCTACGATCGCGGCAGTAGATCCGTCAGATAAAGACAAGATAAGGATCGGATCATGCGGTCATCTTGTGCCTGGCCTTGAGGTGAAAGTCGTGAACAAAAACCACGAGGGCATCGGAGAGATCTGCCTTAAGGGCGAGAATGTCATGAAGGGGTACTATAAAGACGAAGAAGCCACGTCTGCGGCTTTGGAAGGCGGCTGGCTCCACACAGGAGATCTCGGCTGCGTCGACGATGATAACTATATCTATATCACCGGAAGACTGTGAGACGGCCGGAACCGTCTCTGATCCACAAGGAGATCATATGCATTCATATCCACAGCTTGTGATAGATAAGGGTAAGCTTTCACACAATATAGAAGAAGTGACTTCGCGGTGCGCCGAGAAGGGTATTTCTGTGGCCGGAGTCATCAAAGGAATGAACGGGCTTCCGGAACTCACCAGGATCTATGCTGCAAGTGACGTTACGATGATCGGTTCGTCCAGGATCGAGCAGCTCAAAGACGCGATCAGTATCGGTGAAGCTGAACCGGAGTTAAGAAAGCCGACGCTCATGATCAGGATCCCGATGCTGAGCGAAGTGCCTGAGATCGTGAAGTACTGCGACTATTCTCTCGAGAGTGAGGAGGAAGTCTTAAGGGCTTTGAGCAGTGAAGCTCTCAGACAGGGCAAAGTCCATAAAGTCATACTGATGGCCGAAATGGGAGACTTAAGAGAAGGCTTTGTCGGAGACGAGCTGACAGAAGCGGCTTTGACAGTAGAAAACGAGCTTGACGGGCTGTATCTCGCGGGAGTCGGCATGAACGTCGGCTGCTATGGATCGATACTTCCAACGAAGGAAAAGCTTGAGGAATTCGTGGCACGAGCAGAGCAGGTAGAGGATGCGATAGGACGTAAGCTAGACATATTATCGGGCGGCGCGACATCGAGCCTGATGAGAGTACTGGATGACAGCATACCGGAACGGATCAACCACCTCAGGATCGGCGAAGCGATACTGCTGGCGAGAGATCTGCCGCTTTTCTATGGGTGCGACCTGAGCTTCATGAATCAGGATATATTCAGGCTGAAACTGGAGATAGTCGAACTGAAGAACAAACCAACATACCCGAGCGGTACGATGGGGAGGGACGCATTCGGGCATGAACCCGAGTACATAGACAGAGGAAACAGGATGCGTGCGATATGTGCGGGCGGTAAAGTTGATTACGGAAGCGAGGACGAGATCTTCCCGCTTGATTCTGGCATTAAAGTCATCGGAGCTTCCAGTGATCATACGATCCTCGACGTAGAAGACAGTGACCGAAGCCTGAAAGTAGGCGATGTTCTGACATTCGGGATCGACTACGCTTCCATGGTGTTCGTCACGGTGAGCAGAAACGTGACGATAAAGTATATATAAATAAATGATCACAGACCTGAGCACAGATACGAAAGTTGCGAAAGTGACAAAGAAGGGCGTCATAAAAGGAGTCGGCAAAGGCACCTGCTATGTATATGCGTACGGTCATAACGGAGTATCAAAAAAGATAAAGGTGACTGTCAAATAGAGGCAGCGGCCTTTACGGATTCTTGACATCAGGGTGCCGTAGGAGTAGAATTGCTATCGAACGGCATTTGACGAGGAGACCCGGCAAAAGCTGTTTTGTTTAGTTTTGTATAAAGGAGAAATGTAACAAATGCCTGAGAATGATTTGAAAGACAACCAGATGACCCAGGAGGAGTTTGATAAACTCCAGGCTAAGTATTCGGAGATGGTAAAAGTAAAGCAGAAAGAGATCGCTGACGCGCTGAGAGAAGCACGTTCATACGGAGACCTTTCTGAGAACGCCGAATATGACGCGGCAAAAGAAAATGAAGCCAAGTTCCATGAAGAGCTGCAGGCTCTGGAAGAGAAGATCAGGAACGCTGTAGTAGTCACCATCGACACAAGCAAGGTCGGACTGGGACTTACCGTGACTGTGCAGGATCTCGACGCAGATCAGGAGATGTCATTCGCGATCGTCGGAGTAGACGTAGACCCGTTCTCACAGCCGCCTAAGATCTCCAGCTCGTCACCGATAGGAAGCGCCCTCAACGGCAAAGCTGTTGGAGACGAAGTAGAGGTAACAGTACCAAGCGGACTCCGTCACTTCAGAGTAACAAAGATAGAGGAATCAAAAAAAGAGGACTAGGAAATGAGTAACGAGGAAATCAAAGAGCGCGCCGAATCAGCAAAAGAGAATCTGGCCAAAGCGGCAGCTTCGGCAGCCGCGGCAGTAGACGACGTTGCGGAAGCCGTAAAAACAGCAGCGGACGAACAGCTGAAGAAGCTTGAGGAAGTACAGCTTTCCGAGCAGAGGCAGATCCGCCGCGATAAGCTGAAGATGCTCGTTGATGCCGGCAGGAACCCATATGTCATCGAGACATGGGACGTGACGGCGCACAGCATGGACGTGAAGGAGAACTTCGATGCTCTGGACGGAGAAGAGGTATCCATGGCCGGCCGTATCATGAGCAAGCGCGTCATGGGCAAGGCGTCATTCTTCCATATCCAGGATAAGCAGGGACAGATCCAGTGCTACGTACAGAGAGACGATATCGGTCCTGATGAATACCAGTGGTTCAAGAAATATGACATCGGCGATATCGTCGGCATCCAGGGATTCGTATTCAAGACCAAGACAGAGGAGATCTCGGTACACGTCAAGAAGCTCGTCCTTCTGACCAAGTCACTCCAGGTACTTCCGGAGAAATGGAACGGCTTAAGGGATATGGATCTCCGCTACAGACAGCGCTATGTAGACCTCATCATGAATGAAGACGTCCGTAAGACGTTCAGAGACAGGGCCAGGATCATCAGCACAGTCCGTAAGGTGCTGGAAGACGACTACGGCTTCCTTGAAGTCGAGACACCTGTTCTCCAGACTATAGCGGGCGGCGCCAACGCAAGACCTTTCAACACACATCACAACGCGCTGGACTTTGATCTCCATTTGAGGATCTCACTCGAGCTCGAGCTGAAGAGGCTCATCGTAGGAGGTCTGGACAGAGTATATGAGATGGGCAAAGTCTTCAGAAACGAAGGCATGGACAAGAACCACAGCCCTGAATTCACATCCATGGAATGCTATCAGGCGTATGGAAACCTGGAAAGCATGGAAGAGCTCATGGAGCAGATCACATACAAGTGCGCGATGGCAGTTAACGGCAGTCCGATCATAAGATATGAAGGTAAAGAGTTCGATGTGACTCCGCCGTGGAAGAAGATCGATATGACTGAGACAGTAAGCGAGATCACGAAGATCGACTTCAGCCAGATAGAGACCGACGAAGAAGCAAGAGAAGCTGCTATTAAATATGGTATGGATCCGGACGAGGTGAAGGAGTGGACACGCGGCAAGATAATCGCTGAGATGTTCGACGATTACTGCGAGGATTATCCGGGACTCCTGGACGGGCCTGTGTTCCTGACAGGGCACCCTGTCGATATCTCACCGCTCGCCAAGAAAGATCCGAAGGATCCGAGGATCACAAGGAGATTTGAAGCGTACATAAACGGCTGGGAGCTCTCAAACGCGTTCTCAGAGCTGAACGACCCTATCGACCAGTACGAGAGATTCGCTGAGCAGCAGAGAGAGCTTGACCTCGGTATCGACGATGAAGCACATCCTATGGACAGAGATTTCGTTAACGCTCTCGAAGTAGGCATGCCTCCTACCGGAGGTATCGGTATCGGTATCGACCGTCTGGTGATGCTGATCACTGACAGCGCGACGATAAGAGACGTACAGCTCTTCCCGGTGATGAAGCCGATTGACTAGGGGACAGCACTTTTAATGCCTGATACACATACAGAGAATGGCGGGACAGAAGTCCCGTCTTTTTTTTGTATACAGGCGGAGTGACTTTGTGGTATTCTGAATATACAGAAATTTACGGTACGGCGGTCAGATGTCACGGTATGACGTATATGAGAGGAAAACCAGATGAGTATTGAGATCAACGAGCAGGAGAAGATCTTCATCCTGAATACGAAACACAGCACATATATGATAAAGGCAGACGATACGGGGTGCCTTCGCCATCTTTACTATGGACCGTCGGTCCCGGACAAGGATCTGACTTTTCTTCAGGCAGGCTGCGACAGAGGATTTTCAGGGAACCCATATGAGAAAAAACTGGACAGAGGATATTCTTTTGATACGATCCCGCAGGAGTACAGCTGCCATGGGACAGGCGACCACAGAGTATACGCCGCAGAAGCTGAGACTGAAGAAGGAAGCAGGGCCACAGATCTGAGATATGAAAGCTACCGGGCAGAGAAGGGCGTATATGAGCCGGAAGGGCTCCCACACGTCAGGCCGGATGAGGATGCTGCGCAGGAGGAAACGCTGAGGATCCTGATGCGCGACGCAGTGACGGATCTGACGGCAGAGCTGATATACACGGTCTTTAGCGAGAAAGACGTTATCGAAAGGGCTGTAAGGCTGACTAACGATTCAGACAGGACCCTTTTCCTGAACAAAGCGGCGTCTGTGTGCGTAGATCACCAATACGGTGACTTTGACATAATCCATTTCCACGGCAGGCACTGTATGGAACGCCAGCCGGAGAGACTTCCTGTCCCTACAGGGGTATTCTCGGTGCAGTCGGGAAGAGGCATAAGCAGCCACCATCATAATCCGTTCGTCATAATCTGCGACCATGATGCAGGCGAAGATCATGGAAGCTGTTACGGATACATGCTCATGTACTCGGGAAGCCACAAGACAGAGATAGAGAAAGACCAGACCGGGAGCGTAAGGCTGGTGACAGGCGTAAATAACGATGAATTCCGCTGGAAGCTGACGCCGGGAGAGACATTCCAGACACCGGCGGTCATAATGACGTTTTCTGATAAAGGCCTGGGCAAGCTGACTAGGAAATTCCACAGGATAATCAGAGAGAACGTGATCGACCGTAAATACCTTAATAGCGAAAGGCCTGTGCTCCTGAACAGCTGGGAAGCGTGCTATATGGAATTTAACGACGAGAAGATGCTCGAGCTGGCGGACGGCGCGAAAGATCTCGGGATAGAGATGGTCGTTATGGACGACGGATGGTTCGGCGACCGTGACAGCGACAACTCGGGACTGGGCGACTGGTTTGTGAACCTGAACAAGATAAAGTGCGGGCTTCCTGAGCTGGTCAGAAAGATCAATGATAAGGGTCTGAGATTCGGCATCTGGATGGAGCCTGAGATGATATCAGAAGATTCAGACCTCTACAGAGCACATCCGGAATGGGCGCTCACCGATCCGGACAGGAAACCTGTCATGGCAAGGAACCAGCTCGTGCTCGACATGACACGCGAAGATGTGAGAGAATATCTTTTCAACTGTATCAGCGAGATACTGAGCAGCGCCAACATAGAATATGTGAAATGGGATAACAACAGAGGACTGGACAACCTCTACTCCAACGCTCTTCCGGAGGACAGGCAGGGTGAAGTCTCACACAGATATGTGCTCGGGATGTACGACCTGCTCGGCAGAGTGACGAAGGCGTTCCCGGACGTCATGATCGAGGGATGCTGCGGAGGCGGCGGGCGTTTCGACGCAGGTATGCTTTTCTACTGTCCGCAGATCTGGTGCTCTGACAATACAGACGCGATCAACAGGCTGAAGATACAGAGAGGCACAGCTTACGGGTATCCGGTAAGCGCTATTGGGAGCCATGTGTCTGAATCGCCGAATCAGCTTACATGGAGACACTCGCCTCTTGAGACGAGAGCTGCTGTAGCCATGTCCGGCACATTCGGATATGAGCTGGATCCTTCCAGGCTCACGGAAGAAGAGAAGGAAGAGATACGACAGGAGATCAGGGAATATCGTATTTACAGGAAAGTAATACAGAGCGGCAGATATTTCAGGCTGAACATCGGAGGAGCTGATCCATCAAGGTTCAGCGCGGAGAGACTCCCGTCACTGGATTTCCAGGCGTGGGAGTTCGTATCAGATGACAGAAGTGAGGCGTTCGTATTCGTCGCCGCGCTGTCTGTCGAGGCAAACGCGCCGTTCCAGCTTATCAGACCTGACGGTCTGGATCCTGATATGACGTATCATATCGCTGGAACAGACGTCACTGTTTCCGGCGCGGCTCTTATGTATAACGGGCTGAGGCTCGATATGATGAGAGGGGACTTCCCTATCAGAAGGATCCACCTGATAGAACATCTATAGATCAGCAGATCTTCCTGCCGGCATGCTTTCGCTGTATTCTTTCGGCGTCATGCCGGTCTCTTTTCTGAACGCGCGTGTGAAGTGGCTCTGTGAGCTGAAGCCGAGAGCCGTGCTGATAGAGATGAGGGTCTTGCTGGAGCTTTCTATGAGGCCTTTAGCCTCACGTATTTTCATTTTGATTATGTAGTCTTTAAAGGTCATTCCTGTCTCTTCACGGAAGCGATTCGACAGGTATCCGCGGCTTACTCCCAGTTCTTCTGCGACATCGTTGACTTTAACAGGTTTGAAGATATCACGCTGTATTATCTGCGCGGCTTTTCTGATCAGTCTGGAGGTATTTGCCCTTTTGCTCTCTTTAACGTCTTCTGCGAAGCGGAGCGCGAGGCTGCTCTGTAGTATCCCTATCTCGCCGGGATCGTCCATTTTCTCGACCGCCTTTATCGCGTCAAGAAGGAGTGGCAGTATATAGCTCCGTTCCAGGCCGCCGAGCGACGCCGCCTGACCGTAAAGTGTCGAAGCGAGGATGAAGCTGTCTTTAGTATTTCTCAGCCGGTCGTCGGTGACCTCTGCGTAGAAATGCACTTTAGGATTAATGGACATCCATTCCCTTACGGCGTCCACGTCGCCTTTTTCTATCAGACTTTCCAGCATAGCGCCGAGCGATTGTCTATGGCTGCTGAGATCTCCAATCGAGCCATCGTAGAAGGTGATGTCGATGACGGTCGAAGAGATAAGGTTGGCGTTCCTGTCATCGCCTGGGTATTTGTCAAAATTGAGAAGCTCGTATGCCTCGGCGATAAGCGGGACCAGAGAGTAGACAGAAAGTCTGGGACAGTCTCTCAGCGCGGCGATAAGAGCGTCCCGGTATTTACCGGATGGATCAAGCTTAGATGCGGCGTTCTCAAGTACTGCCTTTGGTGCGGGAAACTTTTTTACAGGGCCAAGCACGAGGCTCTCGTTTCCGTTCTTCACGAAGCCGAAGATGAAGCCGGACGGTGTGGTGATACAGCCGATCGGCTCTTTGAAACTTAACATCTCTTTCCTATACGGAGCGAATGAATCCTTCATCCCTTTCAGTTCTGCGTTGGACGGATAATATGCTGTCCGTCTGCCGCTTCTGTAGCATCTGGTCGTTATGGAAGTTAGATTATTCAGTGTTTTCGCTATTTCTATGACTTTGGATCTCATTTTCACGGTCCTTTCCGGTTTCATTCTCTGCAAGGGTAATCATGCGGCAAAGTCTGTTTCTATGCTGAAACTATTACAAAAGGTATCAACTATAAGTTAAACTAAAATTCTTATACAAAAATACCATAAATATTACAAATGTGCAAGATTTTATATCTACAGGTTTGTTAGTTTATTGTTGAAGGCAGAGCGTGACAGATCATCAGGGCTTGTTTGAGAAGCGGCGGACCATCTTGTCAGGCTGCAGGCATATACCGTGTCTGCATAAAAGCTGCGTGCTAGTTTGCAGATCTGTCATGAGCCCTGCCGGGGCCTGGCAAGAAACAGTAGAAAAGCAGGGGCTTATCGGCGGTCCCTGCTTTTTCGTGTCGTTTTCATGTTCCTGCGACCGGAGCATTACTGCTTAGGTATCGTCGCGAATATGATCAGATCTTCATCCCCGTTGTTTATCATGGAATGGGTGTGCCCTTTAGGACAGTAATGGCATCCGCCTGCGCCGACAGACTCAGTCCCGTCGTCATATATGAAGTCAGCCTTTCCGCTCAGTATATATATGATCTCACTTTCGTCCTCATGCGTATGAAGGCCGATGGAGGATCCCGGCATAAGTCTTCCCATCATGATCTTTCCGAGCTCGTTTTCAAATTTTTTCAGATAAGCTGTGCCTTTGCCGCCTTTAAAACAGGGCTTGGCCTCTTCTTCAATGTTATCAAAGTCTATTATCATGTTATTCCTCCCGTGTTGACTCTTCAGTATGACATCACTTGTGCTATAATCATTATATATCAATCAGGACCGAATGGGTAATAATGGGATCTTTATAAAGAGGTGGCATATGGCAAGACCTGTAGTTGCGCTTATGTATGATTTTGATAAGACACTTTCGCCGAAAAACATGCAGGATTACGGCTTCATGGAAGGCCTCGGCATGAGCGCGGATGAGTTCTGGGCGGGATGTACCAGGCTGACTAAGAAAAACAACATGGACAGCATACTGTCATATATGTATATGATGCTTGAGAAGGGAAGAGGCAGCATGCTTACGAGGCGTGAGAACTTCAACGCGCTGGGAAGGAGCGTGAAGCTGTTCCCGGGGGTAAGAAGCTGGTTTTCACGTATCAACAGATACTGCGAAGATAAGGGGCTGAAATGCGAGCACTATATTATCTCATCCGGCCTTAAAGAAATAATCGAAGGAACAGAGATCGCGGGGGAATTCAGGGAGATCTACGCGGCGGAGTTCCTTTACGGCGAGAACGGGCTGGCGGAGTGGCCGGCGATGGCTGTCAATTTCACGAGCAAAACGCAGTTCCTGTACCGTGTGAACAAAGGCGTGCTTGACGTAACTGACCAGCACAGCCTGAACAGATATGTGCCTGACAAAGAACGCCGCGTCCCGTTCACCAACATGATATATTTTGGCGACGGAGATACTGACGTGCCGTGCATGAAGCTGACTAAGGTGAACGGCGGCCACTCGATCGCCGTATATCAGGACGATGAGGAAGAGGCGTCTAAACTCATACACGAAGGCCGCGTCGATTTCGCGTTCCCTGCTGATTACCGCGCAGGCAGAAAGCTGGAGAAAACAGTCTTCACGATCATCGACGGGATCGCTGCCATGGAGAAGCTCAAGGCAGAAAGCATGAGGCAGCAGTAACATGCTTCCGGAAGCAGGAGCGTATTATGGAGATACTAAACAGACTCATCGCGAATATGTCAGCTTACTGGTATGTCGTCATACCGGAGATCTTATATGCGGTCTTCGCGGGGCTCTGCTTTTTCGGACCGGGCGGGACGCTTGGCCTCGCGCTGTATGCTGCCGCGTTCATCTTCTTCCCTGTGCAGACGATGGCAGTGACCGGCGCCGTAATGGCGGTACACCTGTTTCTCGTCCTGGGCAAAGGCCTCATAGGCGACAGTCTGGCTAAGAAGAAAAAGCCGGATGAAGAGGAACCATATAAAGGTGTCCCTAAACGGATCGATTGATATGCTCTTCTGTATAATTACCTATTGATTTTATTATAGTAATGGCTTATAATGAAGTCCGCCGCATAGAGGTGCGTTTTTATTTTATTGCGCTTTTTCGCGGCGGAAATTCCGCGGGCAGGCCTTACGGCCGGCAGCTCACGCGGGCTGAGAGTTATTTTTAGTATCACCGAAAGCGTTAAGCATTCCTCGAAATGTTGCGTTGAAGCACCTTGTGAAACAGTCTCACAGACTGCAGAGCGAGTCAGCAGAGCGACACTACCGGTTTTCCCGTGAATCTTAACTGAGTAGGCAGGACCGAAACAGTTGCTGCACGAACGGAAGCGGAGGGCGTCTTCGGACGCAGGAAGCAGGGAGTGCCGGCAACCCAGTAGGCAGAAGGGAGATTTTGTATGAAATCATTTATCGCAAAACCTGCTGAGGTAGAGCGTAAATGGTATGTCGTCGACGCTGAGGGCAAGACTCTCGGACGTCTCGCATCCCAGGTAGCAGCTATCCTCAGAGGCAAGAACAAGCCGACGTTCACACCGCATGTCGACTGCGGAGACTATGTCATCGTGATCAACGCTGAGAAAGTCAAGGTCACAGGCAAGAAGAGAACTGACAAGGTCTATACGACTGTATCCGGATTCCCAGGCGGGAAGAAGGAAGTTTCCCTGGAGAAACTCCAGGCAAAGAAGCCGGAAGAGATCATCAGACACGCAGTCAAGGGCATGATCCCGGATGGGAAGCTTGGCCGTCAGATGTTCAAGAAGCTTAAAGTCTATGCAGGACCTGAGCACAATCATGAGGCTCAGAAACCTGAAATGCTGGAGATCTAGGAAAGGGAGGAATGAAAAATGGCTAAGGCAAAGATACAGTACCTCGGCACAGGCCGCAGAAAATGTTCAGTCGCCAGAGTTAGATTACTCCCTGGTACTGGAAAAGTAACGATCAACAAGAAGGATCTTGATGATTATTTCGAAGCAGAGCTTCTTAAGCAGGAAGTCATGAGACCGTTCTCAGTAGCGAACTGCGAAGGTAAATTCGACGTTATCGCTATCGTACAGGGCGGCGGTATGACAGGTCAGGCAGGAGCACTGAGACATGGTATCTCAAGAGCTCTTGCGGCAGCTGACGAAGAAGAGTACAGAACACCTCTCAAGCAGGCAGGATTCCTCAGAAGAGATTCCCGCATGAAGGAGAGAAAGAAGTACGGACTCAAGAAAGCGAGAAAGGCTTCACAGTTCTCAAAGCGTTAGTTTTGACAGTGGAGATCAGCTCGTATATGATTTCAAATCAAAAACCCCGGGAGCGAAAGTTTCCGGGATTTTTCTTTTGGGATTTTCTCTTAATAATGTGACACCTGTCTGGATATAGCCTGATAAACTTATCTCTGTGGTATACCTTTGTGGTACTAAAAAAAGGATTTTGATGGTTCTATGTGGGTGGAATGTGATATTTAAGACACATGATAAACAGCAGTTTTTTTAAGATGTTAAAAGGATG
>JAFWJS010000001.1 GCA_017511535.1 Eubacterium sp. | reverse complement strand
GTCAGACGACTCATCTGTATTGATCTGGATGACTCCGCTTCCGCTGCTGTCAGTTATCTCGTACTGCTCAGGATCAATGAACTCATCGATAAGCTCACGCATAAGAGCGATATTGACCTGTCCGTGTATATTGAACCTGTATTCTGCTTCAGTCATGTAGCTATGCGTTTATCCAACGAATGGATTATGTTTTTTCTCCCAGCCGATAGTTGTCTTTGCCATGTGTCCTGGATAGACTTTTGTTTCATCCGGCAGAGCAAAAAGTCTGGTTTTGATCGAATCGATCAGCGTAAGATAGTCGCCGCCCGGGAAATCTGATCTTCCGATAGATCCCTTGAACAGTGTATCTCCGCAGAATACCACATCCTCAAGGATGACCGACATTCCGCCCGGCGTATGTCCCGGAGTCGCGACAAGCTTAAGGTCCATATTACCTACTTTAAGGATCTCTCCGTCATGAGCGTAGATGTCTGCATCCATTGAGATCTGTCCGCCGAGAATAACTGCGGAATTGTTCTTTACAGGATCATTCAGCGTCTCTTTCTCTTCAGCGAGAGCTACTACTTTGACATCAGGGAAATCAGCCTTGAAGAGGTCTATTCCTCCGATGTGATCTCCATGACCGTGTGTGAGCACGATGTACTTAAGGTCGAGTTCTTTCTCAATGATCTTGTTGGAGATCTGCTTGAGATAGCTGCCCGGATCCACCAGGAAAGCTTCCTTTGTTTCATCAAATACTAAGTACGTGTTGACCCTGAGAGGTCCTGTCTGATACTCAATTACTTCCATGATCGTTCCTTCTTTTCTTAAAAAACTTGATTGTAATATTTGATTATGGCGCCTGAAGCGCCTTATAAACTGTTATCAGAGGCCCTGACGGTATACGTCTCTTACGCCAGCAACGTTCTTGAGAGTCCTGCAGATCTTCTGCATCTCATGAGCGCCGGTTATAGAGAGTGTGAGCACGATCTTGATTCCTCCGTCACGTGTCTTCTTGCCGTTCAGGCCTTCTATGACGACGCCCTGTTCATCGCATGTCCTGGATATGTCTGAAAGAAGCCCTTTTCTGTCATCTGAATCGATGCAGACTTCAGTAACATATGATTTCGCCTGAGCTGAATTCTCCCATTCAACGTCAATGAACCTGGCTCTCTCTGACTCCGGAAGAGATTTTATATTAGGGCAGTCGCATCTGTGGACCGTTATTCCTCTGCCTTTGGTTATGAATCCGACTATCTCGTCTCCGGGCACAGGATTGCAGCATCTGGCTACTCGTATCATCAGGTTCTCAGCTCCGCTCACTATTATGCCCGGATCTTCTCTGTTATGCTTTTCCGATCTTGTAAGCTCAGCTGTTTTGTTCAGCAGAGCCGCTTCCTTCTCCTCTTTTCTCTTCTGTTCACGAGCGACTTCTTCGTCATAGTATGAGAAGAGGAGATTAGCGAACTTGCTGAGGAGAGTTCCTCCCTGGGCTATCTGTACATATGCGTCGTCCAGTGAGATGAAGTTCATCTCTTTCGCGGCGTTGACCAGATATACGTTTTTGGCGCATGTTCTCGGATCGTAGCCTTTCTTCCTGACGAATCTGTCCAGAGCGTCTTTGCCCTTGGCTATCTCATCACCTTTGTTCTGCTTCTTGAGCCATTGTCTTATCTTGTTTCTGGCGGAGGAGCTCCTTGCTATCTTCAGCCAGTCGACTGACGGCCCGGACGCATTGGATGATGTGACGATCTCTACGATATCTCCGTTATGCAGCCTGTGGTCTATGGTGACCATTTTGCCGTTCACCTTGGCTCCGACACATCTGCATCCGACGTCTGTATGTATCTTGAAAGCAAAGTCCAGAGGAGTGGATCCGGCCGGAAGATCGATCACTTTACCGCGAGGCGTGAATACGAATACCTGAGATGAGAACAGATCCATCTTCAGGTTCTCCATGAACTCTTCAGCATCGTCTTCTTTCTGGGTCTCGAGGGTCTGCCTTATCCAGGCAAGCTTCATGTCCTCCCTGTCCTGCTTGCCGCTCGTGTCACCTTCTTTATATTTCCAGTGTGCGGCGATACCGTATTCAGCGACACGGTGCATCTCGAATGTCCTGATCTGTATCTCGAACGGCTCGCCGTTATCACCGATCACTGTTGTATGCAGTGACTGATACATATTCGGCTTAGGCATCGCAATATAGTCTTTGAATTTTCCCGGAATAGGCGTCCACATCGTGTGCACCTGTCCGAGCACCGCATAGCAGTCCCTCACATCCTCTACCAGAACACGTATAGCCGTAAGGTCGAATATCTCATCCAGCTGCTTATGCTGGAGTGTCATCTTTTTATATATACTGTAGAGATGCTTGGACCTTCCCTGTATTTCATATTTCATCCCGATCGCGTCCAGAGCTTTACGTATCTGTGACGACACACTTTCTATCAGGCCTTCCCTCTGCTTCTTCTTTTCAGATACTTCCTTTTCAAGTGTGGCGTATTCTTCAGGATGAAGATATTCAAAAGCGATATTCTCAAGCTCGAACTTGATCTGATATATACCGAGCCTGCTTGCCAGAGGAGCATATATATCAAGTGTCTCCTGTGATTTCTCTACTATTTTGGCAGGACTCATATATTCTATGGTCCTCATGTTATGCAGCCTGTCCGCAAGCTTTATGATGAGCACTCTGATGTCTTTCGACATGGCGAGGAACATCTTTCTCAGATTTTCTGCCTGTGCTTCTTCTTTATTATCAAATTTGATAGAACCGAGCTTTGTCACTCCGTCTACAAGAAGAGCAACTTCGTCTCCGAAATCACGTGTCAGATCTTCTAAAGTATATTCAGTATCTTCCACGGCATCGTGAAGCAGGCCTGCCATGACAGTCACATCATCCATGCCATATTTCGCCAGTATCTCAGCTACTGCTATAGGATGGATAAGATATGGCTCTCCGCTTTTCCTGAGCTGGCCGTTATGCAGCTCTCTGGCCTTATCGTATGCCTGTCCGATAAGGCCAAGGTCGTGCTGCCTGTATTCAGAAATGTCTTTAAGAAAACTCTGTTTAGACTTCATTGATCCTGCCGCTTCTCTTTATGACTCGTCTATTTGTTCTTCCTGGACTTTTTCTTCTTGCCCTTACTCTTCTTTGTCTTGTTTGTCTTGGCTGTCTGTTCTTCTTTGAGTTCCTCAGCCTTTATCTCAGCCTTCTCTTCAGCCTTTTCTCTGGCTTTCTTCTCTTTCTTTTCCTCTATACGCTTCTTTGCTCTTTCCTGAGCCTGATACTTGGAGAGTTCCTCACGCTTATTGAACTCATAGTACAGCGGAGTGCACAGGAATACTGATGAATATGTACCGCAGACGACTCCGATCATCAGAGGAATGACGAATCCGCTGAGTGAAGCTGATACCATGATCAGAAGAGGAATTATAGCAACGAATGTCGTTACTGACGTCAGGATAGATCTGTCGAGCGTCTGATTGATACTTGCGTTCAGTATATCCTTCAGCGGCTGTCCTCTCATGATATGTCTGTTTTCTCTGACACGGTCGAATATTACGATCGTATCGTTTATCGAGTATCCGACTATCGTAAGCACTACAGCTACGAACGGGTTGTTGACTGTGAAGTGGAATATCGTGTACATGGACAGAAGCACGAGCACGTCATGTCCGATACCGGCAATAGCGCTGACTCCGTATTTCCATGATCTGAATCTGATGATTATATAGAGCAGCATGAACAGCGCAGCAATAAGGATGCTCTTGATCGCGTTGGATCTGATCTCTCCTCCGATAGTAGCACCGAACTGTTCAGATGCCTTGACTGCGTCATCCTTCAGCCCGAAATCTTTAATGATTGTATCTGTTACTTCGTCTCTTGCAGACGCATCAAGAGCCTTTGTAGTCTTGATAACGATACTTTCGTTATTCTCTCCTGAGAACACGATCGATTCCTTGAGGTTGAAGCTGCTGATGCTCTTATGAACATCCTGCTGGCTCACCTTTTTGCCCATGTCGATCTGCATCATAGTACCGCCTGTAAAGTCGATACCATAGTTGAATCCTCTGATAGCGAAGAACAGTATGCCGCAGCAGATAAGAGCTCCGCTTATGATGTAGAATATCTTTCTGTGTCCGATTATATCGAATTCCTTACGCAGGATCTTGATCGGAGTACCGTCAGCCTTACATCCGAAGAACACGTTCTTTGCAGCTGATGAATCAGCAAGCACACCTACGAAGCACTGTGTAACGAATACTGCAGTGAAGATCGAAACTATGATACTGATCATAAGAGTGATCGCGAATCCTTTTACTGTAGTGGACCCAAGCTGATAAAGAACTATAGTCGCGATAAGTGTTGTTATCTGTGAGTCGAGTACTGTCACAAGGGCGTGTCTGAATCCTTCGTCTACAGCGACCCTTATCGACCTGCCGAGACCGATCTCTTCTTTTATTCTGGAGAAGATGATAACGTTCGCGTCTACTGCCATACCGATACCAAGGATAAGTCCTGCGATACCAGGAAGTGTTAAGACTGCGTTGAGTCCGACCATTCCCCAGAGCACGATCATTACATAAAGCGCAAGTGCGATATCAGCAAAAAGTCCAAGCACGTTGTAGAACAGGAACATGATAAGGAACACAAGTCCGAGACCGATAGCTCCTGCTACGATACTCTTGTCAAGAGCATTTTCACCTATCGACGCAGCCTGTACTGAAGATTCGACTTCTTTAAGAGATACAGGAAGAGCTCCTCCTCTTATCAGCGCAGCCTCCTCAGTTGCGTTTTCTCTCGACATTCCGCCGCCTCTGTTTGTTATCTCACAAGATTCACTGTCGATCTTTTCGTCACATGTAGGCGCGGTAAGAATGTTATCGTCAAGCCAGATCACTACTGAATTATTGCTCACTTTGTTTCCTTCTTCATCCTGGACAGTTGCTGTTACCTGTCCTGAAGAAGCTTTCTCAGTAGCTTCCGCAAACTTTTTCTGACCTTCTCTTGTGAATGTAAGAACGATCTTATATCCGCCGTTTTCTGTATCTGTATCGGCTGTTGCGTCTTTGATATGCTCACCGTCGAGATACTCTGTGTTATCTGAAGTCGTAAAGCGCAGCTTTGCTGTTTCTCCGATCCTGTTTATCGCTGTCTTGGCGTCGTCGACTCCAGGCATTTCCACCCTCAGTCTCTTCTCGCCTTCGACCGTGACCGTCGCATTTGCTACGCCCATGGCGTCGACACGTCTTTCCAGAACATTCCTTGTCTGTTCCATCGTTGTCTTGAGTTCTGTTCCGGTAAGATCTGTATCTGCTTCCATAACAACATAAACACCGCCGTTGATGTCCAGACCATACTTGAGAGACTCTTTAAGATTTTTGACGGGGCCAACTCCAAAAGCAGATGCATAGATGCCGAAACACATCAATGCAATGAAAATGATACTTAGTACTTTTTTAACTGTTGTGTTCATACCTCTACCTTTCACCTCAAATCAAGTTTATAAAAAATTGCATATATATAGATAGTATTATTTTACTACAATATATAGGCTTCAGCAAGGAAAAATCGCTGTTACCATTGAAAAAATAACAAAAAAGAAAGCTTTACGAAGTATTTTCCACGTAAAGCTTTCCATGATCATTTTAGCACAGTGAACTGTCAGACTATTCAGCGTCTTCAGCTTTCTCTTCTTTGTCTTTCTTATCTTTCTTAAGACGTTTCGGAGTCTTCTTTTTTTCCTCTTCTTCAGGCTGCTGCTCTTCCTGTGCAGGAGCCTTCTTTATCATCTTGGCGCCTGATTTTCTCTCGATAGCAGAAACAGACCATTTTTTTACAAGGATTTTTGTCTTGTCTGATCCAACCTGTATTACAAGCTCTTCCTCGCCGACTTTGACTACCTTACCGATGATTCCCCCGATTGTCACTATCTCGTCTCCAACGCCGAGGCTTGCTCTCATCTCGCTGATTTCCTTCTCCTTCTTGCGCTGAGGCCTGATCAGAAGGAAGTACATCAGTCCCATGAATACAACAAGCATCAGGATCGATGGCATTACCTGCATTATATCACTCGAATTCATATGTTACCTCCGAAAAAAGTGTCTTCCTTATTCATGGTGCCGGCGGTGGGGTTCGAACCCACACGGTGTCGCCACCACAGGATTTTGAATCCTGCACGTCTGCCAATTCCATCACGCCGGCAAAAAAATAATGGTGCGGCTGACTGGACTCGAACCAGCACGGTTGCCCACATGCCCCTCAAGCATGCGCGTCTGCCATTCCGCCACAGCCGCACATCATTACGTAACGTGCTTTATTAATATACAACATCTGTTTTGATTTGTCAAACAGCTTTTTGACTATTTCATATGCTTTTCTGCGATCAGGTAATCTATTCTTCTGTACAGATCTTCAACAGAGCCATTGTTAAGTATGATCTCATCAGCTTTATCCGCACGCTCATCGTCAGACATCTGCGAAGCTATCCTCGACTCTATCTCATCAGCAGTCGCATTATCCCTTTTTCTTGCCCTTTCTGTCCTTTTCTCTATGTCGCACAGCACTACCCAGACCTCGTCAACAAGTCTGTCCGCGCCTGTTTCCAGCAATGTCGGAGCATCAAGGAACACCGTGTCTTTTTCCGTGTCCATGCGTCCGTTTCTGTACTCTGAAAGAATAAATGCTACTCTTGAGATCACTCTGCTCGTTATGATATTCTCGAGCATCTCTCTTTTCGATATATCCGAGAACACTATCTCAGACATGCGCTTCCTGTTCAGTGAGCCATCCTCAAAGAATACGCCGCTTCCGAAGAACTCGCGTATCTCATCCAGCACTTCTGCGTCGCGGGCCATATCCCCTGCGATCTCATCAGCGTCGACGATATCATATCCAAGACTCCTGATATATCCCGACACTGTTGATTTGCCTGACCCTATTCCGCCGGTTATTCCTATTACCCTCATAATACGTTCCCTACTTCAGATCATACCAGTTATCGGCGCTGTTCATATCACACGTAAGCCTGACTGAAAGCTCCATGGCGCCTTCCATATTTCTCTTAAGAAGCTCTTCTATCTGATCCTTCTCGTCCTCCGCTGACTCGATAATAAGCTCGTCGTGTATCTGCAGAACAAGTCTTGATTCAAGGCCTCGTTCCCTGATCTCACGGTATACGTCTCTCATCGCGATCTTGATTATATCTGCGGCTGAACCCTGTATCGGACTGTTCATAGCAAGTCTTTCACCGAGCTGTCTCGTCATGTAATTCGGAGAGCTGATCTCGTTGATATATCGTCTTCGCCCCAGGATCGTCTCACTGTAATGGTTCTCCCTGGCTGACTTCACACTGTTGTCGAGATACTTCTTTACTGCGGGATGCTTGTCGAAATAATCACTGATATACTCTTCGGCCTGCTTTCTTGAAACATGTATATCCTGTGCGAGGCCGAAACCGCTCATTCCATATATGATACCGAAGTTGACCGCCTTGGCGCGGCTCCTGTCCTCCCTTGTGACCTTATCATAGTCGATATTGAATACCCTTGAGGCTGTCTTTCTGTGGATATCTTCTTCGTTATTGAACGCCGATATCAGATTCTCATCACCTGAAAGATGAGCCATCAGCCTGAGCTCTATCTGAGAATAGTCCGCACCCACGAATATGTGTCCTTCTCCTGCAACAAAAGCCTTCCTGAGCGTCCTGCCGAGCGCCTGTCTTACCGGTATGTTCTGGAGATTCGGTTCCGTACAGGACAATCTTCCTGTAGCGGCGACAGTCTGCTGATAATGGCAGTGTATCCTTCCGTCGTGCCCTATAAGCGGCTTGAGCCCTTCAACATATGTGCTGGAAAGCTTGGTGACTGTCCTGTACTGAAGTATCAGCGGAACGATCTCATGCCTGTCCTGGATCTTTTCAAGTATATCGGCACTGGTGCTGTATCCCTTCTTGGTCTTCTTGCCGGCCGGGAGTCCCAGCTTCTCGAACAGGATCACGCCGAGCTGCATAGGAGAATTGATATTGAACTCTTCACCTGCAAGCTCATATATCGCTTTTTCTATCCTGCTCGCTTCCCGAGACAGTTCTTCGCCTATTTCTGTGAGCATGCTCTTATCCACAAGAACACCCTGAGCTTCCATTGAAGCAAGTATCTCTATAAGCGGAAGCTCCAGATCATAGTATACCTTCTCAAGTCCGTATTCCTTAAGGTCCGGCTTCTGGCGATCCGCAAGGGCTCGTGATACCCAGAGTAGATCAAGCCCACGGTCTGCATATGCAGCGTCACTCTGGCCGAACAGATCTGTCTGCTCTGTTTTCTTGCTGAATTCCCTGTCTGATTCCATCTCGAACCTGAGCTTCTCGAGAGCCAGTATCTTGATGTCGTAGCTGCTCTTTGAAGGATCCAGCATATACTCAGCTATCTCGCTGTCATATGCCACCGGGAAGCTCCCTATGCCCTTTCTTATAAGCATATATGCGTCCGCTGAAAGAGAATGACCGCAGATCCTGTATCTCTTTTCCTGAAGAAAGCTGACAAAGCTCCTGTCATCCGAATCCCCGTCAGACCTGATATAGTAATACCGGTCACCGTATAGCAGCGCATACCCATATATCACAGGCTCTTCAACATGGTTGTCATCCCCGAATACATGCAGATATATCTCGCTCTCATCAGGAATATCTATTCCTGACAGATCGGAATCTGTGATGACAGTTTTCTTTATGGCATCTCTGTCATCGCTTATGCCAGGCATGCTCTGCTGTTCCGGCTCAACGTGCAGCTTCCTCAGGAAACTGTTCAGTTCAAGCTTCGAATAAAGGCTCACGAGCTTATCGATATCCGGCTTTCTCACCCTGCAGTCATCAAGATCATACTCTACAGGAACATCAGTTATTATAGTCGCAAGACGTCTGCTCATCGCAGCAAGCGCCGCGTTATCTTCAACTTTCTGCCTGAGCTTATCAGGCTTTATCTCATCAGTCCTGGAAAGGAGCTCCGATACATTTCCGAACTCTTTCAGAAGCTTGATCCCTGTTTTCTCACCGACCCCGGGGATCCCCGGTATGTTATCCGACTGGTCGCCCATGAGGCCCTTAAGATCTATGAACTGCTCAGGAGTAAGCTCATATCTTTCCAGCATCTTATCACGGTCGTAAAGGTCAAACTCTGTGATACCTTTTCTTGTGATCATGACTTTCGTCTTATCAGAAGCAAGCTGCAGCGCGTCTTTATCACCTGTGATTATCAGCGGCTCAAGCCCTTTCTCTTCACTCTCCTTTGCCAGAGTGCCGATTATATCGTCTGCTTCAAATCCATCGATCTCAAGCTGTTCGATATTCATGGCGGAAAGGATCTCTTTTATCAGAGGGAACTCCATGGCAAGCTCAGGCGGCATCCTGCGCCTTCCTGCCTTATATTCCTTATATTCAAGGTGCCTGAAAGTAGGTGTCTTTCTGTCCCATGCCACCGCAATGTATTCCGGCTCTTCGTCAGCCATGATCTTGTTCAGCATGTTCAGGAACCCGAAGATCCCCTGTGTGTACACGCCGTCACGTGTGATCATAGGACGCTGCATAGCATAATACGCCCTGTTCATAAGGCTGTTTCCGTCGATGATTACAAAAGTATCTTTCATGACTTTCTCTTTCAAAAAAATACCCGGTGCACCGTCAGGACCTAACTGATTCCTATCTTCCCGATAGGTGGGTACCCTGTCAGCCGTTTCAGCAGTCCACTCAGAGGAGGCTTTGCATCACAGGCCGAACCCCGGATTCCCTTTAAAATGCTGTAGGTTCAATTAACAGTCCTTAACGCATGTTCCAGGCATTGAATCTTATAGTATAAATTATGATCAGAGCTCTATCTCTTCAAGATCAACAGCGCAGTTCGTATGAACGTTCTGTACGTCGTCGTTTTCCTCAAGAACATCGACAAGCTTCTTCAGCTTGCGGAGATCTTTCTCATCAGGAGTACTCTCTACTGAAGGCACCTGTTCTATCTCTGAGCTGACCAGTTCATATCCGGCCTGTCTCAGAGCCTGGTCCACATCATTGTACGCAGACGGATCTGTCGTGATCTCGAAGCTGTCTTCCATTGTCTCCATGTCGTCTGCACCCGCATCAAGAGCGGCTTCCATGAGCTCGTCCTCATCGATATCGTCAGTCTTCTCAATAATGATCACGCCTTTTCTGGTGAACATATATGATACACATCCCGGAGTACCAAGATTCCCGCCGTGCTTATCGAACAGAGAACGTACCGCTGAAGTCGTCCTGTTGGTATTATCTGTCAGGCACTCAACGATCATTGCCACTCCGCCTGCGCCATATCCTTCAAAAGTAAGTTCTTCATATGATACGCCGCCGAGCTCTCCCGTGCCCTTCTTGATAGCTCTTGAAATATTATCGTTAGGCATTCCGATCGCTTTCGCCTTTTCAATGGCTGTTCTCAGTCCTGCGTTATATTCAGGATCTCCACCATCTTTAGCGGCTACAGTGATAGTCTTAGCGTATTTGGTAAACAGCGCCGCTCTCTTGGAATCCTGAGCAGCCTTTCTTCCTGCAATAGTACCATGTCTTCCCATGGGCTTCCTCCTTGATATTTATATGATTCATCCAAACGAATATATTCTGTCTGAATTCATCTTATTATACTACAACATTATCTGTCTGACAACAAATCAGCTCTCTTGTTTTTTCGCATCATCTTCCATGTTCTTGTGAGCCGTGCTCATCATCAGCTTGATCCTGTTGAGCTGATTGACGTTACTTGCACCCGGATCGTAGTCTATCGCTACTATGTTTGCCTTTGGATTCTGTTTCCTGATGGCTTTCATCATGCCCTTTCCTGTCACGTGATTCGGCAGGCAGGCAAACGGCTGCAGACATACAATATTCTCTACTCCGCTGTGCATCAGCTCGACCATCTCACCTGTCAGAAGCCATCCTTCTCCGCACTGGTTCCCGATAGAAAGCACGCTTTCCGCCGCCTCTGCGGTATGTTCTATCCTTGCCGGAGGATCGAAATGCCTGCTCTTCTTCAGCGCATCTCTTACAGGATCTCTCATCCACTCAACGAGCTTCATGACCATCTCGTTGGCCTTCATTTCCTTCCATGTCCCGGACAGATGCTCATAATTGAATTTCTTGTTGTACATACCGTACAGGAAGAAGTCCAGAAGATCCAGGACCACTGCTTCTCCGCCCTCATCCTCGATAGTGTCAACTATGTTGTTGTTCGCGTTCGGGTGATACTTTACAAGTATCTCTCCTACTACGCCTACCCTCGGTTTCCTGACGTCGGTACGCTCTACTTTATCAAAGTCCTCAACGATACCGTTGACATTCTTTATAAAAGTCTTTTTGCTGAAATGCAGCATGTTATGAACGATCCTGTCGTGCCAGCTTTCAAGCAGCCGCTCAGATTCGCCTTTGTTCTTCTCATAAGGCCTCGTTGCGTACAGCACCCGCATCGCAAGATCCCCGTAAATGACACCGATCGCGAGGCCCATCGCCATCATAGGCGTTATCCTGAATCCCGGATTCTGCTCCAGTCCTCCGGCATTGAATGACACTACCGGTATCTGTTCCATGTGAAGATCCCGAAGAGCCTTCCTCAGAAGAGCTATATAGTTACTTGCTCTGCATCCTCCGCCCGTCTGTGACATGAATACGGCAGTCCTGTCCAGATCATATTTACCTGACTTCAGGGCCGATATTATCTGCCCGAGGGTAACGATCGTAGGATAGCACGCGTCATTGTTCACATATTTCAACCCTTCATCTACTGAATTGGTATCGACCGGAGGAAGCAGCGATACCTTATATCCGTACGACGTTATGACATCTTTAAGATAGTTGAAATGTATCGGAGCCATCTGCGGGATGAGAAGCGTGTAAGTATCCTTCATTTCTTTGGTGAACAGCTTCCTCTTGAATCCCTTATAGTTCGGGCTCGATACTATGCCGTTCTTCTCACGCTCATCCATTGCTGCCTTGAGCGACCTTATCCTTATCTTGGCTGAACCCAGATTGGACACTTCGTCGATCTTGATCACTGTGTAGAGCTTGTTGTTGCTCCTGCAGATCTCCTCTACCTGGTCTGTCGTGACAGCGTCAAGGCCGCAGCCGAATGAATTCAGCTGAACAAGCTCGACGTCCTGCCTGGTACCGGCGAAAGCTGCCGCTTTGTACAGCCTGGAATGGAAGACCCACTGGTCGAGCACACGTATAGGCCTTGGAAGGTCAGCAAGATGCGCCACCGAGTCCTCGGTAAGAACTATCAGCCCAAACGAACTGATGAGCCTGTCTATGCCATGATTGATCTCAGGGTCGAGATGATACGGACGGCCGGCGAGCACGACACATTTTTTGTTGTTGTCCTTTGCGTATTTAAGAGCATATTCGCCCTGCTTCTTGATATCGTTCTTGAATGTGATCTGTTCTTCGCGGGCCCGTTTTACGGCGCCGGCTATCTCGCTCTTGTGTATATGGTATCTTTCTGTGAAAGTCCTCGACAGCTCGCGGATCAGCCTGTCGTCATCATCGTATGGCAGGAACGGATGTATGAATCTCACCATCTGTTCTTCAAACAGGTCGTCCATATTGTTCGCTATGACTTCCGGGTACGTCGCCACGATCGGACAGTTATAGTGATTCCCTGCGTTTCTGTCTTCTACCCGCTCGAAGTTAAGGCTCGGATAGAATATCATCTTATATCCCTGGTCAACCAGCCATTTTATATGTCCGTGAACCAGCTTGGCCGGATAGCATGCGGTGTCCGACGATATGGTCTCCAGTCCCCCTGAATATATCGCCTTGTTAGAAGCAGGAGACAGGACTACCCTGAAGCCCAGCTCTGTGAAGAACGTGAACCAGAAAGGATAATCCTCATACATATTAAGCACTCTTGGTATGGCTACTGTTCCCCTTCTGGCGTCTTCCTCCGAAAGAGGCTTGTAGCTGAAGAGCCGGTTGGTTTTATAGTCGTAAAGGTTCGGGAGCCCGGATCTGTTAACTGTGCCTCCGGCGCCCCGCTCACAACGGTTCCCTGTAATGAATCTGGAGCCGTCCGCAAATTTGTTTATTGTGAGTATGCACTGGTTCTCGCACCGTTTGCATCTGCCGTTCTGATGTTCTACATGGAAATCTTCCAGCTCTTTGCCGGAGATCACAGATGACCTGGTCCCGTCGACATAATTCTCCTTTGCTATAAGGGAGCAGCCGTACGCGCCCATCAGTCCCGCTATGTCAGGACGGACAACATCTTTTCCGATAATGATCTCTATCGCTCTCAGTACAGCGTCGTTCATGAATGTGCCGCCCTGTACTACCACCTTGTCTCCTGTTTCATCAGGATTACGGAGCTTTATAACTTTATAGAGCGCATTCTTGATGACTGAATATGAAAGACCCGCAGAGATATCTCCTATAGTCGCGCCTTCCTTCTGAGCCTGCTTCACCTTGGAATTCATGAACACAGTGCACCTTGTCCCAAGGTCTACAGGATTCTCTGAGAACAGCGCTTCTTCAGCAAACGCATTGGTGTCAAGGTTGACAGATCTGGCATAAGTCTCCAGGAACGAGCCACATCCTGCAGAACATGCTTCGTTCAGCATGATGTTATATATGGCGCCGTCCTTGACCTTCATGCATTTCATATCCTGACCGCCGATATCGAGTATGAAATCAACGCCCTTTCTGAATTCAGACGCTGCCTTGTAGTGAGCCATTGTCTCTATCTCACCCATATCAGCCTTGAATGCAGCTTTGATCAGACCTTCTCCATATCCTGTCACGCAGGTGTTGGCTATATATGCTGTATTAGGAAGCCTGTCATAAAGCTCTTTCAGCATCATTCTCACTGCTTCGGCAGGGTCGCCCTCGTTGTTTCTGTAGAAGGAATACAGAAGATTTTTATTGTCATCTATAAGTGTCGCTTTTGTTGTAGTCGATCCGGCGTCGATCCCCAGATATGTGCGCCCCGATGCTTTTTCGACGGGCTTCCTTCTGATCTTAGCCTTGTCATGACGCGCCTTGAAGCGCTGGTACTCATCGCGGTTCCTGAACAAAGGCTCAACATGCCTGGTATCAGACATCTCTGACGGACTTGCACAGTCTATCCTTCTCACTATATCGGAAAGCCAGTGCTCACTTCTGTTCGCTGCGAGCATCGCGGCCCCGATAGCTACGAAATATTTTGAATTCTCAGGAAAAATTATGTCCTCATCTTTCAGCGCCAGAGTTTCGATGAACCTCTTTCTGAGCTCAGACATGTAAGTCAGCGGTCCGCCCAGAAACGCGACTTTACCTTTGATAACGTGTCCGCACGCCAGTCCGCTTATCGTCTGATTCACGACAGCCTGATATATAGACGCCGCAAGATCAGGCGTTGCTGCGCCGTCGTTTATGAGCGGCTGGATATCTGTCTTGGCGAATACTCCGCATCTGGCTGCGATAGGATAGATTATCTTGTAATCTTTGGCAGCCTCATTAAGTCCGTTAGCGTCAGTATTCAGAAGTATTGCCATCTGGTCTATGAAGGCACCGGTCCCTCCGGCACATGTTCCGTTCATCCTCTGTTCTATCGTCGATCCATAGAACGTTATCTTGGCGTCTTCTCCACCCAGCTCAATAACAACGTCTGTTTCCGGTATAAGAGTCTCTACTGCCTTGCTGCATGCGATGACTTCCTGTTCGAAGTGGATCTCAAGCATTTTTGCAAGTGAAAGGCCGCCGGATCCGGTTATGACGCTGCGGATGACTATATCCCCCTGTTCTTCAAAAAGGTCATGGAGCATCTCCTTCACCTTTTCAAAGACGTTGGACATATGTCTTTCATACCTGGAATATCTGACCTGTCCGTTCTCATCCATGAGAACCAGTTTTACAGTTGTAGATCCTACATCAATACCTAATCGCATGTCCCCACCTTATCAAGATCTTTGATTTCTGTGTTATATAAATAAGCAAACAGTACCACTGCGAATATCATCCCCAGTAGCTCCGCGAGCGGATATGAATAAAATGTATATTTCGGTCCGTAGAAGTTATACAGGATATACGCGAGAGGGAGCACTCCTACTACCTGACGTATCAATGACTCTATCAGCATATATACGCCGTGTCCCGTGGCCTGGAATGTAGTACCGGTCGATATCCCTACCGCAGCCGGTATAAAACAGAGGCTGATCTCTCTTAATGCCGCGACGCCAAGTTCCATCATCTCACCTTCAGCATGGAAGATCGAAAGCGGAAGCTCCGGCACAAGCTGAAATATGGCCGTACCGACACTGATTATGATCAGAGAGATCAGAATGGACATTTTAAGAGTGTCCATCATCCTCTTCTTGTTTCTCGCTCCGAAATTGTATGCCATCAGAGGAAGAGCTCCCTGCTGGAGCCCGAACACAGGCATGAATACGAATGATTCTATCTTTCCGTATACGCCGAGCACCGCGACTGCCACCGGCGTGGCAGAAAGTATCCAGTTGTACGCGATAAGAACAAGTGACGCTACTGACTGCATCACGATAGAAGGAAGAGCGACCGCGTAGATATCTTTTATTATATTCCAGTCGATCCTGAATTCCTTCATGTTGAACTGCACAGCATGCTCTCTGGTCTTAAGGATAAACACAGCCACGATCAGTGACACAGCCTGTCCTATTACCGTAGCTATGGCCGCGCCCTTTACTTCCATTCTCGGAAGTCCAAAGTATCCGAAAATAAGAACAGGGTCCAGCAGAATGTTTGTTATACATCCTGACAGGCTTATTATCATCGGGGCTATCATGTTTCCAGTCGACTGGAGCACTTTCTCCAGGTCTATCTCTGTTATTGCGCAGAAGCTGAATATAGTTACGATCCTGAGATAGTCCACAGCATATCCGAACACCACTTCGTCATCCGTATATATCCCCATGAAAGGCTTTGCGAAAAAGATCCCTATAGACGCGAAGATCAGCCAGTTGAATACAGACAGCAGCAGACTGGTCTCAGCAGTCCTGTCTGCCTCCTCAAACTGTCTGGCTCCCAGCTTCCTCGCTATCAGGGAGTTTACTCCGACGCCTGTTCCGACAGCAAGCGAGATCATTATGAACTGCACCGGAACTATATAAGATACAGCAGTAAGCGCGTCTTCGCTGATCCATGATACATACATGCTGTCGACCACATTATAAAGAGCGGCGATCGTCATTGACAGGATCGCCGGCCAGGACATGGACAGCAGAAGCCTCGGTATCGGCTCTACGCCCATCCTGTTCAGTTTTTCAGTATGTTCTGTTCCCAAGATCACTCCTTAATAAAAGAAATGGGCAGGTCTGTAAGCCGGGTTCTGTATTAGACGATCATCTATCTAGGCGAAACATCTCTGCTCGCTCGAGCGGTCCACGATACGGGACGGGGACGGGCAGCCCCCTTATGTCCCCCGACCTTGCTCCGGATGGGGTTTACACAACGCTGTGTCTCCACAGACGCCGGTGAGCTCTTACCTCGCCATTTCACCCTTGCCACGGCATTATCCGTTTCGGCGGTATGTTTCTGTTGCACTTTCCCTATAGTTACCTACGCCGGACGTTATCACGGCATCCTTGCCCTGTGGAGCCCGGACTTTCCTCATACTCCTTCATGGGAGCATGCGACCGTCTGGCCTGCCCAGAATAATATATTTACCACGAAAACGGGTTGATATCAACTGTTGATTTTATTATTTCGGCGTCAGTCTTCTTCCGGAGTACTTCCGCCATGTTGTCTGCGAAGCTTTTCTCTGTTCCGTAGTGTCCTGCATCCAGGACACACATTCCGAGTCCTTTCGCAAGCTGTGCGTCATGATACTTCACGTCGCCTGTGATATACAGATTACATCCTTCATCAAAGGCTTTCTGTATGAACTCTGCACCTGATCCGGTACACCATCCTACTCTGCTTATCTTTGTCTCAGGGTCTCCGACGGCACGGAAAAGTCTCACGTCAACGGCAAGACGCTCTGATGCATCCTTTATCATATCTCCGAAGTATCTCTCTTCAGGAAGATCCGCCTTTCTGAGGAAGCCGTCGTCACCGTCAAAATGCATGACTCCGCTGAAGCCGAGGAGCTTTCCTATGAAGTCGTTGTTTCCTCCCTCTGCCTTATCAAAAGAAGTGTGCGCCGAATAGACCGATATACCCGCTCTGATCAGACGCTGTATGTATCTTCCTGTATTATTCCTGTACTCCACCGATGAAGTGCTTGTGAAGATAAGAGGATGATGCGTTACTATCCAGTCAGCTTCAACATTCATAGCTTCATCGATGACCGCGTCTGTTATCTCCAGCGCGGTAAGCACCCTTTTGACTTCAGGATAGCCCATATCTATCTGAATACCGGTGTTATCCCAGTCTTCAGCAAGATCAGGCGGACAGAATGATTCTATCGCCCTGATCAGTTCTTCTTTCCGCATAGCTTTTCCAGCCTTTCCCTGCGCTTACAGAGTAAACGGAGCATATCAGACCCCGCGTCAGAATTAGCCTTGATATTTCCAATGATATAATTTGTTTTCTCCAGCTCAGACAGAAAATATTTTCTGTCGGTCCCCTGACCTGAAGGATCTCTCAGATCTTCCGGATACTCAAGCTCCATCCAGCCGTCAGGATCAGCATCGAACAGATCCTGCACAGTACTCCGGTCAGCCAGGCTGACGTCTGCAGGAGAAGCACCATCTGAAGTGCAGCATACGATCTCACTGTATCTCCCGTTTTCAGGCACTACAGTCTGATCGACAAGTGTGAAGCCGTTTACTGCGAGCCACTTCCTGAGCAGCGCAGAGTCACGCCTCGGCTGAAGGATGAATCTGCTGTAAGTGAGCGTCTTGGCTATATCCCAGGACAGAATATCTATTATCTGTATCCCGCCCATACCGGCGATAACTATGTCATCCACTTCGCCGGGAGCAAGCACGTCGAGCCCGTCGCCCAGTCTGGCGTCAGGCATATCCTCACGGTCCAGCTCCTCCGCGGCGTCTCTTACAGCCTTGTCAAGCGAGCCTCTGCTCACGTCTGACATTATTACTCTGTCAGACACTTCATTTTCTTTAAGCCAGATAGGCAGGAAGCCATGGTCCGTTCCGACATCACAGACAGAATCTCCTTTTCTGATATATGACGCGATCTGCGACAGTCTGGCATTCAGTCTTACTGACATACCCTACTCCAGATAATCTTTCAGTTTCTTGCTTCTGCTCGGATGGCGGAGCTTACGGAGCGCTTTGGCCTCTATCTGCCTGATACGCTCTCTGGTAACGTCGAATTCCTTGCCGACTTCCTCAAGCGTACGTGTTCTACCGTCGTCCAGCCCGAACCTGAGCCTGAGAACTTTCTGCTCTCTGTCGGTAAGTGTATCAAGAACTTCCACGATCTGTTCCTTCAGCATCGAGAACGCTGCGGCGTCAGCCGGAGCCGGAACATCCTCGTCAGGAATGAAATCACCAAGATGGCTGTCTTCTTCTTC
>JAFWJS010000005.1 GCA_017511535.1 Eubacterium sp. | reverse complement strand
CGGCATCAAGGCTCCGGACAGGATGTAATGAGATACGAAGGAATGATATACAGACCGCCGAGCGAGGCCTACAGCCTCCTCGTGCAGGTCACGATAGGGTGTTCGCATAATTCATGCACATTCTGCAGCATGTATATAGACAAGCAGTTCAGGGTGAGAAGCGAAGCTGAAGTGTTTGAAGACCTTGAAGAAGCCCGCGCCACATATCCGTATGTGGAGCGAGTTTTCCTGTGTGACGGCGACGCTTTATGTCTTTCGGCGGACAGACTTGTAAGGATACTTGATAAGGTATATGAGCTTTTTCCTGAATGCAGGCGGGTAAACGTATACGGCAATACTATAGACGTGCTCGCCAAGTCAGGCGAAGAATTGAGCATGCTCGCCGAGCATGGCCTGAAGATGGTATATCTCGGAGCAGAGTCAGGCGATCCGAAAGTGCTGCAGGCTATTAGGAAGGGCTCTACGAGAGAAGAGATCATCACCGCTGTGAAGATGCTGGAGGCATCGGGGATACAGACATCAGTGACTTTCATTTCAGGGCTTGCGGGAAAGGCGGGCTGGCGTGAACACGCGGTGAATACGGGTACGATGATATCTGAAATGGGGGCTTCATATGTGGCTCTTCTTACTCTGATGCTGGATCCAAGAACAGAGATAGCGAGACAGATAAGGGAGGGAGAGTTCCAGCTTCTTTCACCGGAGGAAGTCGTAGCGGAGACCTATCTTATGCTTGAGAACGCGGAGCCCGGAAAGCCGTGTGTGTTCAGGAGCAACCACGCAAGCAATTATCTTTCTCTTAAGGGCAGCCTCCCTGAAGACAGAGAGCGCATGCTGGCGCAGCTGAGGAACGCGATGGAAGACAGCGGCATGCTTAAGGACGAGCGCTTCAGAGCGCTCTGATAAGGAGAAGAAATGGAACAGAAGAACGATAAAGTCGGTGAATATCTCGTGCACCATCTGGACAGCCTGCTGTTCGATGAGCTTTCTGAGGAATATCTGAAGAAGGCAGAGATGACAGATATACTGAAAGGTGTTCCTATACCGTTCAAAACAACAGAGATAACAGGCGGCGCCACTTCCACACTGATGATCGCGAGCAATATGGCTTACGTCATAGGATGTGACAGAAACTTCAAATACAGAGACAACTATCTGGCATATATAGCGAAGTGCTTCCCGCATGATTTTGAAAAGCCGCTTCTGAATGAAGGGGTCAAGGCAGCGCAGGATAAGGATCCGGAGACGGCGTGCATATGGTTCAGAGCCGCGCTCCAGATCGCTCCGGATTCACAGGATGCTTTATTCCTTTACGCGAGAGCCTGCAAGGACGCATATGAGAACGGTGACGGCGAGGACTACGTAGGTACGTTCAAGGCTGAGTCGCTCCGGATGTTCGAAAGGCTTACCATACTGCATCCGGACTTTGATCAGGGATATTATTTCCTGGGATACGGATATCTGAACCTGGGGCTTTATACAAAGGCCAAGCTTACTTTTGACGAATTCATGAGGATATCGAAGGAAGGAGAGCTCAGGGCAGAGATAGCGGAGGTGCTGGACAAGCTTGCAGACCCATGCAGGATAGAAAGCGGCATTAATGATATAACTGCCGGAAGATACGACAGGGGAGTAATGGTGCTGGAACCATATACAAGAGATGAGAAATTCAACACTTACTGGCCGATGTGGTATTATCTCGGGATAGCGTATAAGGAAGGCGGGAACCCGGCCGAGGCGGAGAAACATCTTCTCACATGCCTGAGATATTCTCCTTCCAATACTGACGCGATGAACGAGCTTGCTGAGCTCTATGAGGATGCGGGCGACGGAGTCAAAGCGAAGAAATACCGCGATAAGATACAGCTGGTAGAGCAGAACCGCGAGCTTGACAGGCAGGAGCGGGAAAAGGAAAACGCAGAGGAAACAGCTAAGGATGGTCTTCAGTGACCATCTTTTTGTTATATGAAAAAACTATTGCCGAATGAATTGTCAGAATATTTTGATAAAATGCTTGACTTTAGGATCTGCTGCTGTATAATAAAGATGAAATCAGAGATGATATGAAATAGATCAAACAGTCGTAAGATTTCAGACCGGTGGAAATGCCGGAATCAGAACGAAGGGAGATGAGACCAATGGATGTTTACAGAAGTCCGGGAGACATATCCGGGCATGGTCTCAGAACTCGGAGGCAGGATAGCTGATCATCACATCACACCATGACCAGATGGCATAGAGGAAATGAGTCCTCAGAATTCGTTAGCAGAATGTATCAGCTGTCAGAAATGTTTCCGGGTAAGTCTGGAGATCAGCCCGTACAAGTTAGCGGAAATGGTAGTCTTAATTAAATAGTTCGTAGAACCTCACCGTTGTGAGGATACCATTATAGATCAGAATATGTCTTAAAATAACGGAGTAAAATACCGGGGTCAGAAAGGGCCCCGGTTTTTATTTCTCAGAAGTCCTTGACACCCAGCCGAC
Source organism: Eubacterium sp. (assembly GCA_017511535.1). GTDB lineage: Bacteria > Bacillota > Clostridia > Peptostreptococcales > Anaerovoracaceae > Aminicella. Next base: position 50,687 of record JAFWJS010000005.1, on the reverse strand, counting down.
CTTGTTATATAATGTCATAGTCGCTTGAATAAGGCGGTCTTAAGTGCCTCGATAGCTCAATGGTAGAGCAACCGGCTGTTAACCGGTAGGTTGTAGGTTCGAGCCCTACTCGGGGCGCCAATTTTTGCCGGCGTGGTGGAATTGGCAGACACGTAGGACTTAAAATCCTATGGTCATTGCGACCGTACCGGTTCGACCCCGGTCGCCGGCACCATAGGAGAATCAAGCGCATAACATCGCGGGGTGGAGCAGTTGGTAGCTTGCCGGGCTCATAACCCGGAGGTCGTAGGTTCGAGTCCTTCTCCCGCAACCATGAAAAAGCAGTTTGCCTTTTGGCAGACTGCTTTTTCAGTGCTGCGAATAGGATCAGAGGACTCGAACCTGAAAAGGCATCGCCGTGAAGCGAGGAAATCCTAGACAATACAAGCTTCAGCAAAGCCGATAAGAAGATGCAATTGACAAACTATGCTATATGCCGGAAAATAGTATCAGTTAATTGAAAAATGAATGGAGGCTGTTATATCGCTCTTAGATCAGATACCGAGTGATCTTCTGGGGGTTTATCTCGATGAAAATCCGGATTCCTTCGTTGGGTTTTACTTTGGCATCCGAGGTGAAAAAAGTGTATACGGAGTCTATTACGCGACCGATTCGAAACTGCGTTCAACCGGTATAGGCGGGAAGGCGTTTCAGGCTATTCTGAAGTATTATGACGACATACCATTCTTGTTTTCTTATGAGAGTACTTTTGAAGAAAGCGACAATGCGGAACAGAGAGAGAGAAGACGCAGATTCTATCTGAGGAACGGCTTCCATGAGACAGGATGGTTCACAAAGCTGAATGGTACTGAGTTTATCATTGCCAGTTCTAAGGAAGATTTTGATAAGGATGATTTTATAGAGTTCATGTCTGACCTGGCAGCCTGTTCCGGTGCGCCTGCCCCGGAATTATACAGACGTGACTGATATGAAAGGAACTGATGATTTCAAAAAGGCTCTCGGGTTTCGGCCAGGGAGCTATTTTGGCACTTTAACAGAAAGTTGTAAGGACCGCACCAGTGTGATAGAATCATTAGGTACCATATTGTAAAATACGGACACCAGGGAGTAAAAGGGGGTATCAGGATGAAGAAGACTATAGTAGTTTTGATCGCAGTAATGACCATAACTGCAATGACCGTAGGCCTTTCAGCATGCAGGCTGAATATCGGTCTGGGCGATAAAACAGAAGAGAAAACAGAACAGAAGCAGGAAGAGCAGAAAGAAACGAAGGATCCTGTACAAGATGTTCTGAAGGCAGTAGTGCCTCCGGAAGACTTTGAGCTTGCGGGAGAGTATCAGGACGAAACGAGCCAGCGCGCGTCGATGACGATCACACCGGAAGGTGAGGACCACTATCAGGTAGAGATCTCATGGGGAGACAGCGCGTCGGAAACAACTGTCTGGACTTTTGAAGGAGACTTTGATTATGCCGGCGGAATGCTGAGCTACAAGAAGGGAAGAAAAGTCATCGATTCCTTCAGCGAGAGCGAGGGAGAGAAAGAAAAAGTGTTGTATAAGGACGGCACAGGGGCCCTTTTGTATTATGAAGAGGGTCTGCACTGGCAGGACGATAAGGAAGACGCCGGTAAAGATTGTCATTTCGTTAAGACAGGCGACCTTGACAACGTTGTAATAGAAGACGAACAATAATCAGGAGGAACAGATAATGCCAGATTGTGATCATGATTGCAGCTCATGCGGGCTCGCATGTGAAGAGCGTGAGGGCGGGCAGCAGCCTATCCAGAAGCTAGAACAGAATGAAGGAACAGATATAAAAAAGGTAATAGCCATAGTCAGCGGTAAGGGCGGAGTTGGAAAGTCATCCATCACATCGCTCATGGCTGCCGCAAGCGCGAGAAGAGGAGAGAAGGTCGCTGTCATGGATGCGGACATCACCGGACCATCCATACCGAAGGCTCTCGGGATCACGGAGAAGGCGACCGGAATAGAAGACGTGGTATATCCTGTTGCGAACAGGAACGGTATCAAGGTCATGTCGATCAACCTGCTTCTTGAGAATGAGACAGATCCGGTAGTCTGGAGAGGGCCTATCCTCGGCGGAACACTTCAGCAGTTCTGGACAGACGTATACTGGGGCAAAAATGACGTGATGTACATGGATATGCCTCCTGGAACAGGAGACGTGATGCTGAGCGCATATCAGCTTCTCCCTATAGACGGTATCGTGATCGTGACGTCGCCGCAGGAACTTGTCGAGATGATAGTCGAGAAGTCACTCAACATGGCGGACATCATGAATGTGCCTGTACTCGGCATCATCGAGAACATGTCATACTTCAAGTGTCCTGACTGCGGGAGCGAGCACGCTATCTTCGGAGAGAGCAGAGTCGAAGAGATCGCAGCTCAGTACGGGATCAAAAACATCGCGAAGCTTCCTATCGACCCTGAACTTGCAAAGGCCTGTGATAACGGTGAAGCTGACAGCTACGACGGAATATGTGTTCCGCCGATTGAAGAATTCGTAAGCAGACTTGACTGATGTGATTGACAGGGAGGAAGAGTCATGAAAAAAAGAATTGCCGGAATCATAGTTCTCATGATAGTACTCTTGACAGTCATGGCAGCAGGGACAGCAACTGCGTCAGCAGAAACGAAAGAGGCTTCGGACTGGTACACACTCTTTGAAGCGCTTGATGATGGCGGGAATGCTGTCGGGGAGTTCGATGTTGTTCTTACAAAGGACATTGAAGCGATGCCATTGCTTCATGTGATCAGAATACGCGAAAGCGCAAAGGCAACGCTGGATATGAATGGACATTCCATTTACGGTATCGACGAGGATTATAACTATTTCGATGTTGTAGGAGAGTTGAATGTAATAAACAGTAAAGAAGCTGTTTCATCTTTTGATTATTTCTCGGACTATGTTTTCGCAGTCCAGGAAGGTGCAAAGCTTACGGTAAACAGCGGCGTCAGGCTCTGCAACAACTGCCGAGGCATAGGAGAGACTCCTGTCCACACTAAGGGCTCTTTCATCATGAACGGCTGTGAGATCAGCGGAAACAACGTAGCAGATGATGATGAGAATACAATGGGTGCCGCTGTAGTTGTTGACGGAGCAGGCTCACTCATACTTAAGGGAGATTACAAATTCTCGGATAATGTCACGGACAACAAGGACAGCGGAGAAAAGTATAACTGTGATGTTCTACTGATGAATAAAGCTGCAAGGATCATAATTCCGGAAGCACTTAAAGGTGAAAAGCCGATAAAAGTAGCATTTGTGGGTGACATGGTTTTCACTGAAGGATGGGCTGAATTCAACAAGGATAATAATTTTACAGATTACTTTGAAGCAGCCAGAAAAAATTCTTCAATCAGTCTTGATGAAAAGAGTGGAGAACTCAATAGTACAGTAAAGAAGGCTGCAAATACATTAAGTGTCAAGACAAAATCATATACTATAAAGTATAAGCAGCTCAGGGAAAAGACACAAAAAATCGCAAGAAAGAAGGTTATTACAGTCAGCGGAGCAAAGAGTACTGTTACATATTCCAAGGCATCCGGGAATAAGAAGATCACGGTCGCAAAGGAGACGGGAAACCTTACCGTAAAGAAGGGCCTCAAGAAGGGCACATATAAGGTTAGTGTAAAAGTCAAAGCTGCAGAAAACCGCGGCTACAAAGCCAGGACAGTATCAAAGACTGTCACGGTAACAGTTAAATAACCAAGTCAGTATGTGAACAGCTGCATAAGTATGACAGCCCATACCGGCAGCGTGAGCATCGACATAAGCGTAGTCATTGCGACTCCCTGCGATAACAGCAGGGAGTTTTTATTTTGCGTTTCTGATATCGCTACGATGAGTACGGCGCTCGGAAAAGCGGCGGCAAATACAAGTGTCAGCTTGCTTGCGTCCGCGAGAGGAAGCAGCCATACCGCAGCGAGAGTAAGAAGAGGCATGAGAATCACATTGCAGAAGCAGCAGAACATCAGCTTCAGGTTGCCTACGACCTCTTTCAGATCTGATGTGCCGAGCTGTATGCCTACTACGACCATTGAAACAGGGATAGTGGAGTTACCCATAGTTGTGAGAAAGTCCATCACAGGGTAAGGCAGGCCGGTACCCGTCGTCATAAGTATGACGCCCGCGAGAGCAGCAGCCATGCATGGATTGAGCAGAGCTGATGCTGTTTTCTTCAGCGATACTTTCTCTCCGCTGCCCTGATTTATCTGGATGATCGCTCCTGAATAAAGGTATATATTCAGCAGGATGTTCTGGATTATAAACAGGAAGAATATCCTGTCGCCGAAGATAGCCTTGGTTACAGGAAAGCCCATGAATCCTGTGTTGCATGATGTCATAAGTGCGCAAAGAGCGCCGCGGTCAGATCCGGGCTCATATTTTATTGCCTTAACTATCAGATATGATATGAGAGACGCCGCACAGAAAAAGATGACAGTCCCGATCACGACTTCCAGAGACATGCGTATCATTTCTCCGGTCAGATCCTGAGACGCTATAGTCGACAGAACCAGGCAGGGCGTGGTCACATAGACAAGCAGGGCAGAGATATACCTGGACGACCTTCCGGGAAGCACACCTGCCTTGTTCGCAGCGAAGCCTGCGCCTATCATTGCGAATATTGTCATTACTTTTATGAATACTGTCGCCATCTGCTCCTCCATACGGTCTGCAACATGAACATATTGTACCATATTGAAGTATTTAGTGGTAAAATATGTATGTGTGTTTATTAATAAAATAGCAGGAGGATCAATGGAAACAATAGTATGTGCTTCGCACAATCCTAATAAGGCAAAAGAAATAGCAAAAATAACAAAGGATTTCGGCTTTGATGTGATCACAAGAGACGAGGCCGGGGTACCTCTCATGTTTGACGTGATAGAGGACGGTAAGACATTTGCCGACAATTCTTACAAGAAGGCGTTCACGATAATGAGGATAACAGGTAAGCCTGCTATTGCTGACGATTCTGGTCTTGTCGTTGATTTCCTTAACGGAGCGCCCGGAGTGTATTCTGCCAGATTCGCGGGCGAAGACTGCAATGATGAGAGAAATAATGACAAGCTCCTGGATCTCATGAAGGATGTTCCTGAGGAAAAGAGGACCGCGAGGTTCGTATCCTGCGTGACTCTTGTGTATCCGGATGGTGAGATCTATTCGGCGCAGGGAGAGTGTCCGGGACATATACTTACGGAAAGAAGAGGGACCGGCGGATTCGGATATGACCCGCTGTTCCTTTCAGACGAGCTTGGCAAGACTTTTGCTGAGATAGAAATGGAAGAGAAGAATACTGTAAGTCACAGAGCGAGAGCTCTCGCAAAACTTGGAGAGCTGCTGAGCAAGAGAACGGACAACACCGAGCAGTCTGCGAATGAAGAAGATACCGGGAGATAAGGATGCAGGAGCAGTCAAGGCACTCAAAGAGAATAAAGAGCATGCTCGTTCTCGGCTTCAGACAGTTCTGGGACCCGTATTATCAGGGATTCGCGGCACAGATAGCATTCTACATAATAATGTCATTCGTGCCTACTGTCATCCTGGTGTCACAGCTCATGTCGCTGTTTCACGCAAGTATCCTGGATGCGGACTATCTGATCCAGAGGATGGCAGACCCTGCGATCGGAAGGCTCTTAAGGAGGCTCCTTTCTTCGCGTCTGAACACAGGAAGCAATATCATGCTCATAATCACGGCGGTATGGGCGTCATCACGAGTACAGTTCGCTATGATGAGGATATCCAATTATCTGTACTCAAACGGACGTACGACAGGTGATTTTCTGATGGAAAGAGCAAGGTCCCTCAGAAATATGTCTCTTACAGTGCTGACGTTCGCCTTCGTCGGTGTCATACTCGTCAACGGCCCTGTAATAATAGGACTCCTTTTCGGGAACATACTTGAAGGGACATATATAAGCGGGCTGTGGACGTACGCGAGATGGCCGGTGACCGGGATACTGTATTATCTTCTGGTGATGCATAATTACTGGATGCTTCCGAACTACAAGCTGAAGATAAAGAAGATGACGCCTAAGGACGTGGTCCCAGGCAGCATCTTCGCCGCTGTGGGCATGTTGATAGTAACGGTGATCTATTCATTCTATTCAAGTACGTCCAGCGCTCATCTGAATGCACTCTACGGGTCTCTCGCGTCAGTAGTGGGGCTGATGTTCTGGTTCTATCTGCTTTCATGGGTGATGATACTGGGGATGCTTTTCAATAAAGTATGGATGGATACGAAAGATATAGATAACAGGGATGTAGGGAGGTAGAGACATGAAGAAAATGCTGGTCATAATGAATCCTTACGCGGGAATGAAACAGGCTAACAGATATCTTGCCGGCATACTGGATCTTTTCTGCGCGTCAGGATATGACGTGAATATTGCCATGACTCAGAGCGCAGGCGACGGAACGAGGCTTGCGGCTGAGAGAGCTTCTGAGAATGACATCGTCGTGGCTATAGGCGGCGACGGTACGTTCAATGAGGTCGTTTCAGGTGTCATGGAATCAGGTCACTCTGTCCCGATAGGCTATATTCCGGCCGGTACGACAAATGATTTCGCTTCCAGCGTAGGATTGAGCAAAACAGTCCTCGGCGCGGCGGAGAGCGTAGTGTCCGGCGTGAAAAAGCACTATGATGTCGGAAGCTTCAACGGCAGGCATTTCTCTTACGTAGCTTCATTCGGCGCCTTCACGAGCACTTCATATGAAGTGCCTCAGGATCTGAAGAATGCTATCGGTGGAGCTGCATATATCCTGAGCGGTATCAAGGATGTCATGAATATCAAGCCGCTTCATCTGAAGGTGAAAACAGGCGATACCGAACTTGAAGGTGATTATATATTCGGAGCAGTCTGTAATTCCACATCGATGGGCGGTATCATAAACCTCAAGACAGATGACGTCGATATGAACGACGGCCTTTTTGAAGTGATGCTGATAAGGTCGCCTCAGAATATCATCGATCTGAACTCAATAATCTTCGCCCTGACAACACAGTCGTACAATGAATGTGACCAGATATCATTCTTCAGCAGCGGAAAGATCGAAATAGAAGCGCCGTCAACGATGCCATGGACTCTCGACGGAGAGTATCAGGAAGGTGAGGAGCATATAATCATAGAGAATATATATAATGCGATAGAGCTGATGGTACCGGAGAAAAAAGAAGAACCGGAGCAGGAGAATGCAGGCGGATATGATTTCGCTTCAGGACCGCTTCTTCCATAACCGAATGTGAAGTCTCTGTGAAAAATCCAGGATAACATTGACTTAAACGCAGACATGCCTTAATATAGTATTGTTAATTCTGAAGAAATATTAAGGAGTGTTCTGTGAATATTCTGAAGAAAATCAAGTTAGAGAAATATCTGAGTGAAGGTGTATTCGTACTTGCGATTGCATCTTTACTTTTGTTTGCGGAGCTGTCTTCAAGTACATACGCGCAGATCGCCTTCTGGGAAGTCAAGGCGGGCGACGAAGTGCTGGCTGTAGTAAGAAGTGAAGAGGCCGCAGGTGAAGCGATCAGGCAGGCAGAACATCATTATGATAAGGACGGATCTACAGATGTAGTTGTTGAATCTCAGCCATCGATCTCTGTAGAGCAGAATCAGTACAGCCTTATGTCTGCCCCGAAAGTATCGTCGGCTGAGAATGCTGCAGGAAGGATCATCGCGAACGCTGAAGGATCCGATCCTGACGTGACGATAACGACTACGCAGACCATCACAGGTACCCGGAAAGTAAGCTTTGACACCGTTGAAAAGAAGTCAGATGAGCTGATCGAGGACGCGACAAAGCTCCAGACAATGGGTGAAGCAGGCGAGGAGCTGGTTACCCAGAAGTTAGTTATGGTAAATGGAGAAGAAGTGTCTTCAGAAGAGATCGAATCGCAGGTGACAAAGGAACCGCGCGACCGTATCATGCTTCTCGGTACAAGAGTAGACGACAAGGAAGATCCGAAGGGAAGCGAAGGATCGGCAGGAAAGGCCTTCCGTGTCAGAAAGAGCGGCAACGGCAAGACTTTCATCGGGGATCTTTCCGGCGCCGAAATGGGCAGGAAAGTAGCCGAGTATGGACTTCATTTTGTCGGCAACCCATATGTTTGGGGAGGAGAAAGCCTGACTCACGGAGCTGACTGCTCCGGATTCGTACTTGCCGTATATAAGCACTTCGGGATCAGCCTTCCGCACGACGCTCACGCACAGAGGAACTACGGTATCAAGATAGCTTCTCTGAAGGACGCGCGCGCCGGTGATCTTATCTGCTACCACGGCCATATAGGTATATATATCGGCAATAATCAGATAGTTCACGCAATGAACGAAGCTAACGGCATCACCGTTAAAACGATAGGATATAACCGCAAGCCGATAGTCACGATCCAGAGACTGTTCGCGTAGAACGCCGGAAAAGATAAAAAAAGGGGCTGCTGCACAAAGTGCAGCAGCCCCTTTCTCGTTCAGTTACTATGGGCGCAGCCGGATCATATATCCTGGAGTACTCTTACTTTGATGACTCCGTCGATATGCGGCACACGTGTTACAGGTTCGCGCCCCGCGATGAGAGCGGCGCCGAAGCCGCCTTTCAGCCCTCCTGCTATAGCTCTCAGATCCATGCTGCTCTCCATCATCGCGCCAAGAAGGATCGGCGCGTCTATCCCTTCAGTAAGTACGATGATCCTGCTTATGTCATCTCCGAACGGTCCGAGAGTCACGTCGGGGAAGTTTACAGATGAAAGAATGTTGCCGTTTTCAATGAAGTCACGTACTGATACGGAAGCTGGATCTATACCGTCTTCAGACCTGAAAATAACAGCCCCATGCTCAGAGCAGCATGAAACAGCTTCATCGTCAAGTCCGCTGTCAGAAAGGTCGACAACTGTGAAGACCAGTCTGCTCGCAAACATTTCATCTGAGATCTTTCCGTCATACGACAGTATGATGTTTGCCTGGCTCAGGTCGTCAGTTATTATATATCTTTCACCTAAAGCAGATGTGATATCAGGCGCATCTGCGCCTGAAACGTAAACGTTGTACATACTATGTCTCTCTCTTCTTATATTTTTTCTTTGCGTATCACATTATACCATCAGAAACCGGGAGGTGAAAGCGTGAAACATTTGATATCACTACACTGATTTGATATAATACATGAAAAGTCACTTTACTAAGAGTCTGATTGGAGTAGGAAATGGCTGCAGCTAAAGAGAGAGACTATATGTTCGACATATTCAGAGGCCTCCTGATGCTGTCGATACCTGTTTCGCATTTTACGAAAATGACAGGTAATCTGTATTCATCGTTGTACATGGGAGGAGGATTCCCGAAAGAGACGCTGTTCGGCTTCGTCTATATCACGATCAACGTATTCGTGATGCAGGCGTTCATGTTCCTGTCAGGATATTTTTCAAAGAAGCCTGACAGAGCGAGAGAGACAGCTTTCTCGACGTTCATGTGGCCTTATCTGGTATTCACGTTTATTTATTTCCTGATAAGGATACCGTTTTTCGGCAATTCACATCTTTCGTTCCTGTCGCCTCCGTTTGCGCTGTGGTTCCTTTTTGCGCTGTTCTTCTACAGGTTCTTCCTGAAAGACATGGTGAAGTTCCGCTGGCTGCTTCCTGTTGCGATAGTTCTCGGACTTCTCGCGGGACAGGTGGAAGAGTGGGGCGACTACCTTGCTTTAGGCCGTACGATGTCATATTTCGCGTCGTTCCTGATCGGCTACTACTGCTCAGCTGAGCGTCTGGCCTGGTTCAGGAAACTGAAAGACCATAAGGTATGGCTGGCGTTGCTCGGAGTGTTCCTCGTGGGATTCTCGATCCTGTGCTGCTATTACGGCCCGAATGTAGGCTGGTATCTTCTCAGAGAGTCATATCACAGCTTCAGGATCACATGGTGGCAGGACATTCTCATGCGTGCGGTCATTATGGTGATCTCATGCCTGTGGATCATATTCATGGTGAATGTGCTCCCGTCGAAGAAAGGTTTCCTCGCATATGTCGGCGCCAATACGATGCCTGTTTACATGTTCCATCTGACTCTCCGCTATGTGATAAAATTCTACGGCCTGTACATGGGATTCATCGGGAGTCTCGTGGTCGCATGGTTCGGCATACTGAGCCTGATATTCCGGAAATGGCCGAACAAAGCCGCATACGCGGTTTCTGTGATCGCATCTATCGCAGGGTTCACCGCGCTGTTCAGCTCAGGTATCCTCTCAGGGTGCTATGGACTCGCACCGTCAAATATATACATGACATATATCTTATGCTATGCAAGCGCGATAATCACAGGCGTCTCACTTGTGACACCGTTCTGGATTGATCTGTATAACTTCCTGATCGGCGGAACAAAGGCGCTCCCGCGTATCACAAGGTGGCTGAAAGGGCCGGCGTATGAAGGCGAGGACTGATTTTACGGTAAGCTTGCAGAGACATCAAAATGAATACTGAAATTGAAACAAGAAAAACAGGCGTGCTGATACTTTTCGGCACGCTTGTCATGATTATGGCAATACTCGTTTCCTGCAGCCTGAAAAAAGACGGCGGTCAGAAAGAAGTCTCTTTTTTCATTGACAATGACAGAGGCTCATATGATTTGGTCGAGTTGTCGGTACCTGCGGGTGAGGGGCCGTATCCTGTCGTCCTCATGGCGCACGGTTTTGCCGGCAGCCTTCACAGCGGAGGCGCCGTGGAGCTGGGCAAAAGACTTGCGTCACGCGGCGTCATGGCTGTGCGGATAGATTTTGATCCATATGCTGAGCCTGACAGATCAGCAGAAAGAACGGACATCTATACACTGTCACAGATGAACGCGGATGCCGTAAAGGTGCTGGATAAAGTGACGTCTGAATACGGCGGGGATCCCGATAACGTCTCTCTGTACGGGAGAAGCTACGGCGGCAGGCTGATGATGCAGATGGCGAATGAGTCTTCGGGCGGATATGACTACAGGAAGCTCGCGCTCGTTGCGCCGGCAGGAGATAAGGTAGCTTTCCGCAGATATCTCGGCGGAGATGAGCAATATGAGAAGATGAAAAAGCAGGCGTCCGGGAAAGACGGCTTTGCGGTTAAGCTCGGCGTGAAGATCGTGCCTGAGTGGTTCGAGGATGTGGAGACCTACGACCCATGTGAATTTGGATGGAAGTTCGGGGACAAGCCGGTGCTCCTGTTCTATAACACACGCGATAAAGTAGTGTATCCGGACACCTCGATCCGGTGTGCAGAGGCGTATAAGAATCACAGAACGGTAAAGGTGACGACAGACGACGGGCATGGATATGAGATGGGATGGAAAAAGTCAGATCTGAAGGACAGGATAATGGACGAGCTCGTTGAATTTCTTGCCGGATGATCTGCTGCAGTTTACTTGACAACGTCACGGTGGTATAATCATTCTGTTGAAGTATAAGCAAAATAACAGTTTGTAATGTAGAGAAAGAGCAAGAGGAAAATCTATGAATTACGACAGAGTATACAATTTTTCGGCCGGACCTTCGATGCTTCCGGAGAAGGTGCTAGAGCAGGTAAGAGACGATCTCCTGAACTACAGAGGGACCGGTGAATCGGTAATGGAGATGAGTCACAGATCCAAAGAATATATGGCTATAATAGAGGCAGCCGAGGCTGATCTGCGAGACCTTCTTGACATACCTGAAAACTATAAAGTGCTTTTCATACAGGGCGGAGCGACGACTCAGTTTTCAATGATCCCGCTCAACCTCATGAGGAATTCACATAAGGCCGACTATGTAGTCACGGGAAGCTGGGCCAAGAAAGCGGCCAAAGAGGCAAAGAAGTTCGGCGACATCAGGATAGCAGCTTCGTCTGAAGATGATACTTTCACATATATACCGAAACTTACGCGTGAAGATTTCAGAAGTGACGCGGATTATGTCCATATCTGCTTCAATAATACTATCTACGGAAGCCACTACTCATATATACCTGATACAGGCGACATCCCTCTGGTAGCTGACATGTCATCATGCATACTCAGCGAGAAGATCGATGTCAGCAGATTCGGCGTGATCTATTTCGGAGTACAGAAGAACGTTGCGCCGGCAGGGTGCTCTGTCGTGATAATAAGAGACGATCTTCTTGGCTATGCGCCGGAAGACTGTCCTGTATATCTTGACTACAAGACACATGCTGACAATGACTCCATGTACAATACGCCTCCATGCTTCACTATCTATGTCGCAGGAGAAGTATTCAGGTATCTGAAAGCTGAGGACGGTATCGAGGCCATGCATGAGAAGGATGTCAGGAAAGCAGAGAAGCTTTACAGCTATATCGATTCTTCAGAGCTGTATACCGCTCCGGTAAGGCCTGAGGACAGATCCATCATGAACTGTGTCTTCGTAACAGGCGACGAGGCTCTTGACAAGAAGTTCGTCGCTGAGGCAAAGGAAGAGGGCATGATCAATCTGAACGGTCACAGAAGCATCGGCGGTATGCGTGCCAGCATATATAACGCAATGCCTGAAGAGGGTGTGGATAAGCTCATCGATTTCATGAAGAAGTTCGAGCAGGAAAACAGATAACAGGAGTGCTGACTTGAAGAAACTGAGATCTGATTTCGTTAAAATAATCTGCTGTATGGCAGCTGTCATTCTGGTGCTTCAGATGATGCTGCCATGCTCTTCATATGCCGCGATCGAGCCGACTCTTACGGCTAAGGCTGCGGTGGTCTACTGTGAGAATACAGGAGAAGTTGTCTTCACCAAGAATGAAGATATGAAGCTCCAGCCGTACAGTGTGACCAAGCTCATGACAGCTCTCGTTACCGTTATGAATTCACCGCTCGACAGGACCGTTGAAGTATCCGGAGCCGCCGCTTCACAAAGCGGCTCATGCGTAGGACTGAAGAAAGGGGAGCAGGTCACAGTTGAGCAGCTTCTTTATGGGGCGCTTGTACAGTCAGGAAATGACGCGGCGTTCGCTCTCGCTGAGTCAGTGTCAGGTAGTAAAGACAAGTTCGTCAGGCAGATGAACAGGGTCGCGAAGAACATAGGCTGCACCAATACTCACTTCAACGACCCCGCGGGCCTGAAAAGCAATAATAATTACACCACGGCTGAAGATATGATGATGATAACCAAAGTCGTGATGGATAATGAAACGATAAGAGAGATCGCAGGCACAGAGAAGTACATGATGAAGCCTACGAACATGAGCGGTGTCAGGGCGCTCAGATCAGGAGTGTTCAGCATCGACGATTCTGTTTACGCAGGCAAGAACGGCTTCTGGGACACTGAAGCCACGACAGCGCTGGGGTGTGATGTCAACGGGCTCAATCTCTATATCGTAGTGCTCGGCGACACGGAGGAAGGACGGACGAGCGACGTCAAAGCTCTCATTAAATACAGCGATGACAAGATAGAAGGTGTACTTGCCGTAAAGGGCGGTGAGAACGTTGGATCGGTCCGCGTAAGGCGGGGCGCCGAGACCAAGGTGGATGTGTTCACTGAGCGCGACGGGTACGCATATATACCTTCAGAAGGAAGCAAGTCTCTTATATCTACAGAGATGGCGATAAATGATGAGATCAAGGCTCCTCTGAAAAGCGGAGATGTAGTCGGCACGTACAAGATCAAGGTGGGCAACGAGCTCGTTAACTCAGTGCCTCTCATAGTGAAGGAAGATGTTGAAGTTGGATGGCCAACATCATATCTCGGCATATCCAACAGGCTCGCGCTCATACTCGGTATAGCTGCCGCGGTGATCCTGACTTTGATCGTCATTCTCCTGATAGTAAGGATGGTCATAAAGGTAAAACGGAGGATCGCAAGGAAGCGTAAAGCCATGGAGATAGCCCGTAAAGAGATGGAGGACGAAGAAGACCGCAGGAAGCGCGGCTGGGACGTATAACAATGTTCGATATACAGGAAAACCTGAAAAAACTCCCGGATACCCCGGGAGTTTATATACATAAGGACAAACTTGGCCAGGTCATCTATGTGGGTAAAGCCATATCTCTGAGGAACAGGGTCAGGCAGTATTTCCAGTCCTCTTATCAGAACACAAACCCAAAAGTAAAGGCGCTCGCTAAGAATATTTCTGAGTTCGAATATATCAACTGTTCCACAGAGATGGAAGCTCTGATACTGGAGTGCAATCTCATAAAGAAGTATCAGCCGAAGTATAATGTCCTTCTCAGGGATGACAAGACGTATCCGTACATCGTAGTGACTACTTCAGAAGACTATCCTAGAGTAGTGAAGACAAGGACGATAAAGAAGGACGGCAACAGATATTTCGGACCGTACAGCGACGTCGGCGCGGTCAACGATACTGTGGCTCTTCTGGCTCAGATATATTCGCTGAAGCGCTGCGGGGCGACATCTTTCCCTGCGGGATTCAGACCATGCCTGAATTATCATATACGTGAATGTCAGGGGATATGCACAGGCAAAGTAGATAAGGAAGAATACAGACAGTCAGTTGACGAGATACTGGAATTTCTATCAGGGAAAAGCCATACGCTCATAAAGAGACTGACAGATAAGATGAAGACGGCTTCTGAAGAACTGAGATTCGAGGACGCCGCTGTATATCGTGATCATATTTCCTCACTCAAGGCACTGGAAGCGACGCAGCGCGTCACGATGATCAACGACAGTGACCTTGACATAGTGCTGCTCGTGAAGAATGAGAGCGACAGCTTCGTCGTGCTGTTCCCTGTCAGAGACGGAAAGCTGTCGGGAAGAGAGACCTTCCCGATCCAGGCAGACAGCTCAGACCGCGGCGAAGACATCATCGCTGAGTTCATAAAGCAGTATTACAGCCAGTGGGCTGACGTTCCTCACGAGATCATAGTGGAGACTGAGCCGGCTGACAGAGAGCTTCTTGAGCAGTTCCTGGGAAAAGACAGACATAAGGTGAAGATAACCGTTCCTCAGAAAGGGCAGAAAAGGGCTTTACTCGACCTTACGAGGCACGATATCCTTGAGATGAAGAAGTCCATAGAAGAAAGAGCTGAGACCAGAAGAGAGCGTGAACAGGCCGTTTACGACGAGATGTCGAATGTGTTTGAAGCTGCGGGGATCACTTCTTATGGGAAGCCTGTAAGAGTCGAGTCGTATGATATATCCAATACGAACGGTGTCGACTCTGTCGGAGCGATGGTCGTCTTCGAGGGGCTTGCCAAAGTGAAGAAAGACTACCGGAGATACAAGATCAGAACGGTGGAGGGACCGGATGACTACGCAAGCCTGCAGGAAGTCCTGTACAGAAGATATAAGAGAGCTGTGGATAAAGAACCGGGCTACATCCGCTTCCCGGACGCGATACTCATGGACGGAGGTCTGGGGCAGGTGCATGCTGCCAAGAAGGTGCTTGACGCCATGAAAGTGTCTGTACCTGTATTCGGTATGGCAAAGGATGATAAGCACAGGACCAGAGCGCTGGTATTTGACAACGGACGCGAGCTGGACCTCAGGGACAGACAGATCCTGTTCAGCTATCTGGGGACGGTGCAGGAAGAAGTCCACAGGTTCGCGATAGATTATCATCATACTCTGCACAGAAACAATTCCACACATTCTGTGCTCGATAATATCGAGGGTATAGGTGAGAAAAGACGAAACGAGCTTCTGTACTATTTCAAGACCATAGACAGGATCAGGGAGGCATCCGTGGATGAACTTATGAAAGTGCCGAGCATGACTTCAGACGCCGCGGAGAAAGTGCACGGGTTTTTTGCCAGAGAACCGGTGGACATAGTGAAAATGCATGAAAAACTTGATAAAAGCATATAATGATGATATATTGAATTTGTCGGGATCCAGATGATCCCAGGCGGATAAGCGGAAAAAGACGGAGGACACAGAAAATGGCTGAAGATAAAGGAAGAGAAGAAGTTGAAGTAACTGAAGAAGAGGATGACGACGAGCCTGAGATCATAACTCTGGAATTTGAGGATGACACCAAGGTAGACTGTGAAGTGCTCGGGATCTTCGATTATGAGGACAAGGACTATATCGCTCTTATCCCTGACGATGGTTCGGACGACGTATACATCTACGGATATCAGGAATACGACGACGGTTCATTCGAGCTCGAGGATATCGAGGATGATGAGCTGTTCGGTAAAGTCGCGGCTGAATTCGAGTCCATCATGAATGAGGATGATGAGGACGAGGACAAATAACAGCTTCTGACTGAATTCGCAGAATAGCCTGTGAAAGCTTGTGCACCCCGGGCATTCGGGGTGCATTTTTATGGCCGGGGCAGGGACGTTTCCGACCCTGGCAGTGGAGGTTATGATGAAACACTATGATATAATTGTGGCCGGTTCAGGCGCAGGCGGAGTTTTCATTGCCTATGAACTGACAAAAAGAAGCAATTCGGCAAGCGTGCTGTTCATAGATAAGGGCGCGTCGCTGGAGGAAAGACTCTGTCCTATCTCATGCGGCAAGACTGACCACTGCATCAAATGCAGACCATGTCACATAATGAACGGATATGGAGGAGCCGGCGGCCTTTCAGACGGGAAGTACAACATTACTACAGAGTTTGGAGGCGACCTGCATAAGTATATCGGGCAGGAGAAAGCGATGGAGCTCATGGAGTATGTCGACAGCGTCATCTGTGATATGGGCGGCGCTCAGGCAAAGCTTTATTCAACGGCTGATTCTGACCTTAAGACGAAGTGCCTTCAGAACGACCTTCATCTGCTGCAGGCCAAGGTACGTCATCTCGGTACTGACAGGAACCTGAAGATCCTCGGTAATATATACAACTTCATAAAGGAAAGAGTCGATATACTGTTCAGAACTGAAGTTACTGATGTCGACAAGAATAAAGACGGCACATTCACTCTGAAGACCGTACCGAACGGGAAGATCGTGGACAAAGGCGCAGAAGAGATCATGTCTGACGACGGAGTCTATACCTGTTCGGATCTGGTCCTTGCGACGGGAAGATCAGGGTCACAGTGGATAAGCGAGATCTGCGATAAATTCGGGATCGAGCAGCAGCGTAACCGCGTCGATATCGGAGTCAGGGTGGAGCTTCCTGCAGAAGTCCTGGAGAGCATAACCGATAAAGTGTATGAAAGCAAGATCGTATATCAGACAAAGAAGTACGGCGACCTGGTGCGTACATTCTGCATGAACCCGCACGGTGAAGTCGTTTCAGAGAATACAGGCGGGATCGTTACCGTAAACGGGCACAGCTACGCGAGCAAAGAAAAGCTTACGGAAAATACCAACTTCGCGCTTCTTGTCTCCAATACGTTCACAGAACCGTTCAAGGACAGCAACGAATACGGTGCTTCGATAGCAAGCCTTTCCAACATGCTGGGGGGCGGAGTGCTGATGCAGAGATTCGGAGATCTGGAGCAGGGAAGGAGAACAAGCGAACGCAGGATGCTGAAGTGCTTCACTCGTCCGACTCTGAATGCTACTGCAGGCGACCTCAGTCTGGTAATACCTAAGAGGCAGCTCGATGATATCATAGAGATGATATATGCTCTCGACAAGATCGCGCCGGGAGTGGCAAACGAGGATACGCTTCTGTACGGCGTAGAGGTGAAGTTCTACAATTCCAAGGTATGTGTGGACAATGATCTTATGACTGTAGTGCCGAATATGTACGCCATCGGCGACGGTTCCGGCGTGACACATTCACTGTCACAGGCTTCAGCGTCAGGAGTGTATGTCGCCAGGATCCTTGCGGATAAATACAGTAAATAGAAAAAATTCTTGAAATCGCTGGTGATTCGTGTATAATATTAGTTGCGTGCCGATGAAGTGCGCAGCAATATGCGGTTATGGCGGAATTGGCAGACGCGCACGGTTCAGGTCCGTGTGGGAAACCATGGGGGTTCGAATCCCTTTAACCGCACCATAGAAAACAGAGGCCTTCTGGTCTCTGTTTTTCTATATTGCGGCGGCTCGACACGACCGCGTCCAGAATGTATAATCATGACAGAAAGGTAGGTGCATCTTATGGCAGATACCGTGAAAGTGTCATACATAAGGAAAGACGGCGCAAGGCTTGACGTCAGGAAGCAGGCAGGAAAGCGTCTGAATATGTTTGTGGTTACTCAGGGCGCGTGTTCAGACGGTAAATATATCTATATGGCTTTTGAGCGTAAGAGATCATCCAGGCACAAGCGCGCGGTGAGGATCGTAAAGCTGGATCCTGAAACGATGAAGATCATCGGTATATCACATATCCTTAAGATCGGTCACGCTAATGACATGACGTACCGGAACGGCACTCTGTATATAACGCACAGCCTTGGAAGAAAAGTAATCCATACTGTCGATACCGCCACACTGAGGAGAAAGAGCGACATACCTGTCAGAACAGTTAGAGCAGTTTTCTTTAACGGTATCGCTAAAAAAGGCAGGGGATACATCATCCGGAACATGTTCACTTCAGGCATGCTTGAGACAGACAGCTCTTTCCGCGGCGTCAGATATTTCCATGCGGACGGAGGTCACAAAACCAGTCAGTGCATCGAGATAAAAGACGGGGTGATCTACAGGACATATTCGGTCCTGCAGTCAGAAGATAAAAATTATCTTGTTTCCTTTGATCTTGATGGAAATGTCATAAGCGACAGAAAGGTCATGCTGAGAGGCGAGCTGGAAGGATGCTTCACGCACCGTGGGGAGCTGTGGTTCACGTCTTACCGCAGGAAAGTCATCGACGGCAGAATGAGATATCTCGCCTTCATAGGGAAGTTCGAGACCGAGATATGACTTGATTCAGGCTGCGGAACCTGCTGCCCTTGATTAATGGCGGAGCATATGAGAGAATAGAACTGTTAACGGAGCAGCTAAAGGAGAAACTAAATGGCATATTTTCCATTCATGATAGAAGTTAAAGGTCACAAGGCGCTGGTGGTCGGCGCCGGCAGATCCGCTGCCGGCAAGATCAGAGACCTTGCGGATTTTGGCGCGGATGTGACCGTCGTCGCTCCTGTCATATCAGCCGATGTCGTAAAGCAGGGGAAGTCAGTACATATTGAACGCCGTGTCTACAGGCCGGGCGAGACCAAGGGATATGAGATCATCGTGGCAGCGACCGATAATCCGGCTGTCAATAAGCAGGTCGCGCATGACGCCGCGAGATTCGGGGCTATCTGCACCGTGGCTGACGACCCGCACAGGGGCGGATTCATTTTCCCGGCCATCATCAAAGGTGATAAGTTCTCCATTGCCATCTCTACAGATGGTAAAGACGACGACCTCGAGAGCAGTATCAAGAACACGCTTAAAGCGAAGCTGCCGGAGAAAGAAGAGGAACTGGCGGCGCTTCTCACAAGAAACGGCAGAGATGGCGCTGCAGGAACAGACGGAGAAACCATTGGCGGACAAGAAAGAAACGATGCTCCAAGAGAGAGACTTGCAGATATACCTGGCATGAGTACTGTTTTCGAAAATACAGAGGAAGCTGCAGACGAGGCAGAGCATGCTCAGGAAGAGCCGGAAAATGAAAGCAGAGTGATCAGGCTGGGCGCGCGAGACAACAGGCTCGACCAGATACTTACAGACAATGTGATAACCATGCTTTCCGGAAGAGGATATGAATGTGAGAAGGTGAAATTAAGATACGGAGAGGCAGAAGCGGCTCTGACTTCAGGTGAAGTCGATCTGGTAGTGAGAAGAGCTGTTGATATCCCTCCTGTGCTTCCTGAAGGTATCACGGTCGCGGCATGTCTCCCAAGAGAGGACGCAAGGGACATTCTTGTTACCAGAATGGGGACGGATAAGAATGACATCAATGTGATCGGGACATCAGAAGAAGTAAGAAAAGCACAGATAGAGCGTTTTCTGAGTCTTGGAGAGGTAACAGGTATAGAAGGCACGGTACAGGAACGCATAAAGAAGCTTAAAGACAGAAAATATGACGCTCTCATATTTGACTCATGTGAAGTCAAGAAGCTGATGCTTATCATGGACGGCGAGCTTTCGTTTGAGTTCATACAGACGGACAAATCGCTTCCGATGGCAGGACAGGGCATCACCGCGGTGGAATGCAGAACTGACGGAAAGGCTCATGACGCGGCTCTTGATATCAGTGACGACACATCTATGAAATCACTTGAAGCAGAAAGAGAATTTCTGAGAGCCTCTGGTGCCGTCAGGAATGATGAGGCTTCTGCATATTCTGTCATAAACGACGGGAAGATACTCATGAAGGTAATGAAGCCTATAGCCGGGAAGTGTGTGTGTTTCGCGGGATACGAGGATGAAGGGAGAGGACTCGAGCTCGCAAGATCGCTTGCCGAAAGAATAAAAAACGCTGAAGAATAGAAAATAGTATTTGAATGACCGCCTTCATTATGTTATTATAGAAAGGCCGTCGGGGTATGGCGCAGTTGGTAGCGCGCTTCGTTCGGGACGAAGAGGCCTTCGGTTCAAGTCCGAATACTCCGACCAGAAGAAAGACCTGCAGGTGATCCTGCAGGTCTTTTTATATCTTATGTCATATCATCTATACTGTCTTTACCGTTCCGATGAAGAGAGGGATCCCTGACTCTGTGTCTATTATCGCATATACGAACGGGTGATCCAGAGAAACATTCTTCTTTTCTTTTTCCACAGGCATTGAGGATGCCTTGTCTACTATAACTGCGGTAACAGCCGCTGCCTTGGTACCACATCTGTCGAGCTCTATATGTGTCTTGTGGATCACGTCGCTTATCACTACAGGCTGGTCCGGAGGAGTGATTCCGGAGAAGTCGGCGAAGTCATCGCTGAACGCGTCCTTTATGCCGAGATCTTTCAGCGTGTCGACGAGTGACGTATCGTAATCATATTTGAATTCCGGCATCTTCGTGATGACGTCATATTTGTCTGTCTTATCTCTGTATCCCTGGATGAAGTCGTCTGCATCCAGGCTCTGGATGAATTGATCGACAGTCATTCCTTCGGGAGTCTGAAGGCCCATGAACGCTATCTCGCCGCCCGCGTAATGCTTGACGAACCCGTCTGCACCTCCGATATTTACATACGTGCTTTCCCTGCCGCTCAGCATGTTCACGTTTTTCTGCACTGAACCGTCTTCGTTATAGAACGGCTTGCTTGACACCTGATGGTCTGAGTACTCATCCATCCACCTGCCTTCGAAAGCGATAGCGTTCAGCAGTATGAGCACGTTATCATCTGTCAGCCTGTTCAGGATCGAAGGGATCATGCCTCGTGTATTGTTGTACACCCATTTGTTGATATCAGTCAGCGTCTCAGCAGAGAACGGCGCCGCGAAGATCTGCGCCCTGAAATAGTCTGCGTTCTTCTTCAGGAACTCATCTTTGACCATGATCTCGTTCTTCCTGAACCATACAGAATCAGCGATGTGATATTTTACGGATTTTGATGATGTAAGGCGGTTGTTCAGGCTATACAGATACCTGTTCAGATCCTCAACAGGAACATTCCCAAACGCTTTCTCCATCTCAGATAGAGTGTTGCCCGATGCGCCGTTTTCCGCCATTGCCATAGCGGTAAGGATAGAGTCAGGAGATATCAGTACGTTCCTGGTACTGTCTGTTTCACTGGTGGAAAGATACTTCAGCATTTTCAGCGCTGTTCCTGTCACTGCGCTTTTGAACAGATCGTCTGTTTCTTTTCCCGTAACAGAGCCGCGCTGTATTGACGCTGTCAGGTCTTCAGAGCTGCCGCTTAAAGGCTTTTCCCTGAATCCATCTTTTTTCGGAGCGGCTTTTACGGTCACTCTGCACCGTATCGTCTTCCCGCCGGCTTTTACTTTCACATAGCATTTACCGGTCTTTTTTCCGGCTTTGACGACAGCTTTGTGTCTTTTCGTTCCTTTGGCTTTGACTGTGACGAGCTTTTTCCCCAGTACAGACCATTTTGCTTTTTTCGATGTGCCGGAGAGTTTCAAAGTCCTGCTCTTTCCGGCCGTCAAAGTGATCTTCTTAGCCGAGAGCTTCATACTGCTTTTCGCAAAAGCCTGCGGCACGGTCATAAAAGCCGCAGCCGATATGACCGCGACCAATAATGCAGCAATACGTAACAGATTTCCGGTCTTCGTCTTCATGATGATCGCCTCCCGAGTAAAGTATATTGTCTTTCAATATATCTGTCAAAGATACAGTGTGAAGAAGCGGTCAGAGTGTTGCAGATCTTTATGAAAAAAGCAGTGGACTTGTAAAAATCCGGTGATTATGAGACAATATATATAAATTATATCTATACTGAAGGTGATCTCATGGAAATAGAACTTAAATATCTTTTGAAGGACAGAGCGCAGGCAGACGAGATATTCTCAGGCAGTCTTGTTAAGGAATATGAAGACGAAGGAAGCTTTGAGACTATAGATATGCAGGCCATATACTATGATACGCCGGACAGGAAGCTGACCGCAGAAGGAATTGCTCTCAGAGTGCGTAAAGAGGGCGGATACTATGTCGCGACGATGAAAGACAAAGGGAATTCCATACAGGGCATGCATAAGAGAAGAGAGATCAACGTAAGGCTCAGTGACGAAGAAATGATAAAGCACCCTGACGTTACGATATTCAAAGAGAGCGACGCATATGATGAGCTGGTCAGGATCGCAGGGAAGGGCAGTCTGGCGCCGGTGCTGGAGATGACCTTTGAGAGAAGGCAGGTAAGAGTAGATACCGGAAAAGCGATAAGCGTACTGTCGTGCGATGACGGCCATATCACAGCGGGTGGCAGGACTTTACCGATAATGGAGCTGGAGATAGAGCTGTACTCAGGAGATGTCGAAGAGCTGCGAGAATATGGGCAGAAAATCGCTGCCGAATATGGTCTCACACCTGAAGACAGAAGCAAATTTGCCAGAGGATACGATCTTTTGAAGTGATCAAGGGCATTTTTTGACAATAACACGTGAAAAATGACACATTTGTGCTGAAAAACACAGTTAGATGTGTCATTTTTGTTTACTTTGACCATGTAAGCGGGTATAATATATCTATCTGCGCCCGTAGATAGTTTTAGTGTACTCTTACGGGCAGGACAGATCTATTCAGGAGGAAGGAAAAAAGATGAAAACAACACTGATTTCTAAGGAAAACAACGAAGCTAAGCTTAAGATGGAATTCACGGCAGAAGAATTCGACGCCGCGACAGATAAAGTATACAGAAAGAACCGCAAGGATTTCCAGATACCGGGATTCAGAAAAGGCAAGGCGCCGAGAAGCATAATCGAGAAGCACTATGGAGAGGGACTGTTCTTCGAAGACGCTATCAATGAGCTTTTCGGAGTAAACTACGCACAGGCGCTGAAAGACAATGATCTGGACGTTATAGACAATCCTAAAGTTGACTTTGGCGAGCTGGCCCAGCATAAGCCGCTCATCATGGACATCACAGTTGCGCTTTCTCCTGTAGTAGAGGTAAAGAACTATAAGGGTCTCGATATCGATCAGGTGAAGGAAGAAGTCACTGATGAAGAAGTGGATAAAGAGATCGAGTCACTCAGAAAAAGAAACGCCAGAAGTGTCGTGGTCGAGAGAGAAGCAAAAGAAGGAGATACAGTAAACTTCGACTATGCTGGATTCATCGGCGAAGAGCAGTTTGAGGGCGGCACTGCTGAGAAGCAGGAGCTCAAGCTTGGCTCAGGCATGTTCATTCCTGGATTTGAAGATCAGGTACAGGGCCACAAGGCAGAAGACGAATTCGACGTCAATGTTACGTTCCCTGATGATTACGGCGCTGAGAAGCTTGCCGGAAAGGACGCCGTGTTCCACTGCAAGCTGCATGAAGTAAGAGAGGAACAGCTTCCGGAAGTCAATGATGATTTCGCAGGAGATGTAAGCGAATACGACACACTCGACGAGCTCAAGGCCCATACGAAAGAGGATCTGCAGAAGGCAAAGGACGACCAGCATAAGAATGACGCACAGAACGCTCTGGTCGACAGGCTGTATAAAGAGAACGAATTCGATATCCCTGACGTAATGGTTGAGGAAGAGATCACAGCAGGCGTGAACGAGCTCGACCAGCAGCTCAAGTATCAGGGAATGAGCATCGACATGTACCTCAAGTACCTTGGAAAGGATATGGATGCTCTCCGTTCAGAAATGAAGGAAGACGCTCATGAAAAGGTAGCAAAGAGAATAATACTGAAGTCGATCGCTGAGGCTGAAGACATCGAGGTCTCAGAAGACGATCTTCAGGCAGAGCTTCAGCGTCTCGCAGACCAGTACAAGCTTGACGTCGAAAAGGTAAAGGAAAATATCGGCGAAAGCAATATGGGAATGGTCAAGAGCGACATCAGGCTGAAGAAAGCCATGGAGCTCGTATATGACAACGCAAAGGTGAAGTTCGTTGAGCCTCCTGCTGAAGAAGAGAAGAAAGAAGAGCCTGAAGAAGCCCCTGCAGAGGAAGAGGCACCTGCAGAGGAAGAAGCTCCTGCACAGGAAGAAGCACCTGAGGAATCTTCTCCGAAGAGAAGAGGCGGCAAGGGAGCAGGCACAAGATAATTGTCCGTGAAATACTATCTGAAAGTAGAAGAAGTCTGTAAGGAGAAGGGATTATGCTGAGTGTTCCATATGTTATCGAACAGACAGGGGCCGGAGAAAGGTCGTATGATATCTATTCACGTCTTCTGAAGGACAGAGTGATCATGCTGTCGGACGAGATAGACGACAATGTGGCAAGTGTTGTCACAGCTGAGCTTCTGTTTCTGGAGGCTGACGATCCTGACAAGGATATCAGTCTGTACATCAACAGCCCCGGCGGATCGGTATCCGCAGGTCTTGCGATCTATGACACTGTCAACTACATCAAGCCAGACGTGTCTACGATATGCATAGGTCTGGGCGCGAGTATGGGCGCTTTCCTGCTTTCATCGGGAGCAAAAGGGAAGAGATATGCGCTGCCTAACGCCGAGATAATGATCCATCAGCCGCTCGGAGGATTCCAGGGGCAGGCTTCAGACATACAGATACATGCCGATAATATCCTGAAGACCAAGGAAAAGCTGAACAGGATACTTGCGGCCAATACAGGGCAGGATCTTGAGACTATCGTCAGAGATACAGACAGAGATAACTTCATGACTGCGGACGAAGCCAGAGAATACGGGCTCATTGATAAAGTCATAAGGTCCAGAGAGGAAGAAGATTAATGTCAGATACATTTGGAGAAGGTACCGGTGAGTTCAGATGCTCATTCTGCGGAAAGCCACAGAGCCAGGTAAGAAGGCTCATTGCAGGGCCGGACGTATACATCTGTGACGAGTGCGTCAGGATGTGCAGCGATATCATTAAAGATGAGCTCCTGCAGGACAGTCCGGACGCCTTTGATGATGCAGACAGATTCGACACAGAAGAACTGCCTAAGCCTAAGCAGATATATGACACGCTGTGTGATTATGTGATCGGACAGGATGAGGCGAAGAAGGCGCTTTCTGTAGCGGTATACAATCATTACAAGAGAATAAACAACCTTGAAGCGGATAAAAACGACGTAGAGCTCCAGAAGAGCAATATCGTCATGATCGGTCCTACAGGGTCAGGAAAGACTCTGCTTGCCCAGACGCTTGCAAGGATACTCGACGTTCCGTTCGCGATAGCCGACGCCACAGCTCTTACAGAAGCGGGATACGTCGGAGAGGATGTCGAGAATATCCTTCTCAGGCTGTTACAGGCTGCTGACTACGACGTCGAGAAAGCACAGAAGGGCATAATCTACGTGGATGAGATCGACAAGATCTCCAGGAAAAGCGAGAATCCTTCTATTACCAGGGACGTGAGCGGTGAAGGCGTGCAGCAGGCTCTTCTGAAGATACTGGAAGGGACTGTTGCAAACGTTCCGCCTCAGGGAGGACGTAAGCACCCGCGTCAGGAGTTCATACAGATCGATACGACCAACATACTGTTCATATGCGGAGGAGCTTTCGACGGACTGGAAACTATCATCAAGAGAAGGATAGGCGAGAAGGTCATCGGATTCAACTCAAGCGTGTCACATAAGAACTTTGACGAGGACAATGTTCTACAGAGAGTTGAGTCAGAGGATCTGATGAAGTACGGCATCATACCTGAGCTCATAGGAAGACTGCCGGTCATAGTTTCACTCTCTGCCCTTACGGAGGACGCTCTCGTCAGCATAATGACAGAGCCGAAGAACGCTCTCGTAAAGCAGTACAAAAAGCTGTTCGAGCTTGACGGAGTCGACCTTGAGATCGATGAAGGCGCGATAAGAGAGATCGCGAAGAAGGCGATAGTAAGGAAGACAGGAGCAAGAGGCCTGAGAACGATATTCGAGAAGACGATGACCAATATCATGTTCGACATACCATCGAGAGAGGATATCGTGAAATGTGTCATTACTGCCGACACGGTGGCAAATGAGACAGAGCCGAAACTAGTAATAGATGAGAAGAAAAACAGGCTTAAGGAAGCCGGAGAAGAAGATAGCAGCGAGGCGGACGCCTCATAGCGCGAGGCGGGCCTGCAGGGTCCGCCTTTAATAAATAAGCTGTTCACAGCAGTTATATATATCAGGAGTAAAGATGGAGAAACAGGAAAGATTCATAACCAACAGGGATGAGATCCCGCAGATGGAGACAGAGAGCATGGAAGACAAGCAGCTCGGCATCAAAGAGATACTGCCATGCATCCCTCTGAGAGGATTGTCGGTATTCCCTAACACAGTTGTGCATTTTGATATAGGGAGAGAGATGTCAGTACGTGCTCTCGAGCACGCTATGGCTACGGACAAGCTCATATTCGTGTCCTCACAGAAAGACGAAAAGGTAATGATCCCTACGGTAGACGACCTTTATCAGATCGGTACAGTTATCAGAGTCAAGCAGATGCTGAGACTCCAGGGAGACGTAGTAAGAGTGCTCGTTGAGGGTATCACCAGGGCAGTGGTCGATGAATGCATTTCAGAGGATAATTTCCTTTCTGTCGCCATTTCACGTATCGAAGAGCACGTCATACAGGACGAGCTGTCGATCGAGGATAAGGCACAAATAAGGGTGCTTCAGGAGGCTTTCACCGAATACGCGGCGCTCACACAGCAGATAACAGATGAAATAGTAGATAAGACTCTCCGCTCCGAAAGACCGGAAGTTATGGCAGACAGGATCGCGAACGAGCTGATCGTGCCGGTCCCCAAGAAGCAGAAAGTGCTTGAGTCGCTTCTGTTCACTGAGCGGATCAAGGTGCTGAACAGCATCATAGCGGAGGAGAACGAGATAGCTGTCGTCGAGAAGAACCTTTCAGACAAGGTGAAAGACAGCATGAACAAATCTCAGCGTGACTTTTATCTCCGGGAGAAGGTAAGAGCGATCCAGAGCGAGCTTGGATATGACGATGATCCGACAGAAGAGACACAGGAGATGCTCGAGAAGCTGGATAAACTAAAGCTTGACAAGAAGACAGACGAGAAAGTCAGAAAAGAGATCAATAAATTCTCCAGGATGCAGCCGTCTTCGGCAGAGAGCGGAGTCATAAGGAATTATGTAGAGACGATACTCGATCTTCCGTGGCACAAGTCGTCCAAGGTGAACAACGACCTCGTCAAGGCCGAGAAGATACTGAACGAGGATCACTATGGGCTGAAGGATGTAAAGGAAAGAGTGCTTGAATATCTGGCGGTAACTCATCTTTCAAAAGCCATAAGAGGACCTATCCTCTGCCTTGTGGGACCTCCGGGAGTAGGAAAGACATCCATAGCAAGGTCTATAGCCAGAGCGACAGGGCGCGAATTCGTGCGCATGTCCCTCGGCGGAATAATGGATGAGGCTGAGATAAGAGGACACAGGCGCACTTACATAGGCGCGATACCCGGACGTGTGATCAGCGGTATAAGAACGGCAGGGAAGAACAATCCTCTCTTCCTGTTCGATGAGATCGACAAGCTCGGACATGACTTCAGAGGAGATCCGGCATCAGCGCTGCTTGAAGTGCTCGACCCGGAGCAGAACGCGACTTTCACAGACAGTTTTCTCGAGGTGCCGTTCGATCTGTCAAAAGTCATGTTCCTTACCACCGCCAACAGTGCGGAGACCATCCCTGAGCCGCTTCTTGACAGAATGGAGCTCATAGAGGTGGAGGGATACATCGAGCAGGATAAGATCAAAATAGCAGAACAGTACCTGATACCGAAGCAGATCAAAGAGAACGGACTGAAAGGGAAGAATATCAGGTTCACAGAGAAGTCGCTCCACGATCTGATAAACTTCTATACCAGAGAGTCAGGAGTCAGGAATCTGGAGCGTGAGATAGGAAGTATCTGCAGGAAAGTCGCGAGACAGGTGGTCACGAACGGGACCGATAAATGTTATACCATCACGCCGAAGAGTCTCATGAAGTATCTGGGAAAACACAGGTTCCACTATGATACTGTCGAAGGTGAAAACAAGATCGGAGTCACTACCGGACTTGCATGGACAGCCGTAGGCGGAGTGACTCTGCAGATAGAGACAGCAGTCCTTCCGGGGTCCGGTAAGATAGAGCTGACAGGTAAGCTGGGCGACGTCATGCAGGAATCTGCGAGAACAGGCATAAGCTATATCAGGTCCGTCGCAGATAAATACGGGATCGATCCGGACTTCTACAAGGAGAAGGACCTTCACATCCATATACCTGAAGGAGCGGTTCCTAAAGATGGCCCATCTGCCGGCGTTACTATGTGCACGGCAGTGATATCCGCATTGTCAGGACGCGCGGTAAGGCGTGAGATAGCCATGACAGGCGAGATAACGCTGAGAGGCGACGTCCTTCCGGTGGGCGGCATACGAGAGAAAGTGCTGGCTGCGCACAGAGCAGGAATAAAGAAGATACTGCTCCCGCGTGATAATGAGAAAGATATAGAAGAACTGCCTGCATCCGTAAGACGCGATCTGGAATTTGTTCTTCTTGACAATGTTGATCAGGCACTTGAAGAGGCACTGGTATGATCATCAAGAAAGCAGATATATGCGCGCTCGCGGTGAAGCCGTCGCAGTATCCGGACGGCGGTAAGACTGAGATAGCGTTTGCCGGGCGGTCCAACGTCGGGAAATCGTCGCTTCTCAATTATCTGACCGGAAGGAAGAGTCTGGCCCGCGTGAGCGGCTCGCCGGGGAAGACCAGAACGATCAATTTCTTCGATGTGACGGGAAAGACAGACGAAGGCGACGTTGATTTCCGTATAGTGGACCTTCCCGGGTATGGATACGCGAAAGTGTCCAGGTCAGTTACAGACGACTGGGGCAGGATGATGGAGACTTTCCTCACATCAAGGGAAGGGCTGAAGGTAGTGGTACAGCTTGTAGACTGCAGGCACGAGCCTACTTCGCAGGACATACAGATGTACGAGTATCTGAGACATTACGGCATGTCCGGGGTCGTCGTGGCAACTAAGGCAGACAAGCTCAAGCGTTCGCAGCTGGGGAAAAGTCTTGCGGTGATACGCAAAACACTTGACCTTAAAGATGAAGATATTATAATACCTGTATCAGCACTCAAGCGTGAAGGAGCCGACAGGGTGCTTGAAGTCATGGAGAATATTGTGCTTGGAAACAGAGGTGCGGAAAATGGCGGTAAGTAAAGATGATATCAAAGTAAAAGGAATGACTGTAGGAAAAGTCCTTTTTACAGAAGAGCAGATCATTGAAAGGGCAACGGAGCTGGGCAGGCAGATAACAGAAGATTATGCGGGGAAACAGCTGATCGTCCTTGGAATGATCAAGGGAGCTGTGCTTTGGATGTCAGAGCTCGTAAAGCATATCGATCTGGACGTGAAGTTAGACTTTATCGCAGCGAGCAGCTACGGTTCAAGTACGACCAGCTCAGGCGTTGTAAAGGTCAAGAAAGACGTAGAGATGGATCTGTATAAGAAAGATGTTCTGATAGTCGAGGATATAGTGGATACAGGTACCACGCTTGCGTTCATGCAGAAATATCTGGCAGAGAGAGGTCCGTCCAGCGTCAAGATCTGCAGTATGCTGGATAAGCCGAGCAGACGTACTGAAAACGGTGCCAGAGTCGATTATACCGGATTCCAGGTGGAGGATCTGTTCGTCATCGGATACGGCCTGGACTACGACGAGAAGTTCAGGAATCTTCCATATGTCAGCTATCTGGAGCCTGAGGATGTGGATAAGCTGTAAGGCGGAATAATGAAAATCAAAACCGCGGTCATGAAGACCGCGGTTTTTCTGTACACTTTCTGAATCGTGATCAGATCCTAGCTCAGTGCTGCTGTGATGAGAGCCATCTTGTAGACTTCGTCAGCGTTGCAGCCTCTTGAGAGGTCGTTGATAGGAGCGTTCAGGCCCTGAAGGATAGGACCGTATGCTTCATATCCGCCAAGTCTCTGAGCGATCTTGTAGCCGATGTTTCCTGCCTCGATGCATGGGAAGATGAATGTGTTAGCCTGACCGGCAACCTTGGATCCCTTGCACTTTGTCTCAGCAACTACAGGTGATACTGCAGCGTCGAACTGGAGCTCTCCATCGATCGCAAGCTCAGGAGCCATCTTCTGTGCCTCAACAGTAGCATCCTGTGACAGCTTGACTGTGCCGCCCTTGCCGGATCCCTTTGTTGAGAAGCTCAGTACAGCTACCTTCGGGTCGATGCCGAATACTTCAGCTGTCTTGGCTGTCTCGATCGCAACTTCTGCGAGCTGCTGAGCAGCGGTAAGAGTAACGTTACCGTTCTTGTCGACCTTGTCCTTGTAGTCGATGTTGATGGCGCAGTCACCCATGGCGATCTTCTCATCTTTCCTTACGAGGATGAAGCATGAGCTTACCAGATGAGCAGTCTTCTTGGTCTTTACAAGCTGCAGAGCAGGTCTGACTGTGTCGGCTGTTGAGTATGTAGCTCCTCCGAGCAGGCAGTCAGCTGTTCCCATCTTTACGAGCATAGTTCCGAAGTAGTTGCCTTTCTTAAGAGTCTGGCGAACTTCGTCTTCGGACATCTTGCCTTTCCTGAGCTCATACATGGTCGTTACCATGTTGCCGAAATTGGCGTAGTTCTCAGGGTCGATGATCCTGCAGGCAGAGATGTCGTATCCGCCTTCTGCTGCGGCAGCCTTGACTTCAGCTTCCTTGCCGATAAGGATAACGGACAGGATGCCTTCACCTGACAGCTTGCTTGCAGCGTCCAGAATACGAGGGTCCGGGCCTTCAGTGAAAACGATCGTCTTAGGATCTTTTTTCAGCTTTTCTTTCAGTTCATCAAACATTAGTAATTACCTTCCATTCTGTGTACACATGTGATAGTTTACATACCGGCAGAAAGCATGCATAACCTGCCGATACATAAACAGTATAGCACGAAAAAGAAAAGAGTACACGGCATTTTTTATCTGTCACGGCCATGCAGACTGCAGTACAGTTGCATTGCGAATGAATAAGAAGTGGTATCGGCCCGGTATGTGTGGTAAAATCATTATGAAAAAGAATAGTATTTTATAATATCCGGACAGAGTGGTGACAATCATGGATATCGATATCAATATTGGAAAGAAAATAGACCTTCACATGCATTCGACTTTTTCGGATGGTGTGTTCACACCGGCTGAGCTTGTGGAGCTCAGAAAGAATGAAGGGTACGATGTAGTCGCGGTGACTGACCACGATGGCGCCAAAGGCGTAAAAGAGGCACTTGCGGCCGGGAAAGCATCCGGCGTCACAGTCATTCCCGGGATCGAGATCGGAACAGTTTTCAATACCGCAGGAATCATACCGGGCGCGGGTGACAGCAGTATGGGCGAAGGAGAGATAGAGCTTCATATTCTGGGATATAATATCGATCCGGATAACAAAGCGCTGAACGATCAGATGCAGGAGATCAAGGACTTCCGTGACAGGAGAAACCAGAAGCTCCTCTGGTACTTCCAGGAAAAAGGATACGATATCAAGTATGATGACCTCATCAGGAATCCGGGGCAGGATTATGTCGCAAAGCCTGATTTCGCATGGGTGTTCGTTAACCGCGGCTATGTCCGGAATGTGACTGAAGCTTTCAGATCTGAGAAATTCCTGGCGGCAAAGGCCGTGCAGAGGCTCAAGCAGATGCCATATCCGACGAAGGACGCGATGGACCTTATCCGGGGCGCTGACGGAGTCCCTGTACTCGCGCACCCTATGAAGATCAAAGGCATCGGCGAAAAGGGATCGGATGAATTCTTTGATGATCTGATAAGGCTCCTGACACAGCTGAAAGAGTGGGGCCTCTACGGACTTGAGTGTTATCATCCGTCAGCGTCTGAGCAGGATTCCGAGAGGCTCGTCGACATAGCGCACAGGACAGGGCTTAAGATAACAAAAGGATCGGATTATCACGGCCCTCAGAACAAGAAGCGCGCGTGATCTTTGGAACAGATCGTTTCCCGTGTGTGATCACATACACGGCCGGATATAAAAAAGTGAATATATCATGATGATTTACCACAGGAGGAAATGGAGATGGCAAAGGTAGATTTCATCAAAAATCCAATCGCCGCAGCGATAAGGACCGAAAAAGATTTCAGCAAGGCTCTGAAGTCAGATGTGGACATGGTTTTCCTGCTTCACTCGAACATAATGACAGTAGGAGACTGTATCAGGCAGATACATGAAGCCGGGAAGAAGGCAATGGTACACATCGACTTTGCCGAGGGTATCGGCAAAGACAGGTACGGGATCGAATTTCTGGCAAGTCAGGACGTGGATGGTATCTGCACTACGCGTACCAACATCGTCAAGCTGACCAGAGAATATGACCTGATATCACTGCAGCGTTTTTTTATGATCGATTCGCACTCGGTAAGCACATCGATAGAGTCGATGAAGCTGTCTGAACCGGACATAGTCGAGATAATGCCGGCTATAGTCACCAAGAAGATCAGAGAGTTCTCTTCACTTGTCGATATGCCTGTGATAGCAGGCGGTCTGGTAGAAACAGAGCAGGAAGTCCGCGACGCGCTTGCGGCGGGCGCCGACTGTGTATCTACGGGAGAATCAGATCTGTGGGATCTGAAGCTGTAGCAATGCATAGCAGATAGCGAGGAACAAGAAATGAAGATACAGTTTTGCGGCGCGACTACAGGAGTAACAGGATCGTGCCACCTGATAAAGACAGATAGCCACAATGTACTTCTTGACTGTGGTCAGTTTCAGGGCGGCAAGGCTCAGGAAGCGATGAACAGGGATGAATTTCCTTTTGACCCGAAAGAAGTCGAATGTATGATCCTGTCACATGCTCATATAGATCACTGCGGCAGGATACCGCTGCTCGTAAAGCGTGGATATGAAGGCCCCATATACTGTACGTCGGCCACAGCGGACCTTCTTAAAGTCATGCTGGAGGACAGTGCCTACATACATGAAAAAGACGCGGAGTGGGATACAAAGCGCAGCAGGCGGGCAGGCGGTCCGGTCATAGAGCCGCTCTACACTGTCGAAGACGCTGACAAAGCTCTCAGGCAGGTAGTACCGGTAGAGTATGACCAGCTGATAGAACTCAACGACGATATCAGGTTCGTTTTCAACGACGCAGGCCATATACTCGGGTCGGCAGTTACTGAGCTGTGGGTGAAGGAGAACGGTAAAGAGACCAAGATCGTCTTCTCCGGAGATCTTGGGATGATGAACAGGCCGATACTCCGCGATCCGACTATCATCAAAAAAGCAGATGCGGTCATAATGGAGACGACTTACGGGAACAGACTGCATCCGGATAATGCGATGGATGTGCGGAAGCTCATCGATATCATAGTGAAGACCACAGCGAGAGGGGGCTGCGTGGTCATACCGTCGTTTGCGGTAGGCCGTACACAGGAGCTTCTGTATGAATTGAACAAGTTCTACGACGAACATACTGAGTTTGACGATAAACTGGATAAAGTAAACGTATACATAGACAGTCCGATGGCGACTACAGCGACCGAAGTGTTCAGAAGGAACGCGCAGGTATTCGATGAAGAAGCCAGGAACTATATCGTATCAGGCGACGATCCTCTGGATTTCAAGAATCTTCACTTTACCAGAAGCACAGAAGATTCCAAGTCGCTTAATATGGACAGTGTCCCGAAGGTGATCATCTCAGCCAGCGGGATGTGTGAGGCAGGAAGGATAAGACATCACCTCAAGCATCATCTCTGGGATCCGAAATCAAGTATCGTGTTTGTCGGATATCAGGCTGTTGGAACACTTGGAAGGGCTTTGCTCGACGGCAGGGAAAGCGTGACACTGTTTGGTGAAGAGATACACGTCGCCGCTGAGATATATAATCTGGAAGGATTCTCAGGGCACGCGGATCAGAACGGCCTTTTCAGCTGGCTGTCAGGATTTGAGAAGAAGCCTGCTCAGGTATTCCTGGTGCACGGAGAAGAAGATGCCAAGCTTGCCTTTGCCAGCCTGATCAGGCAGAAGCTGGGCTATGAACCTGTCGCGGTAATGGGCAACTCAGAGTATGAGCTGAGGCAGGGAGAAGAAGATCTGAAGATGCTTAACGCTGAAGAAGCTTCAGCAGCCGCGGCAAGCGACGACGAGATACAGAAAGTGCGGAGCCAGATCTCGGAGATACATAAGGAGCTTGAAAATATCATTTTCAATACTGAAGCGGCACTCACAAAAGATATGTCGGAAGACAAGCTTAATAAGATAAATAATATCGTGCAGGAGCTTAACAAATCCACTATGGATCTTGCGAGCATAGTGCTGGAAAAGAAAGGCGAATAGTGGGTCAGAGCGAGAACAATAATAAACCTGCAGGATTCAGAGAGGGACTCAAGTGCGGCGTACCGATCGCGCTTGGTTATTTTGCGGTATCATTCACGTTCGGTATGGCTGCTGTAAGAGCGGGGCTTTCCGTTTTCGAGGCCACCATGATATCGCTTCTTAATTTGACTTCAGCAGGCCAGTTCGCCGGACTCGACGTCATGGTCGGCGGCGGTACTCTGGTAGAGATGGCTGTGACACAGTTCATAATAAACCTGAGATACAGCCTCATGTCATTCACGGTGTCGCAGAAGCTGGACAGGAGATACCACCTGTGGCACAGATTCATAGTTGCTTTCGGCGTAACAGATGAGATATTCGGCGTCACTGCGTCTCAGCCCGGAAAAGTGAGTCCGTATTTCAATTATGGAGCGATGGCTCTGTCGATACCCGGATGGACGGGAGGCACGCTGGCGGGCGCCATATCAGGGAGTATTCTCCCGAGCTTCATCACGAGTGCGCTCGGGGTTGCGATCTACGGCATGTTCCTCGCGATCATAATCCCGCCGGCAAAGCACAACAGGGCGGTCCTTGGAGCAGTCTGCGCCGCAATGGCGCTTTCCGCGCTGTTCAGGTACGCGCCTGTTCTTAACAGAATATCTGATGGATTCGTGATAATAATCGTGACGGTAACAGTAGCATGTTTCGCGGCATACTTCTTCCCGCACACGGGAAAGGAGGCGTCAGAAGATGTTTCATGATTACTGGCCGTATGTCATCGTTATGGCGCTTGTCACGTATCTGGTAAGGGTGGTGCCTCTCACTTTGATGAGGAAAGAGATAACGAATGAATTCTTCCTTTCGTTCCTCTACTATGTCCCGTACGCCTGTCTTGCGGCCATGATATTCCCCGCGATACTTTCATCGACGTCATATTCGCTTTCGGGCGCAGTGGGCCTTGGCGTCGGGCTTCTGATGGCGTACAGGGAGAAGAGCCTTATCACAGTAGCGCTTACCGCCTGCACCGCGGTATTCATATGTGAGAGGATAATAGAGATGGTCTTGTGATAAAACAGTTATAATGTAGAAAGCCTGTGTGTTTTTATGTTATAATACTTGAGTATAAACTGATAACCATTGAGCAGAAGGTGATTATTATGAAGAAACTTGGACTTATGGGCGGATTCGGGCAGGAAAGCACGATCGCGTTCTACAGAGGAGTTACGGACAGGATCAAAGAAAAGCTTGGAGACGAGTGTATGCCTGATATCACTATCGAGAGCATGAGCATCTTCGAAGTACTTGATCTCTGTGAGCACGGGAGGTATGCTCCTGTAGCCGACTACCTCACAGACGGCATGAGGAATCTGGACCGCGCGGGATGCGACATAATCGCAATGGCCGGCGTCACGCCGCATATCGTGTTCCCGGAAGTGGAAGCCCATACTAATAAGACCATGATCAGCATGGTAGATACAGCCTGCGATGCTGCTGCCGCCGACGGGTACCGTAAAGTCGGACTGATCGGTACTCTTCCGACGATGGACGGCACATTCATGCAGTGGGCGTTCGGAGCGAGAAGCATCGAGATCGTCACTCCTGATGAAGAAGACAAACTGGAGATCGACCGTATCATCAGATACGAGCTGGAACAGGGCATAGTGAAGCCTGAAAGCAAAAAGTTCATTCAGGATGTGGTCGCCCGGATAGATGAGAAGAATGACATCGAGGCCATACTTCTCGGAGCTACAGAGTTCTCACTGATATTCGGCGAGAAGGAATTTGTTGTTCCAACGATCGATATGATGAGAACACAGATCGATAAACTGGCAGATTTGATAATCGAATAAGGAGGAACTATATATGAAAACTTATGGACTGAGCAAGCTTGGCATCAAACCTTCAGCCTGTTACAGAAACCTTACCCCGTCGATCCTTGTGGAGAAGGCTCTTGAAAGAGGAGAAGGACAGCTGACAGACACAGGAGCTCTCAACGTACTGACAGGAAAGTACACAGGGCGTTCTCCTAAGGATAAATTCATTGTCGATTCCAAGGCTGTACATGACAAGATCGCATGGGGCAGTGTAAACATGCCGACAAAGCGCAAGGTGTTCAATGAGATCAAAAAGAATATCGAAGAATATCTCTGCGGCAAGGAAGTTTTCATCTTTGACGGATTCGCAGGAGCGGACCCGAAATACACAAGAAAATTCAGGATCGTGTGTGAGCTGGCATCACAGGCTCTGTTCATCAATGATCTTCTGATCAGACCTACAGCCGAGGAGCTCGAGAACTTCGGGGATCCTGACTTCACACTCATCGCGGCGCCTGGATACAAGGTACCGGATCCTGAAGCGCTCGGCATCAATTCCGAGGCAGCTATCATGATCGATTATGAGAAGAAGATGGTGATCATCGCCGGTTCACAGTACGCAGGCGAGATCAAGAAGTCGGTATTCTCTGTAATGAACTACGTAATGCCTGTGGAAGAGAATGTTCTTCCGATGCACTGCTCGGCCAACATGGATCCTGAGACAGGAGACACAGCGGTGTTCTTCGGACTTTCCGGAACAGGTAAGACTACACTTTCCGCAGATCCGAACAGAGCGCTTATCGGAGACGATGAGCACGGCTGGTCACAGGACGGCGTATTCAACTTTGAAGGCGGATGCTATGCCAAGTGCATCGACCTTGAAGAGGAGAGAGAGCCTGAGATCTTCCATGCTATCAAATTCGGAGCTGTTTCCGAGAACCTCATCATCGATCCGGATACCAGAAAGCCTGATTATACAGACGGATCTCTCACAGAGAACACGAGAGTAGGATATCCTATCAACTTTATCTCTAACGCGAAGATCCCGGGATACGGCGGGATACCTAAAGTGGTAATATTCCTGACCGCAGATGCGTTTGGAGTGCTTCCTCCTATCAGCAGACTTTCAAGGAACGCCGCGATGTATCAGTTCGTAACAGGATTCACAGCAAAGGTAGCTGGAACTGAGAGAGGTATCACAGAGCCGGTGCCTACATTCTCAACACTGTTCGGAGAGCCGTTCATGCCTTGTGATCCTTCTGTATACGCAGAGATGCTTGGCGAGAGACTTGACAAATATGGTACTCAGGTATATCTGGTCAACACCGGATGGTCAGGCGGCCCTTACGGAGTAGGAAGCCGCATGAAGCTCTCATACACGAGAGCCATGGTAACAGCTGCTCTTAACGGGTCACTCAAGGATGTGGAATACAAGCATGACGACAGGTACAATGTTGAGATTCCTCTGTCATGTCCTGATGTCCCTTCAGAGATACTTGACCCGAAGCAGACATGGGCTGATAAGGACGCGTACGACGAGCAGGCGCAGAAGCTTGCGGAGATGTTCGTAGAGAACTTCCAGAAGAAGTATGCACACATGCCTGAAGAGATCACAGCTGCAGGACCTAAGCCGCTGTAAACAGCTTATATGAGATTTTCAAGACTATCCGGGGAGCGGCCTCTTCGGATAGTCTTATTCGTTGATCGGATGATCTGTGACAGAAATGAGTAAGAAAGAACAAGAAGAAAGATTGAAGACCCTGGTAGAGGCATTCATAGACGATTCGGACAGGTACAGGGGTACAGACGTGCCTCCGGACAGAGAGTCGCGTAAACGCATGCTCAGATCTCTGATGAATATAAGGATGCCGGCTCCTTTGTCCGAGGATGTGCTTCGTATACAGGATGAATATCTGAAAGAGCGGGCCGAGGAGAAGGGTATCACTGATGCAGATGATATAGAGACAGCGTATGAGGCGCTTGGATGCCGTCTGCCGGGTGCAGAGCATATGGCTTTATGGCAGGGCGACATCACTGCTGTCAGATGCGGCGCGATAGTAAACGCGGCTAATTCACAGATGCTTGGATGTTTCATACCGATGCATACCTGTATAGATAACTGCATCCATTCTTTTGCGGGAGTCCAGCTTCGTGCGGAATGCGCCGAAAAGATGGAAGAGCTGCGGGAGAAATACGGACAGGATTATGAACAGCCTACGGCGGTCCCTATGCTGACTGGCGCATATGACCTTCCTGCAGATCACGTGATACATATCGTAGGGCCGGTCGTAAACGGAAAAGTGACGCCGGAGCAGGACGATGAGCTTTCGCTGTGCTATTCACGTATACTTGACTTATGCATGGAGAATTCAATAAAAACAGTAGCGTTCTGCGCTGTTTCTACCGGAGTTTTCGGATTTCCTCAGGAAAGAGCCTGCAGGATAGCAGTCGGCACTGTGTCTGAGTGGCTGAGCAGCCATGAAGGCGCGGTAGATAAAGTCATATTCAATGTTTTCAGTGACAGGAACAGGGAGCTGTATGAACATATATTATCAGAGAAGTGATCAGGAAGAGGCTCTGGGCAAGCTGAGAAGAGAACTTGAGACCGCGGATGCGGTAGTCATAGGCGCGGGCGCCGGCCTTTCGACTTCTGCGGGATTCACTTATTCAGGAGAGCGGTTCAGGAAGTATTTCTTTGACTTTGAAGAAGAATATGATATACACGATATGTATTCCGGCGGATTTGATGTGATGGGGCTCCCGCCTGAAGTCATGTGGGCGTTCTGGAGCCGGAATATATATGTGAACAGATACATGGATCCGCCAAAGCCGCTTTACAGAAAAGTGCTGGATCTCGTCAGGGATAAAGACTATTTCGTCATAACCACAAACGTCGATCACTGTTTCCAGAAGGCAGGCATAGATAAAGAAAGGCTTTTCTATACTCAGGGAGATTACGGACTTTTTCAGAGCACGGATCCTGAGATAAAGAAGACATACGACAATGAAGAATGGGTAAGAGAAGCTGTAGCAGTACAGGGCTTCGTGATATCTGACGACGGTGACCTTACTGTCCCGGAAGGCGGCAGGATCAGCATGAGGGTGCCGCATGAGATGTTTCCTGTATGTCCTGACACCGGCGGAAGTATGAGGCTCAACCTGAGAGCGGATGAGGATTTTGTTGAAGATGAGGGCTGGCAGAGAGCGGCAGAGAGGTATAATGACTTTATCGTCAGGCACAGCGCCGGACATGTCCTGTATCTGGAGCTTGGAGTAGGCAACAACACGCCTGTTATCATCAAATACCCGTTCTGGCGTATGACGAATGCGGACCCTGACGCGGTATACGCATGCATAAATCATGACAACGCATTCTGTCCGGAGCAGATAAGAGACCGCTCGATAATGATCAAAGGCGATATAGGAGAAGTACTGGAAGTACTGTATGAATAAAAAAAGCGACCGAAATTCAATAAAAGAGAGTCTGATCATGGGCCTTCTGTGGTTTGCGATCTGGGCTGCGGCTTCTCTTGCCGCAGGTAGCGACCTGATCCTTCCGGGGCCTGTCAGCACAGTCAGGGCGCTCGCGGGGCTGGTATGTACAGGCGGGTTCTGGCTTGATGTGCTGTCGACAGTTTTCAGGGTCCTGGCCGGAGCGTTTATTTCTTTCACGGCGGGGTCTCTGTGCGCGGCTGCAGCAAGCAGGAACAAAGCCTTCCGCACCTTTCTGGATATTCCTGTCAGCTTTTTCAAAAGTGTTCCGGTGATGGCTGTTATCATTTACATAATACTAGTGGTGAAGGCAGACTGGGTGGCAGTTGTCGTATGTATCCTCATGTGTTTCCCGATAGCGTACACCAATATGCTAAGCGGCATCATGGGAAGGGACAGGGAGCTGGAGGAACTCGCCGAGGTATTAAGACTTACAGGAAAGCAGAGATGGAGCATCATCGAAAGGCCTGAGCTCCAGCCTGAGATCAGGTCGTCAGTCACCCTGATAATGGGAATGAGCTGGAAGGTAGTCGTGGCTTCTGAGGTGCTTTCCATACCGGGGCACTCCATAGGATATCAGATGCTGAATTCCAAATATTATCTGGAAACGCCTGATCTGTTTGCATACATAATAGTTTTGCTGGTCTTAAGCCTTACGGCAGAGAAGCTGACGTCATATCTTGCCGATCTCGATTACCGTGATACCGGTAAGCGGGTGAGGAATGAGCTGGCCAGAGCCATATCCGTACACAGTGAAAAGAAGTGTGACAAGGATGATCCTTCGCTTCCGGTAATAGTTACGCTTGACGGCGTTACGAAGAGCTATGTTTCTGATGACGGAGTAAAGAAGACAGTATTCAGCGGCCTTGATATGGAACTGATGCACGGAGTGGTTGCTTTACTTGGGCCGTCAGGAGAGGGGAAAACGACTGTGGCAAGGCTC
Organism: Eubacterium sp.; assembly: GCA_017511535.1. Taxonomy (GTDB): domain Bacteria; phylum Bacillota; class Clostridia; order Peptostreptococcales; family Anaerovoracaceae; genus Aminicella. Next base: position 9,804 of record JAFWJS010000005.1, on the reverse strand, counting down.
ATAATGGGACTGGAGAAGCCGGATGAAGGGACTGTCAGGATCGAGCCTTACATGATGCCGGACGTGCTGTTTCAGGAAGACAGGCTTCTTCCATGGCTGACTGCGGAGGAAAATATGATGCTTGCCTTCATAGGTCAGCGGACAGGACCATGCGGCAAGGCAGAAGCATATGACGCCATTACTGAAATGGCTTCCAGGATGGAGATATCAGATGTGCTGGACAGAAAGCCGGGTGAACTTTCCGGAGGTATGGCGCACAGGGTCGCGTTCGGAAGAGCGCTTCTTGGCGGAAGCAGGCTCCTTATACTGGATGAACCGATGAGAGGTATTGACGCCGGCCTCAAGAAAAGGCTGACTGCCAGACTGGATGAATATATAAGACATAACAGCAGAGGAGAAGAGAGGATAGTGATAATGATCACTCATGATGAGAAGCTGGCGGAAGATCTCGCAGATACATTTATAAGAATGTGATGAAGACTGGTTGAATATGAAGAGCCGCTGCCGTGGTACCGGATATGTACCTTGGCAGCGGCTTTTTGATCACGTGATCATATATGACGGAGCGTTTATTTGTCTTTGGTGTTGTTTACCTCAGGTAATCCAAGCAGGTACATGTCGTCACCGGGGAGCGCGCCGCCGACGGCCTTCGGATCTGCCTTGAACATAGTCTCGTTGAATGTCTTCATGATCTCAGCGCCTTCTTCAAATGTAGAGCCTTCTATGTCGCTTGCATAGAGGCAGAGGCCGCAGTTAGGGATCGCTTTTTTTGTTATCTCTGCATCAGCCAGGAACCCTTTATCAACGATAGTCTGGACTGCATCGTCAGATCCGGAATTCACATAATCTATCGCCTGATCGAGATCTTTAAGCACGACTTTAAGATCATCCAGTCTGCCTGCCATGAAGTCTGTTCTTGTGATCAGTACTCCCATAGGGAAGTCCTGAGATGTGGCTTCAGACCACAGAGTGTTCATGTCGAAAATATCTTTGATCTTATCACCGCCTTTGGTGAGAGCAGTTGAGACGAACGGCTCAGGGACCATAGCAACAGTTCCTTCATCTTTCAAGAGCTTTGTGTTCACGTCAGCATGTGAAGCAAGCCATTCAACTTTAACATCTTTTCCCATTTCCAGTCCGTGAGCGCCTAGCACGACCTTAAGAGCATACTCGGGCGTTCCGCCCTGACCGGAAGATATTATCGTTTTGCCCTTGAGTTCTTCAACTGCAGAGATCTCGGTGTTATTGCCCAGGATGTGGAGTACTCCCATGACCATAGGAGACAGGCAGATGATATTGCCTCCGGTCTTGTTATAGAGCACCGCCGCCATGTTTGACGGAACACAGGCAATGTCGATGTCTCCTTTGATGATCTCAGGAAGAGCATCTGCAGGCGACTGATAAACTTTAATATTGTAGTTTTCCGTATCCATCAGAGGCGCCATGGCCATACCCGTCGGTCCGTTCATACAGGCTATGTTGACTGTATCTGAAAGAGTCAGATTTTCAGGCTCTTTTTCAGGTTCTTTTTTGCCTCCGCACCCCGTCAGAGCCGCGACAGTCATAAGCGCACAGATAAGCAGCGCGATCAGTTTTTTCTGTTTCATTGTTTTACCCCTCCATTTTTAAACATATTTATTTGCTATGTAGCTATTATATACCACGAACAGCAGGTTGTACTCATATTTTGTCAATTATATATCAAAAAAGTGTTAAATCGTTGACAAAATATTTATTCATTGTATTATGTAGTTAATAATGGGTCATCAGCGACCCTATAAGGTAAAGAATGATCAAATCGAAAGGAGAATTTGTTTTGGACAGACTTTTCATAAGGTCTCAGGACGAGGTGCAGAAAACCATCTCAGAACTGTATAAAGACCTTGAAAGAAGAATAGTCGCAAGTCCTGTAGGACAGTGTCCGGTAGATCTTGCCAATTCATTTCTCAGGCTCTGCCATTCACAATGCTGTGGGAAATGTGTCCCATGCAGAGTAGGACTCAGGCAGCTTGAGGATATGATCGACAATATACTGGACAGCGACACCAAGTGTGATATGCACGACCTTAAAGTCCTGGAAGAAACAGCTAAAGCAATAGCGGATACAGCGGACTGTGCTATCGGATCAGAAGCGGCAAAGATGGTGCTGAGAGGGCTGGAAGGCTACAGAGATGACTACGAGTATCATATCAGGCACAATACATGCGATCCGTCGATCAGAGAATCTGCTCAGCCGGTACCATGTGTAAGGTCCTGCCCTGCGAATGTAGACATACCTGGATATATCGCGCTGGTCAAGCATCAGAGATATGATGATGCTGTCAGGCTGATCAGGAAGGACAATCCTTTCCCGACTGTATGTGCTCTTATCTGCGAGCATCCGTGTGAGATGAGGTGCAGAAGGACGCTTGTCGATGCGCCTGTCAACATCAGAGGCATGAAGCGCTTTGCGGTCGACAACTGCAGCCAGGAAGTTCCTGTTCCTGAAAAGATGGATGATACAGGAAAGAAGATCGCGGTGATCGGCGGCGGTCCGTCAGGACTTACCGCAGCGTATTATCTGGCTTTGATGGGGCATAAGCCTACAGTGTTCGAGAAGAGAGCACAGCTCGGCGGTATGCTGAGATATGGGATCCCAAGCTACAGGCTTCCACGTGAGAGACTCGACTGGGATATCAAAGCCATCCTGTCGGCAGGTGTGGAAGTGAAGCTCGACACAGACATCAATTCAGAAGACGTGATGGAAGATATCAAGAAGAACTTTGACGCTATATATATCGCCATCGGTTCTCATAACGCCAAGAGCCTGAGGATAGAAGGAGAGTTCGCAAAGGGCGTGATCCCTGCAGTCAAGATGCTGAGAGGGATCGGAGACGACGATATGCCTGACTTCAAGGACAAGGCAGTAGTCGTTATCGGAGGCGGAAACGTCGCTATGGACGTCGCGAGAACAGCAAGGCGTCTCGGAGCTTCCGAGGTCAACATCGTATACAGAAGAAGACGTATCGACATGACAGCTCTTCCTGATGAAGTTGCGGGAGCGATAGCAGAAGGGTGTGAGCTCGTACAGCTGAAGGCACCTTCCAGGATCGATACTGACAGAAGCGGAAACGTAACTGCTCTCTGGGTCAAGCCGCAGATAGCAGGTCAGGCTGACAAGTCAGGAAGGCCTCGTCCTATCCCTGCGAACAGCCCAGAGGAAAAGATCCCGTGCCAGATCATCATATCAGCTATCGGACAGGCGACAGACACAGATTTCTTCGAGAATTACGGAGTGCCTGTATTCCACGGCAATATAGAAGCTGAGAACACCGATAAGATCAGTAATATGGAAGGAACATATGCCGGAGGCGACTGTGTTACAGGTCCTGCGACAGTGATCAAAGCTGTCGCTGCCGGTAAAGTCGCTGCCGCGAATATCGATGAGTATCTCGGATATCACCATGAGATGTCAGTTGATATCGACATACCTCTGCCGGATCATAAAGATGATATTCCTTGCGGAAGAGTTGAGCTCAAGGAAAGATTCGCCAGGATCAGAGGTAATGACTTTGATGCGATAGAAGAGCCGATGAGCCTTGAAGAAGCTATGCAGGAGTGCAGCAGATGCCTCCGCTGCGATTATCACGGCTACGGCAAGTTCAGAGGAGGGAGGGAAGAGAAATGGTAAACGTTACTATCGACGGACAGAAAGTATCTGTGCCTGAGGGTACTACCATAATGGAAGCTGCCGATCAGATCGGCGTCAAGATCCCTCATCTTTGTTTCCTTAAAGATGTAAACGACATCGGAGCATGCAGAGTCTGCGTGGTCGAGATCGAAGGATTTGAAAAGCTCGCGACGGCCTGCAATACAGAATGCGCTGAGGGAATGGTGATAAACACCAACAGTGAGAGGGCAAGAAAGGCCAGAAAGATCAACGTAGAGCTGATACTATCAGATCATAATGCCAACTGTCCTCACTGCCTGAAGTCAGGAAACTGCACACTGCAGTCACTTGCCAACGATCTTGGACTTCTGATACCGGAGTATCATAACGTAGCCAGAAAGATGAACTGGCACCGTGACCTTCCGATCATCAGAGACGACTCCAAGTGTATCAAATGCATGAGGTGTGTGCAGATCTGTGAGAACATGCAGGGGCTCGGGATCTGGACGATACTCGGAACAGGTGCGAGGACCACGATCGGCGTAAGGGACAACAAGCGTATCGACCTTTCCAATTGCGCTCTCTGCGGCCAGTGCGTGACACACTGTCCGGTAGGAGCACTTCGTGAATGCGACGACAGGAGACGTTTCCAGAATGCTCTGGAAGATCCTGAGAAGATCGTTCTGCTGCAGATCGCTCCTGCTGTAAGAACTGCCTGGGGCGAGCAGATAGGTCTCAGCGTGAAGGACGCTACACTCGGCAAGCTGGTCTGCGCTTTCAAGAAGATCGGCGTGGATTATGTGTTCGATACTACTCTTTCCGCAGATCTTACGATCATGGAAGAGGGCTCTGAGTTCCTGAACAGACTGCAGCATAAGGAAGATTACAGCTGGCCTATGTTCACATCATGCTGCCCGGGCTGGGTGAGATATGCCAAGACACAGGCGCCTGAGTTTCTTCCTAACCTGTCGACAGCCAAGTCGCCGCAGCAGATGTTCGGTACGATGGCGAAGACATATATGGCACAGCGTCTGGGTATAGATCCGGATAAGATTTATTCTGTATCTGTAATGCCTTGTACATGCAAGAAGTATGAAAGGGCAGTTGATCAGGTACAGGATTCCGGACATGGCGACGATGTGGATCTGGTGCTTACCACGAGAGAGATCGACAGGATCATAAGATCATACGGTATCGAAGCAGATGAGCTTACAGATGAGCCGTTCGACGAAGTATTCGGTAAAGGCTCAGGAGCAGGCGTCATCTTCGGATCTACAGGAGGCGTTATGGAAGCAGCGCTCAGGAGCGCATACTTCCTGGTAACAGGTAATAATCCTGAGCCTGATGCGTTCAGCGAGGTAAGAGGTGAAGAAGGCTGGAGAGAATGTACTTTCAATCTGGCAGGGCAGGAACTCAAGATAGCAATCATCTCAAGGCTGGGAAATGTAAGGAAGCTGATCGATGCGCTGAGAAGCGGCGAGAAGTCGTATGATTTCGTTGAAGTCATGGCTTGTCCGGGAGGATGCGTAGGCGGAGGCGGACAGCCGTTCAGAGACGGTGAAGAGAAAGCCGGAGAACGTGCCGGGATCCTTTATTCGCTGGACAACCTGAACGATATAAGATTCTCACATGAGAATCCGACAGTCCAGGAGCTGTACGACAAGTTCCTCGGAGCACCGCTTTCAGAGCTGTCGCATAAATATCTCCATACTGAAGTGAAAGACTGGGATATGGAGATGAACTTCGACCCTGATTCACTGGAAGATAAACAGTGATCTGATCATATGACATTAAAAAGAGACCCTGAAGGCTGATGCCTTCAGGGTCTTTATTATGCAGTTCATTCCGGACTAGCCGATGACTCCTTTCTTTGAGTTCGTAAGTACCGGAAGGTCTGTTTCGTCAGTGTCTTCAATATGGCTGCCTGAGTATTTCTTTGTTTCGTCAGCGATGACTTTGCTCAGTAAGAGTACCGCGAATATGTTAGGAACTGCCATGAGACCGTTCAGGAGGTCTGCTATGTTCCATACGAGGTTCAGCTCTACGACTGAGCCAAGGAATACGGTCGATACCCATAAAACTTTGTAGATGCCGATGATCTTCTCGCCAAAGAGATATACGGCAGCACGCTCGCCGTAGTAGTACCATCCGAGAATAGTGGAGAAGGCGAACGTGATAAGGCCGAGCACCAGGATCGGAAGGCCGATCACAGGGATCATCGAGAACGCCATGCTCGTGAGTTCGCCGCCGTTTCCGGAGAGGCCGTCGATCGAAGGATATTTTATTATGCAGGATACAAGTACGAGGCCGGTCATAAGACATATCACCACTGTATCCCAGAATGTTCCAGTCATGGAGACAAGCGCCTGCCTCTTCGGGTTCTTCGTCTGGGCTGCCGATGCTACGAGAGGTGCGGAACCCATACCGGATTCATTTGAGAAAAGACCTCTTGCAAAGCCGTAGCGGCATGCCAGAGCCACAGTGCTTCCTATGAAGCCTCCGCCAACGGCTCTTTCGCTGAATGCGGCAGTGACTATCGTCTTTACTGCTTCACCGAGAACGTCTCTGTTCATGACCAGTATTATCAGGCATCCGATAAAATAGAAAACAGCCATGAACGGCACGAGCTTTTCTGATACGTTTGTTATGGATCTGATCCCGCCTATTATCACGAGGCCTACGATGAAGCTCAGTATCAGGCCAATGGCAAGCTGCGTCACGGTTATTTCATGCCCGAAGAACATGAAGGAGCTGGTCGGGAGCTTTATGTTTGTCGTAAGGTTGGATACGACTGCGTTTGCCTGCACCATGCTTCCGATACCAAACGCGCAGACAGACGCGAGCACAGCAAACAGGATGCCGGCCCATTTGGCATGAAGACCTCTGTCAAGCGCATACATCGCGCCGCCGATCATGGAGCCGTTCTCACTTTTCACACGGTATTTGACCGCGATGAGTGTCTCTGCATATTTAGTCGCTATACCGAAGATCCCAGTGAGCCACATCCAGAGGACTGCTCCTGGCCCGCCGAGCGCGATGGCGGTACCTACGCCTATGATGTTTCCTGTACCGATAGTAGAGGAAAGGGCGGTCGTAAGCGCGCCGAACTGAGATACGTCACCCTCCGCGTCAGGGTCTCTGGTGAGCGAAAGCCTTATTGCTTTGAAGATATCCTTCTGTATGAATCCTGTACGGACCGTCATGAACAGATGTGTACCGAAGAGAAGAATTATCAGAGGCCAGCCCCAGATGAAATTGTCGATCGTACTTATCAGATCTGAAAAACTCATTTTTATTACCTCTATACTTCTGTTTCTGTTTCACCGCCGAGGAACTTAGGAAGTGATTTTCCTTCCTTCTGCCATGTGTGATATTCAGCTGTTGCAGCGAACATTACGTCTCCTGATGAATTGAGCGCGGTCTCCACGCTGTCCTGTACAACCCCGATGATATAGCCGACGCCGACCGTCATCATGGCGACATCATTAGGGATGCCGAAGAGAGCACATGCCATAGGGATGAGGAGCAAAGACCCTCCTGCGACTCCAGATGCTCCGCACGCGCCAAGGGCGGCAATGAAGCTCAGTATGATAGCTGTCGGAAGATCCACATTTACTCCCATCGTATTAGCTGTAGCAAGAGTCATTACTGTGATAGTGACTGCGGCGCCGTCCATGTTGATCGTAGCGCCAAGCGGGATCGATACTGAATACATGTCGGGGTCAAGACCGAGCTTCTTACAGAGATTCATATTGATCGGGATATTGGCTGCAGAGCTTCTTGTGAAGAATGCAGTGATACCGCTGTGCTTAAGGCATCTCCATACGAGTGGATACGGATTTCTCTTAAGTGTGATCGCGGCAAGTATCGGGTCGATGACGAGCGCTACGAAGAACATGCATCCTACAAGAAGGAGGATCAGCTTCCCATATTCTGTGAAGATGCTGAGGCCGCTTGTAGATACGCTCGAGAAAACGAGACCCATGATGCCGAACGGGGCAAGGTTGATGATCCAGCGTACGATCTGAGACACCGCGTCAGCAAGATCCTTCAGCATCTGGCATGTGTGTTCTGAAGCAAGGAGCTTGAAGGCTATGCCGAGGAACGCGGCCCAGAACAGTATCCCTATGTAATTTGCTGTCGCAAGCGACTCTACAGGGTTCTTGACTACATTCAGAAGCAGGTTCTGCAGTACTTCACCGAGTCCTGAAGGCGGTGTCTCGGTCACCTCTACGTCTTCAGGGAAGGTGATCTTCAGCTTGAAGATGAAGCTGGCGAAAGTTGATACGAGCGCCGCGAGGAATGTACTTATCATATAGAGCCAGAGTACCAGTCCGAATCTCTTGTCAAGCTTGCTGCTGCCCTGACAGAGCGCGCTTGCGATAAGAACGAATACAAGGATCGGAGCGATCGCTTTAAGGCATCCGACGAATACCTGTCCGAACAGGCCGATCCATGTGAGCTTCGGAACTGCGACGCCCAGTACCGCACCTATGACGAGTCCGATAAAAATACGCAGTATCAGACTTGTGTCATTATATTTCTTTACTAATCCAGTCAGTTTGTCCATGATATCCTCCTAAAACCTATCAATAACTGATAAATGTATTTTACTATATATAATAGCTTATTAAAACATAAAAACCCTTATAATAATGTAAGGATTTGTTTAGAATGATGACCTGATGTTATTCACAAAAGGGATGACGTGGTGTATAATAACAACTGAATATGAATAAATATGGTTCTGATCACGAAAAGGAGTGAAGTCAATGAGCAAGAAAGATCTTGACTGGGCAAACATAGGCTTTCAGTACAGAGTAACTGATAAGAGATATGTATCAAACTATAAAGACGGAGAATGGGACGAAGGCGGACTGATCGAAGACCCGACGATAACAGTCAGTGAGAGCGCCAATATCATGCAGTACTGTCAGGAAATATTCGAGGGAATGAAGGCATATACGACTGTCGACGGAAAGATCGTCACATTCAGGCCTGACCTCAATGCTTCGAGGATGGCTGATTCTGCGAAGAGAATGGTAATGCCTCCATTCCCTGAAGACAGATTCGTTGAAGCGGTGGATATGACAGTAAAGGCAAATGCAGACTGGGTGCCTCCATATGGCTCAGGAGCATCATTATACATCAGGCCGTTTATGGTAGGAACGGCTCCGGTCATCGGAGTACAGCCGGCTTCAGAATTCCAGTTCAGAGTATTCACTACGCCTGTCGGACCTTACTTTAAGGGCGGCGCTACGCCGGTAGCGATCACGGTGTGCGACTATGACAGAGCGGCGCCTCATGGAACAGGATATATCAAAGCGGGTCTGAATTACGCTATGAGTCTCTACCAGACAGTTGAGGCACATAAGAACGGATTTGCTGAAAACATGTATCTCGACGCAGCAGAAAGAAAGTATGTAGAAGAGACAGGCGGATCCAATATACTGTTCGTCACAAAAGAAGGAAAGCTTGTCGTTCCTAAGTCGAACTCCATACTGCCTTCAATAACAAGGCGTTCAATAGTATATGTTGCAGAGAACATGCTCGGCATCGAAGTTGAGGAAAGACCTGTGGAATTCGCGGAAGTACCTGACTTTGCAGAATGCGGCCTCTGCGGAACAGCAGCAGTGATCTCACCTGTAGGCTGGATAGACGACCACGGAGAGAAGATAGTCTTCGGCGACGGAGGCGTCGGACCTGTGACAGCGAAACTTTACGAAACACTTACCGGCATACAGTACGGTACGATCGAAGCGCCGGAAGGCTGGATCCACGAGATAAAGTAAGCCGGGACGGCGGGGACGGTTCTGGGTAACGCACGTGTGCGATACCCGGGGACAGAGATGACAGATGTTCATAAAACCCCGGGAAGCGTTGGAATCAACGCTTCCCGGGGCTTTCTATTGGAACATCTCTGTCACTGCCCGGCGCAGTGGTGCGACGGGCAGAACCGTCCCCACCTTGACAGCGGTGCGGGTTTGTGAGAAAATAATGCCTTGTGAATAAAGGGGGACTATTATGACAATAATTGCTCAGATAACTGCGATAGGAATTTTCATTCTTATGTTTGCAGCTATATTATCGGAGAAGTTTGAGCGTCATGTCGTATCACTTTTCTGCGGTGCTGCGATGCTTATCATCGTCTGCGG
>JAFWJS010000021.1 GCA_017511535.1 Eubacterium sp. | reverse complement strand
TCCTGGCTAAGATCGAAGCCATGAACGCGGCAAACGAGAAGAAGGTCGTCAGAACATGGTCAAGATCGTCCACGATATTCCCTCAGATGGTAGGTCATACGATCGCCGTTCATGACGGAAGAAAACATGTTCCTGTATATGTTACAGAGGACATGGTAGGACACAAGCTCGGTGAGTTTGCTCCGACCAGAACGTTCAGAGGTCATGCAGCAGATAAGAAATCCAAGTAACAGGAAAGGAGATAAATCATGGAAGCAAAAGCAGTTGCAAAATATGTCAGAATGTCTCCGATCAAGCTGAAGCCTGTTACAGACCTTGTAAGAGGTAAGGATCTGAACGAAGCACTGACTATCCTCAAGTTCACATCCGGTAAAGGTGCTGAGCTTGTTGAGAAAGTAGTCCAGTCAGCCGCGGCTAACGCAGAGAACAACTTTGATCTGAACCGCGACGATCTGTACGTAGCAGAGATAAGCGCCAACCAGGGCCCGACCATGAAGAGATGGAGAGCAGGAGCCCAGGGAAGAGGCATGGCGATCCTGAAGAGATCAAGCCACATCAGCGTGGTTCTGAGAGAAAAGGGATCCAAAGACGATAAAACGGAAGCTTAGTAGGAGGTTCAAGAAAGTATGGGTCAGAAAGTTAGCCCTCATGGGCTGAGAGTAGGCGTCATCAAAGACTGGAATTCAAGATGGTACGCCGGTAAAGAAGACTTCGCGGGCTTCCTTGCTGAGGATGACGCGATAAGGAAAACAATCAAAAAGTCATACTACGGTGCCGGTATCTCCAAGGTGGTTATCGAGAGACCGTCAGCCGAGAAGCTGAAGATCAGAGTCCTCACGGCAAGACCGGGAATGCTCATCGGAAGCAAAGGCGAAGGCATCGACCAGATGACAGCACAGATCAGAAAGCTCACAAAGAAAAACGTGAACATCTCGATCGAAGAGCTCAGAAGAAGCGAGCTTGACGCACAGGTATCTGCTGAAGGTATCGCAGATGCTCTGGAGCACAGAGTTTCATTCAGAAGAGCAATGAAACAGGCGATCGGCCGCACAATGAAAGCCGGAGCTAAGGGATGCAAGGTCCTCTGCTCAGGAAGACTTGGCGGAGCTGAGATCGCAAGATCAGAAAAGTACAGTGAAGGAAACGTTCCTCTGCACACGCTGAGAGCCGACATCGACTATGGTTTTGCTGAAGCAAACACAACATACGGAAAGATCGGCGTCAAGGTATGGATCAACCACGGTGAGATCCTTGACAAGGGACTGCAGAGCCCGATCCGCGAGGAGAAGCGTAATAACAAGGGCGGCAAGTTCAGAAAAGACGGCGACAGAAGACGCAGCGACAGAAGACGTAATGACCGTAACGACCGTAACGGAAGAAACGGCGGACGTCCGGAGATCGCAAAGGCTGCTTACTCAAGAAAGAGAATCGTGAAGCAGGCGCCTGTTGAAGCCGAAGCCCCTGTTGAGAACGTACAGGAAACTGCAGAAACTAACGAATAGCAATATTGCTTAAAGGATCACGAAAGGAGGAACTTAGCCATGTTGATGCCAAAGCGCGTTAAGCATAGAAGAGTTCACAGAGGAAGAATGAAAGGAATTGCCACAAAGGGCAATACCGTCACCTACGGTGAGTTCGGACTCGTCGCAACGACATGCGGATGGATCACATCCAATCAGATCGAGGCTGCACGTATCGCGATGACAAGATACACCAAAAGAGGCGGTCAGGTATATATCAAGATATTCCCTCATAAGTCAGTAACCAAGAAGCCTGCTGAAGTACGTATGGGTTCCGGAAAAGGTGCTCCGGAGTACTGGGTAGCAGTAGTAAAGCCGGGCAGAGTAATGTTCGAGATCGGCGGAGTTACTGAGGAACAGGCGAGAGAAGCAATCAGACTCGCGAGCCACAAGCTCCCTGTTAAATCAGAGTTTGTGATCAAGGGTCAGGAAAAAGTGAAGGGCGGTGAAGCGTAATGGAACTTAATAAGATGAGAGAAATGACAGACGCTGAACTTGCAGCTGAACTTGAAAAGATGAAGAAAGAACTGTTCAACCTGAGATTCCAGCACGTTACAGGACAGCTTGAAAATCCTGTACAGATGAGAGAAGTAAGGAAGAACATCGCAAGAGTTAAAACTATCATGAGAGAGAAAGAACTGGACAAGGCCCAGGCTTAAGAAAGGAGGATGAACCATGGCAGACGAAAGAAACAGAAGAAAAGTTAAAGTCGGTACTGTTGTAAGCGACAAGATGGACAAAACTGTAGTCGTGGCTATAGAAGACTTTGTAAGACATCCTCTTTATGGCAAAGCTGTTAAGAGGACCAAGAAGGTCAAGGCTCATGACGAGAACAATGAGTGCAGGATCGGCGATCGCATCCGTATCATGGAAACAAGACCTATCTCCAAGCAGAAGAGATGGAGACTTGTAGAGATCGTTGAGAAAGCTAAATAAAGGAGGCGCCGGATATGATACAGACAGAATCAAGACTCAGGGTCGCTGACAATTCGGGCGCAAAAGAACTCCTTTGCATCCGTATTCTCGGCGGAACAAGCCGTAAATACGCGAATATCGGCGACGTTATCGTATGTGCCGTCAAAGACGCTACACCGGGTGGAGTCGTAAAGAAGAGCGATGTTGTCAAGGCAGTCATCGTCCGCACCAAGACCGGTGTCAGAAGAGCTGACGGAAGCTACGTAAAGTTCGACCAGAACGCAGCAGTTATTATCAAAGACAGAAACGACAAGACACCTGTAGGTACTCGTATCTTCGGGCCTGTCGCAAGAGAGCTGAGAGATGCAGGATTCATGAAGATCGTATCTCTCGCGCCGGAAGTACTGTAGGAGGTGTTAACGATGAAGATCAAAAAGGATGATATGGTAGTCGTTATCGCTGGTAAAGACAAGGGTACGACCGGAAAAGTCCTGAAGGCAATGCCTAAGGAAAACAGAGTCATTGTCGAAGGTGTAAACGTTCAGACAAAGCACCAGAAGCAGACAAGGACTGAAAAAGCCGAGATCAAGCACGTTGAAGGTCCTATCGATGTTTCCAACGTAGCGCTTTACGACGCTAAGTCCAAGGAGATCATCAAGATCGGATATGAAGTAAGAGACGGCAGAAAAGTCAGAATCAACCGTAAGACGGGCAACGTCATAGACTAGGAAAGGAGGAGAGAGATTTGACAGCAGCAAGATTGAGAGATACTTATAATAATGAAGTATTCAAGGCTCTGCAGGAGAAATTCCAGTACAAGAACGTCATGGAAGTTCCTAAGCTCGAGAAAGTCACACTGAACATGGGACTCGGCGAAGCCAAGGAAAATCCTAAAGTTCTGGAGTCAGCTGTAAAGGAGATCGGACTCATTACCGGTCAGAGACCTGTCATCACCAAGGCTAAGAAGTCCATCGCGAACTTCAAGGTAAGAGCAGGCATGCCGGTCGGTGCCAAGGTCACACTCCGCGGCGACAACATGTACTTTTTCGTAGACAAATTGTTCAACATTTCCCTTCCTCGTGTAAGAGACTTCAAGGGCGTCAGCAAGAATTCATTCGACGGCCGCGGAAATTATTCCATGGGCATCAAAGAGCAGCTGATCTTCCCTGAGATCAACTACGACGACGTTGACACGATCAAAGGAATGAACATCGTATTCACAACGACAGCCAAGACAGACGAAGAAGCTCAGGAGCTTCTGAGACTTCTCGGAATGCCGTTTGAAAAGTAGATCAGGAGGTTACGCATGGCAAAGAAATCTCTTAAGATCAAACAGCAGAGACCGCAGAAGTATTCCACAAGAGAGTACACAAGATGCAGCATTTGCGGAAGACCTCATTCTGTACTCAAGAAGTACGGGATCTGCAGGATCTGCTTCAGAGAGCTTGCTTACAAAGGGGAGATCCCCGGTGTTAAGAAAGCATCCTGGTAGAGCTTAGAAGTTAGAACTGATTTGTGAAGGCGGGAGTACCCGAACCACACAAGAAGGGAGTTTATCAAAATGACAATGACAGATCCGATTGCGGATATGCTTACAAGAATCAGGAACGCCAATTCCGTTGGTCACAAGACGGTAGATGTACCTGCTTCCAGAATGAAGAAGTCGATCGTACAGATCCTTCTGGACGAGGGTTACATCGAGTCATATGACGTCGTTGAAGAAGGCGTTCAGGGCACCATCAAGATCACACTCAAGTATGGCGCAAACAAAGAAAAAGTTATAAGCGGGATCAAAAAGATCTCCAAGCCGGGCCTGAAGGTCTATGCCAAGGCAGACGAAGTTCCAAGAGTTCTCGACGGACTCGGGATCGCTATCGTCTCCACATCCAAGGGAATCCTCAGTGATAAGAAGGCAAGAGAACTTGGCGTCGGCGGTGAAGTTATCTGTTATGTCTGGTAGGAGGTACGCATCATGTCAAGAATAGGCAAGAAACCGGTAACACTTCCTGCCGGAGTAGAAATCAAGGTCGATGGCAATATGATCACTGTCAAGGGACCTAAGGGAGAACTTACACAGGAGATCGGCGAGCAGATCACAGCAGTTGTCGATGGAAGCGAACTCAGATTCGAGAGACCATCAGACACCAAGGAAGATAAAGCTCAGCACGGTCTTGCAAGAGCGCTCGTAAACAACATGGTAACAGGAGTTACAGCAGGCTTCCAGAAGACTCTGAAGATCCTGGGCGTTGGATACAGAGCAGAAAAGCAGGGATCGAACCTGAATCTTTCACTCGGATATTCACATCCTATCGTGATGCCGGATCCAGAGGGTATCGAGACAGAAGTTCCTGATCCTAACACTATCATCGTTAAAGGTATTGATAAAGCACTCGTCGGCAATTACGCTGCGATCATCAGAGCCTGGAGAAAGCCTGAGCCATACAAGGGCAAGGGAATCAGGTACGAGAATGAGCACGTACGCAGCAAGGAAGGTAAAGCCGGCGTAGCCAAGGCATAGAAAGGAGAGAAGAGACATGTCGAAAGAAACAAAAGAAGCTAAGCGTGCCAAGAGACATGCAAGAGTCAGAAAAAATCTCTTCGGAACTCCTGAGAGACCAAGGCTCTGTGTTTACAGATCGAACAAGAACATCTCATGCCAGATCATCGACGACGTTAACGGCGTGACACTGGCTGCTGCTTCTTCGCTCGATAAAGAACTGAAAGCTGACATCGCTTACGGCGGAAACAAAGAAGCCGCTAAGAAGGTCGGCGAGGCTATCGCAAAGAGAGCTGCTGAAAAAGGTATCAGTGAAGTCGCTTTTGACCGTGGCGGATATATCTATCACGGAAGAGTCAAGGAACTCGCTGAAGGCGCTCGCGAGGGCGGACTGAAATTCTAACGGGAGGTAAAAAATGCGTAGAGATAATGATGCAGAAACTTCCAAGCAGGAAATGACCGAGACAATCGTGAGTATCAGACGTGTTGCCAAGACTGTAAAGGGCGGACGTAACATGAGATTCAGCGTTACCATCGTGGTCGGAGATCACAACGGTAAGGTAGGCGTCGGACTCGGAAAAGCTCAGGAGATCCCTGAAGCTGTCAGAAAAGCGACGGAAGATGCAAAGAAAAATATCATAGAAGTTCCTATGGTAGGAACAACTATTCCACACAAGATCATCGGCGTACACGGAGCAGGCAGAGTTATCATCATGCCGGCTGCAGAAGGTACCGGAGTTATCGCTGGTTCATCAGCCCGTACAGTTCTCGAGTCTGCGGGGCTCAAGGACGTAAGAGCCAAGTCAACAGGATCCAGCAATATCGGAAACCTTGCATACGCTACACTCGAAGGACTCAAGGGTCTTGTGACAGTAGAAAAGGTAGCCAAGCTGAGAGGCAAGGCACCAGAAGAGATTCTGGGTTAGGAGGTAACTGAAATGGCTGATAAGAAGATCAAGATCACACTTACCAAGAGCCCTATCGGAGCTACTCCTAAGCAGAAGAAGGTCGTAGAGGCACTTGGTCTCAAGAAGATGCACCACACTGTGGAACTGATCGACAATGCTGCTACCAGAGGAGCAGTCGAGAAGGTCAGGCATCTTGTAACAGTAGAAGAGTAAGGGGGTGCATTGACTATGAAACTTGAAGAACTTAGAGCACCCGAAGGTTCAGCTAGAGCCCGCAAGAGAAGAGGCCGCGGAAACGCTACAGGCCAGGGCAAGACAGGCGGAAGAGGAATGAACGGCCAGAAGCAGAGATCAGGCGGTAAAGTCAGACTCGGTTTCGAAGGAGGCCAGATGCCTCTCTACAGACGTCTTCCTAAGAGAGGGTTCACGAACATCTGGGGTACAACATACGCGATCATCAACGTTGGTGATCTCGCGGGATTTGAGAGCGGAGCAGAGGTCACTCCTGAGATCCTTCAGGATATGGGTATCCTCAAGAAGCTTGAGGATGGCGTAAAGGTCCTGGGAGCAGGAGAGCTCACTAACAGCATTACCGTGAAAGCCAGCAAATTCAGCAAGGCTGCGAAAGAGAAAATCGAGGCCGCAGGAGGAAAGGCTGAGGTGATCTAATATGGAAATGTTAAAGACCGTTAAAGAAGCCTGGGGAGTCAAAGAGATAAGATCCAAGATGATCTTCACACTGCTCATGCTCGTAGTATTCAGGATCGGTTCTAACATACCTGTTCCGGGAATGAACAGAGAAGTTCTTTCTCAGGTATTTGCCGGAGACAACATGGGTCTGTTCGAGCTGTTCAACCTGTTCTCAGGCGGATCATTTGCCAACTTCACGATCTTCGCTCTTTCGATCACGCCGTACATCACGGCATCGATCATAATCCAGCTCCTTACCGTGGCGTTCCCTTACTTCGAGAGACTTGCCAAGGAAGGAATGGAAGGGCGTAAGAAGATGGCCCAGATAACCCGTTACTTTACAGCGGTACTTGCCATCATCCAGGCACTGGGACTTACATTCGGTCTGTTCCAGCAGGCAGTTGCAGAAAAGTCAGCATTCAATTATATCGTTATAACACTGATACTGACTGCAGGGACCTGCTTCCTCATGTTCATTGGAGAGCAGATCGACCAGAACGGTATCGGCAACGGTATCTCGCTCATCATCTTCGGCGGTATCATCGCCAGGATGCCGAGTGAGCTCGCAAGCATCTGGACAAGATATCAGAGCGGAAGCCTGTCGATAGTGACACTCCTTCTTCTCGCATTGTTCGGTATCGCGGTGATCGTAGGCGTCATCCTGATACAGCAGGGAACGAGAAAGATCCCTGTACAGTATGCAAAGAGAGTCGTAGGAAGGAAGATGTACGGCGGACAGTCGACACATATTCCTATGAAAGTGAACCAGGCAGGAGTAATTCCTATCATCTTCTCACTTTCACTGCTGCAGTTCCCGCTGACACTGATGTATTTTTTCCCGAACACGCCATTCTACTCATTCTGTGAGAAATGGCTGTCACCTGCGGGAAGCCCTGGAGTATGGGTATACGCTGTACTGAATATACTGCTGATCATATTCTTCAACTACTTCTACACGGCTATCACATTCAACCCTGTTGAAGTCGCTAATAATATGAAGGCAAACGGCGGATTCATTCCGGGCATCAGACCGGGGAAAGCGACTATCGATTATCTGAGCAGAGTAATGTCCAGACTTTCGATCGTAGGAGCTATATTCCTTGCTGTGATCGCCACATTGCCGACGATCATTTCGCAGTACACAGGACTTCAGCTCAGCTTCGGAGGCACATCGCTTCTGATCGCTGTAGGCGTAGCTCTTGATACTGTAAGAGCACTTGAGAATCAGTTGCTTATGAGAAACTATCAGGGATTCCTGAAATAATATTTCCTTCGTTGGAAGCGGCATTGCCGCGGGGAAGGAAAAAGGAGAATGAAGAATGGTAAGAACGATTTTGTTGGGGCCTCCGGGAGCGGGCAAAGGCACGCAGGCGGAGAGAATGATTGAGAAGTATGGCATCCCTCACATCTCGACGGGTGACATCTTCAGAGAAAACATCAAAAACGGGACTGAGCTTGGTAAGAAAGCTCAGGAATACATGAATAAGGGCGAGCTTGTTCCTGATGATCTCGTTTGCGAGATCGCAACAGACAGACTGAAGAAGGACGACTGCAAGAACGGATTCCTTCTCGACGGTTTTCCGAGGACTGTATACCAGGCAGAGAAGCTCGACGAATTCCTTGCTGAGAATGGTCTGAAACTGAGTAAAGTCATCGACCTTGAAGTCGGAGACGAAGAGCTTATCAGAAGGATCTCAGGGAGACGTGTCTGCAAGGATTGCGGAGCTACCTATCATGTAGTTAATTTCCCACCTTCAGTCCCGGGCAAATGCGATAAATGCGGCGGCATTCTGTTCCAGAGGTCAGACGACAACGAAGAGACTGCCAGAAACAGGATCGCGGTCTACAACAGAGAGACAAAGCCTCTTGAAGATTACTACGAGAAGGCAGGGAACCTCGTTCGTATCGACGGCTCCATTTCTCCTGACAAGACATTTGAAGACATTGTGAAGGTTCTCGGATAGCCGGGATACCGGAGATCAGTGAGGTGGAATATGGCGAAGAAAGACGTCATTGAAGTAATGGGCACCGTAGTTGACGCCCAGCCGAACGCAATGTTCAAAGTCAAACTTGAAAACGGATTCGAAGTGCTCGCGCACATTTCGGGCAAGATAAGAATGAACTATATCAGGATCCTTCCGGGCGATAAGGTCAAGGTGGAGCTTTCACCTTATGACCTTTCCCGCGGCAGGATAACCTGGAGAGACAAGGGCTGACAACATTCGGTCCAAGCTTGATACGGAGGTCTAATATGAAAGTAAGAGCTTCAGTAAAGCCTATCTGCGACAAGTGCAAGGTGATCAAGAGACATGGCAAAGTCATGGTGATCTGCGAGAACCCTAAGCATAAGCAGAGACAAGGCTAAACAATCAATGATCTGGACCGGCTGCGCCGTTTTGACGCAGACCGGTAAAGATACGCGCCCCGGAGCCGGGTCCCCGGCGTATGATAAAAACTTTTTTCTAAGAACACCTGTCTATATCACTCCCGGTGTTGTGACGGAAGATAGGAGAAGGAGTAGCATATGGCTCGTATAGCTGGTGTCGACCTGCCACGTGATAAGAGAGTGGAGATCGGCCTGACGTACATTTACGGTATCGGCCTTGCATCATCCCGTAAGATCCTCGAGGAAGCAGGAGTTGATCCTGACATCCGCGTTAAAGATCTCTCAGAGGAAGACGCAGGAAAGATCAGAAAGATCATCGACGGCGAATACATGGTTGAAGGTGATCTGAGAAGAGAGATTTCCATGAACATCAAGAGACTCATGGAGATCGGAAGCTACAGGGGAATCAGACACAGAAGAAGTCTCCCTGTAAGAGGTCAGAAGACCAAGACAAAAGCAAGGACACGCAAGGGTCCTAAGAAAACTGTTGGAAGAAAGAAAAAAGAAGGGAAGTAAAGTCTGATGCCTAAAACACAGAAGAAGGCTGTAAGAAAAAAGAGAATACAGCGCAAGAACATCGTTAAGGGTCAGGCTCACATCCAGTCTACCTTTAACAATACACTGGTCACATTGACAGACATGGACGGAAACGCTCTGTCATGGTCAAGTGCCGGTTCACTTGGATTCAGAGGATCCAAGAAGTCCACTCCGTTCGCAGCTCAGATGGCTGCTGAAGAGGCCAGCAAAGCCGCTATGGAGCATGGTCTTAAAACAGTTGAAGTATACGTAAAGGGACCAGGTTCCGGAAGAGAAGCCGCTATCAGAGCTCTTGAAGCAGCGGGTCTTGAGGTAACGATGATCAAGGATATCACACCGATTCCTCACAACGGATGCAGGCCTCCGAAGAGAAGAAGAGTCTAACTGAAAGGAGGAATTGAAAATGGCAGTAAACAGAGATCCAATACTGAAGAGATGCAGATCACTCGCTATCGATCCAAGTCATCTCGGGATATATAAGTCATCGAAAAGAACTCCTTTGAGGAGCAATAGAAAGATGAGCGAATATGGACTCCAGCTTCGTGAGAAGCAGAGAGCAAAGTTCATCTACGGCATTCTTGAAAAGCAGTTCAGAAACACTTTTGAGAAGGCTTCCAAGAAGAAGGGCATCACCGGTGAAAACCTTCTTATCATGCTTGAGACAAGACTTGACAACGTAGTATACAGAATGGGTTTTGCCGCTACCAGAAGAGAGGCAAGACAGCTGGTGACACACGGCCACTACACACTGAACGGCAAGAAGGTCAACTCTCCCAGCCAGGAAGTTAAAGTCGGCGATGTGATCAAAGTCAAGGAAAAGAGCCAGAATTCTCCTAAATTCAAGGAGATCAAGGACATGCAGATCATGGTTCCGTCATGGCTTACAGCTGATCCGGAAAAACTCGAAGGTAAAGTCGTTGCTCTGCCAACGAGAGAAGAAATCGATACTCCTATCCAGGAGCACCTGATCGTCGAGTTGTATTCCAAGTAATAAATGTTGCTTCTGAAGATTTACAGAAAGCACTTGATACTGGAATTTTAAGGAGGTTTTTAAGTGATAGAATTCGAAAAACCAACTATCAGTAAAGATGTAGCTGAAGACGGTAAATACGGTAAGTTCACGGTACAGCCTCTCCAGAGGGGATACGGCACGACGCTCGGAAACGCGATGAGAAGGATCCTCCTTTCATCACTTCCGGGAGCAGCGGTGACCTCGGTCAAGATCGACGGAGTTCTTCATGAATTCTCAACGATCCCAGGAGTAAGAGAGGATGTAACTGAGATCATACTCAACCTTAAGAATCTGGCACTCAGACTTCATTCAGAAGAAGAGGATGATACTGTGGCAGTCATCGACGCCACAGGACCGTGTGAAGTAACGGCGAAGGACATCGTCTGCGGATCAGACCTTGAGATCTTCAATCCTGATCTTCACATCGCGACACTTGAGGAGAACGCGAAGCTTTATATGGATATTTCCATCGCAAAGGGACGCGGCTATGTATCTGCCGAGGAGAATAAAACTGATTCCATGCCGATCTCAGTGATCCCTGTGGATTCGATATTCACTCCTGTACGTAAGGTGAACTACACAGTCAAGCCTTACAAGGTAGGTCAGGGAGACATCCTCGAGCTTGAGATCTGGACAGATGGTTCTGTAACTCCTGAAGAGGGTGTTTCCATCGGTGCCAAGATCATGCAGGAACATCTTTCACTCTTCATGTCACTTGATGACACTGCCAATGGACTGGAGTTCATGGTAGAGAAAGAAGAAAGCCAGAAGGAAAAGGCTCTTGAGATGACCATAGAGGAGCTTGAGTTTACTCAGCGTCCATTAAACTGTCTGAAGAGAGCGGGTATCAATACCGTAGAAGAACTGATAAAGCAGAGCCCTGAGGACATGATGAAAGTCAGGAATTTCGGCAAGAAGTCTCTGGACGAAGTCAAGGCAAAGCTTGCTGAGCTCGGGCTTTCAATGAAATCGAGCAATGATTGATCGTTAGAAAACGGAGGTAAGACAATGCCAGGATATAGAAAACTGGGAAGAGAATCCGCTCACAGGAAAGCGATGCTGCGTAACCTCGTAACAGACCTTTTCAGAGAAGAGCGTATTTCCACCACAGATACCAGGGCAAAGGAAGCCAGAAAAGAAGCTGAAAAGCTGATCACTATGGCTAAGCGCGGCGGACTTCACGCCAGAAGACAGGCCCTTGGTTATATTTACGACGAAGCAGTTGTTACTAAGCTGTTCGAGAACATCGCCCCTAGATATGAGTCTAGACAGGGCGGATATACCAGGATCCTCAAGCTTGGACCAAGAAGAGGAGACGACGCCGAGGTAGTATTCCTCGAGCTGGTGTAGCGTGTTATCACAGTTCAGATCCAACTAGTTCTAGGCTGCGCCTTTATTGGCGCAGCCTTTTTTTCAGAAGGAGTATTCTATGGAAATGCAGATGGACTTTGTCCGCAAGCTCCCGACGCCTGTCGAGATCAAAGAACAGTACCCTGTTGACGACAGCATAAGGAAGATGAAGGAAGCGCGCGACGAAGAGATAGCGAAGATATTCTCGGGTCAGGAGGATAAATTTGTTTTGATCATCGGACCGTGCTCGGCGGACAACGAGGATTCAGTATGCGAATATATGAGCAGGCTGGCTGAAGTGGCAGAGAAAGTGAAAGACAGGATCTTCATGATCCCGCGCTGCTATACAGGCAAGCCGAGGACAGTCGGTATCGGCTATAAAGGCATGATCCACCAGCCTGATCCCGATAAACCGGAAGACATGCTCGCGGGAATAATCGCGATAAGAGACATGCACGCGAGGATCGCGCGTGAGTCAGGATTCACCTGCGCGGAAGAGATGCTTTATCCTGAGAATCACAGGTATCTCTCGGACCTGCTCGCTTATGTGGCGATCGGAGCACGGTCGGTAGAAGACCAGCACCACAGACAGGTGGCGAGCGGCATAGGAGTGCCGGCCGGGATGAAGAACCCGACAGAAGGCGACCTTTCTGTTATGATGAATTCGATACTTGCTGCTCAGCATGCTCACACATTCATCTACAGAGGATGGGAAGTACATTCCAAGGGAAATCCGTTCGCTCACGCCATACTCAGAGGGTATGTCGACCAGTACGGGCTCGCCCATCCGAATTATCACTATGAAGATCTGCAGCATCTGCTTCAGCTTTACAATGAGAAGGATTACCAGAATCCATTTGTGATCATAGACACTAACCACTCCAATTCGGGGAAACAGTTCGAACAACAGATCAGGATAGCCAAGGACGTGATGCATTCACGTCATGAGGACCCTGAGATCAGGAAACTGGTGAAAGGGCTCATGATCGAGAGTTATCTTGTCGACGGATGCCAGCCTGCAGGAGGCGGGGTATATGGCCAGTCTATAACGGATCCATGCCTTGGCTGGGAGAAAACAGAAAAGCTGATATACGATCTTGCTGAACTGGCATAAACAGTCAGAAAACAGAAGCACTGCATCAAGAAAATCGCAGTGCTTTTTTATATTGTTTTAGTATGTTATTTTGTTGACTTTTAAATCTAAAGTGTTATTATGAAATTGCAAAGATTTGTTAAGGAAATCTCTAGAGTCAACGAAGGACCGGGGGAGCGGATATGTTCATGAAAGCCACTTCAAACAGGACAGCCGTTACAGTCTGGTGCGTATGGCCAGTAGATTTCTTTGCATGTAATTAATTTGTTATAACACCTGTCTGATTTCAGTGAATAACTGGAGAGGGCAGGTTTTGTTATATGTAGGATCTATCTTCCGGATCTGCTTGCGGTGCTTTGATACGGGACCCCCACCGGACCGGAGAACGTGAGAACGGAAGATATTTCAGAGGCAGAGTACCATCAATAAATAATGAGGTAGCTCCACTCTGTATGGTTTTAGCCAGCTGACTTACAGCCCCGGGTCATACAGGCAAGACTATCAGTTATGATTTTGATAGGTCCTCTAGAAAAGGCTGTTTTTATTGTTGTTAAAGGTTCAAGGAGGAAGAGAATGAGCAAGACAATGAAAAGAGTGTCTGCGCTGTTTCTTGCGGTCCTGATGATCGTATCCTTTATGCCGATGATGCAGGAAACTGCTTATGCGGCTAAGGCCAAGAAGCCGGGCGCAGTCAAAGGCCTCAAAGTCAAGGTTTCAGGAAAGAAGATGGCTATTTCCTGGAAGAAGGCTAAGAACGCCAAGAAGTACACTGTATCCATCAAGGATAACAGCACGAAGCTGACAGCTTCCAAGAGTACTAAAAAGACAAAGCTGACTATCACAGGTCAGTACAACACAAAGTACACCATCACTGTTAAGGGAGTGAATGGCAAGAAAAAGGGTAAGGCTGCAAAGAAAACAGCGAAGATCGGTGAAGATCCTAAGATGACAAAGGCTCAGGACGATCTTACAAAAGCTCAGGAAGAGTATGATAAGCTGAAAAATGACAAGGATGCTACTGATGCTCAGCTGAAGCAGGCAAAGCAGAACCTTGAAGAGGCTGCGAAGCAGTATGAAGCTCTTGATACAGCTGCAAGAAAAGAACTTGCAAAGGCTACAGAACTAAAACATGCTGACTGGAACCCTGAAGTTGCAAAGGCACTGAACGACATGATCGCTGCCAACGCCGGCAAAGAAAACAAGTATGTAGTATTCGACTATGATAACACATGCTCGATCTTCGACGTTGAGGAACAGCTCGCTGTTTATCAGCTGCAGGTAATGGCATTCGACGAGACAGTTGACGCCAAGAGACTTGAAGAAATGCTGAAGACAGAGCTGAAGCCTAAGTATTTCAACCAGGCTGCACCTGCAAGCGGAGATTACTGCGCAAATGAAAATGCAACATATCAGGATTGGATCGACGATATCACAGCTGCTTACCAGAAACTGCTGGATGCCGGATACAAGTTCACACCAGCCGGACTTTCTGAAGAAGATCAGGCTAAGATCCAGGCTACAGATGACTGGAAAGAATTCGCTACAAAGATGAGAGCTATGTATGACTGCGTATTCGATTCAGAATCCGCTGCAGTAGCTTACCCATGGGTACTCTACTGGTTCACAGGAATGACTCATGAAGAAGTTTACGAACTTGCAAAAGCATCTCATACAAAGTATAAGAACATGCCTTCAACATATGAGACATGGACAACAGAGGGCAAAGGCTCCAAGATCGGTGCTGTTTCTTACGAATGGACATCAGGTACTCAGGTATCTGAGAACATCGTAGAGTTAATGGCTGCTCTCCACAACAATGGAATCAAGGTATGGGTTTGCTCAGCATCAGCTACAGATCCTATCAGAGCTGCTATCGACGTATTCGGACAGCACGATATTGTAGACGGAATGCTTGCTATGACAAACGTCTACAAGGACGGTGCGTTCGACAATGAATATGACTATGAGAATGGTCATGCATGGATCCCACAGGCAGACGGTTCATGGAAGGAAGGCACCGTTGCAACCAAGGCTCAGACACAGGGCAAGGGCAAGGTAACAGCTATCCAGAACGTATGCGGAGCAGAATATGGCTGCGGACCTATCGCAGGCTTCATGGATTCAACAGGAGACTTCAACTTCTGTACAGAGTTTGAAGACCTCGAGGTAGTATGCTGCTTCAATAGAGCTTCACGTAAGGTTACAGACGGCGGCGGCGTTATCGCTGAAGTAGCTGTATATGAAGCTGACACACTCGGCTATGACTATGCTAAGGCACAGGCTGCCGGAGACACACTGTATGTACTCCAGGGCCGTGAAGAAAACGGATTCCGTGGATTCAGACCAGAGAGAAAGACTCTGAGACTTGGTAAATCTTCACCTGCACTCTTCAGAGATGATAATAACCAGGCACAGCTTGATTACATGATCGCAAACAAGATGACAGTTGAAGAAGCTATCAATGAGTTCGCACGCAAGAAGTCAGCAAGTGCTTCAACAAACAAGCTCGGATTCAAATATGGATTCCTGAAGAAGTACTCCGGATATCATACACAGGGCGCTGCTCCTGAGGCTCCAGTATCACAGCTTTCACATAAAGACTGGAACCCAGAAGTTGCGAAGGCAATCAACGACATGATCGCTAACAACGATGATCCTACAGCATATGCAGTATTCGACTTCGATAACACATGCTCGATCTTCGACGTTGAGGAACAGCTCGCTGTTTATCAGCTGCAGACAATGGCATTCGACGAGACAGTTGATGCTGCTAAGCTCGAGGATATCCTGAAGACAGAGCTGAAGAAGGATTACTTCACAGCACCGGCTCCTGCAAGCGGAGACTACTGCGCTAATGCTGATGCTACATATCAGGATTGGATCGATGATATCACAGCTGCATACACAAAGCTGTATACAGACTTTGGTCCATTCACACCTGCCGGACTTGATGAAGCTAAGCAGGCTGAGATCCAGGCTACACCTGAGTGGAAAGAATTCGCCACAAAGATGAGAGCTATGTACGACTGTGTATTCGATTCAGAATCCGCTGCAGTAGCTTATCCATGGGTACTCTACTGGTTCACAGGAATGACTGAGCAGGAAGTTTATGATCTCGCTTACAGATCACATGATTTCTACAGACAGGTAGAAACAAACAGAGTTAAATGGACAACAGACGTTGAGGGATCCAAGATCGGTGCTGTTTCATTCACATGGAACTATGGTACTCAGGTATCCGAAAACATCGTAGAGCTCTGGAAGACTCTTGATGAAAACGGAATCGACGTATGGATTTGCTCAGCATCTGCTACAGATCCTATCAGAGCAGCTATCGATGTCTGGGGCGGCCATGAATACATCACAGGTATGATGGCTATGACCAACAAGCTCGACGCTGACGGTAAGTACATCAACGAGTACGACTGGGACGGCGGAAATGCATGGCTCTGCAAGGAAGACGGTAAATGGGAGAAGGATACAGCCCTCCAGAAGACCCAGACACAGGGTAAGGGTAAAGTTCTGGCTATTCAGAACGTACTGTATCCTAAGTACCATGATCACGGCCCGATCGCAGGCTTCATGGATTCAACCGGTGACTACAACTTCTGCACAGAGTTTGAATCACTTGAAGTAGTTATCTGCTTCAACAGGGCAGACCGTAAAGAGACAGACGGCGGCGGCGTTATCGCTGAGGCTGCTGTTTATCAGGCTGACACACTTGGATATGATTACATGAAGGCTAACCGTGCAGGTGATACACTGTATGTACTGCAGGGACGTAATGAACTGGGTCTCCGTGGATTCAATCCTGGCAGAGCAACCAATGTCTTCAAACAGAAGGATGATGACAAGGGCGGACTGCACGTATTCGGTTCAGAGTACGGCCGTGGAAACAACGAAGCACAGCTTCAGTGCATGATCGACAACAAGCTGGATACAGAGACTATCGTAAATGACTTCGCTATCAAGTCACCTGCTGACACCAACAAGTACAAACTCCCATTCAAGTATGGATTTGTAACAGGTGTTCCGGGTGAGGGACTTGGTGAGAAATTCGGTATCGACTTCAGTGGATATCATACACAGGCATAATCAAGTTACAACAGCCGAAACGTTCTGACCTGGGGGTCAAAAGGTCAGTCTAAGGCTTTTATAACCTAGAAGCGGAAGCGCCGGGGATTTTTCCCCGGCGCTTCTGTGTCTTCTGTTTGGAATATTCAGAATAGTATCTTTCAGGATCGTATTGACTTCCCCATAGAACGATGATAATGTCACTGTATCGCTATTGGAAATAAATGGCAGCTATTGACAGTCTGCTTTGCATTATATAAAATGTTGATTAAGATGACCAACATTTTATACAGGAGCATGTCATGAAGCAGATCAATATACATGAAGCGAAAACAGATTTTTCGGAGCTGATAAGGATGCTTGAATCGGGAAGAGAAGAGAAAATCATTATAGCAAGATACGGTAAACCGGTCGCTGAGCTGAAAAAGTATGACGACGCCGTATGCAGCAAGCGAATAGGTGCAGCAAAAGGCAGGAGACTGGCTCCGGATGATATCAACAAATATGATGATGAAGTAGCAGCATTATTTGGAGTCGAATCATGAAACTTTTATTAGATACACATATTATACTTTGGGCATTTTCTGATGATGATCATCTTTCCGAAAAAGCGAGGACGTTGATACTGGACAGAGATAACACTGTTTACTACAGCCTGATATCCGTTTGGGAGCTTTCCATCAAGCATATGCTTCATCCCGATCAGTTTGTCTTGGATCCAGCAGAGTTCTGCAATCTGTGCAGGGCGTCAGGTTATTATGAGATGCCGCTGGAAGAGAGTCATATCATCACATTAGAGTCGTTGAAACAAAAGAAAAAAGTAAAACAGCATAACGATCCATTTGACAGAATGCTTATAGCTCAGGCCAAATCAGAAGGTATGACTCTGCTGACACATGACAGAATGTCAAAACTATATGAAGAAAAGTGTCTGCTGTACGTATGACAGATGATTAGTTTTTTCTAACTATAAAACCATTTTTTTCATGCTCCCCTTGACGAGCACAGAAAATCATTTTACAATTAAGATGCAATTGAATATGCGTTCTATGTTCTTCCGCAAGGAAGCCAAGAGGGAAGCGGGTGTGAATCCCGCACGGTCCCGCCACTGTGATTGGAGAGCATGACCGGATACAGCCACTGGCCGACGACAGGCTGGGAAGGCGCACGAGTCATGTGATGATCCATTAGCCAGGAGACCTGCATAGGAACAGTCTTTTTCTGGCGGTGAACCAGTTCTGGACGATGCATAACAGCGAATACGGGCTGTGGGTATACCACAGCCCTTTTAAATTGTCTCCGGAGGTCAATAGGATCCGGGCTGTGGAACCCCAATTGCTTTTCATTCTTTTCCTTTTGGAGGCAGGTCCCGTCAACCTGCCTCGTCGGGCAATTACGCCGGTGCAGAAAGGTGCGCCGGCTTTTTTTGTGTAGCGATCCTACGTGGCCTACATGGTGGTACTTAAAAGTGAAAATACACAGATAGTGACCATAAATTGCGACTATAAGGTCGATTTAGTACCATTATGATAATTGCTGGTGGTACTTAAAAGTGAAAATACACAGATAGTGACCATAAATTGCGATTGTAAGGTCGATTTAGTACCATCACAGTATGCACTTTATTGACTAAAAAGCGGCGCGTGTATATAATTGGAATCAGGAAACATCTTCTGAGGGAATCCGGTGAGAATCCGGAGCATAAAACCGATGCTGTAAACATGTGAGCATACCGCCCGGCGGCAGAAGCCGGCCATTGGAACTATCCGAGAAGGCAGAGCGGCATGCGTACACGTAGAAGCGCAGAAGCGCATGAGCGTGCATAATATGGAGCCAGAAGACCTGAGATGTTCAAGATACTATGGGGATACGCGGAAGCAGTCCCCGGCTGTGAGAAATACGGTCGCGGCGGGTCATGGACCTGCCGTTTTTTGTTTTATCAGGCGTATGTCCTGGCAGGATCATACGAAAGATGTCGTCACTACAGTCGGCGAGACGGCCGGCAGGGAGCGAAGATCAACATTCATGCTTAGAGAAGGACTGGGGGAGGATTCCGAATTCTCAGGTTTCCACCCGTGGGTAAATCTAATATTCTTCATTCTGGCGATCGGGATCACCATGTTCTCGCAGTCGCCCTGGTTCCTTGCGGCTACGATGATAACAGCATGGGCATACTCTATCGCGCTGAACGGCGTGAAGCAGATAAAAATGAACGCCGCTGTGACAGTCTGGTCAGTCGTCGTGTTCTCTGTAGTCAACGCTTTGTTCTCCCACAACGGAGCAACAGTACTGTTCTATATAAGCGGGAACAGGATAACGCTTGAAGCGATGATATACGGCGCGTCGGTATCGGTGATGTTCGCCGCGATAGTGATCTGGTTCTCATGTTTCAACGTGATAATGACGGCGGAAAAGCTGATATACATATTCGGCAAGGCGGCGCCGGTGCTTGGGCTGACGCTTTCCATGATATTCCGCTACATACCGCTCCTCAAGGCAAGGTTCCAGGAGATCCGTCTCGGGCAGGCGTGCCTGGGCCGCAACATGGAGAAAGAGAAAGGCATAGTTGCGAAGACGCGGCAGTTCGGCAAGGAGATCTCGATACTGATCTCATGGTCGCTCGAGTCTTCGATCGAAGGCGCAGACTCTATGGAAGCCAGGGGCTATGGGCTCCGCGGAAGAACGAGCTTCCACCTGTACAGATTCATACCGCGCGATACGATATGCACCGCGGTGATGCTGCTGTTCGCGGCGGGAACTTTTTACGGCATCTACAAGGGCAAAGCCTCGGCCATGTTTTATCCTGAATATGAGGCTCCGGGATTTGACTCGGTCACGCTGTTCTCTATGCTTTGTTTCATGGCGATGCTGTCGGTGCCTCTCGTCATGGATCTGTATGGTGAGATAAGATGGAAGCGGGCAGGAGCGGCAGAAGCAGAAGGAAAGAGCGCCGAATGGTTCTGGTGGTAGTATGAGTACTATAGAATTTAAAGATGTACATTTCAGATATCCTCTTGCGGAGACCAACGCGCTCGACGGCGTTTCATTCAGCGTCGACGAGTCTGATTTTGTTGTGATCTGCGGCAAGTCAGGGTGCGGTAAAACGACTCTCCTGAGGCACATGAAGAAGAACCTTTCGCCATACGGGGAATTTTCAGGCAGTGTCACTTATAACGGAAAAGAGATAATAGAGCTTCCGGACAGGATAAGTGCGGCAGAGATAGGCTTTGTTCAGCAGAACCCGGACAATCAGGTGGTGACGGACAAGGTATGGCACGAGCTTGCGTTCGGCCTGGAGAGCCTCGGGTTCGACAACCGCACGATCAAGCGCCGCGTAGCTGAGATGGCAAGCTATTTCAACATCCAGACATGGTTCCGTAAAGACGTGAGCCAGCTCTCAGGCGGGCAGAAACAGCTTTTGAATCTTGCGTCCATCATGGCGATGCAGCCGAAAGTCCTTGTACTCGACGAGCCGACGTCGCAGCTCGACCCGATCGCGGCGTCTGAGTTTCTGCGCACAGTTCAGAAGATAAACCGCGACCTTGGGACCACTGTCATACTTTCTGAACACCGTCTCGAGGAGGCGTTCACGATGGCAGACAAAGTCATGGTCATGGATAAAGGGAAGGTCCTGGCATATGACGAGCCGAGAAAGATAGGCCGCATGCTTGCAGGTTCGGGCGGCGATGACCGTCATCCGATGTTTTACGGCCTTCCGGCGATGATGAAGATCTACCAGAGCGCGGAGAACGGCGACGACAGTCCTCTGACTATCCGCGAGGGGCGCCTCTGGATCGACAGCAAGGTGGGGGACGCGTACCGTGAGGGCGTGCCGGAGCCAACAAAGGCCGCAGCCGCGGATACAGTAAAAACCTCAGCCGCAGACCCTGCGATCATTGTGAAAGACCTCTGGTTCAGATACGACAGGAGATCACAGGACGTACTTCGCGACCTTAATTTCACAGTGGATAAGGGGCAGCTGTTCTGCGTCCTCGGCGGGAACGGCGTCGGGAAGAGCACGACTTTGAAAGTAGTTTCGCATATACTTAAGCAGCAGCGCGGCAAGGTTACAGTGAACGGCACGCTCGCGATGCTCCCTCAGAACCCGCAGGCTCTGTTCACAGAGATAAGCGTGGAAGATGAGATGATGGAAGCGCTGCATGATTCCAGAGAGTCCGATGAGGTCAAGGTCCGTAAGGTGCTCGATATGCTCGAGACCATGGAGATAACACATCTCAGGAAGTCGCACCCATATGATCTTTCAGGAGGCGAGCAGCAGAGGCTGGCGCTTGGTAAAGTGCTTCTGCTCGACCCTGAGATAATACTTCTGGATGAAGCTACGAAGGGACTCGATCCTTTCTTCAAGATAAGTCTGGCACGCGTTCTTAAGAAGCTGACTGACGCGGGCAAGACGCTGTTCATGGTATCGCACGACATAGAGTTCTGTGCAGAATACGCAGATACATGCGCGATGTTCTTTGACGGGCAGATCGTATCGGTCGGTAAGCCGCACGAGTTCTTCCCGGGGAACAACTTCTACACCACGTCGGCGAATAAGATGGCAAGGGATCACTTCCCGGACGCTATCACCTGGGAGGAGGTGGCGGCATGCGTCAGGGAGACGATCTGAAGCCGGAAGACACAAGTGATCTGAAGCAAGAGAACACGGTCAAGACATCGGAAGGTCATGTCACATACGGCATGCGCCGGGGGATGGACCTCACACAGGCAGAGGCCGCGCATAAGAAAAGGACCGCGATATCCGGGATCATAATCTTTATCCTCATCCCGCTCACCGTGATAGGCGGAAGCAACCTTATCGGACACCATTCGTACATGCTGGACAGCATGGTGATACTTATATATACGATGGTACCGTTCTTCATGGTCTTTGAGCGGAGAAAGCCGAAGGCGAGGGAGATAGTCCTTATCGCCATGATGTCGGCGCTCACTGCGGTGGTGCACATGATGTTCCACTTCACGGTACCGATCCAGGCGGGGACTGCGCTAGTCATCGTGTCCGGCATTGCGCTTGGCCCTGAGGCGGGGTTCCTCATCGGTGCGCTCGCGAGATTCGTGTGCAACTTCTACCTTACGCAGGGCGCCTGGACGCCATGGCAGATGTTCTGCTGGGGCATTCTGGGATTCCTTGCGGGACTCGCATTCAACAAAGCCAATATCGAGCAGCTGAAATCGCGCCGTTTCAATTTCGTCGCGGCTCCTGTGATAGCAATGATATTTGCCTTGATCGCGGCGTATACGTCATACCTGATCATACCGGGGAAAGACAACACCTTCTTCGGATGGAGGCTGTATGCCTTCGGGGCGATGGGACTCGTGCTTGCGATAGTATTGCAGCATAAGAGGCTTCCGATCGACGGCGTGACGCTTGCAATATTCACTTTCTTTGTGACCTTCATCGTATACGGCGGAGTCATGAACGTCGCGGCGATGATAACGTCGGCAGCCATCAAAGGCGGCCAGCCGGTACATACGGATACGCTAAGGACACTGTATATTGCCGGCGTGCCGTACGACCTCGCACATGCCGGGTCAGCGGCTTTGTTCATATTTCTGTTCGGCGAGACTCTCATAGGCAAACTTGAGAGGATAAAGATAAAATACGGCATCTACAGGTGATTGAAAGCAGCTTAGGAGAAAAGAATGAAAAAGAGAGATATTTTTCTCGCAACGTTCGAGATGGACGCGGAGAACGTGATAAAGAAACACGGTATCGGCGTCGAGTTCAATCAGTTCTGCATATCGAGCACGCTTTTTGACGTGAGGCGCGATTTGGCGTGCAGGGCAATGCAGGCGCAACTTGACAGGCTTGGCCTCAAAGCACCGGGAGACACAGTATGCCACGGGCCATTCACAGAAATACTTCCTGAAGCGATCGACACTGAGTTTGTGGAGCTTGCCCTCAAGCGTGTGGGGCAGGCGGTCGACGGCTGTAAGAAGCTCGGCGTGAACAGGCTCGTCGTACATTCGGGATATTATCCTACCCTGTATTTCCGCGACTGGCACAGAGACAAGTCGGTATATTTCTGGTCAAAGCTCCTGGAGGTCTGCCCGGAGGATTTCCATGTTTATCTGGAGAATGTCATAGATCCGGAACCTACGTGCCTGCTTGAAGTGGTTGAGAAGATCGACGACCCGAGACTGGAGCTCTGCCTCGATATAGGGCACGCCCACTGCGCGACCGAGCCGAAATATACAGTATATGACTGGATCAGGCTCTGGGGCAAGAGGATAGGGCACTTCCATTTCCATAATAATAACGGAACAGGCGACCAGCATAACTCCATTTTCAAGGGCACGATGTTCATCCCTGACGTACTTGCGTGCATAGACGAGAACTGCAAGGACGAGGCGACGATCACCGTGGAGAGCCGGGACTGCGACAGGACATGCGGCTGGCTGAAGGCGAACTGCGACGGCTCAGAAGGCTGGAGCGATTACGAGCTTGAAGAGGAGGAAGCCTCATCCACCGGATGGTTCGACCAGAGCGACGATGCAGACAACGGACTGACGAATGAATGCTAATGCTAAGGTGGGGACGGTTCTCCCCCTCGCAATTTTGCGAGGGCGGGGACAGAGATCGTCTGCCATAATTCAGCTTTTATAAGGGGATTTTCAGAAGAATTTGAATCGTCTGTAAACATTGGAATTTAGCGGTTTGTGCTTGATTGCACAAGCCGCTTTATGTTACAATATGAGGCAAAAAAGGGAATTTGACACTATGACATATAAGTCATATAATTATGGAGGTTAATAATGACAACAAAGATAATCTTTTATGAACTGTCAGATGGTTCAATGCCTGTCGCAGATTATCTTAGCACGTTAGATGTAAAGATTAGAGCAAAAGCAGCAAAAGTCATAAATCAATTGGCGGAAAAGGGTAACGATCTTCGTATGCCTCAGTCAGAATTTTTAGAAGACGGCATATTCCAGCTTAGAGTACATTTCAGGAATGACCAGATACGTATTATGTATTTTTTCTTCTATAATGATGAAGTGATTTTAACTAATGCTTTTACTAAAAAAACACGCAGGACACCGGTACGGGAAATTAAAGCAGCAAAGGTGAGAAAAGCAGATTATATAAGGAGGCATCGTAATGACTAATTACGAAAAGTGGTTTCAGGATCAGATGAAAGATTCTGAATTTAAAAAGGAATATGATTCGCTTGGACCTGAGTATGAACTGATAGATCTTATTACGACGATGCGTACTGACCGGGGCATGACACAGAAAGAGCTGGCGCGTATAACTGGTATCGACCAAGCAGTTATCAGCAAAATCGAAAACGGAGCAAGAGAGCCTGGAATAAGGACGTTGGAGAAACTTGCCAATGGGTTGGGATATACTTTCAAGCTGGTGCCAAAGAAATAGTGTGTTAGGGACGGTTCGGAGCCGTCATTTTTACGTGCAGCAAGTGTTTCGCAAAATGTACAGAAAATGTTTTTTTAGCATTGTATTTTGCCGTGATAGTGGTATCATAATAGTGTGTTAAAAAAAAAATTATCGGCTGCCGTACAGGCTGGCCGGTGGCTGTTAAAGAAAGGACTGATACCAATGAAAAATTATTTTGATCTTAAAGATCAGGTCGCTATCGTAACAGGATGCTCCACAGGACTCGGAGTACAGATGGCTAAGGCTCTTGCAAACCAGGGCGCTAACATCGTAGTAGTAGCAAGAAGACAGGAGCTCATCGAGCAGGTAGCAAAAGAGATCGCTGACGAGTTCGGAGTAAAGACACTTCCTGTTAAGTGCGACATCACAGATACAGGGACAGTCAACGCTATGGT
>JAFWJS010000020.1 GCA_017511535.1 Eubacterium sp. | reverse complement strand
ACGAGAAGAGAATGCTGCAGGAAGCAGTAGACTCCCTCATCGACAACGGCAGACGCGGAAGAGCAGTTACAGGCCCCGGTTCACGTCCTCTTAAGTCACTGTCAGACATGCTCAAAGGTAAGCAGGGAAGATTCAGACAGAACCTTCTCGGTAAGCGTGTAGACTATTCAGGACGTTCCGTAATCGTAGTAGGACCTGAGCTCAAGTTCTATCAGTGCGGACTTCCTAAGGTAATGGCGCTCGAGCTCTTCAAGCCTTTTATCATGAAAGAGATGAAGGCGAGGGGGTTTGCCCAGAACATCAAAGACGCGAAGCGTAAGGTAGAGCAGCAGGATCCGCAGGTATGGGATGTACTTGAGGAGATCATTCAGGAACATCCTGTAATGCTGAACCGTGCCCCGACGCTGCACAGACTTGGTATCCAGGCATTTGAGCCGGTACTTGTTGAAGGAAAGGCGATCAAGCTGCATCCTCTCGCATGTATAGCGTTCAACGCCGACTTCGACGGAGACCAGATGGCTGTCCATGTACCTCTTTCGACAGAGGCGCAGGCAGAAGCAAGGTTCCTCATGCTGTCGGTCAATAACATTCTTGCTCCTAAGGACGGATCGCCAATCACGACCCCGACTCAGGACATGATCCTCGGCGCGTACTATCTGACATACCCTGGAACATGCTACAACGAGAACGCCGCTATCAAATACCGTCCGGACGAGTTCAACGATAAGGCTCAGTCTGAGAAGAACAGAAAAGACGGATACGAGAGGATCCCTGAAAAGGGAGACGGCAAGATCTTTACCGGCATGGACGAGATGCTGATCGCGTATCAGAACCATATCGTCGGAACACACGCCAAGGTCAAGGTCAGAATGTTCGGCAAGAACGATACTGAGGGACATCTTGTTGAGTCCACAGTAGGAAGGTTCATCTACAACCAGGGCATCCCGCAGGATCTCGGATTCGTAGACAGGACTAAGGATAAATACAGACTTGAGGTCGACTTCATCTGCGGAAAGAAGCAGCTAGGTCAGATCATTGACAAGTGCTTCAGAGCACACGAGAACACCGGAACGGTTTTGATGCTCGACTACATCAAGTCGATGGGATATAAATATTCGACGCTTGCGTCAGTCACGATCGGCGTGGACGACATGAAGATCCCAGGAAACAAGTGGGATATCATCCATGAGGCCGACAAGAAGGTAGAAGCGGTCGAGAATGCGTACAGCATGGGTATGGTCTCCGAGGAACAGCGCCACGCGAGTATCGAGAACGTGTGGAACGACGAAGAGACCGGAGCGAAGAACAGGATCGCGACAGCGCTTATGGATTCGCTCAAGCCGACAAACAACCTCTATATCATGGCTACGTCAGGCGCCAGAGGAAGTAAGGACCAGATCGGACAGATCGGCGGAATGCGTGGACTGATGGGTACTGCTACAGGTAAGACAGTAGAGATCCCTATCAAAGCCAACTTCCGTGAAGGCCTGTCGATCCTGGAATACTTCATTTCATCCAACGGAGCCAGAAAGGGACTTGCTGATACAGCTCTCCGTACGGCTGACTCCGGATATCTGACAAGAAGACTCGTAGACGTATCACATAACGTGATCGTCAGAGAATATGACTGCGGCACAGACGAAGGCGTGGAGATCTCCGCTATGACATACGGAGATTCAGAGGTCGAGAGCCTCGCTACACGTATCGCCGGCAGGACCGCGGTAGAAGACGTATGTGATCCTTCGACCGGAGAGATCATCACTGAGAAGGGCGAGGAGATCACAGACAAGCAGGCTAAGAAGATCGAAGAGTGCGGCATCAAGTCAGTCAGGATCAGATCGGTAATGACATGCAGATGCAAGAGCGGTGTCTGCGCCAAGTGCTACGGCAGAAACCTTGCTACAGGCGAGGAAGTAAGCATCGGAGAAGCAGTCGGCATCATCGCGGCGCAGTCCATCGGTGAGCCTGGTACACAGCTGACAATGAGAACATTCCACTCAGGCGGAGTTGCCGGTTCGGATATCACTACCGGTCTTCCGAGAGTCGTGGAGCTGTTCGAGGCCAGAAAGCCAAAGGGAATCGCTGAGATCTGCGAGGAAGACGGTATCATCGAGAGCATAACGACTCGTTCGGACCACAAGACCGAGATCGTTGTAAGAGGATCCGGCCAGCAGAGCTACGACGACAAGACCGTCACCAAGGAAGCCGGCGAAAGACGTACGTACGTAGTACCTTACGCAGCTAAGCTTTCCGTAAAGGTCGGCGACCAGGTATATGCAGGAAGCAATATCAACGAAGGTCCTCTGAACCCGCACGACATCTTCAGGCTGAGAGGAATGAAGGGCGTATACGATTATCTGCTCAAGGAAGTACAGAGAGTATACTCGAGCCAGGGCGTAGACATCAACGACAAACACATCGAGATCATCGTAAGTCAGATGCTGTCCAAGTTCAGTATCGACGATCCGGGTGACACGAGCCTGCTTCCGGGTGGAATGTACAGCCGCTCAGAGATCGAGGAAGAGAACGAGAAGATGATCGCAGAAGACAAGAAGCCGGCTACATATCAGAGAAAGCTTCTCGGTATCACCAAGGCTTCACTCGCCACGAGCTCATTCCTGTCAGCAGCTTCGTTCCAGGAGACCACGAGAGTTCTTACAGACGCTTCCATCAAGGGCAAGTCTGACAGACTCCAGGGTCTGAAAGAGAACGTTATCATCGGTAAGCTCATCCCTGCGGGAACAGGAATGAAGCGCTACCGCAATGTGACCGTGGACTACGGTGAGAATACTGAGCTCATGGAATCATACAACAAGAAGAAATACCGCTACGCAGACACGCTGCAGGATGAAGCTGAAGCCAAGGCTCTTGCAGAAGAAGAAGTCGGCGGAAGGACAGCTCAGTCGGTCAGAGAGCTCGATATCGAGGAAGACCTTTCGGATCTGGAAGAGCCTTCGGCAGAGATGATCGGAGCTGAGGAGATGGCTGATGAGAACTCAGCTGACTCAGATCTGAACGAATTCGACGAATAAATTCTTGAATTGTATCGACTTATGTGATAAACTATCGGTTGTGTCTGGTCTTGAAGGACGGTTCTGCCGCCCTTCAGGAGCAGTTCGCA
This sequence comes from Eubacterium sp., assembly GCA_017511535.1. GTDB lineage: Bacteria > Bacillota > Clostridia > Peptostreptococcales > Anaerovoracaceae > Aminicella. The sequence goes on along the minus strand of JAFWJS010000020.1, from coordinate 431 downwards.
TATACGGCGGAAGCGCCGGTAAAAAATAATTGAAGAAAGGAGAATATGAATGCCTACAATCAATCAGCTGGTACGTGAAGGCAGAACAAGCTCTGTCAAGAAGTCAAACGCTCCTGCTCTTGGTAAGGGAATGAACTCACTGAGACACGTCTCAACAAACAACAATTCCCCACAGAAGAGAGGCGTATGCACTTCTGTAAAGACTGTTACACCTAAGAAGCCTAACTCAGCGCTTCGTAAGGTAGCCAGAGTACGTCTGACAAATGGTATCGAGGTCACAGCATACATCCCTGGGATCGGCCACAATCTGCAGGAGCACAGTGTTGTTCTTATCAGAGGCGGCAGAGTCAAGGATATCCCTGGTGTAAGATACCACATCATCAGAGGAACTCTTGATACAGCAGGTGTTGCAGATAGAGGACAGGCACGTT
>JAFWJS010000004.1 GCA_017511535.1 Eubacterium sp. | reverse complement strand
GATGAGTCGTCTGACCGGGATACTGTAAAGCGAGAGCTCTACAGAAAACTTACAGAACTGACCGGTACTGCTCAGAAATGGGGAGCGCTGACAGGCGTCAGGCCGGTCAAGCTTGCCGGAGAACTGATCGAGTCACTTGGTATCGCGGGAGCTGAGAAACGGCTTTCTGACTTCTATTACATGTCTGATGAAAAGATAAAGCTTGTTACAGACATGTATCTGTACCAGAAGCAGCTGTTCGGTAAAGCTCCTGATAACAGCGCGGGTATCTATATCGGCATACCTTTCTGTCCGACAAGATGTCTTTACTGTTCATTTGCGTCGAATCAGGTACCGCCGGAGGAGATAGAAAGATATCTGCCTGTGCTTATTTACGAGATAAGGACAGCAGGGAGGAGACTGAGAGAGACCGGAGGCTGCGCCGAATCGATTTACATTGGCGGCGGAACACCTACTACGCTGGATAAAGATCAGCTCAGGCAGCTTCTCTCAGAGGTACGGAATGTTTACGGCGATGATATACGCGAGCTTTCTGTAGAAGCAGGAAGGCCTGACACGATCACCGAAGATAAGCTTGCTGTCCTGAAAGACCAGGGCGTCGGCAGGATCAGCATCAATCCTCAGTCGATGAAACAGGAGACGCTTGACAGGATCGGAAGAAGTCATACTCCGGAAGATATAGAAAAGGCTTTTGAGCTTGCGGTCAACGCCGGATTCAATGTCATCAATACCGATATTATTGCCGGCCTTCCGGGCGAAGATGTAAATGACTTCACATCGACTCTGGAACGGATGATCAGTATCGGCGCGTCGAACATAACAGTTCATACTCTGGCTGTAAAACGCGGATCCAGGCTGCATGAAGAAGATAAGCAGTATCATTACCGCGCTGCCGAGACAGTAAAGGAAATGCTTGCGGCTTCAAAGGAGCTTCTGGCGGAAACCGGTTTCAGGCCGTATTATCTCTATCGTCAGAAACACATGGCAGGGGCAATGGAGAACACCGGCTATTGCAGAGATGATCTCGCATGTCTGTATAACGTAAGGATAATGGACGAGCATCAGAGTACGCTTGCCATGGGAGCAGGCGGTATCTCCAAGAAATATTATCCTGAAGAGAACAGACTTGTGAGAGTACCAAACGTAACTAATTACCAGGAATATATAACCCGTATTGAAGAAATGCTTCAACGTAAAGAGAAACTATTTTTTGCAGGAGGAGATAATGCTGACTAACGCACCAAAGGGAACCAAAGATATCCTGCCTGATCAGATATATAAATGGCACTTTGTGGAAGACCGTTTCAGGAAGATATGTAAGGCATATGGATTCAAAGAAATACGTACGCCGATGTTTGAGCATACAGAGCTCTTTCAGCGTGGTGTAGGTGATACTACGGATATCGTTCAGAAGGAGATGTATACTTTCGACGATCATGCAGGAAGGAGCATCACGCTCAAGCCTGAAGGTACAGCGTCAGTTGTTAGATCTTACGTAGAACATAAGACGTATGCCGATGTACAGCCTACCAAGGATTATTACATCATCCCATGTTTCAGATATGAGAAGCCTCAGTCAGGAAGGCTCCGTGAGTTTCATCAGGTGGGCCTTGAGATATTCGGGACTCCGGATATGCTCGCAGACTGCGACGTTATCTCTATCGGACACGATTTCCTCGATGAGATGGGCGTGAAGGACGTCGAGCTCCGTATAAACAGCGTTGGATGTCCGAAGTGCAGGGCGGCATACAGGAAAGCACTTCAGGATTTTCTGAGGCCTCACTATGATGAACTTTGCGAGACTTGCCAGGATAGATTTGAAAGAAATCCGATGCGTATACTGGACTGTAAGTCACCGGAGGACCAGGAGATCGTAAAGGACGCTCCGCTGATGCTGGATTATCTGTGTGAAGACTGCAGAAAAGCTTTTGAAGAAGTAAAAGACGGACTCACGGCAATGGGGATCGACTTCGTCGTCGACCCTAAGATCGTAAGGGGCCTTGACTATTATACAAAGACTGCGTTTGAATTCGTATCTAACAAGATAGGCGCGCAGGGAACAGTATGCGGAGGCGGCAGATACGATAACCTGGTTGAAGAGATCGGCGGACCTGCAACTCCGGGAGTGGGCTTTGGCCTTGGTATTGAAAGACTGCTTCTTCTTATGGAAGCAAACGGATATGAGATACCTGAGCCTGATCCGCTGGATGTATTCATCACAGTGATGGGAGAAAAGGCGAAGCTTAAGGGACTGGATATAATACACCGGCTGCATCTTGCGGGAATAAGCGCTCAGATGGATCTTATGTCCAGAAATGTAAAGGGACAGTTCAAATATGCGGCGCGTCTCGGTGCAAGATATACGGTAGTCATCGGGGAAGATGAGCTTGACCGCGGTGTTGCGCAGCTTAAGGATATGGACAGCCACGAGCAGACAGAAGTAGAGCTGGACGACATAGTTGAAGAACTGAAAAGAAGAACACGATAGATAGGGGAGACAATGTCAGTAATATTCACCAGAAGTCATATGGACGGCGTCCTCAGGGCAGCCGATATAGGTAAGGAAGTAGTTCTTAACGGATGGGTAGCCAAACAGAGAAGCCTTGGAAGCCTGATATTCGTGGATATAAGAGATAAGACCGGCATCACGCAGATCGTTTTTGACGATAGTATACCAGAAGAGGTTTTCGGTAAAGCAGAAAGCCTGAGAAGTGAATTCGTTATCGGAGTAAAGGGAACAGTAAGGGAGAGATCTTCCAAGAACCCTGATTTACCGACAGGAGATATCGAAGTGCTTGCGAGCGATCTTATTATCTATTCAGAAGCGGATACTCCTCCTATCTATGTAAAGGATAATGATAACGTAGATGAGAATCTGCGTCTCAAGTACAGGTATCTTGATCTTCGTAAACAGACCATGCAGAACAATCTTACGTTCAGACATAAAGTCTGCAAGCTTGCAAGAGATTATTTCGATGAGAACGGATTTACTGAAGTTGAGACTCCGATGCTCGTCAGATCTACTCCTGAAGGAGCGAGAGATTATCTCGTACCGAGCAGAGTGGCGAAAGGGGAGTTCTATGCTCTTCCTCAGTCACCTCAGCTGTTCAAGCAGCTGCTCATGTGCGGAGGAACGGACAGATATTTCCAGATCGTGAAATGCTTCAGAGATGAGGACCTGAGGGCGGACAGACAGCCTGAATTCACACAGATAGATCTGGAAATGTCATTCATGAATGTCGACGAAATACTCGCGCTCCAGGAAGGCTTTCTCAAGAAGGTATTCAAAGAGCTTATGGATATCGAGATAAGTCTTCCGCTGAGAAGACTTCCGTGGCAGGAAGCGATGGAGAGATATGGCTCGGACAAGCCGGATACAAGATTTGGTTTCGAGCTTCATGATCTCAGCTCGCTGGATGTCATAAAAGATACAGAATTCATGGTATTCAGGAATGCTCTGGATAACGGCGGAGATGTCAGAGGTATCTGCGTCACAGGAGGTTCTCCTGCGTTCAGCAGAAAAAATATAGACAAGCTCACAGATGAAGCCAGGCATTACGGAGCTAAAGGCCTTGTCTGGATCAGAGCAGAGGAAGACGGATTCAAATCATCTGTAGGCAAGTTCTTTGATGACGATGCGCTTGGCAGGATCGCTTCTGTTTTTGACGCCAAGGCCGGAGACCTTATTCTCATTGCTGCCGACAGACCGAAGGTGGTATTCGACACGCTCGGCTTCCTCAGAAGGCATATCGCTTTCCAGATGGGAATAGTAGACGAGAACAGATTCGACCTTCTGTGGGTCACAGACTTCCCGATGTTTGAGAAGGATGACGAGACCGGAGAGGTCAAAGCGATGCATCATCCTTTCACACATCCTAAGGATGAGGATATTCCTCTTCTTGATACAGACCCTATGGCAGTGAGAGCTGATGCTTACGATATAGTACTTAACGGAGTAGAGCTCGGCGGCGGAAGCCTCAGGATACATGAAAGAGATCTTCAGCAGAAGATGTTCGATATCCTCGGCATATCAAGAGAAGACAGCAAGAGGAAATTCGGATTCCTGCTCGAGGCGTTCAGATACGGAGTACCGCCACATGGCGGACTCGCCTATGGACTTGACCGCTTTATAATGCTGCTCACAAAGCAGGAAAGCATAAGAGACGTCATGGCGTTCCCTAAGAATCAGAACGCAGAATGCATGGTGAGCGACGCTCCGAATATAGTTGACAGAGAACAGCTGGATGAGCTGGGTATCAGCATAGATAATGAGTGATATCGGAATCCTCGGAGGGACATTTGATCCTTTCCATATGGGTCATCTTACAATAGCGAAAGCGGCGCTTACGGCGGGAGGGATGTCAAAAGTGCTCCTGATGCCGGCCAAGGTGAGTCCGTTCAAGCTCGGCCGTGAAATGGCGAGCGAGGAAGACCGCTTTGCCATGGCTGAGATAGCGGCTTCAATGGATGAAAACATAGAAGTCTCAAGACTTGAGCTTGATTCAGAAGGCGTCTCATATACATTCAGGACACTGACGACGCTGCACAAGCTGCATCCATATGACAGATACTGGCTCATAGTGGGTTCAGACCAGTTCATAGCGCTCGAATCATGGTATAAGGGAAAAGATATCCTTGAAGACTTCCAGATAATACTTGCACCGAGACCGGGATACAGGATGGACGATCTGGAAGAGAAGGTAGGGAGATATACAAGTGTCTTCGGCACTCAGGTGAGAGTGGTCAGAAACGATATGCTGGACATTTCCTCTACCGGTATAAAAGAGAACATAAGAGCGGGCAAGGGTATAGAAGGCCTTGTACCCGCCGGTATAGAACAGTATATAAATGAACACGGACTTTATAGAGCGATACATAACTGAGAATTTTTCCGAAAAGAGAAGAAAACATACTTATGGAGTAAGAGATACAGCAGTGAAGCTTGCCCTGAAGTACGGGGCGGATCCCGAGAAGGCAAGAGTATGCGCGCTGTATCATGATATGTTCAGGCGCGCGAGCGACGAGCATATAGAAGAATGTATAAAGAAAAACGGGCTGGATCCCAGATACAGAGGCGATGCTGACCTTGCCCACAGTAAGATAGCGGCTATCTATATGAAAGAAAACATGGGCATAGACGATGAAGATATGCTGAATGCGGTGAGCTATCATACGACAGGAAGGGCAGATATGTCGGTGCTGGAGAAAGTTGTTTTTCTGGCTGACGCCATAGAGCCGAACAGAGATTATCCAAGTGTCGGCATGCTGAGAGAGCTTGCGGAAAAAGACCTGGATAAGGCCTGTCTGGTGCTTCTTGAAAGAACAGAGGGGTACCTCAGGACTAAAGGCCGGACTATGGATAAAGACAGTATAGAAGCAAGAGAGTATTTCAGAAAGGTAGTAGAAAGCAGAGAAATGGATAACAGAGAACTGGCAATGGAAGCAGCTAAGCTTCTTGATCTGAAAAAGGCAGAGAACGTTCTTGTGATCGATGTGGCTGAGAAGTCATCATTTGCGGATTTTCTGGTCGTAGCCAGCGCTGGTTCTGAAAGACAGGCAGAAGCGCTTGCTGACGATATCGAGGATAAGATGGCAGAACTTGGCCAGAACGAAAGACTTTGTGAAGGAAGAAAGAAAACAGGCTGGGTACTTCTGGACTTTGGTGATATCATCGTCAATATATTCAGCCGTGATATGAGAGATAAATACGACCTGGAAAAAGTCTGGGGCGATTGTGATACGGTAAAGGTTGAAACTGAGGAGTAATCAAGCAATGGAAGAAAAGTATAATTTTTCGAAGATCGAATCCAGATGGCAGAAATACTGGGAAGATAATAAGAGCTTCAAGGTAACTGAAGATAAGTCAAAGGAAAAGTATTACGTACTTGAGATGTTCCCATACCCGTCCGGAAAGCTTCACATGGGTCATGTGAGAAACTACTCTATCGGGGACGTAGTGGCAAGATTCAAAAAGATGAAGGGGTTCAATGTACTGCACCCGATGGGATTCGATTCATTCGGTCTTCCTGCTGAGAATGCCGCGATAGAGCACGGGATCCCTCCGGAAAAGTGGACATGGGACAATATCCATGAGATGGAGAAGCAGCTTCGTGAGCTCGGACTGTCATATGACTGGGACAGAGAAGTACATACTTGTGCTCCGAAGTATTATAAATGGATGCAGTGGCTTTTCATCCAGTTCTATAACAGAGGGCTCGCATATAAGAAAGAAAACCCTGTTAACTGGTGCCCGAGCTGCAAGACCGTACTTGCCAATGAACAGGTAGTGGACGGATGCTGTGAGCGCTGTCATACTCCTGTGGGAAAGAAGAAGTTGTCACAGTGGTATCTCAAGATCACTGATTACGCTGACAGGCTTCTGGCTGATCTCGACAACATGCCGGGATGGCCCAACAAAGTCAAGGTCATGCAGAAAAACTGGATAGGCAAGTCGACAGGAGCCAACATCTTCTTCGATATAAAAGACTTCGATCAGAAGCTTGAGGTGTTTACGACGAGAGCGGATACACTTTACGGATGCACATACATGGTAATATCGCCTGAACACCCGATCGTTGAGGATCTCGTGAAGGGGACCGGTCAGGAAGAGGCTGTAAAGGCATATCTTGATGAAGTGCAGCACCTGAACGACATAGAAAGAACATCCACTACACGAGAGAAGACAGGTGTGTTTACAGGAAGATACGCGATCGATCCTGTTAATGACCGTGAAGTTCCTATCTTTATTTCTGACTATGTACTCATGGGATATGGTACAGGCGCCATCATGGCTGTACCTGCGCACGACCAGAGAGACTTCGATTTCGCCAAGAAATTCGGACTGGACATAATCCCTGTAGTAGACCCGGGTGATAAAGATATCGATATCAATGACCTTAAAGAGGCCTTTGCAGCAGAAGGAACGCTTATCAATTCCGGAGAATTCAACGGACTCAACAACTTCGAATCGATCCCGAAGATGATCGAATTCCTGGAAAAGAAAGGCGTGGGTCATAAAACCACGCAGTATAAGCTTCGCGACTGGCTCATCTCGAGACAGAGATACTGGGGTACTCCGATACCTATGATCTGGTGTGATGACTGCGGCTGGGTGCCTGAAAAGGAAGAAAATCTTCCGGTACTTCTTCCTGAAGACGTTGAGTTCACAGGAAAGGGCGAATCGCCTCTTACCACTTCATCAACATTCATAGAATGCACATGCCCTAGATGCGGGAAGAAGGCAAGACGTGAAGTAGATACGATGGATACATTCATGGATTCATCCTGGTATTTCGAGCGTTACTGCGATCCTGACTGCGAGCATGCTCCATTTGGAAGGGACAAATCAGATTACTGGATGAACGTAGACCAGTACATCGGAGGCGTTGAACACGCGATACTTCACCTGATGTACGCGAGGTTCTTCCAGATGGCCATGAAGGACATGGGCCTCTGCAGAGACGAGGAGCCGTTCGAGAACCTGCTTACACAGGGGATGGTCTGTAAAGAAGACCCGGCCAGCGGCAAGTTCCTGAAAATGAGCAAATCACTCGGAAACGTAGTGTCTCCGGACGAGATACTTGAAAAATACGGAGCTGATACTGCAAGGCTCTTCATCCTGTTCGCCGCTCCGCCTGACCGTGAGCTTGACTGGACAGACGAAGGAGTGGAAGGAAGCTACAGATTCCTTAACAGAGTATGGAGACTCGTTTATGATTTCCAGAAGAACGGACTGGAAGATAACGGTGAAGTGGTCATCAGGTCAGATGACGACAGAAAACTGAATTACACATTAAATGCGACGATAAAGAAAGTTACAGAGGACGTAGGCGGAAGATTCAGCTTCAATACCGCGATAAGCTCTATCATGGAGCTGGTCAACGAGATGTACAGATATAAAGGCAATGCTGAGATCAACAAGCCGCTCATGACGAAGGCAGTGAATGATCTTATCCTTATATTCTCGCCGTTTACACCGCATATCTGTGAGGAGATGTGGGCTGCTCTCGGACATGAGACAGCGGTATGTGATACTGAATGGCCTGAATATGATGAGAGTGCACTTATACAGGATACAGTAGAGATAATCGTTCAGTTCAACGGAAAGCTGAAAGCCAAGATGAACGTTGCTGCTGATATCTCAAGAGAGGAGATGCAGGAACAGGTAGAAAATGATGACACTGTAAAGTCTCTCCTTGAAGGTAAGAACGTGGTGAAGGTGATCGCTATCCCCGGCAAGCTTGTGAATTTCGTCGTTAGATAGAGAGGGATAAATGAGAGACGACACAAATGATTTAAAAGAGATCGTCAGGGGGCTCGGCCTTAAGGAAAAGCATCATGCTGAAAGAAGCATCAGGCGGCCTTCAAAGGCTGATCAGGCCAGGAACAGAAAGCCGGAAAAGCCTAAGAAGAAGCCTGAGAATATGAAGATAATACCGATAGGCGGTCTCGATGAGATAGGGAAAAACATGACAGTCCTCGAGTATCAGAACCAGATACTCATAGTGGATTGCGGCATGACTTTCCCTGAAGATGAGATGTTCGGGGTAGACGTGGTCATCCCTGATCTCTCATATGTCGTGGAGAACGCAAAGCGCGTAAAAGGACTTGTCATAACACACGGACATGAAGACCATATCGGCGCAGTACCGTTTCTCCTTGAGAAGATAAAGGTTCCTGTATATGGCACAAGGCTGGCACTGGGGCTCATACAGCACAAGCTCGATGAGCGGAAGCTGACAGGTGACTTAAGGCCGATAAATGCAGGAGATAAAATAAAGATCGGCAAGTTCACGGTTGAAGCAGTCAGGACGACGCATTCGATAGCAGACTCTCTGTGCTTCCTGATCGAAACGCCTGCAGCGAGGATATTCCATACAGGAGACTTCAAGATCGACTATACACCGCTTGACGGAGATCCTATTGATTTTGCAAGGCTCGCTGAAATGGGAAAGAAGGGAGTCGACCTTCTGCTTTGTGACAGTACCAATGTACTCAGGCCGGGACATACTCCGTCTGAACAGGTGGTCGGAAAAACGCTCGACGGGATATTCGCGAATGCGAGACACCGTATCATCATCGCAACGTTCTCTTCTAATGTAGACAGGGTACAGAAGATAATCGATCTTGCCAGAAAGTACGGAAGACAGTTTACAGTATCAGGCAGGAGTATGGAGAATGTAGTGACTCTCGCGAAGGAGCTCGGCTATCTCCGTTATCCTGACACTGCTTTCGTAGAACTTTCACAGGCAAAATCAGTGCCTGACAACAAGCTGGTGATCATAACCACCGGCAGCCAGGGAGAGCCGATGTCGGCGCTTTCCAGAATGGCGGACGATATACATAAGGATGTCAAGCTTAAGAAAAACGACATGGTCATCCTTTCGTCCACTCCGGTGCCGGGGAATGAGAAAACAGTAAGCAGAGTCGTGAACAAACTGTATGAAAAAGACATACAGGTGATATATAACGATATAGCGGATATACATGTTTCAGGACATGCATGCCAGGAAGATCTGAAGCTCATGCACTCGCTTATCAAGCCTAAGTTCTTCATGCCGGTGCATGGCGAACACAGACATCTGGTAAGACATAAAGAGCTGGCTATAGAGCTGGGTATGGATCCGGACAATGTGTTTATCCTCAAGAACGGAGACCAGCTCACGATAGACAAGAGAAGAGCCATCGAATTCCAGAACGTCGTTCCGGCAGAAGATGTCCTCGTTGACGGTCTCGGCACAGAAGATGTGGGAGGCATCGTTCTCAAAGACAGGAAGGTCCTCTCTGAATCAGGTATACTGATAGTTTCCGCGGCAGTGGACAGGACAGCGATGGAACTTGTATCAGGGCCTGAGATCGTGACCAGAGGATTCATATATGTAAAAGAGAACGGCGACCTCATAGATGAAGCTAAAGCTGTCACAGCTGAAGCTATAACTGATTGTCTGGACCGCGGCATAAGTGACTGGAATGAGCTGAAGAACAGATCGAGAGACGCGCTCAGAAAATATGTATTTGAAAAGACAAGAAGGAGTCCGATCATAATCCCGGTCTTCCTGGATGTCTGATAAAGGTGATACATTCCCGTATCCATTTTCATCAAAGTGGATCACAGGGTGGATATATAACTAAGTAATAAGGAAAGAGAGACAGAAAAATGATTTCAGCAGGAGAATTCAGAAAAGGTATGACTTTTGAGATCGACGGAGAGCCGCATGTAGTGCTTGACTTCCAGCACGTAAAGCCTGGCAAGGGCGCTGCGTTCGTAAGGACCAAGTACAAGAACATCCTCACAGGGGCGATAAGAGAAGATGCCTTCAACCCTACAGAGAAGTTCAATCAGGCTCACATCGACACAAAGCAGATGCAGTATTCCTATAACGATGGAGAACTGTATTATTTCATGGACATGGAGACATATGATCTCGTTCCTCTGGGATATGATGACGTTGCTGACGCTATTCAGTACATCAGAGAAAACGACATGGCTACCATCAAGTTCTTCAAGGGGACACCGTTCTCAGTTGAGGCTCCGAACTTCGTTGACCTCAAGGTCATCGATACTGAACCGGGCGTAAAGGGCAACACGGCGACTAACGTTACCAAAGCAGCCACGGTAGAGACCGGCGCGGTCATTCAGGTGCCTATCTTCATCGAAGAAGGAGAAGTGATCCAGATCGATACAAGGTCAGGAGAATATCTGGGAAGATCTAACTAAAATGGATTCTGAAAAAAAGAAAAAAGGCGGAGCGGCAAAATACGCCTTTATTATCGTGCTCCTTATCTTTGCCTTTGCGGCAGGGCTGGTATTTATGTACCTGCAGAACCTTGGAGCGGCATACAGGCCGGATGACGATTCGTATGTACAGGTGAAGATACCCGAAGGGACGTATGCGGCAGGCATATCCGATATACTTGCTGAGAACGGTATAGTGAGAAGTTCAAGAGACTTCACGCTGTACAGCCGCATACACAAGCTCGGAGCCAGTTATCAGGCGGGTCATTATGCGCTTTCTCCATCTATGACGATGAAGGAGATAGCAGACATAATATCAACAGGAAAGGTGAACACTATCAAGATCACCATACCCGAGGGATATACAGAGTACGATATAGCTGAAACTGTCGCCAAGGAAGACGGTATAAGCAAGAAGAAATTCATCAGGCTGCTTGAGTCGGGAGACTATCTCGGGGACTACAGCTTTCTTAAGGGCGCGCAGAATAACGAGCACATGCTTGAGGGATATCTGGTACCGGATACTTACAGCGTTCCGGCGGGCACTTCAGAAGATGAGATAATCAAACAGCTTCTGGACGCGCATAAAGAGATATTCGACAGTAAGGCGAAAGCCAGGGCAAAGAAGCTCAAGCGTTCTGAGAATGAGATAATGATAATCGCGTCCATCATAGAAAAGGAATGCGCTGACGTCGGAGATCAGCCGATAGTAGCAAGTGTGATCTATAACAGACTCAAGATAGACATGCCTCTTCAGATGGACTCCACGATACAGTATATCCTCGGTCTTGATGGTGTGCGGAAAGAAGATCTTCTTTATGATGATACAGAAGTAGAATCTCCTTACAACACATATACCAATGCAGGCCTTCCGGCCGGACCTATCTGCTGTCCCGGCAGATCCGCGATCGAAGCTGCTCTGAATCCGGCAGACACGAAGTATCTGTACTTCGTGCTTGACGACAAGCTGGACGGCAAGATGGCTTTCTCTGAAGATTATAACGACTTCCTGAAAGATAAAGACGCATATTATAAAGCGAGAGACAACGGCTGAAAAGCCGTAAACAGTGAACCTTGAAATGTATATCACCGACAAGTCTGTAACAGAATACATAAACAGCAAATATAAGCCGGCTTCCGATAAACTGATACCGTTCCGCAGAGTTGGAGAGCATGACAGGGTGCCTGTGATCCTGAAAGAGACAGAATCTGTTCTTTCGATGCTCACCGGTCTCACCCATCCAAAAAGGATCTTCGAGATAGGGACCGCTATCGGTTATTCGGCGGCTTTTTTTGCGTATTCCTGTCCTGACGCAGTTATTTATACAGTGGAGAAGGATGAGAATGCGTACAGGGCCGCTGTGTCAAATATCAGAAACGCAGGCGTAGACGACAGAGTAAAGCTGTTTCTGGGCGACGGTCAGGAAGTTGCTGATAAGCTTTTTGACGAGGGAGAGAAGGATTTTGACTTCATCTTTATCGACGCTGCGAAGAGCCACTACAGGAGATTCCTGGACAGTGCCGTGAAGATCGCGTCTGATGAGGCGCTGATAGTATCAGACAATATACTGCAGCATGGTATGACGGCAAATGAGGATTACGACCCCAGGAACAAGCATAAAACGAACATGATAAACATGAGGAGCTATCTTAATCATCTGATGAGAGACAGTCACTTCAATACTACGTTAATGTCCGTTGGAGACGGCCTAGCAGTCACCAGGTACAGGAGGTACATATGACAGACAGAATAGAGCTTCTTGCGCCGGCAGGTGATCCGGAGAAGCTCAGGATAGCTATAGAGTACGGCGCAGACGCGGTTTATTTCGGAGGTGAGGACTTCTCACTGCGTTCTCAGTCTGACAACTTCACTGATGACGACATAAGAGAATGTGTGGAATATGCTCATGAACGAGGAAGGAAATGTTACCTCACTCTGAATATCTACGCTCATAACGGCGATATCGAACCTATGCATTCGTATCTGGAAAGAATAAAAGATATAGATATCGATGCTTTCCTTGTGTCAGATCCGGGCGTGCTCTCACTGCTGAAGTCAGTTATACCCGGTGCTCACATCCATCTTTCCACGCAGGCGAACATGACGAATCATATGGCTGCGGAGTTCTGGAAGAACGAAGGAGTAGAGCGTCTTGTACTGGCAAGGGAGCTTTCACTGGAGGAGATAAGAGACATACATGATAAAGTCGATATAGAGCTGGAAGCCTTCGTTCACGGCGCCATGTGCATATCATATTCCGGAAGATGCCTCCTAAGTAATTTCATGAGCGGAAGAGACGCCAATAAAGGACTTTGCTCGCATCCTTGCAGATGGAACTATGCGCTTATGGAAGAGAAGAGGCCTGGGGAATATTTCCCGGTAGAAGAGGACAGCCGCGGCACATATTTCATGAATTCACATGATCTTTGCATGATAGAGCATATACCTGACCTCATAGAAAGCGGGCTTTCAAGTCTGAAGATAGAGGGCAGGATGAAGTCTGTATACTATGTGGCAGCGACAGTGAGGGCCTACAGACTCGCGATCGACGCATACTATGATGACCCTGAAGGGTGTAAGCCGGACAGTGAGCTCCTTGATGAAGTCGGAAAAGCGAGCCACAGGAATTTCACGACAGGATTTTTCTACGGAGATCCGGGCGATTCGGCCCAGAACTACAGCTCATCAAACTATATCAAAGATTATTCATTCACCGGCAAGGTGATATCGTATGACGAAGAGACCGGTCTTGCGCTTGTGGAACAGAGAAACAAGATGTCGGAAGGAGAGACGATAGAAATATTCGGACCCGGAAGAAGCGGGTTCTCTCAGATATTAAGAGAAATGTACGACGCTGAATCAGGTGAAAGACTTGAATCCTGTCCGCACGCACAGCAGATGATAAGGATCAGGATGGATCAGCCGGTAAGAGAGAACTATCTGATAAGAAAGAAGATAAACAAGGAGTGTGATTAGGAAATGCCAGATGACTCTATCCCTTTATGTATAGGAGTGGGGATCGTTTCATTATTGTTCATAATGCTGATAACGCTGACTATAACGTCTCTGAACGCGGTGTCCAGGAGCAAAGTCAGGAACATGATGAAGGAAGATCCGGACAGGAGGATCAGGAGGCTGTATTCTCTTCTCGAAAAGCCTTCAAGATACAGATTCACCGATCATCTTCTGAGAACGCTTGCCTTCGCGGCAGGATTCTACGCAGTGATGTCGATACCGGTAAAACAGTACTATTTTCACTATATCAACATAGCGGTGTACGCATTCTGCATGACTGTTTTTGGAGATATGATCCCGACCAAGATAGCAAAGGCTCACTGTGACCAGCTGTCTCTGAGGATGTCAGGGTTCCAGAAGTTCCTGTGTGTCATTCTGTCGCCTGTGATCTTTCTCGCGGAAAGCATCGCGGATCTTTTCCTGAGGCTTTTCAAGCAGGATACAGACGTAGATAAGGCTGAATTCTCTGAAGATGACATAATGTCTCTTCTTGAAGCCGGCGAGAAAAGCGGGGAGCTGAAGGAGGAGAGCAAGAAGCTTATCGACAGTATATTCAAGTTCGACGATAAATGCGCTTATGAGATCATGACGCCGAGAACAGATGTGTTCATGATAGACATCAACGGTCCGAAAGAAGATTACTTCGACGAACTTATGAGCATGAAGTATTCCAGGATACCTGTATATGAGGATGAATACGATAATATCATCGGTGTACTGAATATCAAGGACTATCTTATCAGAGCCAGAAAAGTCGGATTTGGCGAAGTGGATATAAGATCTATCCTCCGTGACGCGCTGTTCGTTCCTGAAACAAAGAAGATAGACTCCCTGTTCACAGAGATGCAGAAAGAGAAGCAGCATATATCGATCCTTATCGATGAATATGGTGGATTCAGCGGCATAG
>JAFWJS010000019.1 GCA_017511535.1 Eubacterium sp. | reverse complement strand
TAGATCTTGAAACCTTCCTTTTCCGGATCGATATCAACGAAGATGTTATCCTCTCCGCCGTAGTCTCTCCTGACGGCATGAACGATAGCCGCCTTTATCTTTTCAATCAGGCTCTCCTGAGAGACGCCCCTTTCTCTGGCAAGAAGATCCAGAGCTTCGAAGAATTCGCTGTTCGCACCCATTGCGGTGTTCCCTCCTAAATATCGTTGTCATCGTCGGCCTTTACATAGGCCACCGCAGACTTCAAAAATGTTCTGTTTCCGGTCTCAGTGATCACAGAGAAGGAATCGTCGCTGCTCTCAGCGAGAGTTCCTTTGTACTCTCTCACGTGGTCCTCATCCTCTCTGACGAGCCTCACGATGACCGGTTTATCCTTCCATAGTTCAAACTGTCTTGGTGAGTGTATCTTCCTGCCAAGTCCCGGAGAAGACACTTCGAACCGGTATGGCACGTTCGTGAGATCCATCGCATCCAGCAGAGGATCAACGGTCCTGGACATCTGCTCGCAGTCGGCGATCCCGATCCCTTCCGGTTTATCTATCGTGATCCTCATCACCGTATCGCGGCCTTCCTTGCCGTAGAAGACGTCCCATACCGTAAGCCCGAACTGTTCGGCTACCGGAAGGGCGGTCTCCATGACTCTTTCCGCTACACTCTTTTTCTCTGCCATGCCTGTTAGATTCCTTTTTGCTGTTATACAAACGAAAGAGCGGGTCGCCCCACTCCTTCAGTCAAGTTTACATTCAACAGTAGCATATTATCACTCTTTTTTCTGTTTTGCAAGTGTGTTCTTATACAGTCCGTATATTACCGCGTTTTTAAGTCTTTTCGGAGATCGTAATGCTTTAGGATCCTGCACGCCTGTTGTGTGTGAGGTTCCTTGAAGATACATCGCCGACGTCCCGTAGCATGTCTCCGTATTTTCTGCGGCTAACGATCGTTTATCTGCTTGATCCCGGCATTTTTGTGTTCAAGCCCGATATATGTGCCTTTCCGATTCTTGTAGTGAAAAGCCATTAAATTGTATAATTTATTATTATTTATAGTTTGATATATCTGAAACTGTCATTTAGCCGCTGATTTAAGGTCTATGCGGCGGAAGGATGTTTGGAAAAATGGCTTTGTCGTTCACAAAGAAGAAAACTGAACAATCAGCAGAGAATAAAAGTACGCCAAAAGAAAGACCGACTGTTTCTTTTGCCAAAGCGCTTGCAGTTGGTCTCATAATTCTGTTTGTCATCGGTCTGCTCCTGTTCATAGTAGAGTATCATCTGACAGAACTGACGCAGAAGAAGGACCTCCTGCAGAGAGTCGACACTATAGCCGAGACTTTTTCGAAATCATATGAACAGACTCTTGAGGTCACCGAGCTGTATGATTCGGGAATGCAGGCCAAGGCTGACAGTGTAGCATATCTTCTGGACCATGCCGACAGCAGAGTCATCAACACTTCGCTTAGAAACCTGTTCGGCGTCCAGGATATTGTCGTGGGCGTCAGGGTTCCGGAGCAGAACGGCCATGGCTACAGGTACTACCGTTCCAGGACTAAGGACGGGACTGAAGTGACTCTGATAAAAGTCTCTGACGATCTCGATGAGCTCCTCAACAACATCTACACCCAGAACAAGATCCTCAACAGGATTGTGAGCCTGCAGGACATGTTCTTTATCGTTACGTCCTCCACCGGGGATATAGTATATTACCCTGACTCCAGTTTTATCGGCAGGAACATTTCAGCTCTCGGGATCGGTCTTGACGATCTCGTACAAGGTGACGCAAAGTGGCTGAAGATAAACAAGGACAGATACTATACTTCCAGCTGCTCCAATGACTCTCTGAACATCACTATCACATGCGGCTTCACTACAAGAAGCATGACCACAAACGCCCGCATAGCCAGTTTCGTTCTTTACATAATCGTTTGCGTCGTAATGATAGTCGTCGTAGCGCACACCTATTTCAGCAAGCAGGAGATCAGACGTATCGCCCGCACCGGCGGAGATTTCATGGCCGCCGTAAAACTGGCTTCTAAAAAGCTCGGTGTCTTCGTGGCAGTCGGCCTGATAGTCATAGCTCTGGTTGCATATTACATACAGACTCTCTTCGCATTGACACTGTACTCAGTCAGCACCCAGGACACAGTTGACCAGATCGAAGTAAATATAGAAGAGGGTGAATTCAGCGCAGAACAGCTTAAAGCTCTTTATAACAGATCATACCTGAATAAGGCACAGATTATTTCTTATATACTTTCATCCTGCCCCGATCTGCAGACGAAGGCAGAGCTCAAGAAACTGTCAAACATCTTCGGGATAGAGTACATCATGATGTTTGACCAGAACGGAGTGGAGACTCTCTCCGATTCAGGCATCAAGGGATTCGTGATCTCCGACGACCCGAGTCAGCAGTCATATGCTTTCAACGTCCTGAAATACGGTGTACCGTACTACGTACAGGAAGCCATGCCCGAAGAACTTACCGGGAAGTACCACCAGTTCATCGGTGTTGCTATGTATGATGCGGAAGGTGAGAGCGACGGATTCCTTCAGATCGCAGCGTCTACGGATAAGCTGGAGACTCTCCTGAGTGAAGTCTCGCTTGAGACGATCCTGCGTACTGCCATAGCCGGTACGGTTGAAGATATCCTTGCCGCAGACAAGGACACCGGCAAGTTGATCTACACCAGTATAGGACGTTATAAAGACGGGACAGTGTTCGATCTCGGAATACAGGAAGATGAATTCAGAAACCGCTATTTCGGTAATATAAGAGTAGGCGCTAACAACTATTACGCGACTTCCTTTGAGACCGGGTCCAATCTCATATACCTGGCAGAAAACAAGACTTCGCTGTTCTACGGCAGGATCGGGATCACGATCTTTTCGATAACGCTGTGCGCCATCGGTATCGTGATATTCATGGTGTACATGCATAACAGGCAGGTCATAGAGCCTCCGGAACATAATGATGATATGTATGTCGAAGTCAATACAGCCGG
>JAFWJS010000018.1 GCA_017511535.1 Eubacterium sp. | reverse complement strand
GATAAAGGCCTGCATTATGAATGCAATATCAAAGGTTATCTCAGGGATTTCTACTATGGCGACAACATGAAGCTCAAGCAGGTCATGATCAATATTCTCGGAAACTCTGTGAAGTTTACAGAGGTACCGGGACAGGTCACGCTGACTGTTGAGGAGATGAAAGAAGAAAACGGTATATGTACTCTTAGGTTTGCGATGAAGGATACCGGAGTCGGGATGGACGAGGAATATATACCGAAGATATTCGAAGCGTTCTCACAGGAGGACGCCACAGCTACTAACCGCTACGGCGGCAGTGGTCTGGGAATGGCGATCACAAAGAACTTTGTGGAGATGATGAACGGAGATATCCACGTGGAAAGCAAGAAGGGCGTGGGATCGACGTTTACGGTGACTGTGCCGCTCAGGCCGTCTGACAGGAAAGCAAGTGAAGAAGAGTCATTTAAGATACCTGAGGGTCTCAGGATCGCCATGGTCGATGACGATGAGGTGTCATGCGAGCATGCAGAGATGGTTCTGAATGATATCGGGGCGAAGTGCGATATATTCAGCAGCCCGGAAGAAGCACTGAAAGTGGTCAAAGCTGCGCATGACAGCGGCAGTGATTATGGACTGGTGATGACAGACTATAAGATGCCTGGCATGACAGGACTTGAGCTCACCAGGAAGATCCGGGAGTTCGATAATGACAACACTGCAGTGATAATGCTTACAGGATATAACTGGGATATCATTGAAGACGAGGCAATGACTGAAGGCGTGGACGGCATTATAGCCAAGCCTCTCTTTGCGGACAGTCTCCTCCGAGAGATACACACAGTACTCATGAAGAGGTCAGGAGAAGAGATATCTGAGGAGAAGGAAGAAGAGACCGAGCTTGAAAGGAATCTCGCGGGACGCCGTGTTCTCATGGCTGAAGACGTAGAACAGAATGCAGAGATCCTGGAAGATCTGCTCGAGCTTGAAGACATTTCGGCCGAGCATGCTCTTAATGGTAAGATCGCCGTAGACATGTTCGCACAGCATCCGGCAGGGTATTATGACGCGATCCTGATGGATGTCCGCATGCCTGTGATGGACGGACTTACTGCGACACGTGAGATCCGCGCGATGGACAGGCCTGACGCGAAGACTATCCCGATCATCGCCATGACAGCAAATGTCTTTGATGAGGACGTGGAAAGGTCCAGACAGGCAGGTATGGACGCACATCTGGGTAAGCCCGTCGAGCCTGAGAAGCTTTATGACGAATTAGCCAGGCTCATAACGGAGAAATGAAATGAACAGCGGAGAAGGCACAACTCAACATAGCCTGGATCCGTACCTTACCAGACTTGGCATATGGGCATTCTCGATTGGTACAAGTATAGGCTGGGGATCATTTATCGTAACCTGTAATACGTACCTCCTTCTGACATATTTCGTTTTAATGTTCCTGATAGCGGTATTCCTGATGCTGGGCAACTATATGACAGCAAACAAGCGCGAGCATGCTCTCATAACAGAGCTTGACGAAGAAAAAGAAGCCGGGTTGAAGGATCCTCTTACCGGGGTGAAAAACAAGAAGGCATATCTGAGTTCCGGAGCGGGGAAGACGAGAGTCTCCAGGACGTATTCGAGCGGGCTGACAGAGAGAT
>JAFWJS010000017.1 GCA_017511535.1 Eubacterium sp. | reverse complement strand
TTTTAGAGAGATATGTATACCCACCTTCGCCTTGACAGTAATCATTAACGACCTTCATCTTAAATTCAAAACTGTATTTTGCCATAACAAAACTGACCTCCTTCAAGTTGGATTTAAGTCCAACTTTCGGGGGTCAGTTCAGTGAGCCCCGGTTTTTTTTATATCTATTCAGCATCTATGACTCTCTTTATCCCCTCGAGGAACTCGTCATATGTGTCGAATGCCTTGATGTCAGGATTGTCTTCCTTTATCTTCTCGGTCGATCGGAACAGGAATCCTTCATCCGCGTTGTGGATCATTGTCAGGTCGTTGTAGCTGTCCCCTGCTGCGATCACCTTGAATCCGATCGACTGAAGGGCTTCTACAGATCTTCTCTTCTGGTCGTCTATCCTGATGTTGAATCCCGTTATCTCTCCGTCTTCAGCGACTTTGAGCGAGTGGCAGAAGAGAGTCGGCATACCGAGCTTCTTCATGATAGGCTTGGCGAACTCCGTAAACGTATCTGAAAGAATGATCACCTGTGATATCTCTCTTAGCTGATCCAGGAAATCTCTTGCGCCCGGAAGAAGGTCGATCCTTGATATAGTATCCTGTATCTCCTTAAGACCAAGCCCATGCTCTTTCAGGATCCCGATCCTCCACTTCATGAGCTTGTCATAGTCAGGCTCATCTCTTGTGGTCCTGGTCAGTTCAGGTATGCCGCTTTCCTTCGAAAATTCGATCCATATCTCAGGCGCAAGTACACCTTCAAGGTCAAGACAAGTAATATACATATAGTTACCCCCTTCCGAGTATCCGTCTGTCATATATTATCTATTCATATCTTTACACATAATGAGTCTCCCTGTCAACAGAAGTAACGATATGGTACATTTTATATTCTTCCGCTGTCTGTGAATCGGTGGTACATTATAAAAGGTGGAAACTGACTATTTTGCGTTGCCATCAATCTGCATCGGAGGCGCAGGACATGTTTGAGAAACTGAAGAAATATCTCGATGATGGAAAGAGTATGCTCGAGAAGGCTTTTGACATACCTGAAAACGATGACTTTGTAACGGTCCCGGAAGGCGTAACATGTGAACAGCTGATAGAAGAAGCCAGGGAATATGTCGACGCTGTTATCGTACCGAAACATGCGCATCACGCCGATGATGACACAGAAACTGATAATAATGATTCTGAACATAACGTAGATAAACAGGAGGAATGATCCTTGTACGCAGGAAAAAACAAGAGTAAGAACTCAAAAGCAAGAAGTATTGCTACAAGTGAAGAAAGCCTTAAGCTGTCAAGCACGGACTCCAGATATGACGCCGGAGATTATGAAGCTGTACCTGCTTCTATCAGAAAGGTCCGCGATGCCAGAAGAAGAGAACAGCAGGAGAAATATGAAGAGGAGAACGCTCTTCCGGCTTCTGAGATCATAGCACAGCAGGAAGCTGAGATAGCCCGCCTGAAACAGCAGGTAGAACAGAATTCCCAGCCACAGACTATGGCTGACAAATACAGATCAGCTCTTGATGACGGAGAACACCCTACTTTCAAGAATCCTGAGTCAATGGCTGACTTCGGCGACTATGAAGCTGTCGCTGCGTCTGCAAGACCCGGCGCTGAATCAAGGGATCCGGACCAGAAGGTATTCAGAGCAAAACCTGCTGTAAAGACACGGCAGATCGCCAAGCCGTCCGATCTTTCTGACGGCAGCTATGAAGCTGTCGCAGCCGGCGCAAGGCACTCTGCTCCGCCTGCGGATCCCGATCCTGATGAAGAGCCGGAGATAAACGCAGCTCCTGTCACGGAAGAGCCTTCATTCAGCCGTGAAGTGCCTGAATACACAGCGCCATCTGAGCCGGAATATGAAGAGCCGGAGTACACAGCTCCTGCTCCAGAACCAGAACCTGAGCCTCAGCCGGCTCCAAGGCCGGCACCCGCTCCTGTATCGGCTGCAGATTATACCGTGCAGGCATATGAAGAAAAAGAAGCACAGCCGGCACCTGCTCCTGCCCCGGTCTCAGCAGCGGACTACACTGTATCATCATATACAGTAAACGAACCGGAACCGGCGCAGCCTGCCGTATCATCGTCTGACTACATCCACAGAGAGACGTATACTCCGCCTGCGGCGAGAACAGCTTCAACATCACCTTCAGGAAGCGGTTATATACATTCTGAACCATACGTACCGCCTGCCCAGAGAGACGGCGGAAGCTCGTTCACGCGTCAGAGCAGCCATAACATTGCAAGTGTTGCAGATCTTGCGCCCGGAGACTATGAAGCTGTAGCTGTATCAAGTTTTGACGATTCGGACATGGATTATGCCGACGGGTCGTATGACTTTGATAAATACCTTGCGAACGCTCCTACGCTCCAGATGCACGCAGAGCCGGAGATATCGCCGGAAGAGCTTGCATGGCAGGACCTCAGCGACGATACCGCCGCTGATGAAGAGCCTGATATCACGGACGAACAGACGAGAGCCCTTGCAGAAGCGCTCGCTCAGGAGACTCTCAGCAACCAGCCGGGTATGCAGTTCGAGGACATAATCGATAATGTCATCGCCAAGGTAATGGAAAAGAAGAAGGCTGAAGATGCTGCCAAGGCATCTCAGAAGGCTGAAGAAGCCAAACCTGAGGAACCGCAGAAAGCGCCTGAGCAGGAAAAGCCGGAGCAGTCCCCTGCCCCTCAGGAGCCGCAGAAAGTGCCTGAGCCTCAGCCTGAAGAGCCGGAGCCTCAGCCGATACCGGTCAAGCACTCACTTGAACCAGACTGTATACCGGATGATACTCCAATAGATGACATTCCTGCTCTTATCGTAGCTGAGCTGGATTCTATCAACGGTGAAGTAACTGATG
Organism: Eubacterium sp.; assembly: GCA_017511535.1. Taxonomy (GTDB): domain Bacteria; phylum Bacillota; class Clostridia; order Peptostreptococcales; family Anaerovoracaceae; genus Aminicella. The sequence goes on along the minus strand of JAFWJS010000017.1, from coordinate 30,173 downwards.
ATGATATACATAAGACAATAGACGCAATACTCATATCCAGGCTTACCAGAGGTGAGCTGACCCTGGATTCAGTTCAGTCTGCAAGAAGCAGCATCATGTCTGAGATAAAGGAGATGCAGGAGGAAGAAGCCCGCATCCTCGCAGAGCTTTCAGGTGAGAAACATGAATTCAGGACAGACTTCCTGCCTCATGATATAGCTCTTGAAGATATACCTGACGCCGTGATCGCAGAACTTGATAAGGTCAAGGACGAAGTACCTGACGATGACGTCAAGAAAGCGGTCGATACTGTTCTTATAGCGAAGCTTGCTGATGGAGAACTGACACTTGACTCATATCAGTCATCAAGAGACGATATTTTTGAAGCACTCGGCATAGAGCAGTCTGAGACAGAAGAACCGTCTGAGCCTGAAACTGAAGAAGAGCCGGAAGAAGCTCCTGTTGAAGAGCCTGAACCGGAATCCGAAGAAGAAACTGAGCCTGAGATCGAGGAAGAATCTGAAGAAGCCACGGCTGAAGAACCTGAAGAAACTCCTGCCGAAAAGCCTGAAACGGAAGAGATCCTGGTTGAGGAAACTGAAACAGCAGAAGAACCCGAACCTGAAGCTGATGAGGAACCAGAGGAGACTCCTGCTGAAGAACCTGTAAAAGAGCTGGAAGAAGCTGAGGGCGAAGAAAATATCGCAATAGATACCGAAGATGTAGAATACACTATAGAAACTCCTGAGCCTGATACCGAACCGGAGCAGGAAACAGAAGTTTCTCCAGAAGAAACGGTTGAAGAAGCTGTCTCCTCCGAGGAAGAAAATATCGAGGAAGAGGAAGAAGAAGCTGAAGAAGAAACAACAGGCATCCCTGTTCCTAAGGAACCTACTGTCCTTGAGTATGATCCATATGCTGATAAGTTTGTAAATCCGGAACCAGAACCTCTCAGCGCTGCTGCTGTCATTGCTATGCAGAATCAGGACGAAGAGCCTGAATCTGAACAGGAACCGGAACCAGAAGAAGGACCTGAGCCAGAGATCATCGAAGAGCCTGAATCCGAACCAGAGGAGCCTGTTGTGTCCCCTGTCGAAGAATCAGAACCAGAGGTACAGGCTGAACCTGAAGTTGAAGAAGAACCTGAAGAAGTCACAGCTGAACAGTCTGAAGAAGTTTCAGTTGAAGAACCTGAAGAGGAGCCGGAACCTGAGATTGAGGAAGAGCCTGAAGAAGCCGCAGCTGAAGAGCCTGAGACATCAGATGAGTCTGTAGGCTTACAGATAACTTTTGACGATATCTTCCGCAACCCATTTGTAAATGATTTTGAACCTCTTGAAACAGAAGTTGTAAAGGAGCCTGAACCCGAGGAAGAAGATGAGCCGGAGCCTGCTGATGTTCAGCCTGAAGCTGATACTGAGATAGAAGAAAAAATTGAGATCGACGACATTTTTGAGGCTTCTGAAGAGGGAACTCCTGTTGATGATCATACAGACGAGCCAGTCGCCGAAGATGATAGTACCGCTGAACAACCAGCAGATGATGCTGACGAAAAAGCAGCAGATGATACTGGCGAGAGAGCTGCTGAAGAAGCTGCAGAAGCTGCCAAGAAAGCCGAAGAGGAAGCACATGCTCAGGCAGAAGCTGAGGCAAGAGCCAGGACCGAAGAAAACCTCCAGAAGTATGGAGTCGACTTTGTCAGTGAAGAGAACAATCTTGACGAGCAGGAAGAGTACAGCGAAGCAAAAGCCCTGCGGCATGAGGCTATGCAGAACGCTCTTCTGATGGCCATGGTTGACGGAAGTGATTCTTCATTCTGTGATACCTTGAATAAACTGATGGAGAAAGGCAATCTCAACGCCAGAACACTGAGGTCCAGAATGCCTATTGACAGCGAAGAGCTGAACAAAGTACTCAATGATCCGGACTATAAGCCTGATAAGAAAACTGCGATCGCGATCTGTTTTGCCCTCAGACTCACATGGGAAGATTCAGTAAGGCTGCTGTATAAAGCAGGCCATGTACTTTCAGACGCCAGCAGATATGACCTTACGATAGAATATCTTCTGAGACGGGGTGTTTATGACCAGAACATGATCAACAGCGTACTTCGCGGCAGCGGTCTGGATGGATTCGGCACTCCGAGATCTGAGATCTGATGACCATGATAAATACCAAAAAACCGGGACGCATACGTGTCCCGGTTTCTTTTTGCTTTGAGCTGCAAGACTGCTATCTTCAGTTATCAGTCTTCCACCTTCTTGAACTGTCCCTTAGGTGAAGCACATACTGGGCATGCATAGCTTGCCGGAAGATCTTCCCATTTCGTCCCTGCAGGGATACCGTTATCAGGATCGCCCTTTTCCTCATCATAGACATATCCGCACATCATGCACTTATACTTAGCCATAATCATACCTCCATTTAATTATTAATCATAATCATATATACACTTTGATCATTGGTCCAACAGGATCCGCTATACTATCAAAGCACCCTGCCTTCAGAGTCATAATGGCCTGAGACTATTTCATCTTCCTGAGCATCCATGAAGATAACTATCATCTTGACTCCTTCGATTCCTGTTTCTTCCTCGATCGTTCTGACAATATCAGAATAGGATCCGCTCTGCTCGTCCAGGAAGCTCTCCAGATCAGGCTTAAGCGCTTCCTTAGTATCCTCATCGTCAACGTCTGTCATAACGAAGTCAAAGAACACAGTATTACCTGTAACAGTGATATCAGTTCTGACTCCATCTGCTGTGAAACTGTCCTTTACAGCGTTGAGGCTTTCTTCTTCCTCAGGATGCTGCTGCAGATAAGATTCCAGGTCAGCCTCCTGCTCCGGCAGCTCTTCAGGAATATCGTCAGCAGCTTCAGTCTCTGCGTCTTCGATAGCTTCCTCTGATTCAGCTTCCTCTGAGTCTTCAATCACCTCTGCCTCAGCTTCACCTGCTTCTTCAGTCTTTTCCTCCTCAGGAACATCCCTTTGCCCCTTCTTCATATATGTATACGCTGCAAGAGCAACAGTCCCTGACGCCAGTATTGCAGAAGCAATAATTGCTGGAACGATATTCTTTTTCATTTCCTTCCTCCGTTTATTATATATCTGCTATTCAAGATCTGCTTTATAGATCTCTGCCCCATCACCGTTAAGTACAACCAGCTTAAGTCCTATGTCACTTATCCCTGACTCCTTCTCTACATTTGAAAGCGCGTCACTGAATGATGATCTGTATTCATCCAGCTTGTCTTCCATTGCCTTCTTCATATCACTGAAGTATGATTCTTCATAAGTCTCCTTATACTTCAATGTCATGATCATGTCATTGCCCTGTACTTCAATGGTACCGTCAAGCAGATCATTAGACATGGAGTCACTGATCTCTTTCAGCTCCTCTTTCGCGCTTTCAGACTGTTCTATATATTCCTCAAGCGTTTCAGGCGCTTTTTCTTCCTTCTTGCAGGAAGTGACTGCGGCGATCGATGTTACTGTAAGTACCGCAATCAGTATCAAAGATACTATTTTTCTTCTGCTCATTCGCCCCTCCTTCTGATGGCTATCTGATGTTTACGATAATGTATTACCAGTTCACTGCTATATCCAGCTGTGTCTTGTTTCTCTTCGCGAATCCGCCGGTATCGACAACAATACCTGTACCTACAGAAGTCTCGATCAAAGTCCCCTTTGGCCTTATTCCAAGGTTTGCAGCTACCATCACATATCCGCCGAGTGTCTTGACTCCGTCTGCACGGACAGCATATGGATACTCAGATTCAGAAAATCCCATTCTTCTCATGACGCGTACGCATACGCTCATGTCAAGGTTATAGTATGTTTCCTTTCCGGACGGCCCCATGATCGATCCTGCCGATCTGGAGATCCTGCGTCCGTTCCAGTTGGCGCTGCCGCCGGTCCTTACAGTGTTCTCGTGTGCTTTCCGCTTCGCTGCTCTTTCTTTCTGTTCTTTCTTTGCCTGCTCTATGCGCTTTTTCCGTTCTTCAGCCTCTTTTGCAGCTTTCTCAAGCCGCTCTTCTTCCTGGCTTCTTTCATACTCGTTGACAGTCTGCCTGGCCATCGTTATGCCTGCTGTGTTAGCTTCTTCGGTAACATTTACCAGATCCACTGCCTGTCTTAAGGTCAGGTCGTCTACATCATATTCAGACTCTTCTGCCTCCAGATCTGCAGCATATACTTTAAATGAAAATACAGAAAGAGCAACCAGAACGTAAGTCATAGCAACGATCAGTGCAAGCAATCTGTTTACTGTTCTGTTTTTAAACATATGATCAGTCCTCCGTGGACTAATCCCTTTTCCCCTTATATTCAATTATACCTGAAAAGAAAAGTATTGCAACAAACTTCTTAAGACTATCTTAAGATTTCCGGAAAGAAAAAAGAGCACAGGACGCAAACTTCTACGCCTGTGCTCTATATTATACGGTGATTTATTATTTATCTTTTATCTCACCTGTTTTGAAAATGATCTTACTCTCACCGGCGAGCTTTCCTGACGTACCATCCATGAAATGGTGCTTCTCAGATGCGTCAGACAGTGCGCCGAACCTGCCGAGCATATCTTTCAGCTCATCTGTGTCAAGCGAACGTGTCAGCTTCCTTATGCCTTCTTTATCAAACTGTGACATACCTTCCGCAAGCGTTTCAGCGCCTTCAGACAGCTGTCCCGCACCCCTGTCAAGCTGTGAGGATCCTTTTCTCAGAGAAGACACTCCTCTGCTGAGCTTCGAAGAGCCTCTGCTTATTGAAGACGCGCCTCTGTTCACCTGAGATGCTCCTCCGCTTACCTTGGATGCTCCCTTATTCAGACTGTTGATTCCTTTTGATAAAGCCGGCATATTCGCAGCAATCTTTGTAAGGCCTCCGTTTATACTTTCCGCTCCCTGTGATACCTGCTCTGCTCCTTCATCCAGCGCCTTTATGCCAGTATACAGTTCAGCACTTCCTGAAGCAGCAGAATCGACTCCGTCAGTATATGCCTTTACACTTGCGGTATACTGCTCTACGCCGTCAAGTCTGGCCTTCAGTTCTTCTGTTCCCTTGATACCGCTTAGTATCGACGTATAGTTCGAAGGAGTAAGGCGGATCTTTTTCACCTCTTCAGGATCTTTGCCGTATTCGATCAATACTGTCTGGAGCTGCGCAGTTGCGCCGTCAAATACGGCTGTCTCGATTTCAGCTGTTCCAGCATTGAGCGTTTCACTGTTACTGCTTATTGCCGAAAGACCGTCAGACAGACTTTTCGCGCCTTCTGAAGCTTTTCCAATACCATCCTTGAGCCCTGAAGCACCTTCAGAAAGGTTTCCTGCTCCTTCGAGAAGAACTGTTATGCCCTCAGCGAGAGAACCGCCGCTCTTCTTCAGTTTCGAAGTGCCATCTGCTACCTGAGACGCACCCTTTGACAGGGAAGCCGTACCATCGGCAAGTTTTCTGCTTCCTCTGGCAAGTTTTTTACTTCCTTTTTCCAGCTTTCTGGAACCATTTGAGATTTTGTCAGCTCCATCTGCAAGCTTGTCTGTACCATCTGAAAGTTCTCTGCTGCCCTTTACAAGCTTTGATGATGCTGAATTCAGTTTTCCAAAAGCAGATTCAAGCTGATCCACCTTATCTTCTGCGTCATCAGAAGATATATCCATATCATCCAGTATGCCGGTAAGCGCTGCCGTGTATGTGCCGTCTATCTCGAATTTATCCGTAACTGCTGTGATGACCACCGATTCAGGTATGTCAATTATATTCTTCTTTAGTGCAAGATTATCCTTCATCCCCGGAAACGCTATCCCAAGACAAATGCTGTTTCCGTCCTCGCTCACTACCTTTCCACTGTTCACTTCTATGTCTCTGAAATGGTTTTCATCAAGGACGACTCCGCTTGCCATGACATATGGATGCGTCATATCGTATCCATCTACTCTGTCATGTGCCGTAACGGAATAATCAAATCGTATTTCGACGTTACCGCTCTTTCCCGCTATTTCAGAAGCACTCATCTGCTCACCGTCAAGACTGTATGTCACATCACATGAAACAGGAATGATCCCATCTGAATTTCCTTTGTACTTTATGTCTTTTCCATCCGCTGCCCAGATAAGATACTTTCCGTCTTCAGTGTATTCTTCATCGCCTGACGTATCCTCTATGTCACTCAGCTCCGTATAGTCTTTGATCGTATCTTTCCCTTCAGGATTTCTGAGCCATTCGCTGACGACCGTTTCTTTTTCATTTCCATCAGCATCCATGATCATATATACAGTCTCGTCCTTACGCAGACCTTTTCCGCAGCCCTTGCCTGCTTTGATCTCAGGGAAAGCACTGTTAACAGATTCCTCTGTCCTTTTTGCGGTCTCATCCGCATACGAAGCTGTCACTCTGTCAGATGATCCTGTACTCCAGGCAATCGTTCCGGTAACAGCAAGCACCGCTGTAAGTACTACAGACAGCCACTTTTTTCCAGTTTTATTCAGTTTCATATCGAATACCTCCAGCCTCTATATTTTCAAGTCCTCTCGTCGTCTTCAGTATCACTTTATCAAACAGCATGAGTACTGACGGCAGCACAAGGATGACCGTTATCATACTGATGATCGCGCCTCTTGCCATCATGTTGCATAAAGTGCTGATCAGCCCTATATCAGAATACCAGCCGACACCGAACGTGGCGCAGAAGAAGCCAAACGCGCTTACGATTATAGACGGTATCGATGTCGCTGCAGATATCTCTACAGCCTCACGCTTTGGCCTTCCCGCCATCCTCTCCTTTTTATATCTTGTAGACATCAGGATCGCATAATCTACAGTTGATCCGAGCTGTATCGTACTTATGCATACCGGTACGATAAACGGAAGAACGAGTCCTGTATACCCCGGTATCCCGAGATTTACATAAATAGCAAATTCTATCACTGCCACAAGGAGAAGCGGGAGCATCCACGATCTCAAAACAAAGAATATGATCAGGAATACAGCCCCGATAGAGATCATATTGACCACTCTGAAGTCCCTGCTGGTAAGGTCTATAAGATCCTTTGTAGCAGGTCCCTCACCGATAACTGAAGCATCCTTGTCATATCGATGTATCACACTGTTTATTTTATCTATCTGATCATTACACTCATCAGTAGACACTTTGTACTCCGAGTTTACGAGAATAAGCTGGTGATCTCCCGAGATAAGGGTATCCGTTATCCGTGCCGGAAGAATATCCCTTGGGACCGACGGATCAAGAAAAGCATCTATCCCGAGGACATTCTTTATCCCGTCTATATTATCGATCTCTTTACACATTGCATGACCGTTTTTCTGGCTCATACTGCTGTCTGTTATTATCATATGTGTGCAGCCGATGCCGTAATCCTCTGCCAGTTTTTCATTAGCTTTGAGTACAGGCGCCTTTTCTTCCGGAATACCGTTAGGCCCTCTGAACATGGCGCTGAAGTCATAGCTAATTCCTGCATTATGATACCCGTATACTGCCGGCACGATCATGAGGATAAATATCAAAGCGACCGCGGCAGGATGAGAAGTAAGCACATGCGCCGCTTTACGCATATCAGGTATCAGCGGCTTATGCCTTGTCTTCATCAGCACCTTATCGAACAGGAGCAGCAATGACGGAAGTATAGTCACACTGGCGATGACCCCGATGACACAGCCCTTAGCCATGACTATTCCAAGGTTCATCCCGATCTTATATGTCATGAAACACAGTGCCAGGAAGCCGGCAACTGTAGTTATTGAGCTCCCGGTGACCGATATCAGAGTACTGTTTATCGCCTCTGCCATCGCCTTATAATGATCATCTTCTCTCTTCAGATTCTCAACATAGCTGTTCCACAGGAATATAGAATAGTCCATGGTAACTCCCAGCTGGAGCACCGCAGCGATAGCTTTCGTTATATACGCGATCTCTCCAAGCATGAAATTAGTTCCCAGATTATACAATATCGCGATCCCGATGCTTGAAAGAAAAATCACCGGAACTACATATGAGTCCAGCATGAGCATCATCGCTATGACAGACAGAATTACTGCTATGACAATGTATTTCGGTTCCTCGTTCTCAGCTACATTCTTAAGGTCAACGACGAGTGCCGTCATTCCTGATACATAACAGTCCTTAGTTACTATCTTCCTTATCTCAGATACTGCATTTATCGAACCTTCGTCAGATGTCGATGTGTCAAAGAACACCGCTATCATTGTCGCATCCTTTGATGACATCTGTTCCCTGAGCTTATCAGAATACAATTCCACAGGTACCGATGGATCCAGCAGATCGTCAAAGTTCAGAACTGTTTCAACGTGCTCGACCTTTCTTATCTTTTTCGACATGCTGTCTACTTCCTCAGGCTTCATATTCTCAACTACTATGAGCGAGAATCCACCCTTGTCAAAATCCTTCATAAGTATTTCCTGCCCCTTCATTGTTTCCATGTCGTCAGGCAGATATGTAAGCATGTCGTAATTTACCCTCATACTTAAAAACCCCATTGCAGCAGGTATTATCAGAGCCAGACAGATGATAAGTATCGCATGCCTTGCCTTTACCACAGCTTCTCCTATATCAAGTCTGCCATGCGGTTTAAGACGTTCCATTATTACAGTTCCCTCCTCTCGTTTATTATTACAATAAAAAAATGACCGTTCGTCACAATTACTTTTATACCACTTTTCTGACCAATCGTCAACATATTGTTTGACAAGAAAAAACCGCAGCGTATCATCGATATACGCTGCAGTTATTATGTATTATACTATATCTTACTGTTCAGAAACCACCTGATCCTCAGTGATTAGCCTTATTATATTATATAGATAAGGCTTATACTCATCTATCGCGACCGGTTCGCTGTCAATGATCACGCTGTAGCACGTTGAGTTTATCAGCTCGATTATCGTATAAATGAAAAGCTGCTGATTCTTAAGAACCACTTCCCGCTTTTTCAGGAGCCCTCGTATGAATTCTTCCAGGTCCATCAGCCCTGCCGAGACCGTATCGTTATCTTTCTTTTCTGTCAGAAGTCCCGATCCAAGCGACTTTGAAATGAACTTAAACATTTTTTCATTATCAGCAAGATAATTGATAATGTAATCTGTGATCGTGATCAATCTGTCATAAAAGCTCATACCCGGCTTATCGAGCACCGTGTTATCGATCGCATCCTTCAGGATCTGACCCGATTTATATACGATAACAGCATCACGAATATCCTCTTTATCCCGGAAATACAGGTAAAAAGTCCCTTTCCCGAGTCCGGCTGATTTCGCTATCATCGCAATCGTTGTTTTATGAAAGCCGACATCTGTAAACAGTTCATATGCACTGTTCATAAGAAGCATGCGGCTTCTCTCTTTTTTCAGATCTTGTTTCATTTGATACCTTTATGCCAGTGTCGCAACGATTATCGCCTTGATGCTGTGCATTCTGTTCTCAGCTTCATCGAAGACCTTTGAATGCTCTGAACGGAACACTTCATCTGTGACTTCTCTGATGTCGTATCCGAGCTTTATCTGCTCTGCGGCCATCTTCGTGCTGAAGTCATGGAATGAAGGCAGACAATGAAGGAATATCACATCTTTGTTACCGGTACTCTCCAGCATGTCCATCGTCACTCTGTAAGGCGTGAGCAGCTTTACTCTTTCCGGTATCTGATCCTCCTCACCCATCGAAGCCCAGATATCAGTATACAACACGTCGGCGCCTTTAAGTGATGCAGGGTCAGAGCTTATCTCTATTACAGCTCCGGTCTCCTGCGCAGTCTCTGCTACTCTGTCCAGCACATCCTTATCGATCTCTTCAGCCAGCTCGTCAGGCCCGTATGCCACGAAGTGCATCCCCATCTTGGCGCATCCGTACATCCAGGCATAAGCCATATTGTTTCTGACGTCACCGCAGAAAACGACTTTCACATCTTTAAGCGGCTTATCGACATGTTCCTCTATCGTCATCATATCAGCGATTATCTGAGTAGGATGATCTACGTCAGTGAGTCCGTTCCAGACCGGCACTCCCGAATATCTGGCAAGGTCTTCCACCACTTTCTGGTCAAATCCCCTGTATTCGATACCGTCAAAGATCCTCCCAAGCACTTTCGCCGAATCCTCGATCGATTCTTTCTTACCGACCTGCGAATCATTAGGGCCCAGAAAAACTGCGTTTCCACCCTCGTCATTCATCGCCACCTCGAACGAAGATCTGGTTCTTGTCGAAGTCTTCTCAAACATCAGACAGATCGTTTTACCATCAAGAAGATGGCCGATCTCGCCCGACTTCTTCTTAGCCTTGAGCTCATGTGACAGATCTATAAGATATCTGATCTCCTCAGGCGTAAAATCCATGAGTGTCAGAAAACTTCTGCCCTTAAGATCAACTGTCATTATAATTCCTCCGATCGTATCAGTCGTCGAGCATGATTGCTCCCTGGCATGACGGCGCTACCATCTTGGAATATCTGTAGAGCCATCCTGACTTGATGTTAGGCTCATGAGGCACATAGCTCTTCTTACGTTCCTCAAGCTCTTCATCTGTTACACGTACGTTCACTTTCCCGGCCGGTATATCGATATCGATGATATCTCCTTCTTCTATCAGACCTATCTTTCCTCCCATTGCTGCTTCAGGACATACATGTCCTATCGCGGCTCCTCTGGAAGCTCCGCTGAAACGTCCGTCTGTGATAAGGGCAACTGTCTTGTCAAGCTTCATGCCTGCCAGAGCAGATGTAGGATTAAGCATCTCTCTCATTCCCGGGCCGCCTTTAGGCCCTTCATATCTGATGACTACGACGTCTCCGTCCACGATCTTCCCTGCATAGATATCTTTGATCGCATCGTCTTCAGAATCATACACCCTTGCAGGACCTGAATGTTTCAGCATCTCAGGAGCTACGGCACTCTTCTTTACGACACATCCGTCCTCTGCGATGTTTCCCCAGAGGATAGCGAGTCCTCCGGTCTCACTGTACGGATCTTCGACAGGTCTTATCTCATCAGTCTTTCTCTTCGCATTTGCAATATTCTCGCCGACAGTCTTTCCTGTAACGGTCATAAGTGATGTATCTATCAGACCCTTCTTGTTCAGCTCAGCCAGAACAGCCTGTACTCCGCCGGCATTGTCCAGGTCATGCATGTGAGTAGGACCTGCAGGCGCGAGGTGGCAGAGGTTAGGAGTTTTTCCTGACAGCTCGTTGAATGTTTCAAGGCTTACATCCACTCCCGCTTCCTTTGCGATAGCGAGGAGGTGAAGCACTGTATTTGTGGAGCATCCAAGAGCCATGTCGCATGCAAGAGCGTTCCTTAATGACTTCTCGTTTACGATCTGTCTCGCTGTAATACCCTGTTCTACCATATTCATGATCGCCATACCGGCATGCTTCGCGAGCATGATCCTTCTGCTGTGTACTGCCGGGATAGTTCCGTTTCCTGGAAGCGCGATACCTACTGCTTCACAGAGGCAGTTCATGCTGTTTGCCGTGTACATTCCAGAGCATGATCCACATCCCGGACAAACGTTCTGTTCGAACTCAAGCAGCTTCTCATCATCGATTATGCCTGCTTTTCTGGCCCCTACAGCCTCGAACATCTTTGAAAGCGATGTCTCGACACCGCCTACAAGTCCTGACATCATAGGACCTCCCGAGCACACAACTGCAGGAATGTCGATCCTGCATGCTCCCATCAGCATTCCCGGGACGATCTTGTCACAGTTAGGAACAAGAACGAGTCCGTCGAACTGATGAGCGTTAGCCATTGATTCTACACTGTCAGCGATGAGCTCACGCGATGGGAGCGAATACTTCATTCCAATATGTCCCATAGCTATACCGTCACAGACTCCGATAGCAGGCACCATGATAGGTGTACCCCCTGCCATTCTTACGCCTGCCTTGACAGCTTCAGTGATCTTATCCAGATGACTGTGTCCCGGTACTATTTCACTATATGCAGATACCACTCCGATAAGAGGCCTTTCAAGCTCTTCTTTTGTGTACCCCATTGCATAGAAAAGGCTTCTCATAGGAGCCCTCTCTACTCCTTTTGTTACATTATCACTTCTTCTTGACATTCTGTTTGCTCTCCTTGAATGAGATTTAAGCTGCGTAGGGACATCCCCGCGCAGCTTACTTGTCACGTTATAAACTGTTCCTGATCATACGGTCTATTTACCGTCGTTCAGCCAGCTCATCATTTTACGCAGCTCTGCGCCAACTTCATTAACAGGATGCTCCGCCTGTACTTTTCTCATTGTGAGGAAGTTGGCCTTACCGCCGGCGTTCATCTCCTGGATGAATGTGGATGCGAACTTACCGCTCTGTATGTCGGCAAGGATCTGCTTCATTCCTTCTCTTGACTCCTTGGTGATAACCTTAGGTCCTGAAACATAATCGCCGTACTCAGCAGTATTGGAAATTGAATATCTCATCATGCCGAATCCCTTTGCATAGATAAGGTCGATGATCATCTTCATCTCGTGGATGCATTCGAAGTATGCCATCTCAGGAGCATATCCGGCTTCTACCAGTGTCTCCCAGCCAGCCTTCATCAGCTCGCAGACACCGCCGCAGAGAACTGCCTGCTCACCGAACAGGTCTGTTTCAGTCTCTTCTCTGAATGTTGTCTCCAGAATACCGGATCTTCCGGCACCGATACCTGCAGCGTATGCAAGAGCGAGTTCTTTAGCTTTGCCGCTTGGGTTCTGCTCTACAGCGATCAGGCAAGGAACTCCTGAACCCTGTGTGTACTGCTCTCTTACGATATGACCAGGTCCCTTAGGAGCGATCATGATAACGTCTCCTCCCGCAGGTGCGATGAGCTGCTGGAAGTGGATATTGAAGCCATGAGCAAACGCAAGAGCATTTCCTTCATGCATATGCGCCGCAACATGCTCTTTATAGATCTTTGACTGGAGCTCGTCCGGAGCAAGCATCATTACGATGTCTCCGGCTTCAGCAGCTGAATCAATATCCATTACCTCAAGACCAAAGTCTTTAGCCTTCTGCTCGTGCTGTGATCCCGGTCTGAGGCCGACTACTACATGAGCTCCGCTTTCTGTAAGGTTCATTGCATGGGCATGGCCCTGGCTTCCGAAGCCGATGATGGCGATCGTCTTGCCGTCCAGCATATGGAGGTCACAGTCCTGATCATAATACTTGTTAATCATTGTTTGTTTCTCCTTTACATATAAGTTATATAAATACACTTAAATTAATAATAAACCATTTTTCTGAATGCCGCAATAAGAATCTTGATGTATGTTCATCTTACCTTCTCAGTCTCTATTCCGGCTATACCGGTCCTGCACACTTCTACAATGTCATAGCAGCTCATGATGTCCAGGAAACCGTCGATCTTCTCCGGTGTTCCCGTAACGTTGATTATCATGCTTTCTCTTGACAGATCCTCGATCTTCGCGTGGTATACATTGCAGATTTCCAGTATATGAGTCCTGTCCTCCTTGGAAGCTTTGATCTTCATAAGAAGGAGCTCTCTGTACATGCCGTTCTCGCTGTTCATAAGATATACACTCTGCACGACTTCAAGCTTCTCAGTCTGAGTTATGATCTGCTGCATCGACTGCTCTGTCGCGCTGAAAGCGATAGTGATCCTGGAGATCGTCGGATCGTTGGTCGCGGACACTGTAAGCGAATCGATGTTGAATCCACGCCTTCCGAACATCATTACGACTCTTGTAAGTACGTTCGCCTCATTCTTTACGAGAACGCTGACGATTTTTTTCTTCAAAGGTTTATACATATCTGCGTCCTCCTTCCTAATCTATGATAGCGTCATCAACGGACTTTCCGGCAGGAATGAACGGGAGCACCCTTTCTTCTCTGTCGATCTGACAGTCGATCCACACAGGACATCTGTCCTCAAGCGCCTTCTTCATAGCGTCGCGGAACTCTTCCACAGTAGTTGCCTTGTAGCCTTTACCGCCGAATCCCTCTATCACTTTCACATAGTCAGTCTTACGTTCAAGGATCGTATTGGAGAACCGTCCGCCATACAGAAGGTTCTGCCACTGATATACCATTCCGAGAACTCTGTTATCCATTATCACGGTTATGATAGGAAGGCCGTTAGTCACTGCAGTGCATGCCTCATTCATATTCATATGGAATGAGCCGTCTCCTGTGATGTGGACGACCTGTTTGTCAGGATGAGCGAATTGTGCTCCGATGGCAGCCCCGTAACCGAATCCCATAGTGCCAAGTCCTCCGCTCGTAAGGAAGTGACGCGGCTCTGTATGCCGGATATACTGGGCAGACCACATCTGGTGCTGTCCTACATCTGTTACATAATATGTATCTTCAGGAACAAGATCACACACGGCGTCGAGTATCTCTGCAGGATGAAGGTTGTCCGGTTTGGCTTTTACGATCTTCTCGCACTTTTTCCATTCCCTGCATGATGCGAGCCATGCCTCATGATCTGCATCATTTATCTCAAGCAGAGCCTTTGACAGAAAGTCTTTCACATCTCCGACGCAGCTCATATCGACCGCCACGTTCTTTCCGATCTCGGAGATATCGATATCTATCTGTATTTTCCTGGCCTTTCTGCCCCATTTTCTGGTGTCCTGAGCAACTCTGTCGCTGAAACGTGCACCGAGAGCGATTATCAGGTCTGCCTGATCTATCGCTTTGTTCGCGGCAACAGCGCCGTGCATGCCGACAAGGCCAAGGTTCTTATCATCGTCATATCTCATTATTCCTGTGGCCATAAGAGTATGTACCGCAGGTATATCAGCTTTGTCCATCAGCTCCTGTACCTCGTCCCATGCTTCAGATGCCATAGCACCTCCGCCGATATACAGTACAGGCTTTTCAGACTTGTTGATATACTTCACGAATTCCAGGATGTTGTCTTCACTTACTGTCGGAAGCGGCGTAAGCGGATAAGGCGCCTTGTTTTCAAATTTGATCTTCGCTGCCGTTACATCCTTGGTTATATCTACAAGTACAGGACCTTTTCTCCCGCTGTTTGCGATCCTGAAAGCTTCTCTGAGAGAATGCTCCAGATCCTCGATTCTGTTTACGAAGAAATTGTGCTTGGTTATCGGCATCGTAACTCCTGTGATGCAGACTTCCTGGAATGCGTCACGTCCGATGAGATTGTCAGGCACGTTAGCGGTAATGGCTACGAGCGGAATACTGTCCATATACGCTGTCGCAATACCTGTGACCAGGTTTGTAGCTCCCGGACCGCTTGTTGAGAAAACCACTCCTGTTTTTCCTGTTGCCCTTGCGTAGCCGTCAGCCGCATGGCATGCTCCCTGTTCATGAGCTGTAAGTACGTGATGTATCTTATCACTGTATCTGTACAGTTCATCGTAAATATTGAGAGCCGTGCCGCCCGGATAGCCGAAAACGGTATCTACACCATGGTCCAGCAGGACTTCAGCCACTATCTGTGATCCTGTTAATTCCATACTTATTCTCCTTCCCTAATAATTATGTATAATATATTTATTATAATATTTTATAGCATGATGTCAATAAACGGGGTTGCTTTTAACACCTGTTTCTAATATCATAGAGTTGGGTATGATATTGATTTGACGGAGAAGTATTTTCTCTGTTTTTTACATTCTTAAAAGGGGCATAAATATATCTTGAATTCGCTGAAAGCAGTTGCAATTTCAACATTTAAATCATTTCTGGATTTCTGGAAAGGAAGCGGCCGTGAGGTAAGGATCCGTATTATTGCATCCGCCGCTTCTATTGTTTTTGCTGCTTTTTTCCTGTTTAATCTTTTCTGCTTCAATTTTGACGCCGCGTACTCTGACAAAACAATAAATAAAAACAGAGCAGCGGTCGATGATTTTGATTACTCCACTGTCAAAAAGGTGGAAAACAGGATCAAAAAGCTTGAGGCCGGAGATACAGGCTCTCTCAATGTGAAAACCAAGTCAAAGGTATATTACCTGAAGAAATTCCGTGACTGCGTGATACTGGGCGACTCCATAACAGAAGGACTCACCGTCTATGGATTCCTCCCTGACGATATAGTATTGTGCTCTATCGGAGCGTCACTTAACGGAAGCGGTGATCTTTTCAAGAAAGCATCCAAACTCCTGCCTGAAAAGGCATTCTTCACTTTCGGCATGAACGACATGATAAGCTACCGCGGCAAAGCAAAGCCGTTCATAAAGGAATACCGGAAACATCTGAACTCTTTCAGAAAGAAGTCTCCGGATACGGAGATATATATCAACAGTATATCTATACCTAGTAAAGAGGCACAGAAGAACCAGCCTTCTCTGAAGCATTATAAAGAATACAATAAAGCGCTGGAGAGACTCTGTGAAGATGAGGGATACACATTCATAGACAACACATATATCCTCAGAAAGCGGAAATCACTATACGCGCCTGACGGCATACACGTCAATATCCCTTATTACCCTCTCTGGATGAACGATATGATCATAGAGGCAGACCTATAATGTCAGATAAAAGCAACAGGAAAATCTTGAATACAGTTATCTCGATCGTGGTGAAAGCCGCGTTTATTGCGGTGCTTATCATCTTCCTTGCTGCAGTCTATGATATGAATGACGCAAGGAATGTCCCTATGAGAGATATAGAAAACAGACTGAAGTCTGAGACAGATATTGAAGATCTTAAGAAATGCAATACAAGAGAGCTTCTTGAGTTCATCGGTATAGATTATTCCGGATATAAGGAAGTACTTTACTATAAGAGCCGGGTAGCCCTTGATGTGACTGAGCTCTGCATAATCAAAGCAGCCAGCCGCAAAGATCTGAACGATGTTCAGGACGCTGTTGAAAAGCGTGTGGATTCGCAGATCAACACATACCGAGATTACGGTCCGAAACAGGTGAACCAGCTAAAGAACGCGGTAATAACCAAGCGCGGTAATTATCTGTTCTATTGTGTAGCAGACGACGCAGAGAAATATGAGGAGGTGTTCAGACATGCTGTTTAGCAGTATTACTTTTCTGTTCTACTTCCTTCCTGTTATCCTGCTGATCTATTTCCTGATCCCGGCCAGGATGAACACGGCCAGGAATCTCATACTTCTCGCTGCAAGCCTTATCTTCTACAGCTGGGGAGAGCCTGTATATGTTTTCCTTATGATATACAGCGCCTGCTTCAACTGGTATATGGCAAAAGAGATAGGTAAAGAGCAGTCGTCCGGACGGTCAGGCAAGGCAAGCCTTATCTTTACGATCGCGGTGAATCTGCTGATACTCAGCTTTTTCAAGTATTTCGGCTTCGTAATGGATAACTTCAACGCGTTGACCGGGCTGAACATACATTACACTGCCCTTGCTCTACCGATAGGTATATCATTCTACACGTTTCAGGCGATGTCATATATATTCGACGTGTACCGCGGGAAGACAGCTCCGCAGAGATCGCTGTTCAGATTCGCTCTCTATCTGTCGTTTTTCCCGCAGCTTATCGCAGGGCCTATCGTCAAGTACCGCGATATAGCGGAGCAGCTTACTTCCAGAACGAGCACGCTCGACGATATCGGACTGGGGTCATCAAGATTCATAATCGGGCTTGCCAAGAAAGTACTGCTCGCTAATAATCTGGGCGCCCTGCATCAGGCTGTGCTTGCTCTTCCTGACAGCAACATCGCGGCTTTATCTTACTGGATAGGGATATTCGCTTTCACTATGCAGATATATTTCGACTTCAGCGGATACTCTGATATGGCTATCGGGCTCGGCAGGATATTCGGGTTCAGATTCAATGAAAACTTTGATCACCCGTATTTATCGACAAGTGTGACTGAATTCTGGAGAAGATGGCATATATCTCTTTCAACATGGTTCAGAGAATATCTGTACTTCCCTCTCGGAGGGAACCGCGTCCCTGTCGGGCGGCACATATTCAACCTTGTTATCGTTTGGGCCCTGACAGGTCTCTGGCATGGCGCAAACTGGACATTTGTGTTCTGGGGGCTTTACTATTGTGTACTCCTTATACTGGAGAAATATGTCTACGGCAAGGCTGTCAGCAGCGCTCCTGCTTTTATCCGTCATATATACACCATGCTTGCGGTCGCAGTCGGCTGGGTGTTCTTCATGAGCGAAAGCATAGGCCAGGCATTCATGTACCTGCGTACATGTTTCTTCGCCGGCGGATATCCGCTCATCAACACCAATACGGTCTTCCTTCTGAGGACCAGCATCATACTGATGGCCGTTTCTGCTGTCTGCGCTACAGATCTCCCCGCAAAGGGACTCAGGAGACTTCGCAGCAAGATACCTGCCGCATGGCTGGTGATAATGGGCGGAATGCTCGTGCTGTCTACAGCCTATCTGCTGTACAGCTCATATAATCCGTTCCTGTATTTCAGATTTTAAGGACGAAGTGTAAATGACAAAACAGAAAAGGAAAAGAAAAACATCAAATAAAAAGACTGCTCCTGCAGGCGAACTGCAGCAGGAACTCATTTTTGATGAAAACGGCGAGGTGAAGGAGCCTGAAGAAACAGAAGCTCCAGTATCCCCTGCCCCTGTTTCTGATACGTCTGACGCAGAGGAGCCCAAGGTATCTGAAACAGCAGAAATGCCCGGAGAAAATGTTATAGATCCGGAAGATTATCAGCCTATAATCTGGCTCTATTCTGAACAGGAAAAAGCTGAAGCATCAGACGACGAGCATGGAGCTTCAGACCAGAAAACAGATGAAGAGCCTGACACATATACAGATAACAGCTCTCATGCCGAAGTAAATGAAGTACGGCATGACGACAATGCTTCACCTGTCGTAAGGATATGCGGTATCCTGTTTGCGGCGGTCCTGATAATTACGTTCGCTGCGAATATAATCATACCTGACAGATCATATTCTGACCAGGAGAACCGTGTGTTCCAGCAGCTTCCGGCCTTCTCTGCAGGCAACTACCTGTCGGGCAGATTTGAATCGCAGCTCGACAACTATGCCAGCGATCAGTTCGCGTTCAGGAATACTTTCATCAAAATCAAATCCGCTGCTGACCTGAGCATCGGCCAGTTGAAGGCAAACGGCGTTTTCAAGGCAAAAGACAACTATCTGATAGAAGATGTTGTGTACCCTGATAAAAAAGGCGTAGAAGCCGATCTGGCCGCTCTGAAAAGCTTCAAGGCGAAGTACAGCGACAAGAAGATGTACTTCATGCTGGTGCCTAACGCAGCCAGCATACTGAGTTCCAAGCTTCCCGGAGGAGTTGTCACTCATGACCAGAACAGAGACATGGACAGACTGTTCGGCGCTGTGGAAGCGCTGGGATATAAATCCATCGACGTCCGTGACGATCTGAAAAAAGCAAGCCGTAAACAACAGGTATACTACCGCACTGACCATCACTGGACCACAGACGGCGCATATACGGCATACAGAAGAGCTGCTAAGATAATGAAGCTCGGGAGCAAAGTAAAATACAAGTCATACGCAGTGAAGAAGGACTTCGCCGGAACACTGTATTCCAAGAGCGGTTTCACAAACGGGAAAAACGACGCTATCAAGATCTATCTTCCGGTGAGCAAAAACGCGCTCAGCTCAGTGATCCGTTACAAAGACACCAAAGAAAAGACAACGAAGTATTATGTGATGTCCAATCTCGATAAGAAAGATGCGTATACAGTGTTCGGCGGCATAAATCAGTCGCTGTTCTCGATCTCCACTCCTGTGAAGAAAAACAGGAACCTGCTGGTCATCAAGGACTCATATGCAAACTGCTTCATCCCATTCCTTACACAGGACTACAGGACCATAACAGTAGTTGACCCACGTTATTACTACGAGAATATAGCTACTGTCATCAAGGCGAACGATATAGACGAAGTCCTCTTCCTCTATAATTCCAATACGTTCTTCTCAGACAACTACATGAGAATGATGCTCACAAATAAATAAAGTAATAGAAAAGAAGGTCTTCCCCTATGTGAAATGACCTTCTTTTATTATCTTCTTACTCAGCTTCTACCGGAGCGACGACAGTACCTTTTCATATACTGAGTCCGCTTTCGCAGAGTATTCACTGATCATCCGGTCCGCCTCATCATTCAGCTTTCCGGCATATTCCTCATCTGCAAGTGTCTTAGTGTTGATATAAATATTGAGAGAAGCTCCCTGAAGCGCGGCTTTGCAGAACAGCACCCCTACTCCGGCATCACTCAGCGCGTTCCTGTTTCCCTTTTCTGCGAACTCAGCGCAGAGGTCGATCGCTTCACAGCATCTTTTCATGATCCGGAGCGGCGGCTGGCACGCCGCGCTCTTCGCCGCTGTGAGCACAGCAAGACGCTTGGCTTTTTCAAGTTCTGACGTATGAGGCATCTTATATGCGGTCATCAGATTCTGAAACGCCTTCTCGTCCTCTTCAATCAGCTCCAGGAATTCCTTCTCCAGCTCTTCTGAGCGGTCTATGAGTCTTTCCATGTCTTCTTCGACTTCATAGTACTGAAGCTTTCCTTCGGTCAGACTCCCGACCATATTACCGAGCGCCGTTCCTACAGCTCCTACAAGTGCTGAAGCTCCGCCGCCTCCCGGCGTAGGTTCGTCACTCGCAAGTACCTCAATAAATTCTCTGCAGCTTTTATCTGCTAACATCTGCATCCTCCTTCAGCTCAGGATCGCCGCCCCCGTACCTGCTAGAACAGGCCGCTGATCCTGCCGTCATTATCAACGTCTATCTTCTCTGCTGCCGGTACCTTGGGAAGGCCCGGCATAGTCATGATGTTGCCTGTTCTTACTACGATGAATCCTGCGCCCGAGTCAGCTTTCACATCTGCAACATTCACTTTGAAGCCGCGCGGCGCGCAGATCAGGGCCGGATCATCAGAGAAACTGTACTGTGTCTTGGCCATGCATACCGGAACATCTGTGAATCCGATACGCTCCAGATCCTGTATCTGTTTCTCAGCGGCAGCGCTGTAAATAACTCCGTCAGCACGGTAGATACGCGTTGCTACAGCCTCTATCTTTTCTTTTATCGACATGTCCAGATCATATACGAATCCGAACCTGTTTTCACCTTCTTCGCAGAGACGTACGACTTCACGGGCCAGGTCTTCACCGCCTTCACCGCCCTTTGCCCATACTTCGCTGAGCACGACGTTCACGCCGAGTTCTCTGCACTTCTCTTCAACGAGCTTTATCTCTGCCTCTGTATCAGTCGGGAATCTGTTCAGAGCAACTACCGCAGGGATACCGAATACCTGTGTCACGTTCTCGACGTGCTGCAGCAGATTCGGCAGTCCCTTCTCCAGTGCCTCAAGGTTCTCCGGGCCAAGTTCTTTCTTCGTCACTCCGCCGTGATACTTGAGAGCGCGGACTGTAGCCACGATGACACACGCATCAGGCGTAAGCCCCGCCTTCCTGCATTTGATATCGACGAATTTCTCTGCGCCGAGATCTGCGCCGAATCCTGCCTCGGTAACCGTATAGTCAGCAAGTTTCAGACATGTCCTCGTCGCCATGACAGAGTTGCAGCCATGTGCGATATTAGCGAACGGACCGCCGTGTACGATCGCAGGTGTGTTCTCAAGAGTCTGCACCAGATTCGGCTTGAGCGCGTCCTTGAGAAGCGCCGCAGCAGCTCCCTCTGCGTGGAAGTCTCCGGCCTTTACAGGCTCTCCGTCATAGTTATATCCGACTATGATGTCCGCAAGCCTCTTCTTAAGGTCGTTTATATCTTTTGACAGGCAGAGGATAGCCATTATCTCGCTTGCCACAGTGATCTCGAAGCCGTCCTCACGAGGGACGCCGTTGGCTTTGCCGCCCAGTCCGTCGATGATATGGCGAAGCTGTCTGTCGTTCATATCGACAGCCCTCTTCCATGTGATCCGCCTCGGGTCAATATTCAGAGAGTTGCCCTGCTGTATATGGTTATCCAGCATAGCAGCGATGAGATTGTTCGCAACGCCGATCGCGTGCATGTCTCCAGTAAAGTGCAGATTGATGTCTTCCATAGGAACAAGCTGGGCATACCCGCCTCCGGCAGCTCCGCCTTTGATCCCGAACACCGGCCCGAGTGAAGGCTCACGCAGAGCGACCATCACCTTCTTGCCTATCCTGGAAAGAGCGTCTGCCAATCCTACGGAAGTCGTCGTCTTGCCCTCACCCGCCGGTGTCGGCGAAATAGCCGTGACAAGTATCAGCTTTCCGTCAGCCTTATCAGCCTTATCCTTAAGGATGCCATAGTCTATCTTGGCTTTATACTTACCGTACTGCTCCAGATACTTCTCATCGATCCCCGCTTTCTCAGCGATCTCTGTGACAGGCAGCATATGTGCGGCCTGCGCGATCTCAATATCAGTCTTGATTTCCATGTCAACTCTCCTGATCAATTATATTTTTAAGGAAGCTCCGTCTGTGAACAGGCGTTATTCCATGTTCCCGGATCCCCTCATAGTGTTCTCTCGTACCGTACCCTTTATTCTTTTCAAATGCATATCCCGGATACTTTGAGGCATATGCGATCATCATATCGTCTCTCTTGACTTTAGCGATGATAGAGGCAGCAGCGATAGATATGCTTTTCTGGTCACCTTTCACCAGGGGCGTCTCCGGATAGTTCAGACCATCCAGCCTGACTGCGTCGATAAGCACATGCTGCAGTTCCTCGTGATGCTTTATTCTCAGCATATCAGCCGCTTCTTCTACAGCGTCCTTCATAGCTTCCTTTGTCGCGTTCAGGATATTTATCCTGTCGATAGTCTCATTATCACGCATGCCAAATCCGTATGCAAGCGCTTTCTCCCTGATAAGGACGTCCAGCTCGCGCCTTTTCCTGTCGCTCAGCTTCTTGGAGTCATCCACTCCCAGAACATCAAAATCCACCGGCAGTATGACAGCGGCAGTGACCACAGGCCCGGCCAGAGGTCCTCTTCCTACTTCGTCTACGCCGGCAATGAAGCTTACGCCCTCCGTGTTGAGGTCCCGCTCATATTTTTTCATCTGTTCGAGCTTTTCTGCGAGCATCTGCTCACGCTCTTTCTTAGTCATCGCCATGCTCCTGACTGTGCTCCAGAGTGATCCTGCCTATCAGCCCTGATCTGAACTCATCCAGTACTGTCCGCGCGCACCTCTCGTAATCGATGCGTTTCCCCGGCATTATGAAGCCGCGCTTTCTGGCTATTTCCTCCATTGCTCCGAGAGGAGTATATTCTCCGTTTTCAGATACAGGAGTGACTCCGTCGCCGCATAATCCTGACGTGTCATCCGTCCCCCAGATAGAATCCTCTTCCTCCTGCTCTTCAGACGCCGCAGGCGGATCCAGCTTGTACCTGCCATACAGCATCTCTCTGTGCTCCTTAAGCATGAACTTCAGGAATTCCAGACAGAGATCTGAGATATCGTATATCTCATCTTTTATAGAGCCGCAGTACGCCAGATGCCTTCCATGTTCCTGATCCTCGATATTCGGCCACAGTATCCCCGGTGTGTCGAGAAGCTGCATACCGTTTTCAAGAGTCATCCACTGCTTGCCTTTAGTGACGCCCGGCCTGTCGCCTGTCTTGGCTGCCTTACGCCTGGTCAGGCGGTTTATCAGTGACGATTTGCCGACGTTTGGGACGCCGACTATCATCATCCTGAGAGGCCTGTCCCATTTCTTTGTGGAATTCCTTTTCTCATTAGCTTTCGAAAGCTCTTCCATAAGGCGTGAAGTCCCGGCTCCGCTTTCACAGTCGCATGGTATCGCTGTCACATTTCCTGCTGTCAGCTTTCTGATCCATGCATCTGTCTCAGCCTTATCTGACAGATCCTTCTTGTTCAGCACTATGATCTCCGGCTTGCTTCCGATGAGCTCGCTGATCACGGGATTACGGCTCGCGACCGGTATGCGTGAATCTATCACCTCGATGACCAGGTCGACCATCTTCATATTCGATTGTATCAGTTCCCTGGTCTTCTTCATGTGACCGGGGTACCAGTTGATCTTGTCCATAACACCCTTATATAAGAAAAACGGGGAACCTCATGGTTCCCCTGAAATAACATGCTATCTCGCGTCGAGAGCTTTGATCTTGGCGGACTTTCCTGTTCTTCCGCGCATGTAGTTCAGCTTGGCTCTTCTTACGCGGCCTTTCCTGACTACTTCGATCTTCTCGACCCATGGTGAATGCAGCGGGAAAGTCTTCTCAACACCGATTCCTGAAGCGATCCTCCTGACTGTGAAAGTCTCGGAGATGCCGCCGTTCTGGCGCTTGAGCACGAATCCCTCGAACACCTGGATCCTCTCGCGGTTTCCTTCCTTGATCTTGATGTGCACTCTTACAGTGTCACCAATATTGAATGCAGGAATGTCTTCCTTCATGTATTCCTTTGTGATCTGGTCGATTACGTTCATCCTTGTATTCCTCCTTCCCCTCAGCACGTTCATAGGTGGCCGTTCTATCCGCTCCTTCGCGGTGATTCCACCAAGAGGACCGTCCGTAATACCCGAATAGTATAACACAGCAGATACCTTTGATGCAAGGATTATTTTCAGAACTTTTCCGGCTCTGATCCGCTACCTTGCCCTCGGATGACATCTGTCATACACATCCTTGATCCTGTTCCTGGTTTCCCCGAAATAGACCTGCGTAGCGGTTATGTCTTCATGTCCCATGAGCTCCTGGAGGGATTTGATGTCTATACCGTTCTGGACCATGTGCATCGCGAATGAGTTCCTGAGCGTCTGCGGAGTAAGCTTCTCTTCGATTCCCGCCTTTTCCGCGTACTGTTTAAGAATCTTCCAGAATCCCTGCCTCGTCATAGGGTCACCCAGATAATTCACGAACAGCATACCGTCCGGGTCGTCAGGCTCCTGGTTCTTCATCATTATCTTCCTGCTGTGATCCAGATAATCTTTCAGGGCATTCTGCGCAGGCACTCCCATCGGCACGATCCTCGCCCTTCCGTGCGTGCCGCTGCATGATACGAATCCCATATGGAGATTGACGTCTCTGAGCTTCATCTCTATTATCTCGCTCACTCTGATCCCGGTTGCGTAGAGCACTTCAAACAGAGCCTTGTCTCGTTTCCCCTTGATCGAATTGTCAGGTGCGTCAAGCAGCCTGATCACGTCTTCATAGCTCAGAAAGTCTATATCCTTTCTGGCGATCTTTGGAGACCTGATCTCTTCAGTCGGATCTGTCTGTACAAGACCTGTGCTCATCATGTATTTATAGAAGATCCTGAGCGAAGCGAGCTTCCTGTTGACAGTCGACTTGGATTTCCCTCCTGCCTTCAGGTCCATCAGATAAGCCACTACATCGGTGTTTGTCGCCCCGTCGAGATCTTTATCACGTTCCGCGAGAAAACGGGCGTATGCGTCGATATCGCGCCTGTACGCCTCTATCGTGTTCTCTGACATCTTTCTGGTATTTTTCAGATAATCAACAAATTCTTCCGTAATCATTTCTTCAGATACCCTTCAAGTTCACCCATATCTATCATACGTTTTACTATCATGAGAGCGATCTGTGTCTTGGCGTCGTTTATTTCTCCGCTCATCACCATATTTACAAGCTCGTCAATGTCATGCTCTTCGGTATCGAGAGCTTCGTTCTCATCAAAATCCGTCTCGCCGGCTGTAAGGTCAGTACAGAGGTATGCATAAAGCACTTCATCAGAATAGCCGCATGAAGTGTAGCTCCTGGTCAGATATCTCATACTCCCCGCGGTATATCCCGTCTCTTCTTTCAGTTCCCTTGCTGCAGCTGCTTCAGGCTTCTCTCCTTCATCGAGCTTTCCTGCCGGAAGCTCGAACATGACGCCTTCGACCGGCTTTCTGAACTGTTTCTCCATAACGACTTTGCCGTCAGGCTTAAGAGCCACCATGACTACTCCTCCCGGATGTTCTACAAGCTCTCTCATTGAAGTCCCGTTCACAGACGTCACTTTATCCCTTCTTACATTGATCAGTCTGCCTTTGAAGACATATTCACTTTCCAGCGTTTCTTCCTTGAAAATCATCGCATCCTCCTTCCGCGCTGCGTCGTCAGTGCTCTGAGTCTCTGCTCATTGCCGCTGACTTTTCTATGGCAGCCGCGGCGCCTTTTTTAACTATCTTCTCAAAATCATTATCTTTAAGTGATCTTACGGCCTCGATGGTCGTTCCTCCCGGAGTGCATACACTGTCGATAAGACTGTCTATATCAACGGTATCCTGTCCGTCATCCTCCCCTGAAGATGTGCACTCGGTGAGAACGATCTTCGCTGCTCCGAGCACTGCCTGCGCGGCAAATACCAGGGCTTCTTTCTCATCCATGCCGTATTCTCCGGCAGCCTCAGCGAGGGCTTTGATGTACATATATGTATAGGCCGGACTGCTCCCGGATACGCCGATAACTGCGCTTATCAGATCTTCAGAGACCACTGCCGCTTTCCCCATTCCGGAAAGAAGTGAGATCATCATCTTCTGTTCATCTTCAGTGATGTTGCTGTTCACGCTGACGGACGCCATCATTTCCCCGACTCTTGCAGGTGCGTTCGGCATGATCCTGACGATCTTCGCATCACTTCCGAGATATGACTCGATCGCTGCTATCGTAACTCCCGCCGCCATCGAAACAACTATCTTCTCAGGCGTATATGCTTCGGCTACAAGAGGCATCACATCAGGGAACGCGCCTGGCTCGACACCTATGAATATGACGTCAGAAAACCTTACAAGCTCGTTTTTGCTCTCAAGCGCCCTTATACTGAGGTCGTAGGCCTGCTTCCTAGTTTTTTCAAAGTCTCTGCCGTTTATATATGTCTTTTCTCTGCTTATGCTTCCTGAATCCAGAAGTCCTTTTAATATGGCGCCTCCCATTTTGCCGACGCCGATAAAACCGTATCTCATATACGCACCTCCAGATGTATCGCTTATCATTACACTTTACTGTATATTATATATCGACAACCCTCTTTTTTCCATATAGCTCCTTAAGAAAACAATAAGATTTTTTAATATTTTTTAATAATTGTATTGCAAAGTAATAATCCTTCATATATAATCAGCATTGTGGTTATCCCCCTGATAACCTCATTAATCTCTAATCCCAATACCCCTTTTTAACAGAGTAGATTGCTCCCCGCAATCTACTTTGTTTTTATATTATCTTATATCTTACGGTTATCGTATTGCAGCGTTTAAAAATGCAGCTGTAAGTGGTAGAATCAAAACAGATTGGAGAAGCAATGAAATGAAACGATTTCTTGATGAGTTTGAACTCGATGAATTCAGAAGCCGTGTTCTGGATACGTATTTCAGCGGCTGTACGATCTGTTCATATGATATCGAAACGACCGGCCTTTTCCCGCGCAGCGACAGGATAATGCTAACAGGCCTTCTGACCGTAAAAGACGGGCGTGCTTCTGCCAGACAGTTTTTTTCAGAATCTCCCGGTGATGAGAAAGCTGTCATAGAAGCAACTTTGAATGCGCTCAAGGATGCCGATGTGATCCTCACATATAACGGCAGGAGTTTTGATACGCCGTTCACCATAGCACGGGCAGAGCATTACGGAATAGAACCTGTGATGCCGTATGATCTGGATCTCTTCACTGTTGTAAGCGGTTATTCTGAAATCAAAAGATTCACCGGCTCCCTCTCTCAGAAGAGCATCGAGAAATTCATGGGTAAAACGCCGTCAAGGGACGACAGGATAGATGGAAGAGAAAGTATCAGGCTTTATGAGCAGTATCTTTCCAATCCTTCATATGCTCTTGAGAAAACGATAATGCTTCATAATCACGATGATATCTGTCAGCTGTACAGGATATTTCCTGTTATCAGGCAGACTGATTTCCACAGGGCTATGTTCAGGATGGGATTCCCTGCCGGTGAATATACGATAAAAAAGATCAGCGTAAGCAGGTCAGGTCTGTCTGTGACCGCTTTAAGGCGTAAAAACTCTGTTGACTATATTTCATTCCCGACTGAAGACAAACCATACAGCATCAGGAGCAGCTCGTCTGACGGCATTACAGAGCTGGATATTCCGGGCGAGATCATAAACGGTGACGTACTTGTAATAGATGTAAAAAAAATACTCGGCAGTCTCGATAAAGATCCTGCCGGTATACTTGATGAACTGTCTCGATATCCTTCTTACAGCTCAGGATATCTTATCCTTAAGAACAACGGACGCATCAATTATTTTGAAACAAACATATTCATCCGTAAATTCTTTGAACTGCTGACATTATCTCTCCATGACTGAGGCCAGTCACTGCCCTGCCGCAAAGCGTTTCATTACAGGATCCAGCGCTGTCATGAGCACAACGAAAGCTGCGATCTTGAATATGTCACCCGGGATAAACGGTATGACGCACATCGA
The DNA here is from genome assembly GCA_017511535.1 of Eubacterium sp. Lineage (GTDB taxonomy): Bacteria > Bacillota > Clostridia > Peptostreptococcales > Anaerovoracaceae > Aminicella. Next base: position 1,903 of record JAFWJS010000017.1, on the reverse strand, counting down.
AAGAGAAGCCATGAGTCCGTTTCCTGTCAGTACCATGAACCATATGGTCCCCAGGATGTAGCAGCTGGCAGTACCGAGAAATGCGGCTGCAGCAGCTCCATACCATTTTATCTTGTCTTTACACGTCGACCTGAAAACGATCCCGGTAATAAATGCTGACGTCAAATAGCCGACTATATATCCTCCCGTTGGCCCGGCTATATGCCCAAGGCCGCCTGTGAATCCCGCGAAAACAGGTACTCCTGCCGCACCAAGCAATATATATATCAGTACTGATATCGTACCATATTTATATCCCAGAACTGCCCCTGCTGCAGCCACTGCAAGAGTCGCCAGATTGATAGGTACCGGCGTGAATGGAAGCGGTACCGATATCCATGACGCTACAGCTATGATCGCTGCAAACATAGCGGTTACTGTCATTCTGAAAGTCGTACTTCTGTTATTGTCCAGTATATTTCCCATAGATGTCCCCTTTCTGCGTATAACTCAGCTGTCTGCAATTTGATTGTATATGTACCGCAGTCAATTGTCAACCATATTTACCGCTTGAGTTTACATTATAATCGTCGGATCAAAAAAGGAAGGCGTATGCCTTCCCCTCTTTCTGGTGCGCGATGAGGGACGCGCTGCTTCTGCAGCTGTTCACTTCGCCTCCCATACAGTCGGCTCGCGTCACTCACTGTTCGACAGTCCACCGGACTCTCTCACAACGCTCGTGCCCTCTTAGGGTTCAAGCCCCTCATCTCGTCGGATCAAAAAAGGAAGGCGTATGCCTTCCCTTCTTTCTGGTGCGCGATGAGGGACTTGAACCCCCACGATCTCTCACTAGAACCTAAATCTAGCGCGTCTGCCAGTTCCGCCAATCGCGCATATTCTTTTTTACAACGTATAACAGTTTACCAAAATGGAGTCATAAAGTCAAACCCGGGATATATGGTGTTCTGTCCTCTCATATAACGTAAACATACTGCATATTTGTGATAGAATAGAGAAAAGAAATGCAGAAAGGCGGAATGGGTATGGCAAGTCTCACAACATTATGTCACATAGAGGAAGGCGGGAAATACCTTATGCTCCACCGTGTGAAAAAGGAGCATGACATAAATAAAGATAAATGGATCGGAGTCGGCGGACATTTCGAGCTGGATGAAAGCCCTGAAGAATGCCTCAACCGGGAAGTTCTGGAAGAGACAGGCTGCACTCTCTCAGAGTCCAGACTCCGCGGGATAGTAACATTCATTTCAGGCGACGGCGTAACAGAGTACATGTTCCTGTATTCAGCGTCAGGCCTTAACGGAACGCTGACAGAATGCGATGAAGGCGTATTTGAATGGATAGATAAAGACTCTGTATATGACCTTAATATATGGGAAGGAGATAAAATCTTTTTCCGTCTTCTGGAAGAACGCGATGACTTCTTCTCACTTAAACTTGTTTATGACGGTCACGGCAATCTTACAGAAGCAGCTCTTGACGGAAATCAGATAGACTGGAAGTCTTCTGATTACTGATCGTAAAAGAAAGAACTTCTTCTACCCTGTATGGATAGAAGAAGTTCTGCTGGTGACCCTGCCGAGAATCGAACTCGGGTTATCGCCGTGAAAGGGCGGTGTCTTAACCGCTTGACCACAGGGCCATATAATGAAAAAGCCGAACCGGCGGCGTCCTATTTTCCCAGGCAGTCACCCACCAAGTATCATCGGCGCTAAGGAGCTTAACTACTGTGTTCGGGATGGGAACAGGTGTGACCTCCCCGCTATAGTCACCGGATTCAGCTTTTCTATCTTTGAGGTTGTACCCTCAAATCCGAATAAAATATCTCATCAACTGTGCAGTCAGCGACCACGTGCTGAAGCACTGTCGCTGGTTGCAGAAGGCCTTCCATCGATTCGCTATGCTA
>JAFWJS010000016.1 GCA_017511535.1 Eubacterium sp. | reverse complement strand
GGTTTATAAGGGTTAGCTTGTTTATTATCTGTATACAGGTATCAGTATATTCTGTCCCTGCATTATCTCTCCGGCCTTGATATCATTCTTATCACAGATCTCATAGATATAATCCCTTATATCCTGATCATCTGATTTATAATCCTCAGCTATCGACCAGAGCGTATCTCCTGACTGTATGGTAATAACTTCATATGACTTCCTGGTAGATCCTGAAGCGTTCAGCGACCCGACAAGAAGTCCGACTGTTGAGCAGACCATAAGGATCACAACTACCATGAATACAGTGAATCTGAATCTGTTGACTATACGTAAATGTGTCATTTTCATTTCTCTCATCTCCAATACTCTGAAAGCGTTCCAACGCCCTTCTGCGAACGCCTGTTCTCTTTTGATATATCAATAATATCAGAACGGCTGTTCGTTGTCAAGAGAAAAATAAACATTTGTTCGTATTTTTTACAAAATAAAAAACCGCTGAAATTTCAACGGTTTCATGCATGATCAAGTATATATTTACCTTTTTTATATATTTTCTTTGTGCTGTATGCGTACTATATCACAGATCTGTGCCGACGTTCTCATATCTGCCGTTAACAGATCAGTGGTACTTTTCATACAGCATATCCACCCTTTTCATTATGTCTTTACGTCTTATTATACAGACAAGAACAATGACGCACACCAGGACTGCTACGACTGCCATGCCTGTATAATTCTGTTTCATATACATGGCGCCGAATACTATGCTTGCCGCCATAGCCGGCATACGTCCCACGACTGAAATGATCACAAACGGAATCATTTTCATCTCTGAAACTCCCGCGATATAGCATACCGTATCCTTAGGCACTCCCGGTATGAGATATATAAGAAATGTTATAAGATATGCCTTCCTGCTGTTTAATAGCCGAATAAAGTGGTCTGTGCGTTCTTTTCCAAGCATCAGATGAACAGCATCAGTACCAAGGACCCTGGCCAGGCAGAATGTCACTATGGTACCTATGACAGCGCCTATTGCCGTATATATGAGTCCCGGAATAAATCCGAACAGATATCCTGCAACGAACTGGAACACCTGTCCAGGAAGAACACTGATCAATATCTGCAGCAGCTCAGCGCCGAGATAGACAGGAACAGAAAAAGCTTTATACTGTCTGAGGAACGCAACAACTTCGTCGAATGACCTGAATTGCAGAATAAAATCTTTATGGAACACGTAAACATAAAGCGGCAGTCCGATCACGATCATAAGCAAAACCGCAAATTTAACTGCCGCGAATATCTTATTCTTTTTTTCAGCGTTTTTATCAGACATTTATTCCTTAGCTCAGTTTGTCATTCAGTCTATGTTTTTCAGAAGTCCTTTTTCAAACAGTCTCTGCAGAGACATCAGAACACCCAGCTTACTGTGCTCATATGTCAGGCCGCCCTGAAAATATACGATATAAGGCTCACGAAGTGGAGCGTCAGACGATAATTCTATCGATGATCCCTGTACAAAAGCACCTGCGGCCATTATTACCTGATCCTCATATCCCGGCATATCTGACGGAACAGGAGTTACGAACGAATCAACAGGCGCAGCTTTCTGGATGCCTTCACAGAACGCACAGACGGCCTCCGGAGACCCAAGTTTCACTGACTGTATGATATCACTCCTGATATCGTCTTTCTCGGGCCTGACGTCATATCCGAGCCTGCTGTATACTTCACCGCAGAGAACAGCTCCCTTGACAGCTCCATTCACCACCGCAGGAGCCATAAAGAATCCCTGCAGCATCGACCGTGTCTGTCCGAACATAAGGCCGCATTCACCACCTATACCTGGACATGTCATCCTGTACTGGACCATATCAACAAGATCTTTTCGTCCGGCCACATAACCGCCTGATAAAGCAAGTCCGCCGCCCGGGTTTTTGATAAGTGAGCCTGCCATGATATCAACGCCCACCTGAGTCGGCTCCTTTATATCGATGAATTCGCCGTAGCAGTTGTCTGCCATTGTTATCACGTCAGGATAAACTTCATGTACAGCAGACGCCCATTCAGCGATCTGATCTACAGTTATGGCTTTCCTCCAGGCGTATCCTGTAGATCTCTGCACGCAGACCATCTTTGTATCAGGACCTATGGCGTCAAGAACAGCTTCTATATCAATTGATCCGTCAGCTTTCAACTCGACTTGTTTATATGTCACGCCGTATTCTCTGAGCGATCCCATTCCAGAGCCGCGGATGCCGATAACTTCCTCGAGCGTATCATATGGGCCGCCGGAACAGTATATCATCTCATCTCCGGGACGAAGACATCCCATGATGGCTATCGACAGGGCGTGCGTACCATTTACGATATTAGTCCTGACAAGAGCAGCTTCAGCGCCGAATGTATCAGCATATACAGATTCAAGTGCCGCACGGCCTGCGTCGTCATATCCGTAACCTGTATTCCACGCGAAATGCATATCGGAAATATTGTTTTTTCTGAAAGCGTCAGTAACTTTATACTGATTTATTTCCTTGATCTCATCAAGTTGTGCAAATCTTTCAGAAAGTCCCCTCTCGGTTTCTCTTACGAGCTCAGTAATTTTATTATCAATACCGAATTTTTCAGATAGTATATTTTCTGTTGGTGACATGCTGCTCCCCTTCCCGTTTCATGATATGTATACATATGTTATTAAGATCCAGCGCCGATGTATAGTCTACCCTGTCAGATACACCGTAAATAAGCCTTATTCCCAGACATGACATCTTATCATCTGTATCAAGTATACTGTACCTCTCTGTTATGTCAAACTGATTACAGTCATCTCTGCTTCTTAATATGATACTGTCCTTATCGACAGCGACTCTGATGCTGAGATGATTTTTCCTTGATGCGGTGAATCCATGCTTTATTGTATTTGAGGCCAGTTCTTCAATGCAAAGCGCCGCATGATATGACAGCCTGTAAGATATTCCATTCTGAATGCAGAAGCGGCGTACTTCTTCTGAAGCATCTATCACATCCTGCTCATTTCTGATATTCATGTCAAGAGCCATTATCCCTGAGCTCATATATTGTCCCAGCGGATCCATCACGGATGACCTCAATCTTCCCGCAACAACCATGAAAATGATCCCGATAAGAGTCATGATAAGCTCATTCAGTCCAAATGCCGCATATATACCGATAAGGCCAAAAGTCTTTCCTAAAGAAAAGATACACAGCATAGGTACCAGAAGATTGCCGATAACAATGTATGCAGACGATAGCTTTATTTTTTCTATACCGTTCAGATATCCGATGATCATATGATTTACCGCAGCGAACGGAACACCGGCAGCATACCACCTGAATGCGGTCACCGCAAGATCCATTACTTCGGCGTTATCAGTAAACAGTTTTACACATACCGGTGCCGCGATCCACAGAAATCCTGACAGAGCACATGCTGAAGCTGCCATTTTCCAGAATGTATTCTTTCTTATGTACATAAGAGAAGAACGATCTTTCTCGCCGAAAAAAACTGCGCTGAGAGTCATCATAGCAGAACCTGCAGCGATACATACAGCTTCAGGAAAATAATGTATCGAATCCTGTATCGTAAGAGCGGCTATACCTGTCAGGGTACCAAAAGCGAGCATACACATGTTTATAAAGATCGGCCTTATCGTATCGCACAGTATGTCTATTCCGTGCGGGATCCCCGATACAATAACATCCCGGAGCAGCTCAGGCGAAAACATCCCGGGATCTATCGTAAACATCGATCTTCTTCCGGTAATGAACACAAGCATTATCATGAATGCTGACAGATATGTCAGTGAACTTGCATATGCAACACCCTTTACCCCGGCATTAAATACAAAAACTGCGATAAGATCATATACAATGTCTAACGGGAGCATCAGAAATGAAACCACAGAAATAAGAACAGTTTTGCCTTCCAATGCAGCCGCTGCATTAAGAATGCTCAGAAGAATTATAGGTACGGCACCGATAAGTACAGGCTGCAGATACAGATTTACAAGCTCGACCAGCTCTGTCTCTTCATTAAATCCGATCAGGCATCTAGTCACAGCTGACGGAGCAAGTATACCTACAGCGGTAAATACAATACCTATGAAGCCTGAAGCGATGACTGCAGTAGAGAATGCAGCTACAGCTTTATTTTTCCTTCCCTGCCCGATCTCTCTGCTTATGACTATCGAAATACCATTTGCGCCTATGAAGCTTGGAACAGTAAGCACAAGAAATACAGGCATTGCAAGCTGCATTGAGGTCAGCCCATCTGCACCGCACCATCTTCCGACTACGGCACAGTCCACCATACCTGTGATGGATAAAACAAATGCCTGTATGAAAAAGGAAATGAACAGTTTTGAATAAATACGGTCTATCATTGATCGTCGTCGTCACTGCGGAGTATGTTTTCACCCTCCCGGCGCTCTTTCTCCCATTCCATATTATGTACAAGATCGCGTTTTACATTATTTTTCTGCCGGGCATACAGCTGTGTCGTTGTTACCTGCTCATGATCGAGCAAAGCTGCAACGTCGTATATTGAATTCCCTCGCCCGATGAGGCTGGTAGCAGCTGTAGCCCTTAATTTATGCGGGCTGTATCCGTCTTCCCTGGCAGTTTTCATGCCGATCGATGTGTATTTCTTCACAAGTTCTCTTATCTGGCGCCCTGTCATACGCTTTCCCTGAAGAGACAGGAACAAAGCGTCTTTATCAGCTTCTGAAGGTATCCTGTCGTCTGATGCTCTTTCGTTGTTCAGATAGTCTTTTATGACCATCGTCACAGAATCATTCAGAGGCATTATCGATTCCTTGCCGCGCTTTCTGTAGATCTTGAATTCTCCACGATTGAAATTGAACGACGAAACGTTCAGCTGCTCCAGCTCTGACAGTCTGAGTCCATATGTCAGAAAAGTCACGAGTATCGCCTTGTCGCGTTTCTTTGTTTTCTCCCAGAAGTCATGCTCGTGTTTTGTGAGTCCGGTCCCGTTTGTCACAGCGTCGAGCATTATCATTACCTCGTCGTCCTGTAGGGCTTTGATCTCGTGCTCGCCCGCTTTAGGCACACGTATCGGATCAAAGCCATCGGTTATGTTCTTCGAAAGAAGCTCGTCTCTGTAAAGCTGCTTGAACATGACAGAAACTGAAGACTTCTTGCGTGCAAGAGTCTTGTTGTTGTTCTCATAGTAGTAGACCGCATCATCTGTCTCTACCTTGTATTTTCTTGCGTAATCTATGAAGAGGTTCACGTCCGCAGCCCTGACTCTGTCCAGCTCGGAAAGCTTTATATCCCTTATATCATCTGCCTCGGTGAGCCCTGTTTCATTCAGAAGATAAGTGAAGAAGAACTTCAGATCATGCAGATAAGCAAGCCTTGTCATTGGGAGAACATTTCCCTTGAGATATACAAAAAAACCGCGCAGAAACTTAGGAAGCTCTTTTTCAAGCGCTTCACATTCTGCGTAGATCTCTGTCTCTTTCTCTACGATATTATCGGGCTTGTCGCTCTTATTGTGGATGACTACTTTCTTGACAGCCATTTCAGTATATCTCCGAGACATGCCTGCTCGTCTTCATATTCTGAGACGTTGAACCAGCGCATGTCGTCATATCTCCTGAACCACGTCATCTGCCGCTTCGCGAAGTGACGTGTGTTTCTTTTGATCAGCCTTACAGCTTCATCGATGTCGTATTCACCGTTCAGAAAGCCGATCAGCTCTTTATATCCGATGCCTTTCATCGATATGTCATCAAATGTCAGGCCCATACCGACCAGCGACCTGACTTCATCCAGAAGTCCCTGTTCCATAAGGATATCGACGCGTCTGTTGATACGGTCATACAGCTCTTCACGGTCACGGGTGATGCCGATAAGATCAATGTCATAGTCCTTCGTTCTTTCTGGAACCGTATTTATGTCTTCGATAGGACTCCCGACATCGCATGCCTCAAGAGCTCTCACTACTCGTTTTATATTGTTCGGGTGTATACGCCCTGCTGACTCAGGCGCCCGCTCTTCTAGAAGAGCATGTAATGCTTCAGGCCCCTGCTCAGAAGCGATAGTATAATACTGCTCTCTTTTTTCAGGCGCTCCCGGTTCCCCCGCGAAGTCAAGATCATAGACCAGCGACTCCAGATAAAGCCCTGTTCCTCCGCATATCACAGGCGTTTTCCCTCTGCTCATTATATCAGAGATGGCTTCTTTGGCCAGCTTCTGATACCTTGCAGCGGAGAAATCTTCTCTTGGATCTATCATATCGACCAGATGATGCGGGACTTCCGACATCTGTTCAGGCGTAGGCTTGGCGCTTCCGATATCCATGAATCTGTACAGCTGCATGGAGTCACATGATACTACTTCACCGTCCAGCTTTTTCGCTATCTGTATCGCAAATTCAGTTTTTCCGGCCGCTGTAGGTCCGGCGACCGCGATCACTCTGTCCATCAGCTATTGTATCCTCTTGAAGAATTTCTCGATCTGGTACTGCGTGAAACGTATGAACGTCGGCCTTCCGTGCGGACATGAGAACGGGTTCCTGCACTTTTTCAGATCATCAAGCAAAGCCTCCGCCTCTTCCACAGACAGATGATCATGCGCCTTCACAGAAGCTTTACATGACTTCGTTATAAGCCTGTCTATAATGATCTTGTTACTGTGTTTCATCTCGTCTCCGAGAGTCTCTGCATAGTCTTTAACGAAGGTTTCAGCCTCAGATATACCCATGAATACAGGTATTTCTTTTATAATATAAGTTCCGGGTCCGAACGGCTCGATAAGAAATCCCATTTTCTCAAGCTCGGGGATCCACTCGTCATCCAGTTCGGCGGTCGAAAGATCTACATCTGCAGTTACCGGTGTAAGAAGCGGCTGTGAATGTTTTTCACCGCTCAGATAGTTTCCGACGAATCTTTCATAATTGATCCGTTCATGCGCAGCATGCTGATCGATAAGATAAAAAGCGTCACTGTCCTCACATGTGATATAAGTATCAAATATACATCCCGTCAGCTTCAGATCATCAAAATCAAACATCTGTCTCCCGGGATAAAGATCAAAATCAGCAGGATCAGCCTCAGGAAAATAACCGGTGTCAGGCTTTGAATACGTCTTATATCCGGCAGGCGTTTCTTCTGCTGATATATTCTTATCCGGTATTCTCTGTTTCTCTTTTATGACAGCTGTATAATCGGTTTTTTCTGCATTCTCGGCGTTTTCACGCATGTTTGACAATACATTTTTTATGTCTACTTGTTCATTTTTCAACGGTTTTCTTTTGCCGCCGTCATGGAAATAGTCTCCGACCTTTATCACTGCCTCATCTGATGCAAGCCCCTGAATGATCGCCTGAGAAACTGCCGAAACAACAGTATCCTCATCATGAAAACGAATCTCTTTCTTGTTAGGATGGATATTCACATCTACTGAAGCCGGATCAGTATCGATCAGAAGGAACACTACCGGATACCGGCCTTCAAACAGCCTTTCTCTGTATCCGTTGCGGATCCCTTTTTCTATTACTCTGCTCTCTACGACTCTTCCATTCACGCAGAAAACCTGATCTTTTCTGCTTGATCTTGACAGTGACGGCCGTGAAATACATCCTTTTATCCTGTAGCCTGCATATTCTCCTGATATCTCCATCAGATCTCTGTATTCTCTCTGCCGGTAAACAGATATCACTGTGTCTTTTACAGATCCGCTTCCTGTCGTGGAGAATACGACGTTTCCATTTACTATAAGCTGAAAACGCCTGTCGGAGAAAGAAAGAGCCATCTCTGATACCAGCTCTGTCACAGCCGAAGTCTCATGAGCGTCGTTCTTCAGGAACTCACGCCTTGCGGGAGTATTATAGAAAAGGTCTGTTGACACAACTGTGGTCCCGTCCGGACATCCCGTCGGTTCAATACATATGACCTCTCCGCCCTCTATCACTATCCTGCTTCCTGTTTTGCTTTCGCGCTGCTTGGTTATCATTGAAGTTCTTGTAACTGCAGCTATACTTGCAAGCGCCTCTCCTCTGAATCCGAGACTTGTGATGCTGTCAAGATCTGACGCCATGCTGATCTTGCTTGTGGCGTGCCTTAAAAATGCGGTCCTCAGCTCATCCTGAGGTATACCGCATCCGTCGTCGGTCACTCTTATATATGATTTACCGCCGTTCCTTATCTCTACTGTTATCGATCCGGCACCGGCGTCTATTGAATTTTCAACAAGTTCCTTGATGATAGAAGCAGGCCTCTCTATGACTTCACCTGCTGCTATCTTGTCAGCGACCTGTTTTTCCAGTACTTTTATCATTTATCCACGTTTACTCCTTGTCCGCAAGGTCTTTCAGCTCTGAAAGTATCCTGATCGCCTCAGAAGGCGTCGTTTCCATGATGTCAAGTGCTTTCAGCTTCTCTACGGCAGGGCTCATGTTCTGGCTGAAGAACGATATCTGCTCTCCGGGCTGCGACGCCTGCTCATCAGCTTTGGATGCTGCTCCTGCCGGATCGCCTTGTGAAACACCGGCGGATCCGAAAGCATCTCTCACTGAATCGACAGTTTCATCTTCTTCCAGCTTTTCAAGCTTAGCTTCCGCGTTTTCCAGAAGATCAGAAGGAACGCCCGCAAGTCTTGCCACGTGTACGCCATAGCTTCTGCTGGCGGAACCCGGCACTATCTTATGCAGGAATATTATCCTGCCGTTTTCTTCCGCGACGTCGATATTCAGATTCTTCACTCCGTCAAGCTGGTCCTCAAGCACAGTCATCTCATGATAGTGTGTCGCGAACATCGTCCTTATCCTGAGGTTCTCAGAACATAGCTTTTCTGCGGTCGCCCACGCGATAGACAATCCGTCATAAGTGCTCGTCCCGCGTCCTATCTCATCAAGTATTATCAGACTTCTTCTTCCCGCGTTTCTGAGTATATACGCAAGCTCGCTCATCTCCACGAAGAATGTGGACTGTCCCTGGGAAAGGTTGTCTGACGCTCCGATACGTGTGAATATCCTGTCCACAACGCCGATCCTGGCTCTGTCAGCAGGTACAAAAGAACCACACTGCGCCATAAGGACTATCAGCGCTGTCTGTCTCATATACGTTGACTTGCCTGCCATATTAGGTCCTGTTATTATGAGCATGGATGAATCGGTATTGTTCATATATGTATCATTAGATACGAAGAGCCCGTCCATGCCGCTCTGCTCTATCACCGGATGACGCCCCTTCTCTATCTCGATCTCATATCCGTCGTCTACTTCGGGACGTACATAGCCAAGCTTGGAAGCGACCCTGGCGAATGAGCACAGCACATCTGCCTCAGCTATGGCTCTGGATGTTCTCTGGATATCTTCGATATTGTCATTTACAGTGCTGCGGATATCGTTGAATATATCATACTCAAGCTTGTTGATCTTGGTCTCGGCGTTGAGCACGATGCTTTCCATTTCCTTGAGTTTAGGAGTGATGAACCGTTCTGCTCCTACCAGCGTCTGTTTCCTGATATAGTCTTCCGGCACCATATCGAGATTGGATCTGCTGACTTCGATGTAATATCCGAATACCTTGTTGTATCCGACTTTCAGATGTGTTATCCCTGTCCGTTCTTTTTCTGAACTCTCAAGCCCGGCGATCCAGCTCTTGGCGTCTCTGATCGAATCCTTGAGAGCATCGAGCTCTTCTGAAGCTCCATCCTTTATCAGTCCGCCTTCCGTCACTGTCATAGGCGGTTCTTCTGTCATATGTGAATCTATCAGGTCATATAACGCCGAAAGGTCGCGCATCTCATCAGACAGATTGTTCAGCAGGCTGCTGTCTGAATCAGCCAGTATGCTCTTTATCTCCGGCACAGCTCCGATGGAGTTCCTGAGAGCGATCATATCTTTACCATTCGCGTTCCCGGACGCCATCCTGCCCGCAAGCCTCTCAAAGTCATACACCCGCTTCAGCGCTTCACGGGCATCGTTCAGCGCAAGAGGATCAGAAACGAAATATGAGACAGCGTCAAGCCTTGCGTTGATCTCTACAGGATCGTTAAGAGGCTCTCTGAGCCACAGCTTGAGCTTTCTTCCGCCCATAGCCGTGTCTGTCCTGTCAAGCACTCCGAGAAGCGACCCGTCAGTTCTCTTCTCATACAGAGTCTCGGTCAGTTCGAGGTTCCTTATCGTCGCCTTGTCGAGAGCCATATGATTGCCTGTCTCATAGAATACGCATCTTGTTATCTGCTTCAGATCCTGCTTCTGTGTTTCAATAAGATATGAGATAAGAGCTCCTGTTGCGCATACAGCGCCTTCCCGTCCCTCTATACCAAGAGCTGTGAGTGAGACATTGCCGAATTGGGCCCTGATAGACGTTTCTGCGGCTTTTCTGCTGAAATATGAATCAGACATCGAACGGACGAAACCGCCTGTCAGAAGCGATATCTGGTCCTCGTCCGAGAACTCAAGGATCTTCTGGTTTATGAGTATCTCTTTTGCGTTTATCTTGACCAGCTCATTTATCACATCATCAAAAGAAGAACTGCCGCCGCTGAACTCTGTGGTGTACAGTTCTCCTGTGGAAATATCGCAGTATGACACAGCCATCAAACTGTTTTCTGCATATACCGCGGCAAGATAATTGTTTTCGTTTTCATGGAGTATGGTGTTGGATGTTACAGTTCCCGGAGTCACCACACGTATGACCCCGCGGTCCACCATGCCTTTACACGTCGCGGGATCTTCAAGCTGTTCGCAGACAGCTACTTTATATCCTTTGTCCACGAGTCTTGAAATATAAGAATCTGCGGCATGGAACGGAACGCCGCACATCGGCGCCCTCTCTTCCAGACCGCAGCTTTTGCCTGTAAGTGTAAGCTCAAGCAGACGCGAAACAAGCTTCGCGTCGTCGAAGAACATCTCATAGAAATCACCGAGTCTGAAGAACAGTATACAGTCAGAATACTCCTTCTTGATATCCATATACTGCTGCATCATAGGTGAAAGTTTCATTTTCAGTTCTCCGCCTGTTTCTTTTCGTAGGCTTCAAGTCCCAGACGTATGAGCTCCACAGATCTTCTCATCTGCTCACCTTCAAGGACATAAGCAAGCCTCATTTTATTCTTACCCCTTTCAGAGTCGTAATAAAACCCGTCAGCAGGGGCAAACATCACTGTTTCCTTTTTATCTTCGAATTCCGTCAGGAGGAAAACGAGGAAATCTTCAATATCATCTACAGGAAGCTTCACCGTTACGTAGAAAGATCCTCTTGGCTTGACGCATACCACTCCGGGTATCTTGGTGAGCTCACTGTATACTATGTCGCGTCGCTTCTCGTACTCGTCTCTGATCTCATCATAATATGACGTCGGAAGTCTGAACAGAGCCGCTGCTCCTGCCTGATCCAGCGTTGATACGGAAAGTCTTCCCTGGGCAAGCTTCATTGCGCCGTTCATGACATCTCTGTTCTTCGAGATAAGGATACCTATCCTTCCGCCGCAGCATGAGTATCTCTTGGAGATCGAGTCAGTGATGATTATCCTGTCCAGATACTCCTTCTCACGTCCGAACGAAGCGACAGCGCCTCCATCATAGACGAACTCTCTGTAGACTTCATCGCTCACTATCCAGAGGTCGTGTTCTTCAGCGATCTCGCAGATCATATGCATCTCGTCCTGCGTAAGGACATCTCCCGTCGGATTTCCCGGCGATGTACAGCAGATAGCCTTAGTCCTGGGCGTTATCGCCTGTTCTATCCTCTCTCTGTAGGCAAAATGATAGCCTTCCTCTGCGTGTGTCGGTATCCTTGCGATCTGTCCTCCCGCTGAAAGAACGAATGTGCTGTAATTGCTGTAGTACGGATCTGCGACAAGAACTTCGTCTCCTTCGTTCAATATCGTCGTGAACACCATTGAAAGGGCTTCTGATCCGCCTGACGTGATCATGATCTCGTCAGGGGCAAAGTCATCTCCGAATGATGCGTAGTAATCACTTACAGCTTCTCTCAGATCATCTGTACCGCCGGACTCCATATATGCTATGACATCATCCGGGTAGTTTCTTACCGCTTCCATGTAGCATTCCGGTGTTTTGATGTCAGGCTGTCCTATATTTACTCTGTATATTTTTATTCCCCTGTTCTCAGCGTCTCTCGCCATTTCGTTGAAACGTCTGATCGGGGATAATTCCATCTGTTTTGATTTTTCTGATATCTGCATTAATTTTTGCTCCTGTATCTATTCCCTACCCCAGCTCCGCGTGAGCATCGTCTACCTGCTCATGTATTAAATTTAGTACACAGGTTGCATTATACCCCACATTTTCAAGCTTTTCAAGACTTATCAGATATTCTATATTACCTTTTGCGCCTTTTACCGGAGAAAAGGAAAGCCCATGCATATACAAGCCGTTTTCCGCAGCTTTTTCTATGGTTTCCCGGATGACTTTCCTGTGTACTTCCGGGTCTTTTATCACTCCTTTTCCGGCTGTAACTTCTTCTCTTCCCGCCTCGAACTGCGGCTTGATGAGGCAGACCGCGCTGCCGTCATCTTTAAGAAGCTTCTTCATCACAGGAAATATCAGGCCGAGAGAGATGAACGACACATCCACACTGATGAAGTCGGCCTGCTCAGGCACCTGGTCCGGCTCAAGATATCTTACGTTGCATTTTTCTATATTAACTACTCTTGGATCATTACGGAGCTTCCAGTCAAGCTGTCCGTATCCGACGTCGATAGCATATACTCTGGATGCGCCGTTCTGAAGCATGCAGTCTGTGAATCCCCCGGTAGACGCTCCTATGTCCACACATACCTTGCCGGTAAGATCTATGCCGAATACTGATATCGCTTTTTCAAGCTTGTAGCCGCCTCTGCTTACATACGGACAGTCGTCGCCTTTTACTGTAATGACTGAATCAGCGTCCACCTTCGTGCCGGCTTTGTCGATCCTTTCGTCTCCGATGAACACTATGCCTTCCATAAGCGCGGCTTTTGCTCTTTCTCTTGATTTAAAAAACCCCTGGTCTACCAGAAGAGTATCAATTCTCTCCTTCAAGCTGCTTCCTTATCCTTTCTGCTATCTTATTTCCGCTCAGGCCATATCTCTCATAAAGATCCTCGCATGATCCGTGCTCGATGAATCTCTCAGGCCATGCCATTACTGTGACGTCACAGGTGCCTGCAAGCCTGGCTTTCAGCTGCTGTCCGAATCCGCCTTCATCTATTCCGTCTTCGACAGTGAAGACAGGCTTTCCCCTCTCTATAAGGGAAGTATCGACAGGATGAGGGCACGCTACGTCGACTATACCTGCGTCTATACCTCTTTCTGCAAGGATAGACCGTGCTTCGACCGCTTTATCGAGCATCGGCCCGACTGCCCATATATCCGCGTCTTTACCGGACGATACTCTGATGTTCCCGCCTTTATATTCCGGGTATCCCAGATCCTCATCACTGCAGCATCCTCTCGGATATCTTACAGCGGCAAGACCGTCCATATCCAGCGCGATACGCAGCATCTCCCTGAGCTGCTTCCCGTCGCAAGGCGCGAACACAGTCATCCCCGGTATAAGCGACATATATGAGATATCGAAAAGGCCGTGGTGTGTCTCTCCGTCCGCGCCGACGATCCCTGCCCTGTCTATCGCGAATACCACCGGCAGCTTCTGAAGCGCCGCGTCTTCCATGATCTGGTCAAAAGATCTCTGGAGAAACGACGAGTATATCGCGCAGACCGGTCTCATGCCTCCAGCCGCAAGTCCGGAAGCAAAAGTGACAGCGTGCTCCTCGGCGATTCCTACGTCAAAGAATCTCCTGGGGAACTCTCCTGCGAATCCTGATAATCCTGTCGCGTCTCCCATCGCTGCGGTTATCGCGCAGACGCGTTCATCTTTTTCCGCGATCTTCGTAAGCTCATCACCCATTACCTGCGAATAGGTAACTGCGCCGGGCGACTTCTCAGCGCCCGTCTCAGGGTCGAACGGCCCTATACCGTGGAATCTGTCAGGATTCTCTTCTGCATTCCTGTAGCCCTTTCCCTTCTTTGTGATCACATGTATGAGGACAGGCTTGGACGCCTGCTTTGCCGCAAGAAGTGCTTTGGTGAGCGCCTTTATATCATGACCGTTTACCGGACCGATATATGTGAATCCGATCTCTTCAAAGAATATCCCCTCAGGACTCAGCATATATTTGATCGTTTCCTTGGTACCGGAGATCCCTTCTGCAAGAGCAGGCCCCACTACCGGGATATGTGACAGCATCGTTCTGATCCTGTTCTTGGCCCTTGTATATCCTGATGAAGTCCTGAGATCAGCCAGATGATTGGACATACCGCCGATATTCTTGGAGATCGACATCCCGTTGTCATTCAGGATGACTATTACCTTTGACTTCCTGGATCCTATGTTATTCAGCGCTTCATAAGCAAGCCCGCCTGTGAGAGATCCGTCGCCGATAACAGGGACGACTTCGAAATGTTCTCCTTTTATGTCGCGGGCCGCGGCGATGCCGCATGCCGCAGAAAGCGATGTGCTCGCATGACCTGTCTCATAAATATCATGCTCGCTTTCCTTTCTCTTGGGGAATCCCGACATGCCGTCTGTCTGCCTCAGGCTGCCGAAAAGACCGGCTCTTCCTGTAAGTATCTTATGTACATATGACTGATGTCCCACATCCCAGATGAACTTATCTTTCGGGCTGTCAAACACCTTATGCATCGCTATCGTAAGCTCGACTACCCCGAGATTGGACGCAAGATGGCCTCCTGTCTTCGACACGTTCTCGATAAGGAACTCTCTTATCCCGACTGCCAGAAGATCCAGCTCCTCATATGACATATTCTTGATGTCTTCAGGAAAATCATATTCTGTAAGGTTTTTCATGTCTCTTTCTCCCAAAACACACTATTTCGTTCTGCTCTCAAGCTCTCTCGCAAGTCCGGTGAAGAACCCGTCTTTATCGTACGGCGCCGCCTTCCCGCAGGCTTCGGCTGTAAGTCTGTGGATCTCCTTTACCGCAGCGTCGACACCGTAAAGACTCACATATGTGAGCTTATGGTTTTCTTCATCTGATCCGACAGGCTTTCCAAGCTCTTCTGTTGTGCTTTTTATGTCGAGTATGTCGTCGTCGATCTGAAATGCCGTACCGATGTCGTCAGCGTATATACTCATGCTGTCAAGCATGTCTTCGTCAGATCCTCCGAGATACAGACCGGCTCTTACAGCGGCTTTGATAAGCGCTGCCGTCTTATTAAGATGTATATAGTGGAGCAGATCCGCGTCGACTTCCCCGCTGTCCGCTTTGATATCCGCTGTCTGTCCCGCGACCATGCCCTGCACACCGGCGCCCGCGGCGATCTCCTGCTCTGCATGTATACGTCCTGAGATGTCGTCTCCCTTCTCGAGATGAGAGACCATATCGTCTGACATTACCTGGAATGCAGCGCTCAGGAGCCCGTCGCCTGCAAGAGTCGCGATGCCCGCGCCGTAAACTACATGATTCGTAGGCTTTCCTCTCCTGAGCTCGTCATTGTCCATCGCGGGAAGATCATCATGGATGAGTGAATATGTATGGATGAATTCGATCGCTGCCGCGTAAGGAAGAGCATCATCTATATCTCCTCCGGCCATTTCACACGCGGCCAGAAGAAGTACAGGCCTCAGTCTTTTCCCTCCGGCAGTAAGACTGTATGTCATGGATTCCGACAGAAGCTCAGCGTGTCTGTTCACCTCAGGAAGAGACCCTGTAAGATGTTCTTCTATATAACGTTTATAGTCATCAAAAGTCCTCATTACTGATCTTCCTTATCTGATCCTGTGTCCATGATCTCTATCTTCTGTTCGGCCTTTTTCAGTATCTCGTTACACTCCCGGTAGTATTTCATTCCTTCTTCATAGTATCTGATGGAATCCTCGAGCGAAGTGTCTTCACTGCTTATCTTCTCGGATACTTCTTTCAGCTTTGCAAAAGACTCTTCGAATCTGTCTTTCTTTTCTGTCATTTCTGATCACTCTCCTCTTCCAGAGTCCTGACCGAGATCCTGCCTCTGGCAAGATCGATATCCAGCTTCTGGCCTTCTGAAACATCCTCTGCGTCCATGATGACTCTGCCGCTTACATCTCTGACGACTGAGTACCCTTTCTTCATTATCTTGGACGGATCGTTGTATTCCAGAGTAAGCCGCATTTTATCTGTCTCGTGTCTCAGGTCAGCTATCCTGCCGCGCGCCGTCTGTCTGACAGTTTCAAACAGATTGTCTGTTCTGATCCTGGCATATGCGGCGTTGTTCCTGAGCTGTCTCATCATCGTCTTTCTGACCTCCTCAAGCTCAGACGCCAGCTCCGATGTATCAGGAACAGCTGTCTGCCCCGCCGCAGTAGGCGTAGCAGCTCTCACGTCAGCAACAAGGTCTGATATGCTGTAATCTATCTCATGGCCTACGGCAGATATGACAGGGATCCGTGACGCGTATATGCTCCTGGCGACAACCTCCTCATTGAACGGCCAGAGATCCTCAGCCGATCCACCGCCTCTTCCGACTATGATAATATCTATATCGTTACGCGTATCATTGATGTAGTCTATGTTATGAGCGATCTGCGCGGCCGCTCCGTCTCCCTGGACTGCTGAAGGATATATGTAAATCGACACTACGCTGTTTCTGCTCTTTATCGTCTTGCATATATCCTGCACCGCTGCGCCTGCAGCGGCAGTAACCACAGCTATCTTATGAGGAAAGAACGGGAGCTTTTTCTTATGCGACACATCAAACAGACCTTCAGCTGCAAGCTTCTGCTTCATTTCTTCGAACGCTTTCGCAAGTCCGCCGGCTCCTACGAGCTCGCAGGATCTTACGTTGAGACTGTATGTCCCGCGTTTTCTGTATACGTTGATATACCCGCGGATTATGACTTCAAGTCCGTCTTTTATCTCGAATCCGGTCTCAGCTGCCGTATCACTCCACAATATACAGTCGACAGAACATGTCTCATCCATCAGTGAAAAGTAGCAGTTGCCTCTTCCGTCGTATCTCGCGCCGGATACTTCTCCCCTGACTCCTACATTCATGAGGAGAGGGTCTGTGCCTATAACTCTAGCTATATATTCATTAAGTTGTGTTACACTTACAGGCTTCAGCGCCATAACTTTCTGCCTCCAAGGATCGCTATACCGGCCGCGTTGTCACGGCACAGCTCAGGCTCGCCGAAAAACACGTTTATACCTTCCGGTATCAGTTCCTTCAATTTATTTCTGATATATATGCTTGAAGATACTCCTCCCGCAAAGAGAAAGTCCTTTTTCCCTGTCTTCCTGCTGACAGAGACCGTCATGTCAGCCAGAGCTTCTGCTGTCCTGTCGAATAATGTTTTCGCCAGCAAAGCCCTGTCTGTCCCCTGATCCGAATCCTCTGTCTCTGTGATAAGTCTCAGACAGGCCGCTTCCACCCCGGAAAGATTCACATCACCATCTCTGACCTTTATCTTCGGAAGCACGTATTTCCCATCGCCTTCATATGACATCGCCAGACTGTCAAGCGTCCTTCCGCACGGAAAACTGATGCCGAGCATGACCCCGGTCCTGTCTATCAGCTGTCCGAACGATATGTCCAGCGTTCTGCCGGCGATCTCGTAGCCGGGAAGCTCTGCCGCCTCAGTAGTGCCGCCGGAAAGATGAAAGAATATGTAATCATTCCTTCCTTCAAGCTCAGTGCCGTGCTCAGCCGCCGCCACATGACCTTCCTGATGTGAGAACTCATACAAAGGTACTCCAAGCGTGCTCGCGAGCACGCTCGCTTCTGACCATCCGGCATTGAAGCACGGCATATATGATCCCTCTACTGGCCTCGGACGCACGGAACATGCCGCAGCAGCTATAGTGCAGCCGTGGATATCGTCCATGACTTTACTTACTACTTCAGGAAGACCGTTCACATGCTGGAAAAGCGCTTCCTGCTGTCTCAGTCCTCTTTCTCCTTCCCTGACTTTCAGAAGGATCCTGTGGTCGGAAACTATATTGCCGTTTCTGTCTGCCGCAGCTGCCGACGTCGTATAATTACTTGTATCGAACGCTATGACGACCTGTTCATTCATTTTCTGAAACGATCTTTCCGAGTACCGCGTTTATGAAGCTTGTGGATTTCTCAGTGCCGTATATCTTTGCCAGCTCTACAGCCTCATTTATCGTGACCGCGGCAGGCACGTCGTCGATATACATTATTTCACATGCGGCTTCTCTCATTATCGCAAGGTCTGTCCTCGCCATCCTCTCAAGCTTCCAGTTGATCGAATAACGGCGTATCTTCTCATCGACCTCATCTCTGTGCATATCCCACTGGAAGCACACTGCTTTGATGAAGGCTATCTGATCTTCTGCCTTGAGTGATGTTTTCTCAGCGTCTTCCCCGTCACACGTTACAAGGTACTCCTTAAGATCATCTTTGCTGTTTAAACGTCCGACATATTCTGAAGTGTCTCTGTCCCCGTTAACATCAGCCTGATAGAATATCTTGATAAGGATCTCCCTTGCTGTTCTTCTTGTCATTGGCTTACTCATTCAAGTCTACTCCTTGTACATGAATGTTGACTTCTTTTATTTTCTCAGCGGATTTCAGTTCCAGTGCTTCTTTCACCTGCTTCTGTATATTCCAGGCAAGCACAGGGATCTTCTCCCCATATCCGACCTTCATATACAGGTCAAATATGAGAGCGTTCTTCTCACGGCTCATCCTCACTCCCTTGACTCCGGAATCAAGTCCGATGTTTTTCAGAGTACCGTCTACAGCTGATGAATATCTGGAACTCATACGGGTCACTCCTTCACATGACAGGCATGTCTCCTGAGCTGTTCTCAGAAGTTCCATATCGGTATCATTCATCAGCGTCACCTGCCTTGTTGATCGTCATCTTGAGCCTCTCTATACGTCTTCCGCTGACTGAAATGACTGTGAACGTATAGCGTCCGAAATCGACGTTCTTATTTATATATCCGTCTTCAGGGATCTCTCCCATCTGATCGATCACAAACCCACCTATGGTCTCACTGGTCTCGGACTCCAGATCCGACCCTGTGACTTCATTAAGGTCATCCAGCGACACGCTTCCGTCGACAAGATAAACATCTTCTCCAATCTTATCGATAACGTCGTCTTCCTCATCGAACTCGTCATCTATGTCGC
>JAFWJS010000015.1 GCA_017511535.1 Eubacterium sp. | reverse complement strand
CTCGGACTTGTCGGAGATGTGGCGTCGCTGGACAAGGATATGATCGAAATGCTCGATATCGTTGACAGGGTAACGCCGATATCCGAGCCATATAAAAATGCCAACAGAAAATTCCACCCTCAGGACACTGTTATAGATGTGGGCGGAATGAAGATAGGCGGAGGCAGCTTCGCTGTTATCGCAGGTCCATGTTCAGTCGCGTCAGAGAAGCAGATAGTGGAGACGGCGGAAGCTGTAAAGAAAAGCGGCGCAAAGTTCTTAAGAGGCGGCGCGTTCAAAGCACGTACTTCACCGTACTCATTCCAGGGGATGAAAGAAGAGGGGCTCAGGCTGCTCTCTGAAGCAAAGAAAAAGACAGGCCTTCCTGTAGTATCTGAACTTATCAGCATTGAGCATCTGGATGAATTCGAAGACGTAGATATCATCCAGGTGGGCGCGAGAAACATGCAGAATTTTGAGATGCTGAAAGAACTCGGCCGCTGCGGCAAGACGGTGCTTCTGACAAGAGGCCTTGCGAATACGATGGAAGAGCTGCTGATGAGCGCTGAATATGTCATGGCAGGCGGAAGCGCCGATGTGATACTGTGCGAGAGCGGTATCAGGACGTTTGAACAGTATACAAGAAATACGATAGACCTTTCTTCTGTGCCTGTTCTCCACAGCAAGACGCATCTCCCGGTAATAGTCGATCCGAGTTTCAGTACGGGTAAATCAGACCTGGTGGAGCCGATGGCGCTGGCCGCCGTCGCTGCTGGGGCAGACGGCCTTATGATAGAGGTGAACAACGATCCGAGGCATGCGATAGCTGACGGAGCCCAGTCGCTCAGCACAGAGGCATTCAGCCGGCTGATGGATAAGATATGCAGAGTCAGAGAGGCGTTGAAATAGATGAAGATAGGTATAGTGGGGCTTGGACTCATAGGCGGATCACTGGCAAGGGCATACAAGCGTGCCGGAGCAGAGGTGCTTGGATATAACAGAAACAAGACCACATATGGCTTCGCAGAGATGGCGGGCGCTGTCGACGGAAAGCTTGACGACGATACGATCGCAGACTGCGACGTGATATTTATCTGCCTTACTATAGATGCTGCTGTGGAGTGGCTCAAAGCCAAGGCTGACAGATTCAGTAAAGATACTGTCGTCATAGACTGCTGCGGGATCAAAAGAAGGATCTGTGAAGCAGGCTTTGCTGAAGCAGACAGCCACGGCTTTACGTTCATAGGCGGGCATCCTATGGCCGGGAAACAGTACGGCGGATTCAAAAACAGCAGGGAAGATCTGTTCGACGGCGCAACGATGGTGCTTGTCACAGAAAGAAGAGACGATATAGAATTTCTTGCCAGACTGAAAGATCTGTTCAGGATGGCAGGCTTCGGGAAGCTGTCTTTCATGACTGCAGAGCAGCATGATGATATGATCGCGTTCACTTCGCAGATGACGCACATAGCGGCTAATGCGTTTGTCAAAGATGAAGCTGACTATCCGGAAGGATTTCCTGTAGGCGGGAGCTTCCGCGACTTCACGAGAGTCGCTGAGCTGGACGAGACCATGTGGACAGACCTTATCCTCGAGAACAAGGACAATCTTCTGAGGATACTGAGAAGCTACATAGATGAGCTGGGGAAATACAGCGAAGCTATAGAGAATGAAAATGAAAACGAATTGAAGGAACTGTTCAGAGCAGGAAGCAGGAGCAAGAAGGAAGCGGATCTGAAGGACCCGGTGCTCACCATGAAGCTGTAATGCTCTGGATCACAGGCCGGAAATATGGATAGCAGAGAAATAAAGATCATAAATATAATACCATCCAAATCATATGCTCACCGTGCTCTCATATGTGATCATCTGGCCGGAGGAGATGGCACCGGAGTAGTCTGTGATCTTGATTCAGATGATATAACGGCGACCAGAGCATGTCTGAAGGCACTTGAAGACGGCGGATCAGTCCTTATGTGCGGTGAAAGCGGCTCGACGCTCAGATTCATGCTTCCGCTCGCGGGAGCACTGGGGCGTGAAGTACGCCTGGAAATGAGAGGCAGGCTCGCTGAAAGGCCGATGGGGCCTCTTGAAGACGAGCTGTCGCGTCACGGGATGACGATATCACATGAGGACGTAGCAATATGTGCGGGAGGACAGCTTGAGCCGGGAACATACAGACTCCCGGGTTCGATCTCGTCTCAGTTCATTACAGGACTTCTGCTGTCGCTGCCATATCTTGAAGGGGACAGTGTGATAGAGCTTACGTCTGATCTCAGATCGTCAGCATATGTTGATATAACTATCGACGTACTCAGGCAGTACGGGGTCGATATACAGAAAGAAGACAGGAGATTCCTTATACCGGGAAAGCAGCGGTATAAGAGAAAAGAACCGTATACAGTAGAAGGGGACTGGTCTCAGGCTGCGTTCTGGCTTGCTGCGGGAGCTGCAGGCAGTTGTCCGGTCGGTGTAACGGGACTAAAGCGTGATTCTGTTCAGGGAGACAGAGCGATAGAGGAGATCCTTCGGTCTTTTGGCGCTGAGATAACATGGGAAAGGCTGGTAGACGATAGCGATGTTATTGTAGCTTTCCCGTCACGCCTTCATCCTTCAGTCGTTGATATAGCTGAAGTGCCGGACCTTGCTCCTGCGGTCGCAGCTGCGGCAGCTGCGGCAGCAGGTGATACCAGGATCATAAACGCAGGCAGGCTTCGCCTTAAAGAGAGCGACAGGATAGAGTCGATAGTAAGCTGTCTTGAAGATGCAGGAGTATCAGCTGAAGCAGATAATGATGAGATAATCATACATGGCACCGGACATTGCGCCGGAGGGGAAGCTGAGACCGCAGGAGATCACAGGATCGTAATGATGGCCGCGGTGCTTTCTCTCATTTCAGATAATACGACAGTCATACATGGAAGCAGCGCTGTCGCAAAGTCATATCCGTCATTCTTCAGTGAAATGAAGAAAGCAGGACTTGCGGATAATCTTATTACAGAAAGGTGAAGAAATGTCATCTGTTTTTGGAACAAATATAAAGCTGTCGGTATTCGGAGAATCACATTCCAGAGAGATAGGAATGACACTGGACGGGATACCGGCAGGAGAGAAGATCGATCTCGATGAGCTTCAGAGATTTATGGAAAGACGAGCTCCGGGAAGAGATCCCAGATCTACTGCAAGACATGAAGATGATATACCTGAATTTATCTCGGGTATAAAGGATGGAGTGACGTGCGGGACCCCGGTCACCGCGGTCATCCGGAACAAGGATGTGCGTTCTCAGGATTACGATGATATGAAGAACGTTCCAAGACCTGGCCACGCAGATTACCCCGCGCATGTGAAATACGGCGGTAATGAAGACTACAGAGGAGGAGGGCATTTCTCCGGAAGGCTCACTGCGCCCATATGTATGGCCGGAGGAATAATAAAGCAGATACTCAGCCGCAAGGGGATAACTGCAGAAGCTCGTGTCGACGAGATCCATGGCATACAGATCACTGATGAGGACTCATACAGCAAGGCCATGGCAGAGATAGACGCAGCAAGAGAAGAAGGAGACTCTGTAGGAGGCATCGTAAGCTGCGTTATAACAGGGCTTCCCGCAGGTATCGGAGATCCGATGTTCGGGGGCGTAGAGAATGTCATATCGCAGGCGGTCTTCGGGATACCGGCTGTTAAAGGAATAGAATTCGGAAGAGGCTTTGACGCAGCCAGGATAAAGGGCAGTGAAAACAATGACCCGTTTACGGTGGATGAGCATGGGAAAGTGATCACTGAGGGCAATAACCATGGAGGCGTGCTCGGAGGACTTACAAGCGGTATGCCTGTTACATTCAGGGTCGCGTTCAAGCCGACTCCCTCTATAGCAAAGCCGCAAAAGACAATAAACTATGAGACCGGCGAACAGGAAGAGCTTGTAATAAAGGGACGTCATGATCCATGCGTTGCAGTCAGAGCTGTGCCTGTGGTAGAGGCGGCCGCGGCGATAGCGGTATATGATCTTCTTCTTGGAAGATAAACAAAGGATCGTGCCTGATGATATGGAAGAATCCCGCGTGATGCTGTATAATGAAAGCGGCGGGAAACTAAAAGACAGGGGTGTTTAAAATGAGCAGAAAATTCGGATTGATCGGCGCCAAACTGAACTATACATATTCGCCGCTCATCCATAAAGAATTCGGAGATTATCAGTATGACATTTGCGAGACCAAGGCAGATGAGCTGGCAGGGCTTCTCGCGTCGCCTGAATACGACGGATTCAACGTCACCATACCTTACAAGAAGACAGTTATGAAGCTGTGTGATATCGTTTCTGATGAAGCGAAGAAAATAGGAGCCGTCAACGCTGTAGTGAGAACAGAAGACGGACTTCTGTCCGGCTTCAATACGGATTACTTCGGCTTTAAATATCAGCTGGAGCACCATGATATAGACGTCGAGGACCGTAAGTGTGTGGTCCTTGGAGACGGAGGCGCTTCAGTAACGATACAGGCTGTGCTGAACGATCTTCACGCAAGAGAGGTCGTGGTCATCTCCAGAAAAGGAGAAAACAACTACGATAATATCTCACGTCATTTCGACGCAGAGATCCTCGTCAACGCCACTCCGGTAGGCATGTACCCGGACAACGGAAGCTGTCTTGTGAATGTATCGGACTTCACTTCACTGGAAGGAGTAGTCGACGTCATATACAACCCTTACAGGACGAAGCTGATACTTGACGCTATTGAGAACGGCATACCTTGTACAGGCGGACTTGAGATGCTGGTCGCGCAGGCCAAGCAGACAAGCGAGATCTTTACCGGCAATCTGATAGACGACGATGAGATAGAGACCGTTATAGATGAGGTCCAGCGCCGTGTGCTGAACAATGTGCTGATAGGGATGCCGGGATCCGGGAAAACATTTCTCGGAAAGAAGATGGCCGAGAAACAGGGTAAGCGCTTCATCGATATCGACGACATGGTGATCCAGCATGAAGGGTCATCGATCGAGGATATATTCCGTGAGAAAGGTGAAGCATATTTCCGTAAAGTCGAGACAGAGATGTTAAAGCTTGCATGTAAAGAAAACGGGTGCGTCATCGCGACAGGCGGCGGAATAATCAAAACCAAGGCAAACTATAATATAGTCAAGCAGAACGGTGTGGTCATCTGGATCAAAAGAGATCTGGACAAGCTGGAGACAGACGGGCGTCCTCTTTCCACGAGCACAGGCGTGGAGCAGCTGTATAAAGAACGTAAAGATGAATACAAGCGTTGGAGCGACTACTACATCGACAACAATCAGGAATTATGAAGATAATGGTGATAAACGGCCCTAATCTCAATCTTCTTGGGATAAGAGAGCCGGAATACTATGGAAACAGGACATATGACGATCTGGTGATGTCCACAAGAGAAGCTGCCTCAGAACTGGGGTGTGAGACAGAATTCTTCCAGTCCAACCATGAGGGCGACCTTGTCGACTATATACAGAAAGCATACTTCGATCATTACGATGGGATAGTCATCAATCCGGGGGCGTATACACATACAAGCGTGGCTATCCTCGACGCAGTCAAAGCAGTAAAGATACCGACTGTAGAGGTGCATATCTCCGACGTTTCCAGCCGTGATGACTTCAGGCAGATCTCATATATACGAGAAGCATGTATTGCGACTGTCATGGGAAAGGGATTTGACGGATACGTCGATGCGATAAGGATATTACTTGAAGAGCTCGCATAGAGCTCTTTGTTTTTAGGAGGCAGAGAGGTCTGCGTATATAAGTGATGAACAACTACCCGATTCTTATCTGTATAGCATTTGGCGCTCTAGCTGCAGGGTTTGCCTTCGTTGTCATCAGGCTGGGAAGAGTGAGCGAAGAGCTCAGGAAAAGCCGGGAAGAGATGAAGTCGGTAAGTACTCTGATGGAAGCGCAGAAAGACCTTAACGCGTCTCAGGACAGAGCTATCAATTCGCTCAATGTCCAGATGACGGAGATAAACAAGGGCATAGGTCAGGTAACAAGCGTGACGTCCAGTGTCGAGAGCCTGAACAAAGTCCTCACCAAGGTGAAGACGAGGGGCATACTCGGCGAGTACAGGGCAGAGGGGATCCTCAGAGAGGTACTGGCGGACAATCAGTATGAAAAGAATTTTGATGCCGCAGGACAGGGAAAAGGCACCGTGGAGTTCGTGATAAAAGTTCCGGGAGAAGACGGGACTACCGTATATCTTCCTGTCGATTCCAAATTCCCTCTTGATACATATCAGAATTATGTCGAGGCGAGAGAAGGCGCGGACAGAGCCCGGATAGAGAAGACGAGGAATGCGCTCAAGCGCAGGCTTGAGGACGAAGCGAAGGATATCAGCGACAAATATATAGCTCCCCCGAGGACTACCGCATATGCTCTTATGTTTCTTCCTGTAGAGAGCCTGTACTTTGAAGTACTTGACGACGGACTGTTTGAGAAGCTCCAGAGAGAATACAGTGTCATTGCTGTCGGGCCCACCTCACTTTCTGCGATGCTCTCCAGCATAGAGTCAGGATACAGAGCGATAGCTCTTGAAGCACATTCAGACGAGGTCTGGAAGACTCTTGCTGCAGTAAAGACTGAAATGATGAGATTCTCTGATGATCTGGGTAAAGCCAAGAGAAATCTGGCCGCCGCTGAAAACGCGATCGATTCACTTATCGGTCCGCGTACTAACGTTATGATGAAAAAGCTGGACGAAGTTACTGAGCTTTCAGAAGAAGAGTCCGAGCAGATGTTCGGGTCAGAGGAAAGAGATGAGCTTCAGATAAACACATATGGGGATAATGGTGAGTAAATGAAGATTTTCGCAATAGGAGATCCTCATCTGTCATTCGATGAGAGAATAGAGAAGCCGATGGATGTTTTCGGCGCGGGATGGAAAGACCACAGTACGAGGCTGAAAGAGAAATGGGAAAGCGTGGTCTCTCCTGAGGACATCGTTCTCATCGTCGGTGATATATCATGGGGCTTAAGGCTTGACGAAGCCATGGCGGACCTGACGTGGATACACGAGCTCCCGGGCAGGAAAGTGATCACCAAGGGAAATCACGATCTCTGGTGGGTGTCGACCAACAAGCTGAACACTTTGTTCGACGACGTCACATTCCTTCAGAACCGCTGCTTCATGGCAGGGGACAGTGTGGCTGTCTGCGGATCCAGAGGATGGATATGTCCGGGTACGCAGGGGTTCGATGATCATGACAATAAGATATATGAGAGAGAGCTTCTGCGTCTCAGGATGTCGCTCGACGACGCAAGAGAGAAAGGAGCAGAAGAGATACTCTGCTGTCTGCATTATCCTCCTACAAATGATAAATTCCAGACCTCAGGCTTCACGCAGCTTATGACTGAATACAAGGTCAAGCAGTGCATATATGGACATCTCCATGGGAGGGAAGCATTCAGAAACGGATTCCAGGGGCTGCTCAACGGTACCAGATACAGACTGGTATCGCTTGACTATGTCCAGTGTGAGCCGCAGCTTATCAGGGAGATATGACAATGAAGAGAGTGATCATAATCGTAATGGACAGTCTCGGCGTCGGAGAGGCGCCGGACGCGGATAAATACGGGGATACCGGTTCGGATACGCTTTTGCACGTATCTGAGGGCACTCCCTGTTTTAATATGCCGAACCTTGCGAAGCTTGGCTTCGGTAATATCGTGAGCGACAGAGAACCGGGCATCGTGGCAGGAGGGAAGTATGCGTTGCCGCTGAGTGACCTTACAGGTTCTTTCTGCAGGATGCGGGAGCTGTCAGCCGGCAAAGACACCATCACCGGACACTGGGAAATAGCCGGGATCGAGACTCCGGACCCGTTCAAGACATATCCGGACGGATTCCCGGAAGATTTCATAAAAAAGTTTGAAGAGGCGATAGGCCGTGAATGCATAGGGAATTACCCGGCTTCCGGTACTGTCATAATAGAAGATCTGGGTGAAGAGCATGAGCGTACAGGTAAGCCGATAGTATATACTTCGGCGGACAGTGTGTTCCAGATCGCGGCAAACACAGACGTCATACCGCTTGAAGACCTGTACAGTATCTGCGAGAAAGCGCGTGCCATGCTGCAGGGCGAATGGGCGTGCGGAAGAGTCATAGCGCGTCCGTATATCAAAGATAAGAACGGAAACCGCGTCAGGACTCCGGACCGCCGTGATTATGCGGTATCTCCTCATTCAGAAACTCTTCTGGACAAGATCAAAGACTCGGGCCAGACTGTTTATGCTGTTGGCAAGATACATGACATATTCAACGGCCGGGGCATAACTGAGTCGGTACATACGGCAGGCAATATGGATGGCGTCGATAAGACTCTGGAAGCTATGGAGACAGTTACAGACGGACTCATATTCACTAATCTTGTGGATTTTGATTCACTTTACGGACACAGAAGAGATCCTGAAGGATACGGAAGAGCCATAATGGACTTTGACAGAAGGCTGCCGGAGATACTGTCTCTGATGAAAGATGAAGACATCCTCTTCATCACTGCAGATCATGGCAACGATCCCGTGCATACAGGGTTCGATCATACAAGAGAATATGTGCCTGCAGTCATGACGGGCACACCTATAAAGGCGGGTATAGATCTTGGTACGAGATGCTGTTTCGGGGACCTGGGGCAGACTGTCGCTGAGTATCTCGGGACTGAACCGACTGCCATAGGCAAGAGCTTTCTAAAGGAGATAGCCAGATGAACGCACTGGACATTATTCTGAAAAAGCGGAGCGGCGAAGAGCTGTCCGCAGATGAGATCAGATATTTTATCAATGGCTATACGGCGGGTGAGATCCCTGACTACCAGGCTTCTGCGCTGCTGATGGCAGTGTATTTCAATGGAATGACAAAGCGTGAGACTTTTGATCTAACTGAAGTCATGCGGACTTCCGGCGACGTGATGGATCTGTCTCGTATCAGCGGCGTAAAGGTCGACAAGCACTCTACGGGCGGAGTGGGCGATAAAGTATCACTGTGTGTAGCGCCGGTCGCCGCGGCATGCGGGGTAAAGGTTGCAAAGATGTCAGGAAGGGGCCTCGGACATACCGGAGGGACAATAGACAAGCTTGAGTCGTTTCCGGGATTCAACGTAAGCTTGTCTGAAGAGCAGTTCTTCAATCAGGTGGAAGATCACGGCATAGCCATAATGGCACAGACAGGAGACGTGGCTCCTGCAGATAAGAAGCTTTATGCTCTCCGTGACGTAACAGGGACAGTTGAGAACATGAGCCTTATCGCGTCCAGCATAATGAGCAAAAAGCTGGCAGCGGGAAGCGACGCTATCGTGCTCGATGTTAAATGCGGAAGCGGCGCATTTATGAAAACAGAAGAAGACGCCAGGTCGCTTGCGTCTGAGATGATTGAGATAGGAAAGCGCGCAGGACGTAAAACGGTCGCGGTGATAAGCGACATGGAGCAGCCGCTTGGCAGAGCAGTCGGGAACGCACTTGAGGTGAAAGAGGC
The DNA here is from genome assembly GCA_017511535.1 of Eubacterium sp. GTDB lineage: Bacteria > Bacillota > Clostridia > Peptostreptococcales > Anaerovoracaceae > Aminicella. Next base: position 7,038 of record JAFWJS010000015.1, on the reverse strand, counting down.
AATAGACGTCCTGAACGGCAAAGGGCCTGCCGATATTACTGAGCTTTCGCTCACCATTTCAGGTCTTATGATATGGCTTGCTGATATCGCGTCATCACCGGAAGAGGGGCGTTCCATAGCTGCTGAAGCGATTCTTTCCGGCGCAGCGCTCGATAAGCTGAAAGAGTTCGTCAAAGCCCAGGGGGGCGACGAAACATGTGTCGACGATCCGGAAAAGCTGGATAACGGCGGTTCGGCAAAAGAGTTGTGTATGGAAGTCAAGTCACCTGTAAATGGTTATGTGATGTCGCTTGATGCTCTTAAGATAGGGACAGTTTCACAGCATATCGGCGCCGGAAGGCTGAAAAAAGATGATGTGATAGATCTTTCTGCAGGTATAATACTGGAAAAGAAGTGCGGAGAAAGAGTCGAAAATGGCGACGTACTGGCAAGGCTGTACGGGAGAGACAGAGGCAGGCTTGATGAAGCTTCGCGGGAAGTGCTCGGAGCATATGGATTCAGCAGTGAAGAACCGGAAGAGAAGGCTTTAATAAAAGACGTTTTGGGTCTATAATTATAATGAAATAGAATATAAAAAACAGTATGGCGGACTGCGCCGCAGCATGTTTCAGTTATGTACAGGAGGGCAATATGGGACTGACAATAGCTCAGAAGATCATCAAGGCACATATGTTATCAGGCTCAATGGAAGTCGGAAGCGAAGTCGCGCTCAGGATAGACCAGACGCTGACTCAGGACGCCACGGGAACCATGGCGTATCTGGAGTTTGAGGCGATGGGAATCCCGCGTGTAAAGACCGAGCTTTCCGTCGCATATATCGATCACAATACTCTGCAGTCAGGATTTGAGAATGCGGACGACCACAGATTCATACAGTCGGCCGCGAAGAAATACGGACTCAGGTTCTCAAGGCCTGGGAACGGTATTTGCCATCAGGTGCATCTTGAGAGATTCGGAAAGCCGGGAAAGACTTTGATCGGATCTGACAGCCACACTCCGACAGGCGGCGGCATAGGTATGCTTGCTATGGGAGCCGGGGGACTTGACGTAGCTGTAGCGATGGGCGGCGGTGCTTATTATATCAGGATGCCGAAGATGTATAAGGTCAATCTGACCGGAAAGCTTCGTCCGTTCGTTACGGCGAAAGACATAAGTCTTGAGATCCTCCGTATACTGTCGGTAAAAGGCGGGGTAGGAGCGATCATAGAATGGGGAGGCCCCGGGATCAAAGAACTGTCTGTGCCGGAGAGAGCAACGATAACCAATATGGGCACAGAACTCGGAGCTACTACGTCTATATTCCCGTCGGATGAGGTAACGAAGGCATTCCTGGAAGCAGAGGGAAGAGGCGAAGACTTCACACCGCTCGAGAGCGATCCTGACGCCATATACGACAGGGTCATCGATATAGATCTCGACACACTTACAGCAAAGATCGCCTGCCCGCACAGTCCGGATAATGTAGTAGATGTCGCTTCCATAGCCGGTACCAAAGTGGATCAGGTGTGCATAGGTTCATGTACCAATTCGTCTTTGTTCGATATGCTCAAGGTGGCAGCGCTCCTGAAGGGACGCACCATCAAGCCGTCGGTCAGCCTTTCGATCTCATGTGGATCAAAGCAGGTAATGACGATGCTGGCGGACTGCGGAGCTCTTTCGGATATCATAGCAAGCGGCGCAAGAATACTGGAATGCGCATGCGGTCCATGCATCGGAATGGGGTTCTCGCCTAATTCCGCAGGAGTGTCGCTGAGAACATTCAACCGTAACTTTGAAGGCAGGTCGGGAACAGCAGATGGTAAAGTATATCTGGTATCTCCGGAAACAGCTGTTGCTGCAGCCATATTCGGTGAGATAACTGATCCGTCAGAGCTCGGCGAGATGCCTGAGATAAAGATGCCTGAGAAGTTCAAAATCAACGATAACGCGATAATCCTTCCTGCTTCAGAGGAAGAAGCTCCGTCAGTAGAGATCCTGAAGGGACCTAACATTAAAAAATGTCCTGTAGGAGAACCTGTTGCCGACGAGATAGACGCGCCGCTGATCCTCAAGGTCGGAGACAATATCACAACTGACCATATCATGCCGGCCGGATCCAAGATCCTGCCATACAGATCCAATATTCCTCATCTGTCACAGTTCTGCTTCGGCGTCTGCGACAAGACGTTCCCTGAGAGAGCAAAGGAGGCAGGCAGGAGCATAGTTGTCGGAGGAGAGAACTACGGACAGGGATCATCCAGAGAGCACGCCGCTCTTGTACCTCTTTACCTTGGAGTAAGAGTAGTGATAACCAAGAGCTTTGCGAGGATACATGTGGCTAACCTGGTCAATGCAGGTATCATGCCTCTCACTTTTGCAGACCCGTCAGACTACGACAGGCTTGGGCAGGGTGACGATCTGGCGGTTAAGGGCATTATGGAAGGACTTGATTCAGGTAATATAACGCTTGTAGATAAAACCAAAGGATTAGAATGCAGTCTGAGATGCTCGTTCACCGAAAGGCAGAAAGATATGCTTAAGGCAGGAGGATTGCTGAATTATATCGCCGCGCAGCAGAATGCATAGGAACTGATCTGATTGAACAGGAGGACGAAATGCCAGAGAATAATGAGAATATTCTGAAAGAGATTGTTGATACCGGAATAAGTGAAATGAAAGATATGGCGGAAGTCAGCGACGCATGCGGACATTTCAGGCAGCTGCTTATCGAACAGCTTACGAGAGAGCTCATGATGGAGCAGGACACAGAGCCGCCTAAAGATTTCAGTAAGCTGGACACTGTCACGATCGGTATATGCCCGGGAGACGGCATTGGAAATATCATTTCCGTTGAAGCCGAGAGAGTGTTGAGACACCTTCTGGCCGATGAGATAGAGTCAGGAAAGATCGTTATCAAGGATATAGAAGGCCTAACTATCGAGAACAGACTAGAGAAGCAGCAGGCAGTGCCTGACGATGTGCTGGCTGAGATCAAGACCTGCGACGTGCTGCTGAAGGGTCCTACGACGACTCCTAAGGGCGGCACCATGGAAAGCGCCAACGTTGCGCTTCGCCGTGAACTGGATCTTTACGCTAACGTAAGACCGGTATCGATCCCTGAAGAAGGTATCGACTGGACATTCTTCCGCGAGAATACAGAGGGAGAGTATGTGCTTGGAAGCAAAGGGATCGAGATTCCAGGCAAGCTTTCGATGAACTTCAAAGTCACGACTGAGTCAGGGACCAGAAGGATAGCGAGAGCTGCGTTTGAATATGCCAAAGCAAACGGCAAGACAAACGTTGCGATCGTAACTAAAGCAAATATCATGAAGCAGACAGATGGTAACTTCTCAAGGATATGCCATGAAGTAGCAAATGATTATCCAGGCATTACGGCTGAAGACTGGTATATCGACATTATGACAGCTAACCTTCTGAAGGAAGAGCGCAGGTCAAGCTTCCAGGTATTCGTGCTTCCTAACCTTTACGGCGATATCATCACTGATGAGGCTGCCCAGATACAGGGAGGAGTCGGTACTGCAGGGAGCGCCAATACAGGAGATCACTATGCGATGTTTGAAGCGATCCACGGATCGGCTGACCGTATGATAGCAGAGGGACGCGGACAGTACGCCAACCCTGCAAGTATCATCAAAGCAGGGGCCATGCTGCTCAGATATATAGGCTATGGAGAAAAGGCAGACAAGCTGGAAGCTGCTCTGAACGACTGTGTGGAAGTCGAAAAGAAAGTAGTTATCACCGGGCATGATGATGGAGCGACAGCAGAGGAATTTACAGATTATCTCATCACCAAGCTTTAGAAATTAAAGCGGGGATCAGTACATGAATAAAGTGAATTTTAAGTACGCAAGGATACAGGGGCAGGAGCTTGCGGCTAATACCATGTATGCGAAGGGTATTTTCAGTATGTGCTGGGAACTTGTCCAGAGAGATGTCATGGAGCAGGAGGACGCAGATCTGTTCCGTGAGATAGACGGCTGGTTTTCCAGACACCTCCCGTACCCGCCTCAGTGTAAGAATCAGGAAAACGTTGTCTGCTTTTTCAAGACTGAGAATACTGAAGAGATGATGAACATGATTCGTCCGGCATGCTGGCTGCTTGAAAAGTATGATCATCCATACTATCTGGTGTATACGAATACTCCGGGAGAGATAGTGTATGAAGATAAGTATCAGGTCGCGGTAAAGGCGCCGGGTAAGCTTATTATAGAAGAACTCCAGGACAGCTGGAGTCCGGAATAGAGGTAGAAATGAAACACTTTTTTATTATCAATCCGGTTGCGGGACAGGGGAAAGCAACTCAGCTGGAAGAAAAGATATGGGAACAGGCCGGCCTTCGCGGCCTGCTTGCGACTGTTGACCAGAAAAGGGGCGTCAACTCTCCTGAGAACGTGGATATAGTCATCTACAGGACCAAGAATCCTGGTGACGCCGAGCGCTATGTCAGATATATCTGCAGAAGCGCAGTGGAAGACGGCGAATGCTACAGGTTCTATTCATGCGGCGGCGACGGTACGCTTAATGAAGTGGTCAACGGATGCTATGGCTTCGGCTTCGCACAGGTAGCCTGCATACCTTTCGGTACGGGCAACGACTATATCAGGTGTTTTCCTGAAGCAGGCGACTTCAGCGATGTGAGCGCGCAGATGGACGGAGAGCCTGTATTTACTGATCTGATCAGATATAATGTAGAAGGAAACGATCCCAGATACTGTATCAACATGTTCAATATAGGACTTGACTGCAATGTGGCGGACATGACCTCAAGAATGAAGAAAGTACCTATGATAAAGGGACACTTTGCATATATGCTCAGCCTGGTCACTGCATTCATACAGAAAAAAGGTGCGGATCTTAAGATCGAATGCGACGACGGCTTCGTATATGATGACAAGCTGCTTCTGGTAGCGATATCAAATGGAGAATACTGCGGTGGAGGGGTCAAGGGTACTCCGCAGGCAGTGATCGATGATGGTCTGATGGATGTAAGCATAGTGAAGAAAGCAACCAGAAGAGACTTCCTCAAGCTGTTCAAAAAATACAAGAACGGCGAGCATCTTGATGACGAGGAGGCAATGGAGCACTTCATTATCAGGAAGTGTGCTCAGGTCACCGTAACGCCAAAGGGAGGTAGCATGAAGCTCTGTACAGACGGAGAGATCTCACAGGCCGGCAGGACAACTTTTGAGATCGTTCCAAGAGCGGCAATATTCTCGGTACCTGCAGCGAAATAATTATGTTGAACTGACATCATATTTATGATAAAATCGCTTTTGTCGGTGCTCCGGCAGAAGCATATATGGAGACGTATCGAAGTGGCTATAACGAGCCGCACTCGAAATGCGGTGTACCTTCGTGGTACCGTGGGTTCGAATCCCACCGTCTCCGCCATATACCATGAACAGTTGTAACAATCTTGGGGTAATCGTTAAATCCTTGTACCCTGAGAAGGAAAACTGGTCATAAAAGATTAAAGATCGTTGCGATGAAGCAGCGGTCTTTTTGTATTTTGATGCAAATAGCGAATAGAATTGACTTGCCGCATCCTTCAGGGTATGATTAGTTATATAAATCATACTGATGATTCCAAATGCGTGACACTAAAAGGAGGTCAGCTATGACAACACCAAAAGGAAAATACGCTTGGACTGCTACAGTCGGTGAAAAGGGACAGATCGTGATTCCCAAACAGGCAAGAGACATTTTTGATATAAAGCCGGGCGACACACTGTTGCTTCTGGGTGATGAAGAACGCGGGATAGCGATCCCTAATAAGGGGGCTTTTTCTGAGTTATTCTCCGCAGCCTTTTCAGAAGATGAAGGCGGTGATTCCAAGTGAAAATAGCATGGTTTTGTATTCCTGCACACGGACATACCAATCCAACGCTTGGACTTGTTAAGGCACTGACTGAGGCCGGACATCAGGTCTGGTATTTTTCCTTTGAGGATTTCAGAGAAAAGATCGAGGCTTCGGGCGCTACGTTCATAGGCTGTGACGGATACGATTTTGAAATGGAAGACAAGGGGAATGCGGATCGGGTAGGCAAGGACAAAGTTTATGCGACCGAGCTGCTTGTTTCATCGACGCTTGCACTGGATGAAATGACGAGTCGTGTTATAGGAGAGATCAAACCGGATGTTGTCGTGTCTGATTCTGTGGCGTTCTGGGGCAAGCTCGCGGCCATGAAACACGGCCTGCCGTATGTCTCATCGACCACGACTTTTGCCTTCAACAAATACTCTGCAAAGTATATGCAGGAGAGCGCATGGGATATCGTCAGGATGCTGGCAGCGATGCCGCGCATCAACAAGCAGCTGAAGCGCCTCCGTGACAAGGGATATCCTGTGAAAAGCCTGCTCGATATCGTGCAGAACGACAATGAAACAAATACGATCGTCTATACATCGAAATACTTCCAGCCACGTTCTGAAACGTTTTCTGATAAGTATCATTTCATAGGACCGTCCATCCGGCCCATCACTAACCCGATAGAGAAGACAGCAGATAAGCTCGTTTATATCTCCATGGGAACGATCAATCAGAATAGGGACTTTTATAGAAACTGTATCCATCTGTTAGGGCAAACGGACTGGCAGGTCGTCATATCTATGGGAACCAATCCAGAGCATTACGAAGATCTCCCGGACAACATACAGATCTACGAGTCAGTGGATCAGATGGCAGTTCTCTCCGTTGCAGATGCCTTCATTACACATTGCGGGATGAATTCCGCCTCGGAAGGATTGTATTTTCAGGTACCTTTGGTACTGTTCCCGCAGACGCCGGAGCAGGATGCAGTGGCAAAGAGAGTTGAAGAGCTTGGTGCTGGTGTCAGATTGAAGTCAATCTCCGAGAATGATATTCTGCAGGCATTGCGACAAATAATATATGAACCCGGATACAAAGACAACGCGGCTAAGATCTCCGAAAGCTTTCGAGCCTGCGGTGGTGCGGCAGAGGGCAAACTGTTTTTAGAAAGAATAACCGATAATCGTTAAATCTTTGTACCCTATTATGATATATCTGAATGAAAATCG
>JAFWJS010000014.1 GCA_017511535.1 Eubacterium sp. | reverse complement strand
GCCATAAAGAGGAAACATGCCATGCAGCCTATCATGAGGAGAATGTCTCTCCATCTGTGGAAATTGAGAGATCCTCTGGTCTCCAGCTCAACTATCCTGAGCACATACCATGCCCCTGCCAGAACTGTCAGCGGAAGGCTGGTCCTCGCGAATCCCCTGCCGAGAAAAGATACTGTCCAGAAGAAATACAGTATGCCGAAGACCGTCAGTATCATTGTGACTCTGAAGTGCATGACTTCACCTTTTGCTATGTACATCTGATTCCCCGAGGTCAGAAAAGAAACAAATCTCAAAATCGAAGATACCAGCGCTGCCACGCCGCTGATAAGTATCAGCACTCTGTCCTTTTTCACGTGCATGATACCATATTCGCCCCCTGTATTCGGAAGCCAGCTTATCAACAGCACGGAAAAACATACCGCAAGAATACAAGTTGTATATGCCGTTGCCTGCCATCCGGTAGCGTATCCCATAACAGGATCCGTATATGTGCGTTCCACATATATTCCGAATCCTGTGAGCGCCAATATGGGTATCAGTATTAATGATCTAGCTTTTGAAGCCAATTCCAATATCCTCCGTTATAAAGGGGATTTTCTGATTCTGTCGCCTCTTCTGGGATAAGCATCGCCCGTCGGAGCTGTCTTTTTATAGATAATAAGGTCGTGTTTTACGCCATTTTTCAATACATAATGTATAACTTCGTGTAATTCAACGCCAAGTACTTTTTCAGCTTTCTCGGAACGCTCTTCTTCAAAGGCTCCTGCCCCTTTCATGGCGATGAAATATCCTCCGGTCTTCACAAGCGGAACACAGTATTCCAGCAGGACCGGAAGCGCCGCCACGCCCCTTGATGTCACACAGTCGAACGTCTCCCTGAACTCTGATCTTGCAGCATCTTCCGCGCGCGCATGGATTTTTGTGCACGGTCGGCCCAGCATGCGGAGTTCCATGGCGGCAAAATCGACCTTCTTCTGCGTCGCCTCGATCAGTGTGAGATCCACATCCTTTACTATTCCGATAACCGCTCCAGGAAAGCCCGCCCCGGTTCCTACGTCTGCGACTTTTCCGCTGACTTCCGGTCTTGAGGCGCATATCATAGAATCCATGATATGTCTCTCCAGGAATTCTTCGGGAGTTGTTATCGCCGTGAGGTTGAACTGTTCGTTCGTTCTCTCTACAGCCTGGTAGTAAGCAAACAGCTTTGCGGCTGTGCCCCCGTCAATCGTGATCCCGAGCTCGGATGCTCTTTTCTGTATCAGTTCAGCTGTTATCATGACGATGTGTCCTCTTGTTTCTGAACAGCCAGACCGAAAGAACGCTGATATCCGTCGGATTGACTCCGCTGATCCTGCCTGCCTGTCCAAGGGATCTCGGTCTGACCTGGTCAAGTTTTACCGCTGCTTCGATCCTCAGTCCCGTAATACTAGAATAGTCCAAATCGGCCGGCAATTCCATATCTTCAAGCCGTTTTGCCTTTTCTATCTGGGCATTGAGTCTGGCAAGATATCCCTCATATTTTATCTCTACAGCTGCCTTGTATGTTATATCCTTCTGTTCCGGAGCGTTCCTGTCGAACCTCTCTATGTCGCTGTACTCTATATGCGGCCATTTCAGCAGATCCGCCACTGTCATGGAGTGTGTGACTTCCGGCGCACCCTTCTCCGCCATAACCGCATTCAGTTCAGGTGATACCTTTATCCTGTCCTGTCTCATGCGTTCGGTCTCATACTCAAAACGCGCTTTGTTCTCCAGGTACATTGCATATCTGTCATCGGTAAGAAGTCCTATATTATGTCCGATGTCACAGAGTCTTCTGTCGGCATTGTCTTGTCTCAGAAGAAGTCTGTATTCGCTTCTTGCCGTCATCATTCTGTAAGGATCCTGCACGCCCTTGGTGACCAGGTCATCGATCAGCGTCCCGATATATGAACTGCTTCTCGGCAGTATGAACGGATCTTCGCCTTTCACTTCTCTTGCCGCATTGATCCCCGCTATGAGCCCCTGAACGGCCGCTTCTTCATATCCTGACGTTCCGCAGAACTGTCCCGCGCCGTAGAGTCCCCTGATAGTCTTGCTTTCAAGCGTTGCCGCAAGCCACAGCGGATCGCAGCAGTCATATTCTATCGCATACGCGGGTCTCATTATCCTTACATTTTCAAGCCCCTTTATCGTTCTGTACATCTCATACTGGACATCCAGCGGCAGTGACGTAGAGAGCCCCTGAAGATACATTTCTTCAGTGTTCTCTCCGCACGGTTCTATAAAGAACTGATGTCTCTTTCTCTCAGGGAACCTCACTACCTTGTCTTCGATCGAAGGGCAGTATCTCGGACCTATGCTCTGTATAACTCCTCCGTAGAGCGGTGAGCGGTCGAGATTTCTCCTTATGACTTCATGAGTCTCCTCATTTGTATAGTCCATCCAGCATATCCCCGTATTGTTGAGCTCATCCGGATTGTCTCCGAAATGGAAAGGCACCG
>JAFWJS010000013.1 GCA_017511535.1 Eubacterium sp. | reverse complement strand
GTTTTCTTTTGTTATGTCGCCGGATTCGAGCGGCTTTCCCTTTCCCGAACTGCATGCTGCAAGCGCGGTTAGCACCAGAACCATAAGAAGGCTCAGTACGATCGATTTTCTACTCATTCGTCCTTATTTGACCTCATATCTATACGGAAACGGAACATGCCATGTCATTTCTCCTCTTGCCATCTGCTGATGCACTCATTGATCTGATCTGTTGGTATCATCACACCATATCGGAAACGCCCAAATACATCTCTGCCGCCGCCTATGTTGATACCGACCAGCTCCATGCTATCGTTATACACTGCGCTTCCACTGCTGCCGGGTGCTTCATATGCACTATGTTTTACGACCAGATTGTCAGACTGATCATCATTGAAACTGGAGTTCTCTGGTTTACTGGATTTGATTTTGCCGTATGTACTAACAAACTTCTCTCCTTCCGGATTGGATATCACAGCTATTCGATCTCCCTTCTCAGGCATTGTTTCTGCGATTTGTACGACAGAGATTTGCTTGTCAGACTCAAATGAAATAACAGCCAAATCAGATTCCTCTTTCTCGAATTCAACCTTTACTTTAGGAAACTGATTATAATACTCTTCCTGCCCTACGCCTTCATGTTCTTTTTTGTAGTCGAAAACGGACGGATCATCCGGTGTTATGACTACAAAATAATCGATCTCATCATTCGCAAGAACATGAAATGCGGTCAAAGCATAATACTTGTTCTCTGTTTTTTCTATTACAACTCCGCTGCTTCCGGCACCATATGCAATTCCCCCATCATGCTTATCGACTGAAACAATTCTGATGTTTGCATTCATCACATCAGAAAGATCAGTCTGCATATCAGTGTATATGCGATGCTTTGCCTGATAGTCTGAAACTGATGGAAGAATACCGATCAAAAGCACGAGAGTAAGCACAATGCCAATTATTAGAATGATACCGATGCTCTTCTTCATAGCATGCTGCTCCTTACAATTACAATCTGCCGTTTTCATCCCTGACATCTAAATAACGCACTCAACCTCCGACATCTAAACAGCCCACTCAACCCTATGTTTTCTGACATCTAAATGGCGCACTCGAGCCCCGACATCTAAATAGCCTACTCAACCCTCCGGCAAAATGACATGTAGATATGTTCCCGTCGAGTGTTGTCAATGGCTGCTGAGTGGTCGTTTCGATCAGAGACAAATCGATAAACGGCTTGTTTTCAAGCCTTTCAGCGCCTCTTATGTGCTTGCTTTAGACATCAATACTACGCACTCCACATGGCCGGTGTGCGGGAACATGTCCACTGGTGTCGCTTTTACAAACTCATAGCCTTTTGCCGTCAGGAATTTCACATCTCTGGCAAGTGTCGCCGGGTCGCAGGATACATACACAATACGTTCCGGTGAAACAGTAACTACCGCCTGAAGCAGCTTCTCATCGCACCCGGCTCTCGGCGGATCCAGGACCGCGACATCTGCCGACTCTGTCACCTGCTTCGCGAACCATTCGTTAGTCCCCTCTTCGGGATCAGCAAAATCTCCTGTGGCACCTTCATCGGATGCTCCAACTATTTCCGGCAGTATATCTTCTGCTGCTCCGCAAAGAAATCTCGCATTGATCACGCCGTTTATCACAGCGTTCCTGTTGGCGTCGAGCACGGCGCTGTTATTGGACTCTATTCCGAGTACACTTATCGTATCGCCCATGCGGTCCTCAAGGAACAGCCCGATGCTCCCAACACCACAGTACAGGTCAAGCACAGAGTCACCATGTGAAAGCTGAGCATACTCGAACACCTTGTCATACAGTTTTACTGTCTGAACAGGGTTCACCTGATAGAACGAGAGCGGCGATATCTTGAACTTGACTCCGTCAAGCTGCTCGTCCACTGTTTTCTTCCCCGCGATCAGGACCGGAAGTCCTTTTTCCGTGACTAAGTACACGCTCTCAAGGCTCCAGGTCACATACTTGTTCTCGAGTCTTCTTATCTGCGCATCTATCATATCGATCAGTCTGTCAGCTCCCGGTATACTGGATCCGTTCAGCTCGAACACGACCATGACTTCGCCTGTGGCGAAGCACGATCTGACTATCATATCTTTAAGCAGGCCTTTCTTTGTTTTCTTGTCGTAGCATGTGATGTGTTCCTGCAGCATGAATGTTCGGAGCGAAGAAGCAGCAGCTGCCGCAGGAGGCGCCTGTATCTTGCAGATCGGGCAGTCTACGATGTCATGTGAGCCTGCCCTATAGAAGCCCACGGCCGGAACGCCATCTTTCCAGCCGACCTGGAATGTGACTTTGTTCCTGTAGTAGTATGGCTCCTCCATCGAGATCGTCTCTCCAACCTCAGGAGTTTCCAAACCGCCGATCCTCCTGAGATCCTGTATGATCTGCCTCCTCTTCACTTCCGTCTGCCTGTCATACGCAAACTCGGAATATTGACATCCGCCGCACCCTTCAACTTCGCAGAAGCTGGCCGTACGGTCAGGTGATGGACTTATTACCTCGATAGTCTCCGCCTCAGCGAAACGCTTCTTGGATTTATAGCATCTGGCCTTCACCGTATCTCCCGGTAATGCTCCTCGCACGAAAACAGCAACTCCGCCGGCGCTTCTCGCCACGCCCATGCCGTGAGCTGTAATGTCTGTTATGTATAATTCTTCAATATCGCCTTTGTTCATATCCTGTGTTCCTTTATCCATTCCACTATGTCCTGCTGCTTTAAGGTACCGTCTGCTGTTCCAAGTCCAAGATATACCACATCGTCATCTGAAGCTTGAATATGTATACCATTAAGCTCAAGAAAACTTAGCATAACATATACTCCGATCCGCTTGTTTCCATCCACGAATGCATGATCAGAAATCAGAGAATACGCGAGTCTTGCGGCTTTTTCTTCTTTTGATGGATATAATTCTTCCCCTCCAGATGTAGCAAAGGCCCCTTCCAGCGCAGAATCTAACATTCCTTCATCACGGACACCCACGCTTCCTCCTGTTGCTTCAGCCATAAGCTGATGTAGAAGCTTAACCTTCTCTTTATCAAACTTTATCATTTTGCAAGCTCCCTGAATGCTCCGATATACTTTGCAAGTATTCTTTTAGTTATTATCTCTATCCTTTCTTCTTCCGTAAGATCAAGAATAATGTTACTGTTTTCCATATTGACTACCATATATTTAGGTTTATTATTCCTGAAAACTACAGCTTCTCCCTCTCTGTCCGCAATCTTGGCTACAGCAGAAAAATTCTGATTTGCCTGTGTCATCGAAAAAATAGTATCAGTGTTTATATACATTCTTATACACCTCATATTAATAGTATAAATATATCCTATTTTTATTATAAGGTCGATTTTGTAATTGTCAATAGATTCTGTATGTAAAAGAGTTCTGCTCAAGCACAATGCTTAAACAGAACTCTTTGATACTTATTTGTTAACGTATTTTACCGTTTCTTATACAGCACCAGCTCCGGGTCTGCCCCATCTTCACGGTATGTGCACACCAGTATGAAATCCATGTTAGCCAGGACACCGAAGCACCGCTCGCCGCCGAATTCAGACTCCAGCTGATTTCCAAGATATGTCGTTTCATCATCGAGGAACTTCACATTCATCCCGCTCGGGAGCCTGTATTCGAGATTGATGAACTTCCCGACAAGGGAGTTGAGTTTATCGACCTTCGGCATACCTTCGATGTGGAGATCATTTATCTCTTCAATGAGCGTTTTCTTGAATTCATCGAACTTACCGCCGTCGCTGAGCTCGTCATATCTTTTCCAGTAATCGAGCTTTGGCAGCGTTTCCTTCATGTACGCACGCGCATCTGCCTCCGAAAAGTTCTCACTTACCATGTTCTTCACGCACACATCGATCAGATCGTCCATGTTGCTGTACGTGTACGTCCCGTCAGCATAGCACCACTTGCAGTAGTTCTCGTTGAAGCTGCCGTCTTTCTCTTTACTGATCATCTCATCCTCAGTGAGCGGCATACCGCAGCACTGACAGACCAGTTGCTGAGGGCTCCCGAGAAGTGTGTTTATCGACACGTTGAACTCTTTAGACAGAAGCTTGAGCGTATCTGTATTAGGCTGTGTATCACCATTCTCCCAGCGGCTTACTGCCTGCCTTGTTACCATAACACGTTCTGCCAGCGCGTCCTGTGAAAGAGCATGCTCTTCCCTGAGCTTCTTCAATATCTCTCTCGTTTCCATATGTAAGCACGCCTCCTTGTATATATCAAATACTCATTTCACCTTACAACTGTATTATGGCCCTGCCGCACTGTAATGACAAGCAACTCGCAGTTGCTGCAAAAAAACCGGCTGGCCATAAACAGCCAGCCGGATCTGTCTCCATTTAAGCAATTTTGCTAAAAACACCGTAGGCGCCTTGTGGGGAACCGTCCCTAATTAACCATTATACTCTGCCGCTCGGATCAGCGCCCCGCGCCTCTTCATGCTCTTCGAAGTGGTGCGCGTCTTCAAGCACCAGATCCTTCATCTTCATAAGCCTCGTTTTGGTGTCTCTGTCGTTTTCTTCAAGCTTCATGGAAATGTATTTGATGTTTTCCTCACAATCAGGGATCACGACATATTCCAGCGCGTTTACACGGCGGCGCGTCTTCTCGATCTCATCCGCCATGAGCTGACACGCCTTTTCCTTTTCGGCCAGCTCAAGCATGTCAGGAAGCACGTCGGCAAGCGACTTCACCGCATAGTCCAGGTCGCCTGAAGTGAAAGCGAAGCCATATGAATATATATCGTTGGGATCTGCTGTCCTCGTCTTTGCTTCGAACTGAGGTATGTTTACGCTCATGACATTCTTAGTCGTCATCTCGAGCTCTACCTTCTGCTTCGGCGCCATCAGCGCTGTATTCAGGGTATACTCATCCATGCCGGCTTTCGCGATGACGAAATTGGTGTTCGCGCTCCTGATACCGGCCTCTACCTTCTTCCGAAGCTCCATATTCTCTTTTACCATTATCATGAACTGGCGCATCAGCTCGTCACGCTTGTCCTTAAGGAGCTTGTGCCCCTTTCTCGCGATCTGGAGCTTATGCTTGATGCGCGACAGTTCCATTCTGGTCGGGATTATCTGACTTGATGCCATCTTATTCCTCTTATATTATTTCTTCTCGTAGTATTCGTCGAGCCACTTGTCGCTGATCCTCTTCAGCTCACTTCTCGGGAGGATCCTTAAGAGATCCCATCCGATATCAAGCGTCTCTTCGATCGAACGGTCTGTATCGTATCCCTGGCTTACATATTTTTCTTCAAACTTATCAGCGAACTCAGCATACTTAAGGTCTATCTCTGTAAGCGCTGCTTCACCGAGGATAGTCATCAGTTCCTTGGCGTCTTTACCTCTTGCATATGCCGCGAACAGCTGGTTCATAGTGTTCGCGTGGTCGCCTCTTGTCTTCCCTTCGCCGATCCCTTTATCCTTAAGTCTTGAAAGCGACGGCAGTACGTTGATAGGTGGCTGGAGTCCCTTCCTGTAAAGGTCACGTGAAAGTATGATCTGACCTTCTGTGATGTATCCCGTAAGGTCAGGGATAGGATGAGTCTTATCGTCTTCAGGCATTGACAGGATAGGTATCATTGTGATACTTCCGTTCTTACCTGTCTGTCTTCCAGCTCTTTCATAAATCTGAGCAAAGTCAGTATACATGTATCCTGGATATCCACGCCTTGCAGCAACCTCTTTACGTGCGGCAGATACCTCACGGAGCGCGTCCGCGTAGTTCGTGATATCTGTCAGGATAACGAGCACGTGCATCTCCTTTTCAAACGCAAGGTATTCAGCAGCGGTAAGCGCCATTCTCGGAGTGGAGATACGCTCTACCGCAGGGTCGTTCGCCAGGTTGACGAACATCACAGTTCTGTCGATAGCTCCTGACTCCTTGAATGAGTTTACGAAGAAGTTCGATTCCTCGAATGTGATACCCATAGCGGCGAACACTACCGCGAACTTCTCGTTGGACCCTCTTACCTTGGCCTGCTTAGCGATCTGCGCGGCAAGCTGTGCGTGCGGGAGTCCTGACGCCGAGAAAATAGGAAGCTTCTGTCCTCTTACCAGAGTGTTGAGTCCATCGATAGCCGATATACCTGTCTGTATGAACTCCGCCGGGTATACTCTCGCCGCAGGGTTCATCGGAAGTCCGTTGATATCTCTTCTCTCCTCCGGAAGAATCTCCGGCTTTCCGTCGATCGGCCGTCCTATACCGTCAAAAACTCTTCCGAGCATATCCTCGGAAACTCCGAGTTCCATGCTTCTGCCCAGGAATCTTACTTTACTCGAATCCAGGTTGATACCGGCAGAATTCTCGAACAGCTGTACCATGGCGTTGGTCCCGTTCACTTCGAGAACTTTACATCTTCTCTTTTCTCCGTTTGACAGCTCTATCTCGCCAAGCTCGTTATATGTTACGCCTTCGACGCCGCGCACCATCATAAGAGGGCCGGCAACTTCCTGTATCGTTCTGTACTCTTTAGGCATTACAGATCCTCCTTATCAAACGCGGCTCTGATCTCTGTGTCGAGCTCTTCTGTTACTTCTTTATATTTATCTTCCACCTGTGCTTCAGGCGTATATTTGAATCTGCCGATCGCTTCTCTTACAGGCATGGAGATCAGCTTGTTCATATCCGCTCCGTCAGCCAGCGCCTGGACAGATTTCTCATAGAAGCTCATAACGAGCTTCATCATTATGTACTGTTTCCTGAGTGACGAATAAGTGTCGACCTCATCGAATGAATTCTGGTTCAGGAAGTCTTCACGGATCGATCTCGCTGCTTCCATCTTCAGTCTGTCTCCTGCAGAGAGCGCATCCATACCGACCATCTGCACGATCTCGTTCAGCTCTGACTCTTCCTGCAGCAGGCGCATCATATCCTGCCGCCCCTTGCTCCAGTCTTCCTCTACCTCATTACCGAACCATTTACCCATATCGTCAAGGTAAAGTGAATAACTCGTCAGCCAGTTGATCGCCGGGAAGTGTCTCTGGTAAGCCAGGTTGGAATCCAGACCCCAGAATACCTTTACGATACGGAGCGTCGCCTGTGATACCGGTTCTGAGATATCTCCTCCCTGAGGTGATACCGCGCCGATAACGGAAAGCGCTCCTTCTCTTCCTTCCTTGCCGAGTGAGATCACATGTCCCGCTCTCTCATAGAACTGCGCAAGACGGCTTCCAAGGTATGCCGGATATCCTTCCTCTCCAGGCATCTCTTCAAGACGTCCGGACATTTCTCTCAGTGCCTCGGCCCATCTTGATGTGGAGTCAGCCATCAAAGCCACAGAATAGCCCATGTCGCGGAAATATTCCGCGATGGTTATACCGGTATATATGGATGCTTCACGAGCTGCTACAGGCATGTCTGACGTATTGGCGATCAGAACTGTTCTCTGCATCAGTGATTTACCTGTCTTCGGGTCTATCAGCTCAGGGAACTCGTTCAGTACGTCAGTCATCTCGTTTCCACGCTCGCCGCATCCGATGTAGATAACGATATCAGCGGCAGCCCATTTCGCGAGCTGATGCTGTATGACCGTTTTCCCGGATCCGAAAGGACCAGGTACAGCCGCGGTCCCTCCTTTTGCGATCGGGAAGAACATGTCTATTACACGCTGTCCTGTAACGAGAGGCTCGTCCGGCTGGAGCTTCTGTCTGTACGGACGGCTTCTTCTTACAGGCCATGTCTGCATGAGCTTGATCTTTCTGTCGCCGTCTTCCGTCCTGACTGTAGCTACAGCTTCATCAACTGTAAAAGAGCCGCTGTCTATATCTGTGATCTGTCCTTTGACCCCATACGGCACCATGATGCGCTGTTCGACGATCTCCGTCTCCTGCACCGTACCGATGACGTCTCCGGCTTCGACCTCATCTCCGACTTTTACGCAAGGCTTGAATTCCCAGGTCTTCTCACGGTTCAGCGAATAGACCTGGATCCCTCTCTTAAGATTGTTCCCGGAGACCTTCATGATCTCCTCGAGCGGCCTCTGTATGCCGTCGTATATACTTCCGATGAGGCCCGGCCCAAGCTCTACAGACATAGGAACTCCCGTTGACACGACCGGAGCTCCCGGTCCCAGGCCTGACGTCTCTTCGTATACCTGTATCGAAGCCTGATCCCCGTGCATCTCGATGATCTCGCCTGTCAGCTTCTCATCGCTCACGCGGACCACGTCGTACATGTTGGCGTCACGCATACCTGTCGCTATGACAAGCGGTCCGGCTACCTTCTTTATCGTACCTGTACTGCTCATTTGGTTGATCTCCTCCTGATCATTATATATATCTTCTTTTCTATTCCTTATTTCCAAACAGGATATCTGATCCGACCGCCTTTTCTACAGAGAGATGTATATCTCTTATCCCCTCTCCTGTGTTTCCGGATACTCCCGGTATCCGGATAATGGCGGGCATCAGCTCTTCCCTGTATTTATCAAGCTGTTCATGAAGCTCAGACGCGAGCTTTTCTGTTATATATATGACGGCATAGTCAGATTCTGCGAGCTCTTTCAGCTTTTTCTTTGCCTCTTCACCTGATACAGGGAAAACATCAAACCCAAGAGCGGCAAATCCGTAGATGCTGTCATGATCACCCATAACTCCTATCTTATACATACATCTGCCTTACCCTTTCTCTGATGCTCTCGTCAGGAAGGCCGTTCGCCTTGCCTGTCAGTATGAGCCTTACCGTCTTGATCTCATTCTGTCTCGCGATCACATACGCTATGACCGGGCCGATCGTGAATGTTTCATATTTCTGTGACTGAAGCGACTCGATCATCCTGTCGTCACACCATCTCTCAAAGGCAGACGGGCTTTCTGAAAGCGACTCCGCAGCGTCTCTGTAATCTGTAGTAAGCAGATATTCAGTTACCGCGTCTTCTCCCTGTGCGGCTGCCTTAGCGAGATATGAAGCACTGAAGCTTTCTGTATCTACGAGCGCCTTCATCAGGAAGTCCTGTGACTTCTTTGTCCTTGCCGATCTTACAGCCGTCTTGATATCCGCTATGCAGACGACACTCTCAGCATAGTCACGGATCACGCCGTACCCCGACCTGCCGGCTTCTCTTCCGGCATCAAGCACAGCTTCAAGGCACGCCTTATCTATGATCACGTCGCAGAGCTGCCCGTCGCCGGTATGTAGAAGCGTGTCATATGCTTCTGACGCCGCGCTTTTCATGCTGTCCGGGAGTCTGTCAAAGTCTCTGTTTCTAATGATCTCTGAGAGCTCGCTTCCACTCATGCTCATGCCTTCATAATATATATCGGCACCTGCAGGACCAGCTGCGGCTTCTTTCACGGCAGCCTTGAGATTCTGGAACTCCTTCGGAAGTGACAGCACGTCAAAATGCTTCATATCGATATGAAGATCTTTTACTACTCCCCAGATTTTTTCTTCCTCGCGGGCAAGCATAGCGTCGCCGTTTCCTGCCGTATCTGTGTCTCCCCAGCCTTTCTCCTCCAGAAGATGGATACATTGTTCCTCATTCTGACAGGAGATCAGCTGATCTATCACGCTTCCGGTAAGCAGACTGTTCTCCAGCGCCCTTATTCTTGCGACCGCGTAGGTATATTCTTCTGCCATTTACTGTATTACTCCTATGGGACATATGCTGCCCCTGTCAACTCCTATGAAAACAGGATAGTCTGGACCAGATCTGTAAGATCGTCCTTCTTCTCCGCGAACAAAGCGTCCAGCGTGCAGTTCTCTTCGATCCCGCCGTAGCTCAGAACGAAACCCGGGCCGATCTTCCTGCACTCATTTGAAATACTGAGCTCTCCGCCGTGTCTCTTTGCAAGCTCTTTCACCTCAAATGAAAAGCCCTGAGGGATACGGTCGTGATCATCTTCCGAAAAATAGATCACGCCTTCGCCTTTCCTTATGTTCTTCTCCATGAGTTTGAGAAGCAGATTGAAATATTCGCGGTTGCTCAGGCCCAGTATCCTTCGTCTTGCCTCGTTTATCACGTCGCTGATGATCTCCTGCTTGGCAGCCAGTATCCTGGTCCTGTGTTCCAGATCGATCGCCGAATCTACGCGCTCGCTGTATGCCTTGATCTCGTTTTCTGCCTTTGCCCGGACATCTTCAGCGGTCTCATCAGCTTTTCTTACAGCCTCTGACTTGATATTACGCGCCTCAGCTTCTGCTTCCTGCATTTTCTCAGCAGCGGTTTCTTCCGCTTCATGGAGTATCCTGTCTCTGATTTTTTCTAATCCTGACATCTGATCACTCCTGATTTATCTATACTTCGATAGCTGTTACTGAAAGAATGGAGATGAGCAGCGCAAGGATAGCGTATGTCTCTACCATTGCAGGGAAAAGCATCGCTTTACCGAACTGATCAGGCTTCTTGGCTACGATCCCGATGGAAGCAGCAGAAGTCTGTCCCTGCGCCTTTCCTGAGATAAGTCCTACCACTGCGATCGGAAGACATGCAGCAAGGATCAGAAGTCCTGTGTTGTTGTCAATCGACGCAGCTTCTCCTCCGAGAAGTCCTATCTTGGAAAGTGTGATAAATCCAACGAGAAGTCCATAGATGCCCTGTGTACCAGGAAACAGCTGCATGATCAGTACTTTTGCGAACTTGCTCGGATCTTCAGTTACGACTCCGGCAGCCGCACGTCCGGCAATACCAACTCCGATCGATGATCCCGCGCCTGCAAGAAGTACCGCGAGTGCCGCGCCGAGAAGCGCATAAACCATTCCTAGTGTCATTTACATTTCCTCCTTAACTTCTACATATTTAGTATCCTGTTCAAACGGTTCCAGAGGTCTCCCTCCGCCGTCGTAGAATTTCCCAAAGAATTCAACGAACTGAAGTCTGTTCGTGTGAACATAAGCTCCGAGAATATTTATTGCCATGTTCATCGAGTGTCCGATAAGGAACACTATTATGAACAGAACAGCCCCTACTATTCCGCCTCCTGCCATGGACCCCATCTGGTTAACTACGGAAGCGATGACTCCCGTTGCGAGTCCAAGCGCAAGAAGTCTTGAATACGACAGTACGTCAGACAGCCAGCTCGTTACGCCGTATACGTCATAAAGGCCGAGCGCCAGTCTGAGCACCGGATTTTTATGGTCTCTCCCCGACATGAGCACGAGTCCGAGAGCGCCGCCTGCGGCGAGCACTTTGGCGAGCGTGTTTACAGCCGGCGGGAATGAGACATCTATCTGTGAGATAGACTTGAATATCTCTGACGGTATGAGCATCATCAGAAGGCCGATGAGGAATACATACCAGAGCACGACGTCACAGAAGAAGTCAAGCGTCTTCCCGTCACGAAGCTCTTCATATCCTTTGATCGCGAGTCCGACGAACAGATGCACTATTCCGAACGCGAGACACCAGATCAGGAGCCTCATCGGATCCTCGAGCGGTACGAACCACAGCGCCGGCACAGTTACTGTCTTATGGAAGAACGTTTCCGAAACCACCGTGACGACGTCACCGAAATAGCCTCCGAACATTATTCCCCAGAACGTGGTCGATATACCGCAGAACATGAACAGTTTCAGCTGCTTACGCATGCCCTCGTCCATCCGTTTGTATTTCCAAAGGAGTACGGCACAGGCTATCGTCATTACCAGGCCATACGCCGCGTCAGAAAGCATAAGGCCGAAGAAGAAGACATAGAAGAACGACATGATAGTAGTAGGATCGAATTCATGTCTCCCCGGGAGTCCGTATGACTGAACGACTCCCTCCATACTTGATGAAAATCTGTTGTTCTTAAGAACAGTCGGCACGTCTTCATCTTCAGGGATATCCTCAATGTCTATATTGCAGTCATAATGATCCCCGATCGCCTTTTTTACTGCGTCTGTATGTCTTTCATCGACATATCCGCTCACAACGAACGTCCTGTCCGTTTCAGGGATATCAGCTATGACTTCATACTTCTCTGACCGCAGCCTGTAGTAATCACCCAGCCGCTTCAGGTCTTCTCTGTATTCTGAGAGTCCGGCGATCTCTTCGGACGCCCTGTCTATATCCTGCTGCTCTTTCTCTATATCTTCTCTGAGCTTCTTTATCTCCTCAGCTGGAGGAAGATCGGATGCCGCAGCCGGTTTGGCGAATCCTGCCGCTCTTAGCGCTGTTTCTATGCGTTCTGTATCTTCTTTTATACAGATAACCGAGATGTATCTGGCCTCATTATTCTCTTCAAGGATATCGACGCAGCATGGAAGCGCCTCACTTTCCGCTTCATCGCCGGTATCCGGCTGGTTTGCCGACTCGATCACTTCATAGATATGGTCCTGATCATATTCAGGCGGCATGGTGCCCAGAAGAAGCGAAGTCTTTTCCGTCTCCTGCGGCTCCTGTGTGAGCGGAGTCCCGAGAAGCTTCCACGGCGCGAGCTGTTCTTCCTGCGCCGCGATCCTTTGACATACTGCTCTCTTCTCTGATATCTTTTTCGACAGCCCGACGATGTACTCTGCGGTCTCCAGAAGCACAGATGCCTTGTTCTCTGTCTGCAGATAGTCTTCTTTATCGATCAGTTCTTTCCCCTCAAGCGAAGAAAGAACCGACGCTTTCTCTGGTGAATACTCCTCCAGTACATCGAGTGCCTGTTCTGTAAGTCTTACATTATTATCAAAACCCTGACGGTCTTCTCTTGTGTCGATCTTCGTGAAGCCATCGGGCTCCAGCTGATGCATCTCCATGATGCCGAGCGCCTGAAGCTTCTCAAGGATCGGTTTTCTGTCTTCTCTTAATGCGGTGATGCTTATCCTCCGCATCTTCAGTACTGCCATAAATCGTCCTTCTTCTATCAGTCAATGAGATCCTGGATTACAGCGCTGACCGCTCTTTCTTTTCTGGAATCCGCCTTCTCGGCAAGTTCCTTTATCTCACGGTCTATCTGTTTCTCCGCGATCTCTCTTGCTTTTTCACCGCGCGCTTCTGCGGCTTTCATCAGGTCGCCGGCAGAGTTGTCAGCATCTGAAAGCGCTTTACTCCTGAGAGTCTCTGCGTCTTCTTCAGCTTTACTGATCAGGACCTTACCGGCATCCTCAGCTTTACTTATTATTTCAGCTGCCTGCCCTTCTATTTCTCTGATCACTTTTACGGTTTCCTCTACCATACGATATGCTCCTTTTTGCTCCTGCAAAAAAATAACAAACGTAATTATTATAACTCTTTTTACAACATCATTCAAGTCCTGACGGCAATAAGATACCCGCCGTACAGATAATTCGGCGGGTCAATCATACATTCTTCGCGGCTTCCACTATGCGTTTCAGCCTGTTGTTTATCCCTGATTTCTTAAGGGGCGGATCCATCATCTCTCCAAGCTCCACAAGGCTCGCCTCCGGATGCTCGATCCTGAGCTCTGCTACCTCTATCAGCTTGTCGGAAAGTATACCTATCTTACCCGACTCTTTAAGCTTCCTTATGGCAGCTATCTGCTTCTCCGATGCCATGATCGTCCTGTCAGTGTTCGCGCTGTCACAGTTCGTGAGCCTTACCGCCTGGCTGACAACTTCTTTCTCTATCCTGGTGTTCTCGAACCTGAGTACCTGTGCGTCTGCTCCCATAAGGGCAAGAAGATCGCTTATATACTCAGACTTCTTCATATAGACCACATATTTGTCTTTTCGCTTCGTGATCTTACCTTCCAGATCCTCAAAAGTACCGATGAGTCTCCTGAGATCATGAGCGAGCTGCTCGTGCTCAAGCGTGAAGTCAAGATGATACTCCTTCGACGGATCAGATACTGAACCGCATGCGAGAAAAGCGCCACGCAGATATGACTTCCTGTCGCACTTCTTCTTTACGATATCCTGGTATATCCCGTCCGAAATGTAGTTCGAACCCTCTTTTACCAGAAGTATCCCTGTCTCGCGGAGGATCGACTCGCTTTTCATATCCGGGTCTATGGTAAGAGAATATATATACCCCTTTCGCAGGGCTCCTCCACGTTCTATCTCAAGTCCTGCGTCTACCTTGAAATACTGCTTTATGAGCTTCTTATAGTGTCTCGCTACAGCAGCGTTATCTGTAGAGCACACGATCCTGAAGCGCCCTGCCCCAGCGAGCCTCAGACTTCCCGCGATCCTGAGGAATCCCGCTATCTCCGCAAGCTGACAGCATTTCTTTTCTACAGCTGTACGTGACAGTTCATTTTTTGTTTCAGCAGAAAACGACATCTATCAGTGCTCCCTGTGTTCTATGTTGACGCGGTACCCTTCCTCTGTGAATATCCTTGCCAGCTCGTTTGCTACCGCTACAGATCTGTGCTGCCCGCCTGTGCAGCCTATCGCTATACTGAGATTATATTTCCCCTCTTTGATGAAATGAGGCACGAGTGTCTTCATCATACCGTCCAGTTCAATGATGAACTCCTTGGTAACGTCCTGCTTCAATACATACTGTGCCACCTTTTTGTTGTGTCCCGTAAGTTTCTTCAGGCTGGGGATATAAAACGGATTCGGTATGAATCTCATATCGAATACCATGTCTACCCCCTGCGGTATGCCGAACTTGTATCCGAACGACATTATATTGAAAGTAAATCTTGTCCCGCCGTCCAGTCCTTCATATATCCTGCTCATTTCAGCAAACAGATCTGCCTGCTTCATATGCGTGGTGTCGATGATGTGGTCTGCTTTCCTCCTGAACGGATCCAGCAGGTCTCTTTCCTTCTGTACGACCTCATGCGTCGTGATGCCGCCGTTTTTATTCAGCGGATGCGTACGTCTTGTCTCGTTGTATCTCTTTACAAGGGTGTCATTAGAAGCCTCTATGAACAGTATCTCAGCCTCTACCGAAGGGGTGTTCTCCAGCTTCTCCAGCGCGTCCGACAGACCCTCCAGGAAATGATGGCTCCTTATATCCACGACAAAAGCGACCTTCTGGATGCTTCTGTTCTCAAAAGCGTCAAGCTCCAGAAAATTACCTATCATCGAGGGCGGCATGTTATCTATACAGTAATACCCGTGATCCTCGAACCAGTCTGCCGCCTGGGTCTTCCCCGCGCCGGACAGTCCTGTTACTATCACTACACTGGTCTTTCCGTCATCTGCCATTGTCTGCTCCTTCCTGCCTGCCGTCCAGCCTGTGTCATTTCCTTTCTATATTGACGATCCTTTCAGGGTCCAGACCTGCCTCGAACGCTCTTTCAAGGCCCTTAAGGTAGCTCCCCACCCTTTCCGGTGTGTGTGCGTCGCTCGATATCACGAACTTCACATCTTCCTGCATGGCGATCTTTATCTCCTCGACAGTAAGATGCATATGCCACGTGTTAATCTCCATCCAGGTATCCGTCTCAGCGCATACTTTCGCGACCTCTCTGATATCTACAGGTCCCTTGTCTCCCGGATGAGTAAGTATCCTGAGGTCGTTCTCGCGGAGAGCTTTGACGTACATTTCTGTGTTGATCTCTCTCATCTTCTCATAGCGCGCTGAGGTCTCAGTATCGAGCCCGTTATCTCCGCCGTCCTGATAGCGTTTCCTCGCGAGGATCCAGTTCTCGGCAGCATGACACCCCATGACTCCGTAATGATAGCCTCCTATGAGAAAATCAAATTCCCCGGCCTCTTCATGGCTGACGTCAAGGTGATTCCCCTTATCTGTCAGATTGGTCTCGCAGCTCATCCAGAGCTTTATTTCCGGGTGTCTCTTCTGCGCCTCGTTTATGTCCCGCCTGAGATCCGCGAATCTGTTCCTGCCGATGCCATAGAAAATATGCCCCGGTCCATGATCTGATATGGCGAGCTCCTTAAGTCCCCTGTTCAACGCGGCCTGTACATTCTCCTCGACTGTTCCCTTGCCGTGCGGCTTTATGAAGCCGTGCGAATATGTCGTATGCGTGTGATAATCAAAGACCATCCTGTAGCCGTTTATCAGTTCTTCGATATCGTACATTACTGTTCTTCTCCCACTATCCTTACTTCCGGCTCGAGCATAACACCGGATCTGTCATATACCGTATTCTGCACAAGGTGCATGAGGCTGATGATGTCTGACGCATTCGCGTCTCCTGTGTTGATGATGAAGCCCGAATGCTTCTCTGACACCTGCGCGCCGCCTACCGTGAGTCCCTTAAGTCCTGCGTCCTGTATCAGCTTCCCTGCGAAGTATCCTTCAGGCCTTTTGAAGAAACTTCCCGCGCTCGGATACTGGAGCGGCTGCCTGGAGTTCCTCCTTTCGGTGAAGTCTCTCATCTTTTCGCTGATCTCTTCACTATCTCCCGGCTCCAGCCTGAATACAGCCGAAAGGACTATATCGCCTGTATCTGTGAAAACGCTGTGCCTGTATGACATATCAAGACTTTCAGCCGGGATAACCCGGATCTCGCCTGTCTCCTTTGACAGCGCTGTCACGCTCTCCAGAACATCTTTCATCTCACCGCCGTAAGCGCCTGCATTCATGAACACAGCCCCGCCTATGCTTCCCGGTATACCGCTGAGCGGCTCCAGGCCTGTAAGCGAAGCCTCCTGGGCAGTCTTCGCCGTCTGTGACAGAAGAGCTGAAGCGCCGGCTTCTATCCTGCATCCGTTTACAGATATCCTGCTGAAGCCTTCACCCGGCATGATAACTGTCCCCCGGAATCCGCCGTCTCTGAAAAGTGTATCTGATCCGTTCCCGAGAATAAGCATATCGCCGCGTTTCTCAGCCTCAGCAAGCGCCTCCCTCAGTTCCTCTTCCGTATCAGGAACAAGAAGGAGATCTGCCCTGCCGCCTGCGCGGAAGGACGTATATTCTCTCATATCGGCATTTTCTGTTCTTTTCATATATGTTACCTTTACTGGTTCTTCTTATCTTCAGTCGTTTTTTTTCGGCTTATACAGATCAGTGTTTTCATATGAGGCCGTATCCGCCGGGAGGCCTTTGATCCTGAGATTGTTTTCCACGTCCTTTTTGAAATAATAGTAGATCACCGCGAATGTCGGCACCGCGAATACCATGCCGAGGAATCCGAACATTCCGCCGCCTATGATGATGGCGAACATTACCCAGAAGCTTGACAGCCCTGTTGAGTCTCCCAGTATCTTAGGTCCGAGCACGTATCCGTCGAACTGCTGCAGCGCAAGTATCATGACAAGGAACACGAGCATCTTGACAGGGTCCGCAGCTGCGATGATAAGTGCTCCGGGGATCGCTCCTATGAACGGCCCGAAGAACGGTATGACGTTGGTAATGCCGATTATTACTGAAACGAGCACGGCATAAGGCAGCTTGAGCACGGTCATCAGAGCGAAGCATATGAATCCGATTATTACCGAATCTATGATCTTCCCGCTTATAAAGCCGCCGAATGTCTTATTCGAGAATCTGATGAACCCGATAACGCCGTTCGCGTTCTTCTCGCTGAAAAGCGCTTTTACAGACTTCTTGATGCCCGCCTTGAAATGTTCTCTTTCGTTCATCAGATATACGCTTGTGATCACGCCGATCAGGATGTTCATCAGGGTCTTGACAGTGCCCCAGACGCCTTCATATATCTGAGACATGTAATTACCGATCCGCGGAAGCACGGTGTTGTTGATCCATCTGATGATATTATCCGTCGAATTCTGCAGCCATTCTATCGCTGATCCGAATACCGGGCTGCTTCCGCCGTTTTCAGCGTTCTGTATGAATCTTATCATCTCTGACGCTCTGTCAGGAAGTATCTCGACAAGAGATGACAGGCTTTCCGCGATCTTCGGTATTATCAGGAAACCGAAGCCGATCACGAATGCGAAGAAGATCGCCAGCGTAATTACTGTGGAGATCGCTTTGGACAGGGTAAGGGCCGGATCGACGCTTCTTCCGATCCTGATATTCACCTTGCCGTAAAGCGCTCCGTACAGCTTGCGCACGAAAAAGTCATATATCGGTATGAGCAGGTATGCAAGCACGATACCGTACAGGAACGGCGATATGATCGTCATTCCTTTTGTCAGCATGCCTACAAGCGACTGATATCTGTTCATCGACATAAACAGGATTATCAGCGCCGCGCCGGAAAGAAATATCGTTATTCCAAGCGATACATACCTGCTGTTTACTTTATCCTTGAATTTACCGTTCATTCTTTATCCCTTTTTGTATCTCAGTGTATAATACCCTATGTTTATATTACCACAAAACACACTTCGCGAACTATTATTAAGCATTGAAACTGTAACATTTATTTACACTTTCATGATATAAGTGCTATACTTTGGATAATACCAGCAGCAGGAGGCGCGAAAATGAAGATTTTTATAACAGGCGACACCCATCATGATCTGACAGAGATCATTGAAATGTATGATGCGATAACATCACCGGATACTCCGGAAGGTATCCCGCATGTGGACCATTTTGATTATCTCATCCACTGCGGCGACTACAAGAAGGATGCTTTTGATCTCAGCAAGAAGCTGGGCCTTCCTGCAGTATGTGTTTTCGGGAACTGTGACGACGTGTGGGAGGCTGATTTCGACATACTTGACACACCGGCTGGAAGCATAGCAGTCACTCACGGGCATGTCGAAGATGTGAACAACACTCATGACGGGCTGTATGCTCTGGCAGAGGATCAGGGCTGCAACTGCGTCTGCTACGGTCACACACATATCCCTGTCTGCGGTGAAGAGAACGGTTATCTCATCATCAACCCGGGAAGTCCTTCAAGACCGCTGGACGGGACGAAAGGCTCATGCGCTGTGCTGACCGCGGATGAAAGCGGCTATAAAGGCGAGCTGGTATATTATCAGACCTTACTTGACGCCAGAGAAGCCGGGAAAACAGACGCGCCGGAAGATAACGACTCAGGTGAGAAAGAGAGACCTGCTCCTAAGAAAACCGGTGGCTTCGGTGGATTCTTAAGGAAGATATTCAACTACAGCGACGGACAGTAGGAGATATAAACGATGTCAGGTAATTTCGTTTAATTCTTTCATATCATATACGTTGTTTGTGTGATATGAAAGGAAGTGTAATGTAGAATGGATAAATATTTCAAGCTCAGCGAAAGGAAGACTGATGTCCGCACAGAAATCATCGCAGGCATCACCACATTTCTGTCGATGGTATATATACTTGCGGTGAACCCTGCTCTTCTTGAAGCAGGCGGAATGGACAAAGCTTCCGTCTTCACCGCAACTGCCATAGCCGGCGCCGCCACTACCCTCTTCATGGGACTGTACGCCAACTATCCTATCGCTCTCTGTACCGGTATGGGCCTGAACGCATACTTTGCGTATACTATCTGCGGCGGCCTTGCGGCACAGGGTGTGCCGAGCCCGTGGACCGTAGCTCTTACCGCAGTACTCTGCGAAGGTATCGTATTCGTACTGATCTCACTTACGAAGTTCCGCGAACAGTTCGTCAACAGCGTTCCTCAAGTACTCAGATCTGCTATCATCGTAGGCGTCGGGCTGTTCATAACCATCTGCGGCATGGTGAACGCCGGCATAATGCAGGCGGCTCCGTCGACGCTCGTAACGCTCGGTGATCTCGGATCTCCTCAGGTAGTTCTTGCGATCGCCGGCGTGATAATAGTTGCTCTGCTTGCGCATTTCCATGTGCGCGGCCACATACTGCTCGGCATCCTGGCTACCTGGATACTCGGGATGATCGCCCAGGGCGCCGGATGGTATCAGGTGGACCCGGAAGCAGGTGCCTATTCGCTGTACCCTGTTTTCACAGGCAGCTTCATACCTGTTGACAAGCATATGTTCGATTTCAACTTCGGATGGGCGCTGGACCATATCGTGACGTTCACTACTATTGCCTTTACGCTTCTTCTGATAGACTTGTTCGATACAGTAGGAGCTCTTATCGGCATCGCTCCGAAGGCAGGCCTGGTCGATAAGAACGGTGACTTCATCGACGCGAAGAAAGCTTTCCTGACGGACTCTCTCGGGACTGTGCTTGGAGCCTGCGTCGGGACGTCGACAGTCACAGGATTTATCGAATCAAGCACAGGCGTAGCAAGCGGCGGCCGCACCGGCCTTACGTCAGTAACGACCGGACTGCTGTTCATCGCAGCGCTGTTCTTCTCGCCTGTATTCCTCGCCATACCTATGTTCGCGACGACGCCGGCTCTTATCTGGGTCGGACTCATGATGATGGAAGAAGCAAAGAATATACCGTTTGGTAAAGATATCGCTGATTCTGTCGCTGCCTTCCTTACGATCGTTATGATGCCGTTCACTTACTCAGTAGAGAACGGACTCATGTTCGGATTCCTCTCCTGGGTGATCCTGAAGACACTCACAGGAAAATCAAAAGACGTGAAGCCGATGATGTGGATCTCATCCGCGCTGTTCATGATCTATGCTGTGAAGATAGTATTCGTGCCGGGGATATAACTGTGCAAAAAAAGCGGGCTGCCGAACGAATCGGTTCGGCAGCCCTTTTTTGTTATATGCGTCTGTAAAGCTCTAGTCTTCGTCCTTCGCGATCTCTGCAGGAAGTCTTCTTCTGAGAGCACCTGTCGGGCAGGCGTCTACGCACTTCATGCAGTTCTTGCAGAACTCAACTGTGTCCTTATCTCTGAATTCAGGCTTGATGACCGTCTTGAATCCACGTCTTACGAGTCCCAGCACACCCTTGCCTACGATCTCGTCGCATGTTCTTACGCAGATACCGCAGAGGATACACTTGCCCTGGTTCCTCTCGATATACTTGAGGTCATGCTCTACGAAGCTGTCATGCTTCTCACCCTGCATTCTCTCGATATCGATCTTATAACGGTTCGCAGCCTTGATCAGCTTGCAGTCGAAGTATGCGTGGCATCCGCACTCGAGGCAGCGCTTAGCTTCTTCAACAGCTTCTTCTTCAGAAAGGCCAAGGTTGATCTCGCCGAAGTCACATCTGCGCTCATCAGCAGGTCTCAGATGCTTTTCGACTCTCTGCTTCTTTGGCTCGTCAGCAAGATCTGACTCGTCAAGCTTACGCTCTGAGTAGAACGGTGTCTTGTAAAAGTCATCGCTCTCGTTCAGATATTTATCTACCATCGCGGCACACTTACCGGCCTGACCGATAGCTCTTACTGCAATAGTAGCTCCCTTGTTGGTGCACTCGCCGCAGGCGAATACTCCCGGCATCGATGTACGGAATGAATTCTCACCGCAATCGATGTTGCCCTTCTGTGAAGCCTGAAGCATATCCCACTCGCCTCTGACAAGTCCGTGTCCGAGAGCAGCGATGACTGAGTCGAGCTCAAGCTCTTCGAATTTACCTTCTACAGGGACAGGCTTACGTCTGCCGCTTGCGTCAGGCTCTCCAAGTTCCATGACCTGAAGCTTGACTCCGCATACCTTGCCGTCCTTGCCCTGGATCTCATCCGGGTTCGTCAGGAACTTGAAGTCAACTCCCTCTTCGATAGCTTCTTCGATCTCGTCGTCCTCTGCAGGCATCTCGTCTCTTGTACGACGATAGATGACATATACGTTCTCAGCGCCAAGTCTTACTGCAGTACGGCAGCAGTCCATAGCTGTGTTTCCTCCGCCGACGATGGCAACATTCTTTCCGATCTCCGGAGCGTTGCCCTTTGCTGTGTCTGTAAGGAATGCAGTTCCGCCGTAAACGCCTTCAAGGTCGATGCCCGGGCATCTGAGCGGCATGTCAGCCCAGGCGCCTACTGCTACCACAACAGCGTCATACTGAGCCTTCAGCTCTTCCAGCGTGACGTCTTTTCCGACTTTTACGCCATAGTCGATCGTAACTCCGGCGTCTGTCAGAACATCGACTTCCTTCTGAAGTATAGCCTTAGGAAGTCTGTATTCAGGGATACCGTATCTCAGGAATCCGCCTGCCTTAGGCTGAGCCTCAAGCATCTTCACCTTATGGCCCTTCTGTCTCAGATAGTAAGCGCACGCAAGACCTGCAGGGCCTGCACCGATAACGCATACTGTCTTGTCAGAGTTGCCTTCGATCTTCAGCTTGAACGGATCATCTGACTCATAGTCTCTGTCGCTCGCGTATGCCTTGAGGGCACAAATCGAGAGCGGCTGGTCAACGAGTCCTCTTCTGCAGTTGTCCTCGCATGGATGCGGGCAGATACGTCCGATCGAGCTTGGCAGTGGTATGTGCTCACGGATGATCTCTGTAGCCCACTTGTAGTCCTTCATCTGGATAGCCTTGAGGTATCTCTGTGGATCCTCACCGGCAGGGCAGTTCAGGTGGCATGGTCCACGGCAGTCTCCCTCGTGGTCGCTCATTACGAGCTCCATGTTTATCTTTCTCTGCTTCTTGATACGGTCTGATTCCGTGTGGATGACCATTCCGTCAGCAGCTTCTGTAGCGCATGCTCTCAGAAGCTTGTTATTCCCTTCTACTTCTACGATACAAATTCCGCATGCAGCATATGTCTTAAGACGCTCATCGTTGCAGAGAGTCGGGATGTATATGCCGTTATGCTGAGCGATCTCGAGGATCGTCTGGCCTTTCTTCGCAGTAATTTCCTGATCATTTATCGTGACTTTGATATATTCGTCCATTACTGTTCCCTCCTTACTCTATGTTGATAGCGCCGAATCTGCAGTTGCTGTAGCACTTGCCGCACTTGATGCAGACTGCCGGATCGATCTCATGCGGCTTCTTTACCTCGCCTGTGATCGCCTTTACCGGGCAGTTTCTCGCGCAGAGCGTGCAGCCTACGCACTTGTCTTTGTCGATCGAGTATGTCAGAAGCTTCTGGCATTCCTTAGCCGGACACTTCTTCTCTCTGATGTGAGCGTCATACTCGTCTCTGAAGTACTGGATAGTTGTAAGTACCGGGTTAGGTGCTGTCTGTCCGAGTCCGCAGAGTGCTGTGCTTCCGACCATGTGACAGAGGTCTTCGAGGAGCTCTACGTCTCCCTCTTTACCTTCGCCTTCAGTGATCCTGGTGAGAAGCTCAAGCATACGCTTTGTTCCGAGTCTGCACGGGAAGCACTTTCCGCATGATTCGTTGGATGTGAAGTTCAGGAAGAACTTTGCCATTCCGACCATACATGTACCTTCGTCCATAACTACCATTCCGCCTGAACCCATGATGGCTCCTGTGGCCTGGAGGGCTTTGTACTCGATCTTTGTGTCGATCAGGGAAGCAGGAATGCATCCGCCTGAAGGTCCGCCGAGCTGTACAGCCTTGAACTGACGGTCGTTTCTGACTCCTCCGCCGATGTCGAAGATGACTTCGCGCAGTGTCTTACCCATTGTGATCTCAACGAGTCCGCCACGCTTGATCTTTCCGGAGAGAGCGAATACTTTCGTTCCCTTACTGTCTTCTGTACCCATTGCGGCAAAAGCAGCTCCGCCGTTATTGATGATCCATGCGACGTTTGCGTATGTCTCAACGTTATTGATATTTGAAGGCTCCTGGTTGTATCCCTTCTGAGCAGGGAATGGAGGTTTCAGCTTAGGCATTCCTCTCTGTCCTTCGAGGGATGCGATAAGAGCTGTTTCCTCGCCGCATACGAATGCGCCGGCTCCTGCCTTGATCTTGATATGGCATGAGAAATCTGTTCCCAGGATATTGTCTCCGAGGTAACCCTTTTCCTCAGCGACTTCAAGAGCATGTGAAAGTCTCTTGATAGCCAGAGGATATTCAGCACGGACATATACGAAAGCGTCTTCTGTTCCCATTGCGTAAGCAGCGATCAGCATTCCTTCGATCAGGCTGAACGGGTCAGACTCGATAACAGCTCTGTCCATGAATGCTCCCGGGTCTCCTTCGTCCGCGTTGCAGATGAGGTGTTTGTGTTCATTCGGCTGCTTGTGGCATGCGTCCCATTTGAACCATGTCGGGAATCCTGCGCCTCCACGTCCTCTGAGTCCTGATACCTTGACTTCTTCGATGACTTCTTCAGGAGTCATGCCGTCGCCAAGCAGGATCTTCTTGAGGGCCTGGAATCCGTCGGCGGCGATGTACTCGTCGATCGATGTCGGGTCGATCAGTCCGCAGTGACGGAGTGCGATACGTGTCTGCTCTTCCAGATATACCTTGTCCTCGTCCTTGATCATGAGATCTTTCAGAGCGTCAAGGTCATCTTCCTTAACAGCTTTCACGATGTCTGCTGCCTGTTCAGGCTTTACATGAACAAGTCTTGCAGCAAGGTCATCATCTTTGTAAACGTCTACGATCGGCTCGAGGAAGCACATTCCGATACATCCTGTGATGCCGAGCTCTGCGACTTTGTCTGCCTCAAGCTCTTTAGCGAGGCTGTCATATACTTTCGCGGCGCCTGCGGAAATACCGCAGCTGCCTTCTCCTACGATAAGCTTTATCATTGAGCAGCCTCCTTCTTTCTGTAATCATTGATGATCTTGACAGCCTTCTTGCCGTCGAGCTGTCCGTAAGTCTCACCATTGATCATCATAACAGGTGAAAGTGAGCAGCATCCGAGACATGCCACATACTCAAGTGTGAACAGTCCGTCTTCAGTCGTCTCGCCGTTCTCGATACCGAGTTCTCCTGAGATCACATCTCCGATAGCGTCAGCACCGTTTACATGGCAGGCAGTACCTTTACACAGCATGATCAGATATTTGCCGATCGGCTGAAGTCTGAACTGCGCATAGAAAGTAGCTGTTCCCATGATCTTTGCCGGTGATACGCCGGTGCGTTCTGAAATGTGATAAATCGCATCCATAGGAAGATATCCGTATATCTCCTGCGTTCTCTGCAGAATGGATATCATGCTGCCGTACTGATCCGCGAGCTCGTCCAGGACTTCGTCCAGTGGCTTAAGGTCCAGTGCACTGTTTTCCATGAATTACCTCCTTTAATAGTTATATTTTCATATAAACAATGAACATATTTACGGCGTGGACCGGAACGTCTGTCAGGGCGCTCCGGCCTCGCGCATAAACGAATTAATGCTGCAGTGAATCTGCATTCCCCCGGTCCGGGGAATGATCTACTGCTCCGGCTTCTCAGCCTCTTCAGGCTTGTCCGGCTCCAGGCTCTCTTTCTGGTTGAGCAGCCTGTCGTATCTGTCCATAGCGATCTCCTGGTTCTCCTTGAAGAGTTCTTCTGCTCTTTCAGGGAATCTCATCTTCAGTGAGTTGTATCTCACTTCGCCCATCAGGAAGTCCTGATATCCGTCTTCCTTAGGCGGCTTGCTGTCGATTGAAAGTGGATTCTTTCCTTCCTTGACGAGG
>JAFWJS010000012.1 GCA_017511535.1 Eubacterium sp. | reverse complement strand
TGACCGAATACGCAGTATGAAACTTTCGGATCCCTCCTGACAGCGTCGACCCTGTGTCCGAAGTTGGCTCCGTGGATATATATCCTGTTTGCCTCTTCATCGTAGTAATGATTGATCGGAAATCCATACGGATACCCGTCATCGCCCTGCACCGACATGACTCCTCTGGTCTCTGTCTTAAGCAGATCGATCATCTCTTCATGGCTCAGAGCCTGCGGGCTCCTTCTCATTTCTCTGAACATATTTCCCCCTATCTTGAAGTTATCATCTCTTCAAGTTCAGAAGTGCTGAACTTGTAAGCCGAATTGCAGAAATAACACTTTACCTCTATTTCTTCACCGTCATTTATCATCTCTTTCAGGTCTTCGGTGCTGATGGTAGCGAGCGCCTCGGCAACCTTCTCCTTTGAACAACCGCAATAATACCTGACAGGCTGTTTTTCTGTGATCTTAAGATCCAGGTCTTTCAGGTAATACTCAAGTATTTCTTCAGGCCCCATGCCCCTGTCCATCATGGTGGTCACAGGATCGGCGGCCGCCACCTTAGCCTCCAGAGCCTCTATGGTCTCCTCTGAGGCATCAGGCATCACCTGCAGTATGAATCCTCCGGCGTGTTTCACTGAGCTGTCGGTATCGACCATGACTCCAAGTCCCACTACTGACGGTGTCTGCTCGGAGACCGTGTAATAATACGCGAGGTCGTCTCCTATCTCTCCTGTCTGTATCTCCACCTGACCGTTATACGGCTCTTTGAGTCCCAGATCCATTATTACCGTAAGTAGCCCCTTGCCCACAGCTCCACCTACGTCGAGCTTGCCGGCCCTCTTCAGCGGTATGTCCACCGCGGGGTTAGCCGCGAATCCTTTCACGTTTCCGTGGCTGTCAGCGGTAACGGTCATCTGTGCTATCGGTCCGTCACCTTTCATCTGCAGTGTGAGCTTATCGTTCTCACCCTTCATCATGGAACCCATCATGGCCCCGGCGCTCAGCAGTCTGCCGAGCGCGGCAGTCACAACGGGATAAGTATGATGTATCTCACGCGCTTCTGCCGTCAGTTCTGTAGATCTTATGGCGAAAGCTCTTACGGTCTCGCCCGCGGCAGTTGCTCTTACTATATAGTCACTCATTTTATCTGTCTTCCTTAGTCTGTTATGTCGATGTCAGGTACTATAACGAGATCGTATTCAGGATAGATCTCCTTCACCTCTTCGCATATGGTTTTGATGCCTTCGGAGTGAGAAACGTCGAAGCTCATCACTACGTCGAAGCGGATGATCTTTCTTTCCTCATCGATGTAGAAGCCGTGCATCTGCAGCGCCCATTCATGGGCCATGACTATCTTCTCGATGTCTCTTCTTATCCTCTCAGCCTTGGCGTCAGTATTGCGGGAGTAGACTCCCACTCCTGTAAGTATGACTCCCGTCTCCCTGTAGACCCTGTCGGTCAGCTTTCGTGTCAGCACGTCGACCTTGTCCACTGTCATGTTATCCGGCAGCTCTACATGGACGGATGCGTACGCCTTGTCCGGGCCGTAATCGTGTATGAACAGATCGTATGCGCCGAGAACATCCGGTTCTTCCGATATTATTTCTTTGATCTTGTTTGATACCTCTACGTTGGCTCTCCTGCCCAGTATGTCCTTTACCGTATCGCTTATCATCTCATAGCCTGCCTTGATAATAAAGCCCGAGATGACCACGCCTACATAGGCTTCAA
The DNA here is from genome assembly GCA_017511535.1 of Eubacterium sp. Taxonomy (GTDB): domain Bacteria; phylum Bacillota; class Clostridia; order Peptostreptococcales; family Anaerovoracaceae; genus Aminicella. Next base: position 2,106 of record JAFWJS010000012.1, on the reverse strand, counting down.
GCGATATGCCTTTGAAGGTATAGAGCAGGGCTGTCAGCAGCACGGCAAGCGACAGCGCCGCGTCCGAAAGAGCGTCTGTACCGGAAGCGACAAGAGCTCCGGAATGAGTCTTTTCGCCCGTCTTTTTCACGTATCTTCCAAGCAGTATCTTAGCCAGTACGGCTACACCGATGATCACGAGCGATATCGTGGAATAGTCAGGTTTCTGTGGGTCGATTATCTTCTTGACCGATTCGACCAGCGATGTGATACCAGCGTACATGACTATCGCCGCAACGATGAGTGCCGATATATATTCTATTCTTCCATGACCCAGTGGGTGATCTTTGTCAGGCTTGCGCCCGGCCAGTTTGGCTCCGAATATCGTTATTACCGATGAAAGCGCATCCGACAGGTTGTTTACCGCGTCCAGGATGACAGCGATCGAATTTGAGAGCAGCCCGACACCCGCCTTGAACGCCGCAAGCAGGATGTTGACCGCTATACCGATCAGACTGGTTCTAACTATTACTTTTTGTCTTTGCTGTTGATCATTCATATTTATATCCTTATCGTAAGTACGTTACTCACGGCCATGCTTATCTATATAATTTTATCACAGTAAACACATTTATTCTTAATCCTTTGACCATGATTTCTGTTAGAATAGGGATTATGAAAGATAAAAAAACGATTTGCCTTTTGAATGATTCATTCCCGCCTATCATAGACGGGGTCGCGAACGCCGTACTCAATTACGCGAGCAACATAGAGCGCCGTCACGGCCATTCTCTTGTCGTTACTCCTCAGGTACCCGGCTCGGATGACAGAGCGTACTCTTTCCCTGTGGTTCGCTATCCGAGCATCGACACCAGGAAGCTTGTCGGATACGTCACGGGCTATCCATTCTCACCGGAAGCAGCGCACGAGGTCGAAGCGCAGAATGTTTCGCTTCTTCACGTCCACTGTCCGGTCACTTCATGCCTTCTGGCAAGGCAGCTTGCAGAATCCCATGGCCTTCCGCTGGTCCTGACCTGGCATACCAAGTATGACATCGATATCGCGAACGCTGTAAAGAGCAAGGTACTGCAGGAAAGCGCTCTTCAGGCCCTTCTTCGCAACGTTAACGCATGCGACGAAATATGGACAGTCAGCAAAGGCGCCGGAGAGAACCTGCAGTCCATAGGCTATGAGGGCGAATACATAGTAATGCCGAACGGTGTTGATCTGCCCAGAGAGAAAGTGCCTGAAGAGTATGTGAGCAAAGTAACAGCCGGCTATGACCTGCCGGCAGGCGTTCCTTGCTTCCTGTTCATCGGAAGACTCATGTGGTACAAGGGACTTCGCATCATACTCGACGCGTTGAAGTCCCTTGATGTGTCCAGCACCGAGTTCAGAATGGTATTCGTTGGCGGGGGTGGTGATGAGCAAGAAGTCAGAGCGTATATGGCTGAACTCGGCCTGAACAGCAAGGTCTTCTTCACCGGCGCGATTTCTGACAGAGATAAGCTTCGCGCTTGGTACACACGCTCAGATCTCTTCCTCTTCCCTTCTACTTTCGACACGAATGGTCTGGTAGTGAGAGAGGCCGCGGCATCAGATACCGCATCTGTAATAGTTGCGGGAAGCTGCGCTTCTGAAGGTGTGACGGACGGCCGCAACGGCTTCCTCATAGAAGAGAGCGCAGAATCGCTTGCAGCAAAACTCCGTGAGCTCTGTAAACGCCCGCAGCTGATGAAGGAAGTCGGCAAAGGCGCAGGAGATGAACTGTATATCTCATGGGAAGACGCAGTCGCTCACGCCTATGAGCGTTACCTGGTCGTGATCGACAATTACAAAAGCGGAGTTTTCGGCAGGCACGATCCAATAAAAGGATCATGGATGCAGTCGCAGGGCGAACTGATGCAGATACTGGGCGAGATAGACGCAGCCCGGAAGACTTTCAAAAAAGAAGCTCTTGGAGTTCAGGAAGAGATAGAATCATCCCTTTGGTCCATGCGTAACAAGGCCATAGTAGATGCCATAACGGCTCACTATGAAACAAAAGAAAGCCTCCGGTCTATTGGACAGGATATAAAAGATCATATCCGGGAGGCCGGCGAGGATCTCTGGGAGAAGTTAGACCGC